>NVWX01000045.1 GCA_002746355.1 Dehalococcoidia bacterium | reverse complement strand
TGATCGAGGCAGCAATCGCCGAGTTTGGACCAGTGGACGTTCTGGTGAACAACGTGGGCTGGACCGTCGACCGGCTGTTCATGGAAAAGCCAAGGAACGAATGGGAGCGGGAGGTCCAGGTGAACCTCTGGGGAGCCATCAACTGCATCCACGCCGTGCTGCCGGGGATGATYGAGAAARAGGCCGGGGCTATCGTTTGCATCAGCTCCGACGCTGGACGGATGGGCGAGTACCGGGAGGCGGTCTATTCCGCCTGCAAGGCCGGGGTGATCGCCCTGAGCAAATCGGTGGCCAGGGAGACCGGGCGCTACGGATTACGCCTAAACGTGGTGTGCCCCGGGCTGGTAGTTCCTCCAGAAGACGAGTCCATCAGCGAAGAGAGCATGTGGACCGAGATGCGAGGCATCTTCACAGAGGATGTTCGAGAGAAGGTGGAGAGAAATTATCTATTCCGTCGCATGGGTACGGCGCAGGAAGTAGCTAACGCAGTAGTTTTCTTAGCCTCTGACGCGGCAAGTTTCATCACCGGGCAGACACTGAGCGTCAGCGGTGGATATACGATGATGTAAGCTCGGCGTGGGACTGCGATAATACGCACTCCTTCGGCACACCGTTTGTTCAGGGTCKCTGAAGGCMAAGAATAATAGAGGCGGTTTRGGATWWWWATCCYAAACCGCCTCTATATTRGATCAGGAWRGARCTCTGATTYCTTAAAGAGCCGCTACTTGCTCTCGCAAAGATTCCAACTCATCRATCAATTGTGCCTTAGTTTTTCGTTGATCATTCGGGATGGGCTGAGAACCTTTGTTCTCGGCCACCAATTCGAATGCTCGTCGTTCGATCTCAGGCATCAGAGACTGGAGTAAGTTTTCATCCACGTCATTAGCCACCGTTGGGTAACCGGCTCGATCAATCATTTTCCTAATGTTACCGGCTTTGAACTGGTCAATAGTCCACCTCAACGTTTCGCCAGAGGTAGTAGTGTCCCAATATATTCGTATGTCTTGATTCCTAGGGCCGTAGTGATAATGTGGCCCGCTATCAAAGCAATCAAACGCCAGTAATTCCACGTTCTGTCCAGCGATGTCTGTTAACACGTGRATCGCTAAGCCTTCGCTATTTATCTGCGGTAGTAAGCGGTATTCAAGACCGATACGGATGTTACCAACAGCAAATACATCGCTGTCTAGCATTCGCTCGAATTGGTGAGTGACTGTCCGGCGCTCATTGGAAATCAAGTGTCGGCCYTTAGATTCGACTTCTGCTAGAACCGATGCTGACACAGGATAAGCCTTGATCTTGGCGGCTAGTTCATCATAACCAGACCGCTCGACCATARTGGAAAGATTGTTCCTAAGGTTGTCCATAGTCCAACCAAACGGAGTTCCACATGTAGTTTTGTCCAAGAACAGACGGATATTGTGGTTCTCGGGACCGTAATGATAGTGTGGAGCCTGGTCGAAGCAGTCGAACCTTAAGATCTCTGTATCATCACCGTCAATCTTAGAATATACCTGTAAACATAGACCCTGATCATCCATTATCTCTTGCCGGTAGCTCATCGCAAACTCTACTGAGCCGCCGTCTAYCGTCGTACTCCCTTTCTCCATGACRTCCCTCCTATTYTYGCCTTTTGCCAAAAAGCACATTCTGATTTTGCAKTGTGCCTGGCGGAAGTYYCAAGRATTATAGCATGTGTACAGTACTCCGCAMATGGCCTCAGTTTTGTCCGGCGGCGTGMGCTGGGTTTATACTSMMCTGACGCTACGTGCCCTCACACGCCGAATYATCTATTTRCAAAATCYACAACAACCCCTCAGMAACGTTGGAGKYAYTAGATTTGGAAATCGGACTTTCGATACCCCGGATACCCGACGTGCCGGGCTTGAGGCGATTYGTTGAGACGGCAGAAGCGTTGGGCTTTGAGTCGGTCTTGGCCGGCGACCATATCGTCCTGCCAACCGAAGGCACCAACCAGTATCCCTACACCAGCGATGGGTCGTTCTCCCGGCCGTCAGACGAACCGTTCCTGGAAACTATGACGTTGCTGGGGTTCCTGGCGGCCTGCACTAGCCGGATCAAGCTGGGCAGCACGGTGATCATCCTGCCCTACCGCAACCCGGTGGTCCAAGCCAAGATGTTCGCCTCGCTGGACGTCCTGACCGGCGGCCGCATGATCTGCGGCGTAGGTGTGGGATGGCTGGAGAAAGAGTTCCAGATATTGGGGTTGGATTACCACCAACGGGGGGCAATGACCGACGAGTTCCTGGGGATCATGCAGGCGCTCTGGAGCCAGCCAAACCCGGAGTATCACGGCAAGTTTTACGACATCGACGGCATCCAGTTTGAGCCGAAACCGGTCCAGCAGCCCGGCATACCCGTCTGGGTGGGCGGCCACACCAAAGCGGCCCTAMGGCGAACGGCCAAGTACGGCGCTTGCTGGCACACGACCCGCCAGACGCCGGAGTTTGTGGCTGAGAACCTGCCGTATCTCAAGGAGCGCATCAAGAAAGAGGGCCGCGACGTATCTGAAGTCACGGTCTCGTTGAAGCGCAGCCTGCATTTCACGGACATAGGCCTGGGCGAGGGCGGCCACGTGCGCAGCGGCGGCACGCTGGTCGCAACTACTCAGGAAGTGATCGACGACCTCCAAGTCTGCCAGGAGATCGGCATCGACCAGCTGACCTACGACTTCCGGGTGGAAAGCCTGTCCGATTGCATCAAAGTGATGGAACACCTGGCCGACAAGGTGCTGCCGGTGGCACGGCGGTTGGGGTAGGTGGAAGTTGTTTCAGGTGCCTGGCTAATTTGGTCTCAGAGAAGCAACGGCCCTCACCCTAGCCCACTCCCGTTGCGACGGGAGAGGGGATTTCGCGATCACGCTATAGTCCGCTGTCTTTGAAGGATCTGGCCCGTTTTACCAGCTCTTCGTTGGTGTGGGCCATCTGGGCGACCTGCTGATCAGTCACCTGGCGTTTCACCTGGCCCGGCGCTCCGGTCATGAAGGAGCGGGCTGGAACCTGGGTGCCGCCCAACACCACGGTGTTGGCAGCGATAAGACAATTCTCGCCCAGCGTCACCCGGTTCAACACGGTGCAGTTATTGCCCAGCAGTGACCCACGGCCCACCAGGTCGCAATGGACCACCACGGAATGGCCGATCGATACGTGGTCCTCGATGGTGAGGCCGTCGCCGTGGACCACCGACCCTTCCTGAATATTCACGTAGTCCCCAACTACGATGGCGTTGGGACTGTCGCCACGGATGGTCACACCGGGCCAGATACTGGCGTATTCGCCTATCTCAACGTTGCCGACAACGTAAGCAAACTCACTGACCCACGCGGTGCCGGCCACCTTTGGGGTCACGCCTTCAAGGGTGCGAATCAATTCATTCCTCCAGATGGCGCCTTGGGGGCCAGCCGTTGATTATAGCGGACGCACCGGGGTCGGGGGCAGGGGGCGATGGCCAGACAGGAATTTCAATCAGATCCAAGGAATCTAAACACCATTCGTCCTGTCCTTCCGGGGAAGGACTCGAAGGGAGCGCACCAGCCAAGTTTATGCTTAAGAAAGACATGGCCCACCCCAAGAGGTGGTTCGACGGGCTCACCACGAACGGACATCATGCCCACGGTCTACAGGGATTGAAGAAAAGCAGGCTAATCCCTGGAGGCGCCCATGGAGCGGCGCGCCTCCCGGTCCATGTCCCGGTCGATGATGGCACGGCGTTTGTCGTATTGACGTTTGCCCCGGGCCATGCCCAACTCGACCTTGGCCACGTGGTGTTTGATGTAGACCCTCAGGGCGATGATAGTCAGACCCTTCTCGGCGGCCGCGGCGGTCWTCTCTGTTATCTCGGCCTTGTGAAGCAGCAACTTGCGGTTGCGCTTGGGGTCATGATTATTGAGGCTGGCCGGGTCGTACGGTGCGATGTAGGCGTTGTGCAGCCACATCTCGCCGCCGCTGGCGCGGGCGTAAGAATCGCGGAGGTCGATCTTCCCGGCCCTGATGGATTTGATCTCGGTGCCCGTCAGTGAGATTCCGGCTTCGTACCGCTCCAGGATCTCGTAGTCGAAGTGGGCCTTGCGGTTGGATGCAACAGGGCGAAAGTCTTTGGCGGCGGGTTTCTGCTTGCCCGCCTTTTTAGACGCCGGTGCGGTTGGAGTCGCTGACTTTTTCTTCGCCACTTCTTGTCACTATCTATTYTTTGCTTGGCTGTTTGCGTTGAGCTCTTCCTTCAATATCTCGATGGCCCGGTCCAGGTACAGGTCTTCATCCTCGTCCTCGGCCAGGGGTTCCAACACTATGTCGGGGGTGAGCCCTTGACCCTCGATCAATGACCCATTGGGCGTGAACCAACGGGCAGTTGTGAAATTCACGCCTGACCCGTCTCTAAGCGGCCARAGATTGGTGACGCTGCCCTTGCCGAAGGTTGTCGTCCCGATGACCGTCGCCCGGTCGTTGTCGATGATTGCGCCGGTGAAAACCTCGCTGGCGCTGGCGCTAAATTCGTTCACCAGCACAACCATCGGGATGTCCAGGGCTTTGCCGCCGGATTTAACGCCCCAATTGCGGCGGTTTCCCTTTGCGTCTATCTGATAGAGCACCAATCCATCTTCAATGAACTGGCTGGTCACATCAACAACGGAGGACACGAGTCCCCCCGGGTTATTGCGCAGGTCCAGCACTATTCCCAAGCCTTGGGAGCGTTCGAACCGCTCCAATGCTTCTTTCAATTCATCGTTGGTAGTTCCAGTAAAACCAGACAGGCGGAGATGTCCGATGCGGCCAACCTGCATCAAAAGGGTGACGCTCTGCAGCTTGATGATGTCCCTTTCTATCTCGATCAAGACTGTCTCGGAGTTGTTCAGATGCCGCACCAACAGCGTCACCGTCGTGCCCTTGTCGCCGCGGATCAACCGGACGACTTCCAGGAGGCTCATTCCCCGGATGCTCACACCGTCCACTTCCAGTATCATGTCGCCGGCCTTAACACCCGCTGCYTCAGCTGGAGTATCAGGCATCGGCGCCAGTATCGTGATCACGCCGTCGCGGATGCCGACCTCGGCGCCGATGCCGCCGAAGAATCCCTGGATGTCCTCGTTCTCCAGAGAGAATTGTTCGCGGTCTAGAAACCCGGCATACGGGTCGCCTAGAGCGGCCAACATGCCGCGAATTGCGCCGTCGCTGATAACCATGGGGTCCAGGTCTCCGCCGTCGATCTGCTCCCGATTCAGCAGTTCCCACACATCGCTCAGGCGCTGAAACTCAGGTGGCAGTCCTTCGATGCTGGGATTTTCATCGCCGCCACCGTCACCGCCAAAACAAGCTGCGGCGGCCAGCAGAACAACCGCCAAGACTGAGACAATAATGAAGCGAAACGAAAATCGAGRCTTGGTCACGGGTGTTCACTTCCACTGCAAAGCGGAGGCCAGCCTTCCAATATGGGAGGATTCAGGCTCCGAGGCATTCACATCGTAGGCATCGATTGTAACATAGGGTATACGTGGCTTAGACTCCAGCCGCCTGGCCTRTAATAGGGCCTCTGCCCGGATAGGCAGTCGCGTTGACACTGTTTTCCGTAAGCTGCTAGCATGGCGAAATCCAGGCTAGACCAGCCTTATTACAGAAGGTGAAATTTGGCAGGAATCACTGCATACGGGGCCTACGTCCCGAGGTACCGGTTGGGCGCGGAGACTGACGGCTGGGACTCACCCGGCCAGCGCTCCATTGCCAACTTCGACGAAGACAGCGTCAGCATGGCGGTGGCGGCCGGCATAGATTGCCTGAAGGGACGCGACCGGGACGCGATYGACGGGCTGCTCTTCGCCAGCACCACTCCGCCCTACGCCGAGAAACAGTGCGCGTCCATCATCGCCATGGCGTTGGACCTCCGCCGGGACATCTTCACNGCCGATATCACAGATGTCCYCCGGGCCGGCACAACCGCCCTGAAATCTGCCCTGGACTCGGTCGCCGCAGGGTCGGCCAAGCAAGTGCTGGTGGTCGCCAGCGACAACCGCCAAGGAGCTCCCAAAGGGGAGGCAGAGCGGAATTCCGGAGACGGCGCCGTGGCTTTCATCGTCTCGGATGAAGAGATCATCGCGGAGCAGGCGGGCGCATACACCATCACCGAGAACATGATGGACACCTGGCGCAGCGCCGGCGACCGGTTCGTCCGTTCCTGGGAAGACCGKTTCGYCRTMGRAKMGKKSCNGSANNRRATAATGRKCNNGACKYGNNGTCTNGGNKTTCYWRGWWWWAGNWGSSCWGKYKKTCMMANWTSTYAGCAAGCTGGCCCTCTATTCCCCCGACGCCCGCCGCCACGGCCAGTTGGCGCGGCACCTGGGTTTCCAACCGGAGCAGGTGCAAGACCCGTTGTTCGGCCGCATGGGCAATACCGGCGCGGCTTTTCCTTTAATGCTATTGGCGGCCGCATTGGAAGAAGGGTCGCCGGACCAGTTGCTGCTCACCGTGTCCTACGGCGACGGCAGCGATGTACTGGGCTTCCGAACAACCGCTAATATCGGCCAAGGCGCGTCAGGCCTGGGTGTGTCGGGATATCTGGACTCGGGCCAGGTGCTGGACAGCTACGAGACCTACGCCAAGTGGCGGGATGTCTGGCTCACCGATTCCTCATCGAGGCGGCCCCAGGCCCAGTCGCCCTCGGTCACGGCGCTGTGGCGGGAGAGCGACCAGAATATCAAGTTCCACGGGGCGGTCTGCAACCAGTGCGGCTACGTGCAGTACCCGCCTCAGCAAGTCTGCGTCGAGTGTCAGGCCAGGGACGATTCAACGCCCATCAGGCTCAGCGACAAGCTGGGCACGATCTTTACCTACTCGCTGGACTACCTGGCCGGCACGGTGGACACGCCCTTGGCCGTCGTGGTGGTGGATTTCGAGCCGGGAGGCCGGGTGCTCTGCATGATGACCGACCGTGAGACCTCGGAGGTCAAAATCGGGCTCCAGGTGGAGATGAGCTTCCGGAAGCTGCGAGTGGTGAACGGGATACACAATTATTACTGGAAAGCGGTGCCTTTGCGGGGTGGAGGATAGTACCTTCTCCCGCCTTCGGGAGAAGGTTAGGATGGGGGCGTTGGCGTTATAATCGCATTCAGGCGATGGCAAATAGGAGAACATCATGAGCGGAATTAAGGACCGGGTTGCCATTATCGGTATGGGCTGCAGCAAGTTTGGCGAGCGCTGGGACTCCAGTTCGTCGGACCTGCTCATCGAAGCCTCCTATGAGGCCTTCGAAGACGCGGGCATCGAGAGCAAGGATGTCCAGGCCGCCTGGCTGGGCACCGTGGGGTCTTTCCGGACCGGCCAGCCCCTGGCCGCCGCCCTCAAGCTGGATTACATCCCCATCACTCGGGTCGAGAACGCCTGCGCCACCGCCACCGACGCCTTCCGCAACGCTTGCTACGCCGTGGCCGCCGGCATCTATGACATCGTTCTGGCCGTGGGCGTGGAAAAGCTCAAGGACTCCGGTTTCTCCGGCCTGGCCGTGGCCGAGCCGGCCGGCGCGGACGTCAACCCGGCGGTGCCACCGCCCTCCCAGTTCGCCCTGGCCGCCACCCGCTATTTCCACCAGTACGACATCCCCTACGAAGAGGGGAAGATGACTCTGGCCAAGATCGCGTCCAAGAACCACCACAACGGGACCATGAGCCCCAAGGCCCATTTCCAACGTGAGGTTAGCGCGGAGCAGGTGGCCAACGCGCCCATGGTCGCCTGGCCTTTGGGTCTATTCGACTGCTGCGGCGTCTCCGACGGCGCGGCGGCGGCCATCATCACCACGCCAGAAATAGCCAAGACTTTCCGGGACGACTACATCTTGGTCAAAGGAATCGGGCTCTCGGTGGGCGCCTTCGGAGTCCTCCGTAACGACTGGGATTTCACCCACTTCCCGGAGTCGGTCCGCGCCAGCCAGGCCGCCTACCAGGAAGCGGGCATCTCCGACCCGCGCCAGGAGATCGACCTGGCCATGGTCCACGACTGCTTCACGATCACCGAGTTGATCATCTACGAGGACCTGGGGTTCAGTCCCCGGGGCCGCGCCAGCGAAGACGTTGCGGCGGGGACTTTCAGCCTGGAGGGGGAGCTGCCGGTGAACACCGACGGCGGCCTCAAATGCTTCGGACACCCTATCGGGGCCAGCGGGATCCGAATGATCTATGAGGTCTACAAGCAGCTCCAAGGCAAGGCTGAAGGACGCCAGCTCAAAGACCCCACCCTAGGTCTTACCCACAACCTGGGGGGCCGCCCCGGCTCGTTCACCTGCTCGGTGGCGCTGTTCGGGACCCGCGACTAGGCGGTACAACCGCGTTCATACCTCCGGCGCGATGGTTTGCTTGCCTGGGCGCAGTCTTCATCCCAGGATGTTCCCGTGCCTATAATTGGACAAGACCAGATTTCCGGTTCGAAGGACTCTTTCGCATGTCACCCTGAGCGAAGAGAAGGGTCTGCCAAGGCGATGCTTGGCAGATTCACCTCGCTATCCAAGTTCCTCGCCTCGTTTTACTCCTAAACTCAGATTGTAGCCAAGTGTCGTAGCCTCAGTATTCGACATAATCTTAAATTTTGTTTAAAATGTGACCAATAAACCGTTGTGCCGAGGCCGTTCCGGCTGGAATAATCGTGGTGACATAAAGTGAGAGTGGGAGTGGATGTGATGTCATCTGGTAAACACTTCAAGGTCACGAGGGTCCCTTGCTGAAGACCGGCGTAGTGCAGGTCGTGGCGAGAGGCGCCGACGTGGCCTTTGTTATCGATGAAAACGCGCCCTTTGACGCGGTGGCGTCGGAGCTGAAGGACTACCTGGCAAAAAAGAGCGGCCTGTGGTCCAAGGGCGACATCACCATGAACGTCGGCCAACGGATGCTGGACCGAAAAGAGCTGGCCCAGCTTAAGTCGATCATAGAGTCCAACTCTGGACTGCGGGTGACCCGCTTCTGGTTCGCCCCCGATTCGCTGGACAGCGGCGAACTTAAGATCGAAGCCAAGCCGTCCGCGGCGTCTGCGCCCACTAAACCCACGGCACAACTACCGGCACACAATGAAATAGTGCTTCCCGATGCCCAGCCTGAGACTTCCGCTGCATCGTTCAGTGCCGTCGAATCGATCATCGAGAGCCTGAAGAGCCGCCAGAATAAGAACGGGGCCCGCAACCGGAACATCACCGATGCCCTCTTCGTCAAGTCCACCTTCCGGTCCGGGGAATCACTGCATCACCACGGCGACGTGGTCGTGTTGGCGGACGTTAACCCCGGCGCGGAGATTCGGGCCGACGGCGACATCGTGGTGATCGGTTCCCTCAAGGGATGGGTCCATGCCGGGGCYTCCGGCGACAACAAAGCCGTGATCATCGCCCTGGAGCTCCCCTCGTCCCGGTTCCAAATCGGMRRSYWCRMRGGCGTCSCGCCSGTMAAYGCGCGCCGCCAGCCCAAATCGTCTGCCTCCGGACCCCGGATCGCCTATGTACGGAGCCGTTCCATCCACGTGGCGCCCTTCGCGGGCCGGTTTGCGAGATATAACAAAGGAGTACCTTATGACGGGTAGGACCATCGTATTAACGTCGGGCAAAGGCGGGGTGGGCAAGACCACCGCGACCGCCAACATCGGCACCGGCCTGGCCATGCGCGGCCACAGGGTGGTGGTGGTCGATACCGACATTGGCCTCCGCAACCTGGACGTCATCATGGGCCTGGAGAATCGCATCGTCTACGACCTGGTGAACGTCATCGAAGGGACATGCAAGCTGAACCAGGCCATGATCAGCGACAAACACGACCACGAGCTTTTCCTGATCCCCGCGGCCCAGACCCGGGACAAGAACAGCATCACCCCAGAACAACTACGGGAGATGTGCGCCGAACTTGAGAAAGAGTTCGATTACGTGCTCATMGACTGCCCGGCGGGTATCGAGCAAGGCTTCAAGAACGCCACCGCCGCCGCCCAAGAGGCCATCATCGTGACCACTCCGGAGGTCTCGGCCATCCGCGACGCCGACCGGGTCATCGGCCTGCTGGAGTCCTCGGGCCTGCACCGGCCGAAGCTCATCATCAACCGCATCGACCCAGACATGGTCAGGCGCGGGGACATGATGGACCAGAAAGATGTTGAAAGCCTACTTGCGGTGGAGATCATCGGCCTAGTGCCCGCCGACGAACACACCATCGTGGCGGCCAACCGGGGAATCCCAGTGATTCATAACCCCAAGTCGTCCGCCGGTGGCGCGTTCTTAAGGATCGCGGCCAGGGTCGACGGAGAGGAGATYCCGTTGATGGACCTGGAMCCCAAGACCGGCCTGTTCTCACGGTTCAAGGGAATGGTCGGAATGAGCGGGAGGGCCTACTCTCATGCGTGAACTACTGCGTTGGATATTCAATCTGAGCGGCAAGGAGCTGGACGCCGCCACGGAGACGCTCTCCAAGGACACCGCTAAACAGCGGCTCAAGCTGGTGCTGATTCAGGACCGTCTGGAGCTGGCCCCGGAGAAGCTTGAGGAGATGAAGAAAGAGATCTGGGAAGTGGTCTCAAAATACATGGTCGTTGACGACGACTTCATGGAATTTGAGGTCCGCCGCATGGACGATCTGACAGTCTTGGTCTCCAACATAGAGGTCAAAGACCTAAGCGACCTGACGCCGGCGCCGTCGACGTARGGGCTGGCATATCTCATTAGGCATTGTGGGGCGTCCCAAACGATYGGGACGCCCTTTTTTGGTGTGTCAGGCGAATRCACGAATCCAGATTGGTTGTGTTAGCCAACCACTACGCAGGCTTCTCCCGTAGGCGCGGGTTTTCAACCCGCCCATTTCCACARCCACTATTTCTGTTGGAAAAGATGGCCTCACCAGCCCACCAAAATCACTGGCCCTAGTAGGCAATGGATCTTATGAGCGTTTCGTCCGACAGGCCATGCGGGTTGAAAACCCGCTCCTCCGGGCAGCCGTCATTCGGGTAACACCACAGAATCGTTGCTCGGTCCATCGATTGACCCATTCCTGGCCCGCGCCTATGATTGCCTCACTTTCATCTGCAGAGGTCTGAGATACCATTGCCCAACTCGAACGAGTCTGATGTCTTGATAATCGGCGGCGGCATATGCGGTGTCGCCACCGCGTTTCACTTGTCGCAACTCGGCCAACGGGTCACGTTGCTGGAACGGGGGGAGATCGCCGGAGAGGCCTCAGGCGTCAACGCCGGGGGGCTGGGCGGCCTGGGCTGGGGCAGTAACCCCGACCTGCAGGCGTACCTGACCGCGGGCAGCTTCGAGATATTCAAGACCCTCCAACTGGACATGGGCTACGACATCGAGTTCCACGCCCMGGGCGGCTTGCAGGCCGTCCACACCCCGGAACAGGCGGATTTCACGCGGGACCGTGTGCTGCGACTTAAAACAGAGGGCTACCACGCCGAGTTCCTGACCGCCAGGGAAGCCCGCGCCATCGAGCCCGAGGCTTCGGAGACCTTAGCCGGGTTCATGTTTCTCCCCAAGCGCGGCCGGGCCGACCCCACGAAAGCSACTGTAGCATTCGGTAAAGCCKCTGCGGCATTGGGCGCAGACATCAAGACGGGCCACGACGTTCAGGCGATGACCCAGTTGCAGGACGGCTCATGGCAGGTCCGRTCCAGCCAGGGGGAATTCCGGGCCGGGTCATTGGCCTTGGCGGTGGGCGCTTGGTCCAAGCCGGTGGGCGACATGCTGGGCATAGATATTCCCATCACCCCCATCAAGGGCCAGATGTGGGCCACTGAACCAGTCCCGCCCAGCATCTTCCACCTGATCGGTTCCATGGAATCACCGTTTGACTGGAGCTCCGAGTCTAAGAGCGAAAACTACCCGCCGGAGATCACCCACCACRGGGACACCCGCATAACCCGGCACCTCTACGGCCGCCAGACCCGGAACGGCGAGATCATCTTCGGCGGCGACCGGCAGATGGTGGGGTACGACTACAAACCCGACATGGCAGGCATCGAGGTCAACCGGGGCCAGGCGTCGGAAGTCATCCCGTTGGTGGGGAGGCTGCCCATCASCCGAACTTGGGCTGGAATCATGCCCTTCTCAAAGGACGGGAAGCCGATCATCGGCAAGGTCCCCGGATTCGAGAACCTATATATCTCGACCGGCCTGGCTTCTTCCGGGTTCGGGCGCGGCCCGATGGCCGGGAAACTGATYGCCGACTACATCCACACCGGGCACCCGGCGCCGGTGCTGGCCGAGTCCGACCCCGCCCGGTGCATCGAATTTAAATAGACCGCCAGGTAACTAGACCTACAGGAGTGCCCGACTTGCGCCTGATACTAACCAACTGCAATGTCATCGACTGCGTGAATCCCGACCCCAAGACCCAGGCCACSGTKGTCATCGAAGACGGSCGCATCMTSGAKGTSCGKGACGGCGGCCCGSCGGCCGGCGCGTCCGGTKACCGGGTGATCGACTTGGAGGGCTCCTACCTGCTGCCCGGACTGTGGGATGTGCACATCCACCCCCAGCATCCGGTGCCTGCGGGGACCACCGTGGCCCAGATCACCGCCGATTTCGGACAAAATCTGATGACCGGAATGATCGAGGCGGGAGTAACGGCGGTGCGTAGTGGCGGGGCCAGAGATTGGATGGACGTGGCCTGGCGCCGGGCCTTCGCGGGACCGGGGCCGGCGGGTCCCAGAGTCTTTGCCTGCGGCCAGTTCTTGACCACCACCGGCGGCCATTTCCTGACCTCGGGGCACGCCAGGGAGTGCGACGGCCCCTACGGCTACGCCGAGGCCATCCGCGACCAGATGAAGCACGACGTCGACCACATCAAACTGAACCTCTCAGGCGGCATCATGGGCCCCCGCTGGGACCGGCACACCGAGTCGTTCTTGCTGCCCGAGGAGATCGAGACCGCCTTCGCGTTGTGCCGCCAGCGCAACTTCCCGGTCATGGCCCACGCCACCAACCCCGAGTCCGTGAAGATGGCCATAAAGCTGGGCGCCCACAGCGTGGAGCACGCCTACATCACCGACGAGGACTGCATCACGGACTTCGTAAGCAGCGGCACCTGGTACGTGCCAACGCTGAGCATCAGCCAACTCTCCCCCAACCTGGCCACCACCGAGCACGAGAAGGCCTGGGCCGCCCAGAAGCGGCTTGCACCAGACCTGGTGATCCGTGCCGACGCTGCAGCCGAGGAGCACCGCAATTCCTTTCAAAAGGCGCTGTCCGCCGGGGTCAAGATGGCCCTGGGTTCGGACATCTCGCCGATGCGCGATTCGGCGCTGCTGGAACTGGGCCTATGGGTCAAATGCGGCGCCACGCCCTGGCAGGCTTTACTGGCCGCCACCAAGAACGCYGCAGAGATGTGCGGCGTCGGCCCGGAGCTGGGGACTGTGGAGCCTGGGAAGCTGGCGGACTTGATAGTGGTCGGCGGCAACCCCCTGGCCGATATAGAGAATGTGCGGAAACTGGAGTTGGTGCTGAAGGAAGGGCGGGTGGTGGCGGACCACCGGGGGTAGGGGCCCAAAAGGGCGTATCCATAATATTCCCTTTCAAACCAACCACCTCCCGATGTCATTCTGAGCCAGCCGCAGCGGCGAAGAATCTACCGGGTCGCGTGGACGCACTCGGTAATCGGTCCAGCACATTGGCTGATTATCCGAAACTTGGTAGATCCTTCGCTTCACTCAAGATGACAGATGCGCGCCAAGTAATTTCTCCAGTGAAAAGGAGATACCTCACAAGCTCTGGGTGACAGTGAGTGGCGAATCCATTTTCCAACTCGATTGCCACCGTGCCCGCCCACGCATATAATCTGCCGAACATGCTAGAACAACCGCGATTTCAGGGAGTATCAAATTGCCAAACGATAAGTTGACCATCGGTTATGTGGAGATCACTTCGTTGTCGGACGGGGTCTTGGAATTCGACCTCTGTAATTTCTTCCCCGACATCGCCGAAGACGACTGGAAGGGGCAGGAAGGCCATCTCAGCGCCGCCGGTGGCGTCAGYTTCAATCTGGCCTGCTTCTTGATCAAGTCGGACGGGCAYACCATCGCCGTCGAYACCGGRCTGGGACCCAAGCAGWCSSCCGARACGCCCTGGGGSGAGYTGCTGGACGACTTSAARGCCCACGGCMTSCNGCCCNGAGGAYGTRGACATGGTGGTYMTGACCCACGCTCACCGGGACCACRTCGGCTGGAACCTKAYWWCCAAAGACGGCAAGTACACACCCACCTTCCCGAATGCGCAGTACTACGTGAGCGCCAAAGACTGGGAGGCCTGCCACGACCCGGCCCTGATCGAGGCCCGGTTCCCCAACGCGCCGGAGTGCGTCTGGCCGCTGGAGGACCTGGGGGTGCTGAACCTGATGGAGGACGGCCAACAGCTAACCAGTGAGATCACCACCCTCGCCACGCCGGGCCACACCCCCGGCCACATGAGTCTCTTAATTTCGTCCCAAGGCGAGAAGGGTTTGGTGCTGGGCGATGTGCTCCACAACACCGCCCAGATCGAGAATGTCGATTGGGTATCCCGCGCCGATATCGACCCTGTCCAGACACGGATCACCCGCCGCGAGATGATGGACCGGCTGGAGCGGGAGGGTATCCCCGTGGCGGCCGTCCACCTGGCCAAGCCGGGCTTCGGCAAGATCGTCCGGGAGAACGGCCTCCGTTTCTGGCAAGGAATCTAGGCCCTGCGGGCGGTAAGCTTATGTTTGCCCTCACCGRSGGTACACTRATCGATGGGACCGGTGGGCCKCCTCTGCCCGGCGCCACGGTCCTGGTCAGTGATGATGGCCGAATCGAGGCAGCGGGTCCACGCGAGGCGGTCATGCTCCCGCCGGAATGCCAGGTTGTTGACATAACCGGCCATACCCTGCTCCCCGGCCTGATCGACTGCCACGACCACCTGACGTCCTTCGGCTACAACCTGCTGGGCCGCTGGGGCTTGGCCGAGCCGCGAAGCGCCCGTGTTTTGCGGGTGGCTAAGGTCATGGAAGAGACCCTGCTCACGGGTTACACGGCCATCCGAGACTGTGGCTGGCTGGATGTTGGCTACAAGCAGGCGGTGGAGCAGGGCCTGATCTCGGGGCCACGATTGCAGTTGGCCACCAGCCCCCTTTCGCCGACTCAAGGCACCCAGGACCGCTCCAGCCCCTCGGGCCACCACCAACCCACATCGCCTGACCCCAACCTGCCCCGAGGCATCGCCGACGGACCCGACGACATACGTGCCATGGTGCGGGAGGTGGTGCGGGCCGGCGCGGACGTCATCAAGTTTTTCCAGACAGGYTTTGGCCGGGAGACCCAGAGCGGCACCACCCGCTCCTACAACGCGGAGGAGGTCTGGGCGCTGGTGGACGAAGCCCATATCCACGGCAAGCCGGTTGCCTGCCACGCCCTAGGTGGGCCCGGGCTACGCACCGCCATTGAGGCGGGGGTGGATTCCATCGAGCACGGCTGCCTACTGGGGTTGGAGCCGGACCTCTTGAAGGTGATGGCCGACGGCGATATCTACCTGGTGCCCACCTTCACCGTATTCACCTTCCACGCCACCCAGGGCAATCCCCACGCCCAAGCCGAAGCCCAAGGGTTCCGGCAGCAGCACATCGACACGGTCCAGCAAGCGTTATCCGCCGGTGTGAAGGTGGTCGCCGGGACCGACGCCGGAGGCTGGGAGCACGGCAACAACGCCAAAGAACTGGAGCTGCTGGTTGAGGCAGGCATGRCGCCGATGCAGGCCCTAGTTGCAGCCACCGGGTGGGCTGCCGGGTGCCTGGGCTTGGAAGAAACGATTGGAACGGTGGAGACAGGCAAGTTCGCCGACCTAGTGGTCATTGACGGGGACCCATTGGCCGATATCGCTATCCTGCAAGACAAGGACCGGATCCGGCTGGTGATGAAAGAAGGACAGGTCCACCTGGACCGGGTCTCCGCCGCCTAGCCGCCCGACCAATCGAACTTACTGTAGAGGCCGTGTTTGCCCTGGTACTCCCAGGTCATGGTCTCATCCTTGACGTTGAAGTTGGAAAGACCCATGACGTGCTCGTTTCCGTGGATGACGTTCCGCAGGTTGTTGATGGTTACCAGTCCCTGGCGGTCCTCGCCGCCGCGCAGCGTCTGCATCTCCAGAAATAGCCGGTCGGGAGCGGTGATNGTCCTGGTGCGGCCGTCGATGGTCATCTCCAACGGSACTCGCTTGATCGCCGCGTATTTGCCGTCGGTGTAGAACTGGGACATCACTCCCCATGGGCCGCCGTCGTCCCCGGAGAAGATCGCCCGCAGCGCCTGGTCCTGCTCCGGCGAAGACCGGTCATCCACGTATAGGACAGTCGTCCAATCACCGTCCGCCATGTTACCCGGGCAATGCAAGAATATGGCCGCGTTCAACCCTGCCAGGTCAACATCGCCGTAGCTCCCCTGCTCGAAGGACACGGCCCAGATGGTGTCGCAGTACCCCATGGTCGGTGGTTGCCGGAATGACACGTGGCAGGGGCAGAGCAGGTTGCAATTACAACCCTCAAATAAGTCTCCTTKGGCGGTCCAATCTACAGCCATCACCAACTCCATCCGATCTGCGTCCAACAGTTGGAAGCAACGATACAATCCACTCCCTGAGGATGTCCAGAGGCGGAAGGCTTCCGTGGCGCCGCTACCAGTCCAAAATAAAAGGGGAGCAAGCACAAAACTTGCTCCCCTTTTTAGTCCTATGATCGTTGGCCGGCGGGCCTAGAACATCGTGCTGTCGCTGACCTCGCCGTGGATGATGACGCGCAGCCGGTCTCGGAAATTGAACAACACTTCGTCGTCCTTCTCCTTGTCCAGCCCGTCGTTCCTGCTCTCGATATGCTCTAGGAGCTCCTCGAGGGCAGCGTTCTCCCTGGTCCCGCTGGGGATCTTGAAGAAGTCGGCGTCGAAGGTGGGCAGTTCACCGGGACCGAAGTATCCGGTGACGTACTTGCCGGTGCTCTCCTCATGCAGCGTGTAACCTTCCAGGTCGTGGGTGCCTTTGCCCAGCACCTGGCCGGTCTCGATGTAATGCTCCATGACAGCCTTGGCCCCGTACTTGTTGATGGGGCAGACCTTCATGCAGATGGCGCAGCCTTCGTACCGGGACATGACCGGGCGGCAGCGCTTGTAGATGAGCTTGTTCTTCTCAACGCCCCGCCACCAGATCTTCTCGCGCATCAGGGCGCGGCCGGGGCAGCGGTTGACGCAGACCTGGCAGACCTGACAGAAAGCGTGGAAGCCATAGTCGACTGGCTTGTCGAAAGAGACGGGAGCATCGGTGGTGATGATCTGTAGCCGGCATCGGGCGCCGGCGTGGGGGGTAAGCAGTTGGCCGTTTGCGCCCAACTGGCCCATCCCAGCGGCTACGAACATGGGAATCGTCGCCGCGCTGTGGTTGCTGGGGCCGTGCAGCTGGGCGTGATAACCCAATGACAGGATGTAGTCGACCATCCGCAGTCCCATGGGCGCCTGGACCTCATAGGTACCGTAGTGGCCGTGCTCAGCAGCCATGCTGGGTGCGGTCTGAGTCTCTGCGAAGTCTTGCTCCAGCGCCAGGCAGACGGCGTTGGGATACTTGACGTGCTCTTTCCGGTCTTGGTAGATGAAGCGTACGTCGTGATCGGTGAATCCGACGTCCAAATATCCCATCTCAACGGCTTTGTCACGGATCAACTGGGTGACATCAGCGCCAGTGGGGGCGCCCGTGGGCTCCAAGTCGCCCGTCCGGTTCATGCTGGGGTAGAACTCTTCCATCACGGCTTGATGTTCGTGGTGGTATTTCTGCATGGCCGGGGTGCCGACGCTGGGGGCCCATTCGGTGTCGGCGCCGTGCTCGACCTGCTGGCGAAGCAGGGGATACTCCCTGCTGTAGAAATCGATGTCTTTGCTGACCATGGGAATACCTGGCACCGTTACCAGTTCCTCGGGCACCGGAATCTCCACTGGTTCCATGCCGGCCTTTCTACCGGGCCGGACCACGACATGTCCTACCTTCAACATAGGTCTAACTCCTTTTTAACCAGCGCTGGGRATCAGATGGGATTTTGACCGACGGCGTAGACGATGTCAACACGCCTGACTGCGGATTACGGCCTCGGCGGCTCAATAGCCGGTGTCTGGATCGGACAACCGTTTCTTGAAAAGATCGATGCTGGGGGTCTCRGACGGGTTTATCCCATTCAGCAACCCCATGTAATAGCTAACGTGATCGCCCAGAACGATCATCGACAAGGACTGGGCTAGATGTCCGCCCGGAGACCCGGCGATGATGCGGTGCTCAATGCCAGAGCAGTCCAAGGTTTCGCCCAACGCAGCATATCTGCTTTCCAGCTCAGGGGTTGGCTGGTGCGGTTTCAGTAGAAGCGCGGTGGTGCGTTGTCGGATCTCAGCGCCACCGGGGAAACTCTCCACCGAATTGTGCAAGAGCTCAGGCAACAACTCGGCGAAGGCCCAGGAYTTGCCGTTCTCATTTATCTGCGACTTCCACCGAAGGGCCATTCCCGAGAGATTCCCTCCGCCGTACACCACAGTTAGGCGGCCAACCAAGTCTCTAGCCAGCAACTTGGCCGGGTTTTGCTCCGACGGCACTTCTGACGCAACTTTGGAAGCCATAGATCCAGCGGCTTCCACTGCTTCCGTCACTTCTTGGTCAGAAACGCTGATCACCCCTATCCGGTCTAACAGGGAAGCCAGCAGCATCAGGTTATAACCAACAGCGCTACGAGGTTCGCCCGGAGCGTCAACGGTCATARCCGGGATACCCGCTTCGGCTGCCCGTTGGGCGAGGGCGCCGCCGCCTGTGATCACGGCCATCGGTGCGCCGGTTGACCGGGCATGGTCGAACATGGCCAGGGTTTCTTCGGTCTCGCCGGAGAAACTGCACACAACGACTAATGGCTTCGGTCCCGCATCGGGTCCAAGGGGGCCGGAGATTCCGGGAATATGAAAATCACGRACCACTCTGATAGGAGTGATCGAACCTGGTCCAGCCAGATCGGCGGCCAAGTTACCAGCGATCGCCGAGCCCCCCATACCCGCGATGATCACTTCCGTGCATTGTCGCCAATCTTCGGGGAAATCCGTCTGTTTAGCTTGGACCCACGCCTTTTTGCATTGGTCAGGTAAGGTTTGGAGCCGCTCGTGCAGACCGGAAGGGTCTGATTCTAGATAGGTAGATCGGTCGTCCAGGTTGTTCACCAGGTCACCGTTGGTCCGAAAACCGTGTTCGTGCCGCGCATTCCGTCAAAAGAAGCCATACRCTCAGGTCGTTGATTCCAACACCAGCAATAAAACCATTACACAATTATTAGAAAACTATACGCCAATTTCTCGATGGGTTTCCGTCGCAAGGACTACAATCAGTTGGTAAATGAGGCAGTCCTCAGCTTAAAAAGCAGATGAACGGCCTTGACGCACCCACTGCAACTTCGTGGAATTACCGTTTCGGGCATGTTTGAATTCTTACGCGATTCATAWAATKKRGYGCTGTTRTGACGAAATCCAATCTYCTAACTCCCGTTTTTCCYTACCGCTYACCGMCCTGGGTATGGGAGCTAAATCTAAGCTTTGCGACAATCGTATAAGTACAATGAACTGAACGGGGCATTTTATGAGAATTAGCATTCCCGGACTCGGCGGACGCCTCCGCCGGGCCCGTAACGGAACTGGATTAAGTCAGGAAAAGGTTGCCGAGCGCRTAGGTGTTTCCTGGATGACCGTACATCGCTGGGAACGGTCACAGCGCGCCGTACCTGACCACCTGCTGGACAAACTATGCGAACTGTACGACAAACCCATTCGCTGGTTCCTTACTTTGGAAGAAGGCGACTTGGAACAGGAGAACGGACCGGCGGACGGATCTGGCAAAGTTTCTGAGGCATCGGGCGCTTATGGACGGCGGGGTGGCACTGATGCCGCCAGCCGGGTGTACCGAAAGATCGCCGAYGCACCGGCCRGTTATCTGCCATTGCTAGAGAAGGTTGTTGAAGATAYCCTGGATGGCCTCCGAACCGCCCGACGATAAATAGGCCCTCGGCCAACAGACACGTAAACARAAMAGCTGGCGATGAAACCGCCGGCTTTTTTGTTGCCCCGCTCATTCCCCCAATCTGATTCGTTCGTCTAGATGACTCGGCCAACGGGCCCCACCCGGAAAAACGCTGGCCTCATGACCTAGCGGACGGGCTTGACCACGTAGTAGACCAGACCTCCGCCCATCAAGACGACCATGGCCATGAACGCTACTTCCAATCCCGGTGTTTGRCCGTCTAAMAAGGACCGCAGGAGCGCCACCACCCCCATCCCGAGCAGAAAGCCAATGGTTATACCAATGGATATTATCGAAAGCATCTGTGTTCTCATATAACCGCCTCCAACGGATGACCCTTTATTAACATGTAAACCCCAAACGGTTTTTAAAAGCAATGTAATGCCTCTCTTCAAGAGCCACTTAAGGCCGGACCAAGCTCTTCACATCTTCTCGCACCTCTCGATACGATCTTTGGACGTACCCGGAAGAAAATCTCCGGTTCCCACCTTGTCCACCCCGTCACCTGTTGCCTTCATTTCGGTGGCTTCCCGACTTTTTTTAGACCCGCTGGCCCGGCGGGTCCATTTAACCGGACCCCTACGTCCACTTTGGGTCCTCCCAAGTATCCAAACAAGACCCCGTCGCTCCGGCTGATGTGGACCGCATAGAACTTCAGATTCATGCCTGTCGTTGGCAAACTAGATACCTGAACATGTCGTGTTAGACCACCTTGTGGCAAGCCCAACGGGAGTGAGCATTGACGTCCGAGAACTCGAATACAAGTAAATCGACCAACGGGTCCAGCCCTTACACCGAGGAATCAGGTCCAAGGGTCCAGTCCYWMRYTKSWCRRGSKWWSRRCWMTGMYSYWWTRRCGGCCTCGAAGCGCTCGAAAAGCGAAGCTGAGTACGCCCGCCAGAATATCKCCAACGAGACACTTGAAGCGGCGAAAACCGTATGCGGAGAGCTGATCGCCGACACCGAGCGCACCTTGGAGAAAGCCCGTTACCTGGAAAGTGAAGCGGACCGAAAACACGTGGAAGCCCATGAAGAATGGGAACGGGCCGCCGCGATCCGTCAGGAAGCCGAAGAATACCGGGAAACTTTGATCGAGGACACCAAACGCCAGGCGGCGGAGCAGATCGAACGGACCCGCGCCACAGCCGAAYGGGAGTGCTCGGAGATGGTGGAACGGGCATCGATCGATTCCGAAAAGATGATGGCCCAAGCCCAGGTGATGCGCGCYGCGGCCCTCGAAGAGCTGGAAGCCCAGAAGATCTACGCCGAGGCTGCCAAGTTCCAATCTGCTTCCCAGGAAACACTGAATCAGGMCCGCAATCGCCTGGGATTCGCCCGCACCTCGGCATTGCTGAAGCCCGGAGCGTCGATACCAACGGAAACGTCCACATCGGAGAAGCAGTTGCCCAACGGTGAGACCAGATTCCTTCATGTTTTGGGGCGTTTGAGGGGGNCCGGCGTTGACTTTCAGAATGCCATGGCCTAACCTYGCGRRCGGAAACAGAATMGCGCGCGGTGTCCCGATGGGTTTTTACCAAACCCCATCGGGGAGAATAGGAAAGCCGGTGAAACTCCGGCACGGGCCCGCCACTGTGATTGGGGAGTTCTTAGGCACGGCGATCGCCGGTTGCGTCCCGACCCGTTGGGGSGCACGGCGTTAGCCAGTCAYYRYYMWKCSGTGGAARRRWVRGMARSMGCSRWWSMSTSARKAWCSRMGAGTNMASWRGRMMWRSCSCRMYMSYRAWKCYGMTYSGKKGAWYGMSTGGKYAKWWTTGTASGCCAAGCCTCCATCCTCAGAGACGGAGGCTTTTTATTTTGGCCGCCGTACTTGGCGGTCCGAACTTTTTGCAATTTGGGAGTAGGGAAACATGGCATCTGATTCGCCAGTCCAATCGGATAGATTCTCCGAGGAGGAGCAACGCGGTCTTTACCGTGCCATCTTCTCCCGGCGCGACATAAGGACATTCAAGACCGACCCCATCCCACCGGACGTGTTGGCCCGGATAATACGCGCCGCCCACCATGGCCCGTCCGTTGGGTTCATGCAGCCGTGGGATTTCATAATGGTCCAGGACGTTGCGATCCGCGAGAAAGTCAAAGACYTATTCAACCGGGAACGTCAGGCCGCCTCCAGCTTCTTCGATGAGCCGCGGCGGTCCCACTATCTATCGCTGAAGTTAGAAGGGATCATGGANTCGCCGGTCAATGTCTGCGTGACCTGCGACCCGACBCGGGCCGAAGTGGTSCTGGGRCGCAAYTCGRTMCMRGARACCGACCTKTATTCMACYTGCTGCGCSGTGCAGAACCTGTGGCTGGCTGCCAGGGCTGAGGGGGTCGGCGTCGGCTGGGTCAGCATTCTGAAGCAAGCCCAACTGCGGAAGATATTGGGCGTGCCTCTCCATGTGATTCCTGTGGCGTACCTGTGCTTGGGCTACCCCGTGGAGTTCACGAAAGAGCCGGTGCTGCAGGCRGCCGGTTGGCGTGACCGCTTGGACCTGGAAGACCTGGTCCACTTCGACGGCTGGGGCGAGGGCCCCGCAAACGGAGATTGGGGAGACTTCAGGCAGGCCCTGGAAGAGACCAAAGGCATGCAATTGGGGCTGTACGAATAACGGCGAGACCCGGCCTGATCGGTGGGTCTCGCGGTGCTAGCCATCGGCTAATGACGGTCATTTAGTCGAAGCCTACGGTTGATGCGCCAATAGGTAGTCGCGCACCTGGGTTATCGTCGCGGCCATCACATCTTTATCCTCTTTCCACGGGTACACGGTCACGTCGGCATTTGGCGCCAACGCCCCAACTTCCATGGCAGCCTCGTAGGAGTGAGACGGCGTGTTGTCCGGCATGACCAGCATCGGCGTCTGGCAGGAACGCACGAAATCACGCGACACAGCGTACACGAAGTCGGGATTGTTCACGCGATACAGGTTCTCCAGATACTGCATACAGGTCTCCATGGTCACATCACTCCGCTGGGCCAAGAGTCCCGGCGCCCAGATATCACGCCCGGAATCATACATMGAATCTGGAAATTCCGGGTTGTGACCAACCGGCTGGCAGAGAATGCCGGCCGCGACCCGGCCGGGCGCCCGCTCCATCAGCTTGAGTGCGAACGGACCGCCGATGCAGTAGCCCATGAAGAAGAACTTGTCTATTCCAAGGTGGTCCATCAGCGCTAGTTGGTCATCGGCGAAGGCGCCCCATGGGTCGTCGACGGGGAYCGGCCCTTTGGACTCGCCGCCGTTGGCGTTTCGCTGGTCCATGGTGATGCAGCGGAAGTCGCTNTTGTACTCGTCCATGGCATTGAACACCTGTCCAGGCCAATTACTGACCAGRGAGTTCAGACCACCGCCCGGTGTAACCAGAARCGGGAAKCCAGACCCGGCTTCCTCATAGTGAATCTGGACGTCGCCATAGGTGAAATTCGGCATTTTAGCTTCCTCTTAGTGAAATCGTATAGACCAACGRATCGTATCGGATTCGGAAACACTGGCTGCGACAGGATAGCACGGGTTAGTGTCCCGGGTGTCCTATGACAATCGGGTCGTCAAGAAGAAAGGAGAGAATTCGGGTGGKAAATGGAGGGAGCAGAAGGTCCTCYGCGGATTGCTGATTCCCGCTGCTCTTCAGTTGGTTGAGACTATGGGACCAACGCCGGGCCAAAAAGGGGTGGCTGCTTTCTTACATCRTTACCTAGGCCGGAAGTCGGTGGYGAATATAGYGCAGGAACTCGGGGTAAGCCGGGAGTGGTGCTCCCGCAACTACCGCCGGGAGTCTCTCAGATTGGCGGRGATGCAATTTGTAGCTTATATATCGAAAGACCGTAAAATCTGATTGTCCCCGTCAATCCCCAATTAAAAGATGGGCGAAGGCTTCATGAACCTCCCMCCTCAATGATGCGGACCTCTCTTTTCCAGTAAGTGAGGCCTTGTGGGTTTTCCCAGCTCCAGTGGAAGTTGCTCCACCCGTATAGGGTTACTATGTCTTTGTCTTCTCCACGGAGATAGAACACCCGACCCTGACTACTTTCTGCAAGGACGCCTTCTATGTTTGATGTTGGCGGAGCGTCAATATCCAGAAGCGCGAGGATTAACTCCTCGTTTTCAGGAGTCATTTCTCGAACCAGTTCATCCGTAGGGATTCCAAGCGCGAGATACTCGGCTTCGGTCTGGGTCTGGCCGATTTCTAACCACGGTCCCTCTGCCTGCACGCGAAGGGCAATGTGTGTAGCTAGAATCTCTGGCTCGCTTTGAGCTGGGAGATTTGTTGCTTCTCTAGAAATCTTTGGAACAACGGTGCCTTCATCGAGACTGGACTCTTCCACTTGTGCACTGCACGCAATGCCTGTGAGAAAGATCAGGATGGTTACCGTNAGGAYGAAATTATTCATAGTTGCTCTGGTAGGGGRAAAGAATTTCGCACGAGAAGTATACAAGGAAATTCGGGGGTTTTGGCCCGCCTTAWACGGGGTTCTAAACGATACAACGTCTGGCTATTACGGCGGGACTCCTGATTGTAGTCCCCTCATTAGCATCGAACTCTATCGATCGATCCTAGTTCATGCCGTCGGGTTTTCGGGGCACGGCGCGATGCATGCACCGACTACCGCGTTCTTGGTTGATGCTATAATTTCGAGATACATACACAACCATCAGGGTTCACTTCCTGCTCCTTTTAGCGACCGTCCAATTTGGGTCGGAGCATCTGTCCGGGARTGGAAGTTCTTGGAGACGATGAACGTCATTATTTGACATCTCGATTCTTCAGGACGAGGATGCCTTCCCGTGTTTTGCGCTCCAACAATGAAAAGCCATGCAAAATCGCCAGGAGCAAGAGCTCAAACTCCATTTGATATCAGGATGCAGCCCAGCTTGGGTAGCGCGCCTGAATGGGGTGTAGTGGCGGGTTCAAATCCCGACCAAACATCGGTTGAACAATGAATCGCAATAACATAACAACCGCCAAGAGAATCGTGATCAAGATTGGGACCAGTACCGTAACCAATGAGGGCGGGTCCCCGAATGACGATTTCATAAATCACTTGGCTTATCAAGTTGATCGGATGATCAACCAAGGTAAAGAGATAGTAATAGTATCCTCTGGTGCGATTCGTACGGGTCACCAACTCATCGAAAATGAGTTCGGCCGGAAATCCACAGCGGTTCGGAGTCAAAGAGGAATTCCGTCTAGAGCCTATCGCTCTGCTGCATCAGCCTTGGGTCAGACTCGCCTCATGTCCCATTTTAGGGACGCCTTTCAARACTATGGCCGGTTAGCGCCCTTRATACTGTTAACACGGCCGGATGTGCTAAACAGATTCCCCAAGAATTATTTCTACCATATTGATGATTTTTTAAGGGCCGGTTTGGTTCCCATTRTCAACGAAAATGATSCGGTCACCAATGGCGCCGCATTTGGAGGGAATGACAACTTGGCGGTGCTCGTAGCCGGACGAATCTCGAGCGACTTGATTATCCTACTGTCGGACGTGGGTGGGTTTTATACCAGCGACCCTAATTTAGACCCCTCTGCAGAACTTATTCCACAAATCTGTGAGCGCATTCCTTTAGAGATGTACARTGCRGCAAAATCCTCTTCAACTGATTCCGGCAGTGGGGGAATAGGGTTAGGGGGAATGCGCGCAAAATTAAGGGCTGCAGAGATCGCATTGGACTTCGGCATACCATTCGTGATTGCTTCGGGTCAACAAAGAGATATCTTGCTCGATATTATCGACGGGCGACCGTTGGGAACTTTGGTTTCACCTAGGGAAAGCAAACGCATGAGGAGAGGGTGGAGAGCACATATTCTACGGGCCGAAGGCAGCATCACAGTCGATGAAGGAGCGCAACAAGCGGTCGAGGAAGGAGATCGCAGCTTGCTCGCGGCAGGAATCATCCGAGTAGAAGGATCATTCGAAACTGGCGATTGCATAGCATTAACGAAYGGTGAGTCTGGATTTTGTTTTGCTAAAGGTCTCGTAAACTATAGCTCAAGCGATTTGAACGACATGCTTGGTGGTTCATCTCCCCGAGCGTCGGGAAGCACAAATGGTGTATCCCATGCCCTTCCCAAGGAAGTGATTCATCGGGACGACATCGTTTTCACGCAGTTCTTCTCGTAATTCTTTGCCTGGTTTGGCTAAAACAAAGTCCAATTGACACCCGCTAGCTTCCTGGGCACTGCGTGGGTAACGCTTCGGCGCCGGACATAGTCAAACATCGGGGTGTAGGGCAGTGGCTAGCGCGCTTCGTTCGGGACGAAGAGGCCGGGGAGTTCGAGTCGCCCCACCCCGACCATTTTTGGAACCCAACATGAAGATTACGCTTGTAGGCTTGCGCCGAGAATGGGTCCCGATTGAAAGTATCAATCRCANTTTTTTCTAAGGCTGAGAACCAGGTAGTCGTGAACGGTGGGAGTGTCTGGCAATTCAAGACCAGAGAAAAACGCGTGTACGTTTTCCTMGATTCCGGTGGTGATCGCCTTCATTGATGGTTGTAGCGACACTTCCTCATATACCACTTCGAAATTAGAATCACGCCACCGAACGCCAGCCGAATCACGCATATCTTCTAAGCCAACGACTSAAATAAGATCATTCATCAAGGGGCATACGCGCCCGTTGCGGTCTCCATTCGGAATCGCCGCACGGCTAGCGCCCGCGCATAGCAGAAATACATGCGGCGCAAGGTTAACCTTANTTTTTTATCCAGTGGAGGGAGTTTCGGCATAGTTTCTATGTCTGAAAACGATTAGATGGAATGACAATATCCCKCTGAATCTCCCTTACCCGCCAGGCATAATAAGGGRGTCGGGTAGGGTTGTTATCCTCACCGYCATCTGGTTCTTCTGGAAGGCCAMTACGTCCACGATAACGGCTCTGGTTTAGTCGTGGTGGGCGGTACAGGACTCGAACCTGTGACCCCCTGCGTGTAAAGCGTATTGTACCGTRTCTAAMYACYCATCTTTAGCCTCAAAACTATTCCATRTGCATCCATAGTTRTMCATGGGTGTACAAGCRKAACTTGAAAAAWWMNTTGAAAAAACYWNAGCACGACTCAGGCRCGSYATGTACCTWRRAWARTMRAAMARGCAGTTACCGGCAAGTAGATGGGGGTAACCCTTTAATATCTAGCTTAGAACTTCTGCCCCGCACGATATATTGGTAATTATTGAACCCTTCTCCCAAATTGCTGAGAGGAAGGTTTTTTTGGTTCAATGCGGAAGACTAGATGAGAATGTCTTTCCCCCACTCACTGGCCGCACGCTGTAGAAGTGTGCCTTTGATGAGTCGCAGGAGTATTACCAGGCCTAGTCGCATAGCCCCTACCTCGCTCGTCTAGAGGCATAACTGGCACAGGGTCACCCCCACCGGTTTTTAAGTCTGGTGCAAATCGTCTCGATTAGTGCTATCACGCGTGATTTAGTTCGGTCCTAATAATATTTGCCTGCAGGTGACGGTGCCTAAATAACCCGCTGTGTTAGGTCAAGGCATTGGAGGAAGCGCTGAGCAAGGGAACGCCAGAGGTCTTCAACACCGACCAGGGTAGCCAGTTCACCGGCGAGCCCTTCACCGGTCTCCTGGAACAACACGGAGTCAAGATCAACC
>NVWX01000044.1 GCA_002746355.1 Dehalococcoidia bacterium | reverse complement strand
TCCGACCAGGGCTCAGCCCCAAAGATACCCACCCGCAGGGGCCCGGCTTTCAGGTCATAGCCGATCTCGGACGCGCTCTCCGCCAAGACCAGGGCGTAAGAGGGAGTGGCGCAGAGGACGGTTGTGCCGAAGTCCTGTAGCAGCATGACCTGCCGTGAAGTGTTTCCGGAGGAGACCGGCACGACCGCCGCGCCCAATCTCTCGACCCCGTAATGGAGCCCCAGTCCACCGGTGAACAGACCGTATCCGTAGGCGTTCTGGACGATGTCATCCCGGGTTACCCCGGCCAGAGATAGTGCCCGCGCCGCCAGACCGGCCCATATGTCGATGTCGTTGGCCGTGTAACCGACCACCGTGGGCTTGCCGGTGGTGCCGCTGGAGGCGTGGATGCGGATAACGTCTCCCATGGGCGCCGCGAAGAGCCCGAAGGGATAATTATCCCTCAGGTCCTGCTTGCGGGTGAACGGCAGCCGCGCCAAGTCGGCCAGAGACTGGTTGCTGGCCGGCTCGAACCCGGAGAGCCGCTCTTGGTAGAAGGGGACCTTTTCCTGAACCCGCCGGACGCAGTCCCGAAGGCGCTCCACTTGGAGCTGTTCCATCTTCTCGCGGGAGATAGTCTCGGCCGGGTCCCAGATAGCTGGCTGCACCGCGCCTCCGGAAGGCTGAATGAAGTTTCGTGGGTGCAGTATATCCATGCGAACACTGGCCGGGCAAACGTATACCTGTTTGACCGGCCAGGCACGGGCGCATACAATTGGCCCACCTGTTTGGAGGTGGCGCCGGGTTGCCCGTCTCAGTCAAAAACTCCGAGGYGCTTTATGCGGCCCTGAAGTCGGCCGGCATCAGCCTGATTTCCGCGTTGCCGGAGACCTGGCTGGTCCACCTGATGCGGATGGCCGACGACGACCCGGAGATGACGYTGATCCGCCTGAACAAAGAAGAAGAGGGCGTGGGCATCTCCGTTGGCGCCCACTTCGCCGGCCGGAAATCGGCCATGATGATGCAGAACCACGGCTTGCTCACTTCCATCAACGGCATCGTATCCGTGGCCCAACTCTACCGGGTCCCTCTTTTGATGTTTATCAGCTACCGGGGCGAGATGGGCGAACGGGACCCGTGGCAGACCGAGGGCGGGCGCGTCACCGAGCCGGTGCTGCAGGCCCTGGGCATCGCCTACCACAATTTGTCGGACCCSGCCACCGTGGCCCACGAGATAGAGCAGGCCCAGACCCTGGCCCAGAGTTCGCTGCGGCCCGTGGCTCTGCTGCTGACCCGCGACCTGATGTGGGAGGAGTGATGCTGCGGGAAAAGGCATTAAAGGCGRTCTATCCACGGCTGAAAGACCAGGTGGTGGTGACCATCATGGGCGCGGTGGCGGTGGAGTTGTACAACCTGGGCCACCAGCCCAACTTCTTCTACCTGGAGCACGGCATGGGCCTGGCTTCGTCCATGGGTCTGGGACTGGCCGTATCGCTGCCCAACGAGAAAGTCACGGTCCTGGACGGCGACGGCTCGGTGTTGATGAACCTGGGTTCACTCAGCACSSYSKYCYKCTRCYKSMYGYYCARCYKGRYKSAMYKGWTRYTSGMCMRCRMSMKSMYGYYGKYCGWTGSCRRRYYSMYCRYGGCCACCRGCTCCGGCACCGACTTGGCCGGCATCGCCGAGAAGGCTGGCGCGGAACACGTGGTCTTGGCAGATACCATCGAGGCTGTSGAAGAAGCATTCGCCGAAGCATCCGAGCGGAACGGCCTGTCGATTATCGTCTCCAAAGTCGAGGCGGTGGGCCCTGCGTCCTTCGCCATGGACATCAGCCTTCTCGAGAACCGCTTCGAGTTCGCCCGCCATTTGCAGGGACTGGCTAACGGCTAGCGATTAGTAAGCATGCTTTGCRTACAAGTCCGTTCATATGTTAGGGTGCCGTTGGCAGACTCGCCGTGAACTTGATAACTAGGCCATCCTGAGCGATTTTATATGCCAGAAAAAGACGTTGTATTWGAAGTAAMCGACCTGCATACGTACTTCTTCAACCGAAGGGGTGTCACCAAGGCGGTTGACGGCGTGAGCTTCAAGATCCATGAGGGTGAAACCCTCGGAATCGTGGGTGAGTCGGGCTGCGGCAAGACCATGACGGCGCTCTCGCTGCTGAGGCTCGTCCCCAAGCCTGCGGCCCGCATCGTTTCCGGGGAAGTGATCTTGGACGGCGAAGATCTGGTCCAGATCTCCGACAGAGAGATGCGGGAGGTGCGGGGCCGAAAGATCTCAATGATTCTCCAGGAYCCTCAGACKTCGTTGAACCCGGTGTTCACCATCGGCAACCAGTTGGCCGAGGCGCTGGGCGCGCACGGGAAATCGAGCCGCGGTGAGATTCTCCGCAAAGCCGTGGAAGCTCTGAGAAACGTCAGAGTGGCGGCGCCCGAACGGAGGCTGGACGATTTCCCGCATCAGATGAGCGGGGGCATGAAACAAAGGGTGATTGGAGCGATCGCGGTTTCGGCGTCACCCAAGGTCATCATCGCCGATGAGCCCACCACCGCCYTGGACGTGACCATCCAACTCCAGTACTTGAGACTGTTGAAAGATATCCAGGCGGAGACCGGCCTGGCGATCATCTTCATCACCCACGATTTTGGCATCGTTGCCCGGATGTGCGACCGCGTGGCCGTGATGTATGCGGGCAGGATCGTGGAGCAGGCCAAYGTAAGAGACCTGTTCAACAAGCCGCTTCACCCCTACACACAGGCGCTGATGGACTCGGTGCCGAAGATGGACCGCACAGACCGYCTCTTCTCCATCGACGGGCAACCGCCGCCGCTTTGGGACCTGCCAGAGGGCTGCCGGTTCKCTCCCAGGTGTGCGCACGCTAAAGAGATTTGTAAAACCTCGTATCCCACGGAAAGCTCCCACGAGAACAACCACATGGCGGCATGCTGGATGCTGCAGCCGGAGTGGGATAACTAGGTGCCTGGAGGACTACTTTGGCCACAGAGCTATTAAGGGCCGAGAACCTGGAAAAGTACTTCCCCGTGACCAAAGGTTTGATCTTGATGAAGACCGTGGGGCACGTGCGCGCGGTCGACGGCATAAGTTTCACCATCAACGAGGGGGAGACACTGGGTCTGGTGGGCGAATCGGGCTGCGGCAAGACCACCACGTCCAAGTTGCTCCTGCGTTTGGAAGAGCCGACCGGAGGGCAGATCTACCTGGAAGGAAAAGACATCCAGACGTTCAGAGGGCCGGAAATGAAAGATTTCCGCTCTAAGGTACAGGCGGTCTTCCAGGACCCATGGTCATCGCTGAGTCCCAGGATGAAGGTYAAAGACATCGTTTCAGAGGCCCTGGTAGTCAACCAGGATGTGACCGCCAAAGAGGCCTACGACAAGGTCCGTGAAGTGATGGAGCAGGTGGGTCTGGCGCCTGACCAAGCCGAACTCTATCCCCATGAGTTTAGCGGAGGCCAGAGACAACGGGTAGCTGTAGCCAGCGCCTTGGCTTCGTCCCCAAAGCTGATCATCCTAGACGAGCCGGTGTCTGCGCTGGACGTTTCGATTCGAGCCCAGGTGATGAACCTTTTGGTAGACCTGCAAGCCGAGACCGGCGTGGCTTTCTTGTTGGTGGCGCATAACCTGGCCACGGTGCGCTACATGGCGCAACAGACGGCGGTGATGTACCTGGGGAAGATTGTTGAGTATAGCCCCACTGAGGAGCTTTACAACAACCCGCTGCACCCCTACACCAAGGCCCTCTTCTCTGCGGCCTTGCCGGCCCACCCGGATGACATTGGCGATGAGATAGTGCTAACGGGAGAGGTCCCTTCGCCGATCAACCCGCCGTCGGGCTGTAACTTCCACCCCAGATGCCCCTTCGCCATGGACCGCTGCTCCGTGGACGAGCCGGTTTTGAAAGAGGTGAGTAGCGGTCACCTGCTGTCCTGCCACCTCTACGATTAGCTTCAGGCCTCTATACCATCCAAAATCAAACGGCGCACTCGCGAAGAGTGCGCCGTTGCTTTTCGAGCGGTTGTTTTTTGAAAGGAAAACCGCCTGATGCCCGCGCGTTCGGGGCTAGATGCTGCGTTGCTTGGGGTCTAGTTTTTCCCGCAACCAGTCCCCGCAGAGGTTGAACGCCAGCACAACCAGCATGATTGCCACACCCGGCGCGGTGGTAACCCACCAGGCGGTGGAAACATAYTCGCGTCCTTCTGCCAACATGCCGCCCCAGGCCGGGGTTGGGGGTGGAATGCCGGCGCCGAGGAAGCTCAAAGATGCCTCAACGATTATGACCCAGCCAACCTGGAGTGTGAGGAGAACRATCAGGGTCGGCATCACATTGGGCAGGAGATGCCGCATCATGATCCGCCAGTCAGAAGCCCCGGAAACCCTGGCCCGGGCGATGAAGTCACGCTGCATCAAGCCCAGAACCTCGCCTCGAATGACACGAGCGTAGCGGGCCCAGAGCACCAGAGTTATGGCGATGATGACGTTCATCATGCTCGGGCCCAGGACCATTACCAGAAGGATGGCGAAGAGTATCAGCGGGAAGGCCAAGGTGATATCGGCAAACCGCATCAGGATGGTATCTATCTTGCCGCCGTAATATCCGGCGGTTAGTCCAACCAAGGTCCCGAAACCACCGCCGATGGCCAATGCCGCGCCAGCGATGATGATTGAAATCCGTGCCCCGTATATGATGCGAGTGAGCACGTCGCGGCCAAGGGGATCGGTCCCCAAGGGATGAGACAATGAGCCGCCATCTTGCCAAAACGGCGGAATCAGCCGATCACGTAGACTAACTTGGTACGCATCATGAAACGTGACCAAGTCAGCCAGAATGGCTGCAAGAACGAACACCACTATGATGGACAACGGAATGAATGGCGCAGCCTTTATAGCAGCAAAAATCTTGGGCCATGAATTGGCCTTTCCCGGTTGAATCGCAGCGGTATCTATTACTTTGGCCATGATTACTGAAGTCTTATTCTCGGATCCAGGTATGCGTAGGCTATATCAACAACTAGGCTGCTAAAGATGACGATCCCGGCTGAGATCAACACAACTGCTTGGACCACCGGGAAGTCCCTAAACACTATGCCTTGGAACATCAACCGTCCCATTCCCGGCCAAGCAAACACCACCTCTACGAGGATTCCTAATGTGATTAGGATGGCAATGTAGATTCCGCCCAGTGTAATAACGCTGATCAGGGAGTTACGGAGTGCGTGTTTCCAGACCACTCTGAATTCAGACAGGCCCTTGATTCTGGCCAGCTTGATGTACTCACTGTCCATCGCTTCCAGCATGCTGGACCGCAGCAGTCTTTGAATGGCCGCAACCGTGAAGAAACCCAAGGCGAAAGCCGGCATGACGTAGTGGTCCAAGCCGCCCATGCCGGAACTGGGCAACCAACCTAACTTTACGGTAAAGAGTTGAATCATAAGAATCCCCAGCCAAAAGACTGGAATCGCCTGACCCAACACCGCAAACCCGGTGGCTAGAGTATCGATCCATGTGCCTTTGTAGACCGCCGATAGAACACCCAATGGWATCGMTATCAGCAGCACRATCAMGGCCGCYGCCCCAACCAACTTSAGGGAGTTGGGAAGCCGGTCYTTRATCARSTCRGATACYGGWGTTTTGCTCCTGAGAGAGTCGCCRAAACTWCCCKTAGCATAGTCCCGGATAAACARCCCGTAYTGGGYAACCAACGGTTTATCCARCCCCATGGAATGCCGAATGTCCWCWAGRGCATCCGCGCCRGCATCMGGCGGCARCATCARAAGCGCYGGGTCGCCGGTGAGGCGCACCATTAGAAAGATGATTATTGAGAGTGCAAAGAGGGCYAGTACGGCCTCTCCGACACGCCTAACTATGTATCTTTGCATTCTTTATTGTGGCCATTCCGGTGGGGATGCGATCATGGGGCCAGCTTGGGGTCCCTAACCCGAAATCAAAACCACCCTGAAGGAATCATCCTCCAGGGTGGTCTTAAACTTTAGCGCTGGACCAGGTTGGTGAAGCCGTCGTCCCAGACCCGCTTGCCCAGGTCCCAGGACGTGATCTTGTCGTTGGTTGCGTAGGATATGTTCATGTTACAGCAAGTGAGATGCGAGTATTGGGCATACATGTATTGGTAAAGTTCGATGCTTGCTGCTTCGACGTCGGCTGGAGCTATGCCCGCCTCCAAAGCTTCGATGAGGCGGTCAATCTCGGGGTCGTGGGTGGATGTGAACGTACCATCGGTATGGTTCAGGACACGCATCAGGCCCACGAAACCCGCCAACGGCCGGTTGGGGGCCGCCAGGTAACCACTACCGTTATCTAGTGTGTGCGCCAGCCGTTCCTGACGGTAGGACGCGTATTCGGTAGGGATGATCTTCACGTTGACGCCGATATCGGTCAGATACGCGCCGACAGCCTCGATGAACCGTGGTCCCTCGGGAACGTCAGCCCTGGGGTACGAACGAATCGCGACCTCTTCTCCATTGTAGTTCGACGCATCCAGCAGCCGTTTGGCTTCAACTGGATCGAACCCCACGGCCTTCAGAGAATTGTCGGTGCCGGGAGCTATGTCCGGCCAAGGATAGACCCGAGCCGGTGAGCATTGGCCTGCGAAGACGAATTCACARATCTCYTCTCGGTTGATGGCCAGGTTAAAGGCCTTTCGCACATTTATGTCTTTCCAGACGGAATTATCCCGCCATTGTTCGTGGAAATAGAGGCCTAATACACTGGCCCCTTCCTTGCTGAAGATGTTGAGCCCATCGTCTTTCAGTGACGGGGCTCGCTCACGGGAGACGGAGATAACGTCTACCTCGCCGGCCTTGAGGGCGGCGATCCTGGTGCTCTCTTCAGGGATGATACGCCAAAGGATGGTCTTGAACCTGGGAGCGCCGTCCCTCCAATGGTTGTCCAAAGCCTCCATTTCCATGAAATCGCCCTTCCGCTGGTCCACCCATTTATAGGGACCGCTACCGACGGGATTCTTGGCGAATTCGTCATTGCCCACGGACTCTGTGTAGTTCTTGGGCTGAATCAAGCCTTCAACGCCTTGGATGTCCGAGATAAACCAGTTCAAGAACCCTGAAGCTTTGGAGGTTTCAATGACCAACTCGGTCGGCGAAACCACGGTGATGCTGTCTTGGTCGGCGATGGCGGCTTTGACGGTGCCCTTATACGAGGTGATCGAGTCCTCGCTGGTAACCAAGCCGATCGAGAATTTGGCGTCTTCGGCAGTCAGCGTGTCGCCGTTGTGGAACTTGATGTTGTCTCGCAGGATGAAGGTCCACTTCCTCGCGTCGGGGGTCATGGACCACTCTTTGGCGGCGCCGTTGTTCTTGTCCACTTCACCCGCGTCGTTGGTGCCGGTCAACGCGTCGTAAAGGAAACGCATGTAGGCTTTTCCAAAGGCGAATTCCTGCCAGACGGTGGGCGTTTCGTTGCCCATGTCGGTTATGGCGATGGTCAGTTTACCCTCCGGCTTCACCATAGCCGGAACCTCGGTAGAGGCCATCGCAGTGGGGGCTGGCACGCTGGTTGCAGAGGATCCACCGCCTGACGCCTGGGTCGGCGCTGCTGGCGCGGCGGTCGGTTCCGCAGAAGACCCGCATGCGACCGCTACGACAAGCATCATTGCGGTCAGCACTGCAATCAGGAACGGTACTCGGAATATCCGGTGTTTGGTCATGATCCCTCCCCTAATACTACGATTTTCTGGGTGGTCCAAATGGGCGAAAAGCGCGCAAATCGACCAGTAATCTAGTCACTATGCCGATTATAGGTCAGATACGTTTTGAGGCAGGATAAACGACATACAGAGGTAAGTCAATAAAAATAATCCAGACTTAATGTCTGATGGCCGACGGTTCTATCTCAGCCCGGCCGGGGACCGTCTAGAACTAGTCCAGACTGAAAGGCTGGCCGTTCAACGTCAAAGTTTCTTCAAAGGGTGTTGGGTTAGCTACGGCGGCCCTCACCCAGCAGCCGTTTTTGGCGTTGCGCAGCATGGCCGCGACCTTGGCGGGTTCGTCCGGCGATTCGATCTCGTACCTCGTCTCCACTTTTGGCGCTCCAGCAAGGATGGTGCCGGCTAATACCGAACCTGTGATGTCAAAGTGGACCGACGCCTCCGCCCGTACCTTGGTGATGTTCACCTTCATCAATTGAGAGTACCTCTCAATCTGGGTCATCTCTCAAAACAGGATCGAAGCGGCGAAGTAATGCAGGGGAGCGGGCGCGGTGCCGTTGCCGCCGATGGACTCAGGCTCGTCGCACATTATCTCGAAACCACGGACTTTGGCCCGCCGCAGCATGTTCCCCAGATCATCGACTTCGCATTCGATGACCATGGACCGGTGGCTGCCACCACCTTGAAACGGGTCGTAATTGGGACCGGACTCGGTTGTCATGTGTCACTCCTTACATATTGTTGGACCATATGATGTGCGGGGGCTCGCCGATCACAAAACCGCTTCGGCCACTCGCTCGATGGCTTCGCGGGCGGATTTCTCGTCGGTGGTATTCAGCATGTGGACCACCCGGTTGGCTCCGGCGTCGGCGAACCGGCGGTTCATCTCCCGGTCAGGGAGAGCGTCCCACATGGTGATATTGAAATTCGAGGCATCCCGGTCCCGCGCCGTCATCATCCCCTCGATGTGCTTCCGCGCGCCCGATAGCTTGTCCGGGTCTTGATACTGGGAGGTGTTGCGGGCTCGGGGCAGCCAGCCGTCGCCGTAGTTGGCGATGCGGCGGGCGGCGCTCTCGAGCTCGCCACCCACGAAGATTGGCGGGTGGGGCTTCTGCACCGGCTTTGGAGAGCAGACCAAGGGCGGGAAATCGATGTATTCGCCGTGGAACTCGGTGATGTCGGTGGTCCACAGCTCCTTCATCACGTTCACGTATTCCCGGGTCTGCTTCCAGCGGTGAGGGAAATCCACGCCGAGAATCTCGGATTCTCCTCTCAGCCAACCCGCGCCCACGCCGAACAGGAACCGGCCGCCGGATATCTGGTCCAGAGTGGCGACCTCTTTGGCCAGGCGGATGGGGTTACGCTCCGGCACCAGGCAGATACCGGTGCCCAACTTGATCTTCTTGGTGACCGTGGCGGCCCCGGCCAGGAAGATGAGCGGGTCGACGATGTGGTTGATGCCGCCTTCGGTGTAGAACCTGGGCACGCCGCCCTGCTGGCCCAAGGGCGGGTCGACCTTGAAGTCGACGGGAATTATGCCGTGTTCCGGCGCCCAAAGGGACTCGAAGCCCACGTCCTCAACCAGCCGGGCCAGGTCGATGGTGTTGAAATCGTGCTGGGTCATTAATAGAGCAATGCCGATGTCCATGTTTCTCCTCAGAAATCAACGATGCATACGCGCCGCCAAATCAAAAGCCCTCCCTGCGCCGCCGCAAATGAGGGCTCTTGATACCGGTTTCGTGGGCGGTCAGTCCGCCGTGAGAATTACGGGAATAGTTGCTCGCCGGAGTCGGCGTCGGTGACCGTGATGGCCGCCACCGGGCAGTTCTCGGCGGCCTCCAAAATCAACTCTTCAGTGTCGCCGTCGGGGTTGGCGCTCACTGCCTGCCGTTCCTCGTTCAATTCAAAGGCCTTGGTGGCGATGGTGATACACATTGCATTGCCCACGCAGATATCGTGGTCAACGGACACCGAAATCTTTCTTGCCATGGTGTTTTTAACCCCGCAGATAGAGCGTCGTCGTCGGGAACGTCAGGCTGGATTCCAGCCTGATTGCCAGGATGGACGCATTCTATCAGCGGGGTAGGAGACGGTCAACCGGGTTCGAGGGGCTTTAAGTTAGACCCACTTTGTCCGGCGGTAGGGTATCGGCGGSCSRSMGSGYMGTCNTGGKCWNGCTTTCTCCTGCGGCGAACGTGCGGCTGGCCGGTGTCCGCGTCCGGCGATGCTGGAGTGATGACCCGCCATCCTTTYATAGACGGAATGTTTGCCATRATGTGCCTTCTCTCTTCAGGTTTATCAGCCCACGGCATCGTAGGCCTTGGACAACGGGATTTTGTGGATCTGCTCCACGAACGCTTGGACCGCTGCGATGCGTTGTTCCGAAGGCGTTCCCGCGGCGATTCTGAATTTCTTGTACATCGATGCTGAGTGTTCTGCTAGTTGCGTCTGCTCAAGTTGTAGCACCTCGCAGATGCGGCCGTCGTCGTACCCATCAGCCATGAGCGCCAGCAGGTCCTGCTCGGCGTCGCACAATCCCCCGCCCAGCGCGCCGGAATACATGCAGAAAAGCCGTGCCATCCTCTGGATGATTCCYGAGTCAAGCAYGGTATGTCCCCGGCAAACTGCTTCCACTACCCGCACGAGCCCCGCGATGTCGGAGATCGATTGCTTCAGCAGATAAGCCTTGTGGCCCACTCCGTTCCGCATCAGGTCGGCAACGAAAGATAGGTCTTCATACGCTGAAATGACCACGATCGCCGTGCCGGGGCGCCGCTCCCGTATCTGGTGAGCCACTTGGATGCCGTCCACCTTGGGCATCATCACGTCCAGGATGGCCACATCCGGCTCTGTTTCGGCCGCGCTCCAGACCGCTTCCGCCCCGTTTGACGCCATGGCCACGATCTGCATGCTGGACTGGTCTTCAATGATCCGCTTGTTCGCGGCCCGCATGAATTCAGAGTCGTCGGCGATCAAGACCCGTAGTTCCCCCATCTATGTCACTCCCGTTAGAGGCGGATTAGGTAGAACGGGATGAAGATGCCAGTTATCCGTGGATAGTTAACGGCCCCAAATCACTCACGCCCTACTCTATATCTATAGAGAATCGCTGACTTAATAGCAACATTCCATGCTATTTTAGGCATGAAATCCGAAAACCAGCCGGCTAGAGTCAGAAAACTGTCCAGATGTATTTCAGCGGGGTCCGGATTTGGCCAGCGGGCTTCGTCCCATCAACGGATGCTCTTTGCCGTTGACCATTAGTTCCGCCGTCATATCGCCGAGAACCGCCGCCATGAGAAAGCCGTCGGTGCTGGGAACAGCCAGGTAGATGCTGTCGATTCCCGGCAGCCGGCCGACCAGGGGGATCCGGGCTGGCGTGGAAGCGGCGAATGCGGCGATGGTCTCGACGCCGGAAGCGTGAAATCCGGGCAGTATCTCCGCCACCTGCGCCAACAACCATTCGCGGGCGTCGGCGGAGGGCTTGGCATCGAACCCGGCAGGGTCGAACCTGCTTCCGGCGTGCACCTTGCCGTCCCTCCGGCAGACGATGTTCACCCCGTTCCAACGGACGGCGCAGTTCAGGGGCGTGGCGGACCCCAGCTCCAGGTGCAGTTTCTGGAGTCCATATGGCTCCACCGGCAGGTCGTAGCCCAGCCACTCGGACACGGCTTGGCCCGTCCAAGCACCAGTGGCCAGGACGACCGACGAACACTCCAGGGAACTGCCGTCTTGGAAAGCGACGCTTCGGATGCGGCCGCCAGAAATCGTCAGTCCCACGGCCTGCTTCTGGCGCAGGATAGTTACGCCTTCGGCTTCGGCGGCGGTGGCGAAGGCCGCCATGAACAGTTTGGGGTCCATCTGGATGCARTCTTGGTGGAGCGTACCGCCGATGATTGAGCCTGAGAGATTGGGTTCGATCTCCCTGGCAGTCTGGCCGTCCACCCACTCGGCTTTGAGTCCTGCGCCGTGCAAGCCGCTYAGGACTTCGCGGACGCCTCGCTCTTCGTTCTCATTCACCGCCGCATAGAGATATCGGACGTCCTGGTCCCCGAAATCGTTCCCGCCGACTTCTTTGATCCGGGGAAGATGCTTGCGCCAGAGGGCAAGGCTTTCCGCCCCCAAGGCTATCTTGTAGGCGTCATCGTCSCCCGAGCCAGGCTGAACGTTGCCGGCAGAATTYCCCGTCGCCCCTGCTCCCGGACCTTCCTGATCGATCAGCGTAACCGGCACTCCCATCCCGGCCAAACAGTACGCCACGAAACAACCAACCACCCCGCCGCCCACCACGGCCACCGGTCCGTCTAGGTTGTTCTTTGGGTTGGTCATGGTCTATTCGAGGCTAACGTCAACGACGACCTTACCGATGACTGCGTTCTCGACGGCTAGATGGGCGTCTTTMAGATGCTCAAGAGAGAAGTGCGGACCGGCGAATGGGACCAGCTTGCCCTGTTCCAGCCATGACGTGATGTCGGCTACAGCGTCGGCCTTGGCCGGCTCGGGCATGTCATAGACCAGCACCATACGGACAGTGACGTTGCTGGAGTTGAACTTGAGGGGCACCGAGGGCCCCTGAGCGCTGCCCGCGGAATAGACGGCCAACACCCCGGACCGCTTCAGAACTTGCTGGCTCACTGCGAAGTTGGCCGCCATATCGACCTCTACCACCAAGTCGACCCCGGCGCCGCCGGTGAGATCCATGATCTTCTCAGCCGTCTCCCCTTCACGGTAGTTGACGGTGTGGCCGGCCCCGGCCTCCCGGGCGATCTGGGCTTTCTCGTCGGAACTTACGGTGCTGATGACCTCCGCTCCACCCAGCTTGGCCAGTTGGACTGCGTAGTGGCCCACGGCGCCCGCTCCGCCCGTGACCAGGACCGTCTTTCCAGTCACCGGGCCGTCTGAGAAGACACAGCGGTGGGCGGTCATAGCCGGCACCCCCAGGCTCGCGGCTGCCGCGAAGCCGGTGTTGTCAGGAAGGCGGACGGCGTGCCCGCTGGGCTGGACGGTGTATTCGGCGCCGGTGCCAAAAGCCCTGCCGAACTGCGACTCGAACAGCCAGACCCGCTCACCGATGCGAGACTGGTCGATTCCGGAGCCCACGGCGTCGATCACCCCACCCCCGTCCTGGTTCGGTATGACTCTGGGAAACTCGATCCGGTTGGTCAGCCCCTGGCGGCGTTTCCAGTCGGACGGATTAACGCCCGAGGTGATCACCCGCACCCTGACCTCGCCCGGCCCCGGCTGCGGGTCGGGCATATCGCCGTACTCGAGGACGTCCGCCCCGCCGTTCTGCTCGTACCAGACTGCTTTCATAGCTAAGAACGGGTCGCGTAGTCAGACTTGGCGCGGTCGATGGCTTTCACCCGTCCGGCGCTCAGGACCTCCTGATGCTCGTAGGCCCACTGGTTGGAGGCCGCGGTGCTGATGGTGGTTCCTTGGAACTGGGGCATCACGTACCGCGCCAACAGCTCGAAGCTGTGGAGTACCTGCTCCCGCTGCGCCCAATCGATGGTCTGGACCATGAATCCGCCGAAGCCGCCGCTCCGCTCTTCAAGCCTCCGGATGCCGGCGATGCAGTCGTCGGGGKYGCCGAYGATCCASKKGYYGTKGTCYACCATGKMRTCRAYGATCTKSTCNCGRGGSRCSKYMGRTNACCGGGTCCCGGCCCATAGTGTGCTCGAAATATTCAGCCTGGTAGCGGCCCGCGCCCAGTCTTGCCTGCGCGAAGGCTTCTTTCCGGGTCTCGGCGATGTGCACGGGGATCACCAATCGCCAGTCGTCCCGGTTGACCACCTTGTTGTGCTCGGCGGCCGATTCCTCGGCMACGKTCCAYAGMGCKGCMAGGTCRGATTCCGGRGCGCCYGGGTCMCGGGGCCGGGTGATGGTCAGCACCGACGCGCCGTACTTGCCGGCCAGGGCTACTCCAGCCGGAGACTGCACCGAGGCCACCGAGATGTGCATGTGGGGCTTGGTGTAGGGRCGGAGTTGGAGCATGGCATCCCGGAGTTCGAACCATTCGCTCTTGTARGTGATGGGTTCGGTCTCAGTCATCAGCCGYAAGACGATGCCGAAAGCTTCGTCCATGCGCTGGCGCTGCGTCGTGGGGTCGATGCCCAACATATAAGCGTCTCCAGGCAGCGCGCCGGGCCCTACGCCCAGCATCACCCGGCCGTGAGTCATGTGGTCAAGCTGCACCATGCGGTTGGCCACCATGAAGGGATGGTGGTAGGGCAGGCTGATCACGCCGGTGCCCAGTTTGATGTGCTTGGTGCGGTCYGCCGCCACGGCGATGAATATCTCTGGGGAGGAGATCGTCTCCCAACCCGCGCTGTGATGCTCGCCGATCCAGGCTTCGTCATAGCCTAGGTGGTCCAGCCACTGCACCAATTCCAAGTCCCGGTCCATGGCCAACGTGGGGTTTTCACCAACCCGGTGGAAAGGCCCCATGAATATCCCGAATCTCATCCGCTCTGGTAGAGCCATGTTGTTCTACTCTCCTAATGGTTTAACCCGCGGCGATGCCGGTTTCTGGTAGACATAAAATAGCCGCAATGGGTGAATGGGCGCATTATAGCCGTACCCCATTGGCGTTGTCACCGATGGGAACAGCCGGGGTAGCCAGCCGTGGGCCTGAGCCCGATTGACGCGGCCCCTCACCGGTAGTAGTCTACTGCCTGCCCTTGGGCACAAGGCCCGCGCCGGAAYAGATACCTATTCCGCGACATCAGTTAGAACTTGGAGGACTTTTCATGCCGTACGAAGGACTAATCGCAGAAACCGTGCTCATAAATGGCCATGAAGGAGACCAGATCGATGCCTACCTGGCCCGCCCCCTGGGCGCCGGCCCAGTTGGCAGCGTTGTCTTGATCCATCACATGCCCGGCTGGGACGCAGCCTCCAAAGAGATGGCCCGCAAGCTGGCCTATAACGGCTTCGCCACCATCTCTCCCAACCTCCACTTCCGCGAGGGCAAGGGCGATCCCACCGCTAACAGCACCAGCATCCGTGAAGCCGGCGGGATGCCCGACGTTCGCACTATGGGCGACGTCGCAGCCTCGATGGCGTACCTGCGCAGCTTGCCATACGTCAACGGCAAGGTTGGTTTGATCGGGTTCTGTTCCGGCGGACGCCAGACCTACCTTGGCGCCTGCACCCTGGAAAACGTCGATGCCGCAGTGGACTGCTGGGGCGGCGGCGTCACCAAGGGGAACGACGAACTATCCCCCGCAATGCCCAAATGGCCAATCGACTTCACCGACGGACTGGAYTGTCCGCTGTTGGGCCTATTCGGAGACCAGGACGGCAGGCCATCGCCGGCCGACGTGGCTGAGACCGAGGCCGAGCTGAAGCGCTTGAACAAGAACTACGAGTTCCACATGTATGAGGGYGCCGGCCACGGCTTCTTCGCCGTTGACCGCTCCAGCTATCACCAAGAGTCCGCCACCGACGGTTGGCAGAAGGTGATCTCCTTCTTCGGGCAGCACCTGAGCTAACCCGTACGAACATAGAGAGCAAAAAAGGGGGTTGCCACCAGGCAACCCCCTTTTTACGTCATTCTGGCGAAGGCCAGAATCCAGATTGTTTGGGTACGCCAAACATGATTCTGTGAGAGTGTCCTGGATTCCGCCATTCCGCGGAAGRGTRCAATGACGGTAGCCCGTAGGCGCGGGTTTTCAACCCGCTATGCTGTTGGGAATCGGTGCTTGGGTTGATCAGCGCCGCCCGGGATATGCATCTACTCGARASMMYKTMCKNGTKSAMCAATTTTGTGGCTGCGGAAGTGGGCGGGCTAGAAACCCGCGCCTACGGTTGCGCCGGACCACCGATCTGTCGCGGGCTAGGCGTATCCACGAATACCAGCCCCGACGCCTCCTCTTGCGGCATAAACACGAGACCTTGCGAAATCTTCCGTTCCAGCGGATTATGTATCCAGTATTTTCGTTGCCGGTCAGTTGCCGGTCATAGGAATAACGAACCGGCAACCCAGTAGGAGAGAACATGGCTGAGATTGTATTRGGCCTGGGCACTTCTCATAGCCCCATGTTGAGCCTGCCGGGCAGCATGTGGAGTGACTACGCAGCCCGCGACAAGACCAACCCGATGCTGCTGTCCCTAGAAGACGGCTCAACCAAGACTTACGAAGAACTCCTAGAGACAGCCGACCCAGCCATCGCCACCAGACTAACCCCCGAGATCTTCCAAGAGCAGTACGAAGCCTGCCAGAGGGGCATCGTAGCCCTGGAGGAAGCCATGCTGGAGGCAGATCCCGACGTAGTGGTGATCGTCGGCGACGACCAGGAAGAGCTATTCTTCGACGACAATATGCCGCTGTTTTCCATCTACTGGGGAGATACGATGCACCTCACGCCCAGAGGCCAAGGSGACAATGTACCTCCGGCCACCAAGGCCTCCTCGTGGGGCTACGGCACGGAGGAGATGGATGTCCCGGTGGACTCGGCGCTCGGTCTGCATCTCATCGAGAAGTTGATCGAGGACGACTTCGACATCGCCCAGTCTCGATATATGAATAAAGAAGCGGGCGGCACGGTCGGGCCGATCGGCTACCTTAAAAAGCCCATCGTCACAGAACGCCGGCCTCAGGCGATGCCCCACGCCTATTCCTACGTGGTCAAGCGGGTCATGAACAATAAGATCAGGCCCATCGTGCCGATCACCCAGAACACCTTCTATCCGCCCAACACGCCCAGCCCCAAGCGTTGTTACAACCTAGGCCAGTCTGTGGCCAAGGCGATCAAGAACTGGGACAGCGACAAGAAGGTGGCGGTGGTAGGTTCCGGCGGTCTGAGCCACTTCTTGGTGGATGAAGAGATCGACCAACTGGCCATCAAAGGCATGAAGGAAAGAGACGTCGAACTATTGGCTTCTTTACCCCGGTACCGCCTGAACTCCGGCAATTCGGAGATCCTCAACTGGATCACCGCTGCGGGAGCCTGCGAGCACCTGGACATGGAAGTGGTGGAGTATGTACCGGTCTACCGCTCTCCMGCTGGCACCGGCGGTGGTTGGGGATTCGCCATCTGGCAGTGATCTGACCGGCGTGATTCAAGCTAACAGAACGGCCCGCCCGGATGCATAGTCTAGGCGGGCCGGTCTGAGTCCGGAATAATNATGAGGCTTTCCCGAGGATTTAAAATGCCACAGGCCCCGCGCGACGAATTGGTCACAGTTGASGGCTTGAGCTTCCATTACCGGGACTGGGGCGGGTCCGGCCAGCCGTTGTTGCTGCTCCACGGCCTGGCGTCTACCTGCCACATCTGGGACATGGTTGCGCCCATCCTCGCCGAGGACCACGCGGTTATCGCTCTGGACTTAAGGGGCCACGGCGAAAGCGCCAAGCCCAACCATGGCTACGACTTCGCCACTGTGGCCCAAGACGTCATTGGGGTCATCAACGACCTGGGTGGAGTGGCCCCGGTGGTGGTCGGACATTCTTGGGGCGGCAGCGTCGCGCTGGAATTGGCGGTTCGCGCCCCTGATTCGTTGAAGGGTATGGCCTGGGTMGATGGCGGGATGATCAACGCCTCGGCCCGGTACTCCAGCGTCGAGGACGCCAAGTTGGAGATGTCGCCCCCCGACTTYACCGGCGTGAAGCTGGAGGATTTCAAGGAACGGGTGCAGAACCGGCACCAAGGCGCAGGAATGGCGCCAGGGTCCCACGATGTGGTCATGGCGAATTTCGAGGTGCAGGAAGACGGCACCATCAAAGCCCGCCTCACCCGGGCCAACCACCTGCGAATCATCGAGGCTCTGTGGGACCACCATCCCGCGGAGCTTTACCAGCAGGTACAATGYCCCGTATTGATCATGCCGGCCCGCCAGCAGAGCAACGCGGCCACGCAGGRCCGGGGCCAAAGCCGGTTTATGTCAGTTGACGAAGCGGAGCAACAATTGCCCAACAGCAAAACYGTATGGCTTGAGAACTCCATCCACGATGTGCCGCTCCAAAGGCCGGAACTGGTCGCGGACCTGTTGGCCAGTAACGTGGCGGACGGGTTTTTCGGGTGATTGGCAATCCTTTGYCGAAATGTAGRAAATCAGCRTAGGGGCGGGTTTCTAACCCGCCCTGCTGTCGTATAAAGCGGTTCTCAATATGGTTGTATCTGGAGGCCGGTAGGGCTGACCGTTTAAATTAAGATATTGGCTGGAGAACAGGGCAGGTTAGAAACCTGCCCCTACGGAANGGCGGCATGGTGGAAGTCGGCTGCCGCTGGATATCCCTGAAGGAGTTTGAAAATGGCCCAAGTGGACTACTCGGCCCTGGATGATCCCARCATATCCCTRAACTCCTTCTTCCCACGGCAGGGCTGGACRCCCACTCCCGAGGGKGTGCAGGACTAYACSGTGAAYGTCGGCGACGACATCGGTCTGTCCTGCMGGTTTTTCCCCTACGGCAATAGCGCTCCCACGATCTTGTTCTTCTATGGCAACGGCGAGACGGCCATCRACTACGACGCGATCGCTCCGTTCTACAACCAGATCGGGCTCAACTTCTTCGTCGCCGACTACCGTGGTTACGGGAAAAGCGGTGGAACRCCGTCGTTCACCAACATGCTCGCCGACGCCAATACCGTGCTTGAGGCCATGCGTATCGTGTTGGGGGCCAGCGGTTATCAGGGGCCGGTTTATGTGATGGGCCGCTCCATGGGGCGGCATTCGGCCTTTGAACTGGCCGCCAAAGAAGACCCGGCGATCAACGGCGTGATCATCGAAAGCGGACGGCCTAGCCTGGGACAGTTCACTGGAGGCTTGGGCCCGCAACAGGCCGATGATCTGGAAGAAGCCTACCGGGCCAAGGCGGCGTCGATCGCCATCCCAGTGCTGGTGATCCACGGCGAGATGGACGCCCTCGCGCCCCTGGACGACGCCGAGGAGATGTTCCGAAATTTCGCGTCCACCGAGAAAAAGATRCTGGTGATTCCCGGAGCGGGCCATAACGACCTGCTCTTCAAGGGTCTGGACGAGTACTTCACCGCCATCGGGGACTTTATCTTCGGGTAGAGCCCTAGGGCAGCCCCTTAAATCTAGGAGACTGAAACATGGAAGCAACCTGCGTGACCCACATCGGCGTGTGTGTCCGGGATATGGCAGAATCATTGAAGTTTTACCGGGACGCCCTGGGAATGAAGGTCATCGGCGAGAAGATCACCGATATCACCGAGGGCGGCGCCCAAACGGCGCGGCTGGATRACTACGCCCTGGAACGCAATACCCGCCACTGGGTTAGCCTAGCCTACGGCGATGRCGCCACTCCCACCCTGACGCTAACCAGCCATCCGGGCGAGAGGYCCGATGGTACGCCCATCATGCTTGACCAAGTGGGCATCAGCCACATATCCTTTGGCGTTACCGACGTGGCTGGCTTGGCCGACGAATTGGTGGCCAAAGGGTACCCTCTGGCCGGGCCCAGGGAGTCCTACACCGATGCCAACGGCGAGATTCGGAGCATCTATGTCCGCGACCCGGATGGCATACTGGTGCAGTTCAACACTCCATAGTCAAGATAGAGTGACAAGAATCAACCGATGAGATCAAACACAAGGAATAGAAAAAATGGTTAAGATGACCGGCGGCCAGGCGTTGGCAAAGTCCCTATACCGCGAGGGCGTCCGAGTGATATTCGGGCTTCCCGGAGTCCAGCTCTACCACATGATGGACGGCCTTTATGACGAGCCCGGCATCCGGTTCATCACGGTCCGCCATGAGCAGGCCACCGCCTACATGGCCGATGGCTACGCCCGTGCCAGCGGCGAGATCGGCACCGCGATGATGGTGCCYGGACCCGGCCTGCTGAACGCTTCGGCAGGTGTCTCCACCGCCTACTCGGCGTCCTCGCCGGTGCTRGTGGTCTGCGGACAGATCGAGCGTGACGAGATTGGCGGAGACCGCGGCATGCTCCACGAGGTGAACGACCAACTTGACGCCATCCGCCCGGTCACCAAATGGGCCCACCGCATCATGGACCCKGCCGAAGTCCCCGAGGCGGTGCACCAGGCCTTCCATCATCTCAAGAACGGCCGGCCTCGTCCGGTTGAGATCGAGATTCCCCCGGAGACGCTGGCGGAAGTGGCCGATGTGGAACTCCTGGAGCCCGAAGCGCCGCAGCCAAAAGCGGCCAGCAAAGAACAGATCGAAGCGGCGGCGGCAGCCCTGGCCGGCGCGTCCAACCCGCTGATCTGGGCCGGCGGCGGCGTGATCTCCGCACAGGGCACGGAGGCATTGACCAAGCTGGCTGAATTTCTCCAGGCCCCGGTGGTCACCACCGCTGAGGGCAAGGGCGCCATCTCCGACCACCATCCCCTGGCCCTGGGAGCGCTTTGGCTGCGTAACGACACCATCGCCAGAGAACAGTCCGGCCACGACGTCATMCTGGCCGTGGGCACCAGGCTGGTCACGTCCCAATGGATCGACGGCCAGCAAGTCATCCAGATCGACGTTGACCCCGAAGAGATCGGCCGCCATTACGAGAACACCCTCAGGGTGGAGGGCGACGCCCGCCTTACGATGGAAGACCTGCTCACCGCCCTTTCATCCAAGACCCAGGCCAAGGCCGACCGAACCGCCGAAGTTGCGGCGCAGAAARCCCAGCGGTCAGAGGACATCATCAAAGTCGAGCCTCAAGGGGAGCTGCTGGAAGCGGTCCGCCGCGCCCTACCCGAGGACAGCATCTTGATCTCTGGTATGACCCAATTGGGCTACTACAGCCGGGCCCACTACCCGGTCTACGAGCCCCGGACCTTCATCACCTCTTCATATTCTGGAAACTTGGGCTACGCCTACCCCACCGCTTTGGGCGCCAAGGTCGCCCAGCCGGACAAGGCCGTGGTCTGCCTTTCGGGCGACGGCGGCTTCATGTTCAACTCCCAGGAGATGTCCACGGCCGTGGCGCACAATATCAACGTGGTCGTGGTGGTCTTCAACGACAACGCCTACGGGAACGTGAAGCGCGACCAGATGAACCAGTTCAACGGCCGGACCATTGGAGCCGATCTGCACAACCCAGACTTCGTCAAGCTGGCCGAGGCCTACGGTGCCAGGGGWTTCCTGGCCAACGGACCGGCCGAGTTGGAGGCCACTCTAAAAAAGGCGTTGACCCTGGACGCCCCGGTACTGATCGAAGTGCCGGTGGGCCCCATGCCGTCACCGTTCTTCAAGGCGCCATAAGGAAGCTGCCGGRTCTGCTTGACATGAAAATCGGCAGGCCCTAGCCTTCAAGTAATATCAGGYTCGAAACTGGCCGGGCGAAGGTAACCCATGACCACAACCGGAAAAGCCAAACTGATCGTCCTCGACCCCACGGCCGCGCCCAGAGAGATGGTGCAAGCCATGGCCCCGGCGCTGGACAGCCTCGGCGGGCAGTCCCTTGGCTTCCTCTGGAACAGCAAGCCCAACGGCGACCTGCTTTTCGAACGCCTCGAAAAGCTGCTGCGGGAGAAATACGAGATCGCGGACGTGGTCTACAAGCGCAAGCCCACGGCTTCCCTGCCCGCCACAGATGAAGTGCTCGACGAGTTGGCCGGTTCCGTACAAGCGGTGATCGTCGGCCTGGCGGATTGAGGGTCCTGCACGTCGTGGAGTATCCACGACGCAGTGGAACTGGAGAAGCGGGGCGTYCGGACGGTGGTGGTGGGCACGGACCGATTCAAACGCCTGGGTGAAGTTGAGCGGCGTTCCCTTGGGATGGCGGAACTCACCATGGCCATAGCCGAACACCCCCTGGGCGGTTTGCGGGCCGAGGCGCTTCTTGCCAAGGCTGACGGTCTGCTGGARCAGGTGGTAGAGGGCTTGACCGGAAGCCGCTAGGCAGGCCTCCACTGGAATGACAATCAAGGGCGGCCCGCAAAAGGGCCGCCCTTATCATTGGGGAGGAACGATTTGGCTGATCTGATCTCCGGCCGTTTAGAAGTTGATGACGATTTCGAGGCTGTTCAGGCCCTTTATCTGGAGAGTGGTTGGACCGACGGCCTTCCGATTATGCCGCCCACCCTGGAACGCGTGGAAGCCATGCTGGCATCGACTCCCCTGAGTCCCCAGGACATCATCGGCGAGATACCGCCCAATTGGGGCTCGGCGACCGTGGAGAAGCTGGCGGTTAACGCGATGATGGCTGGGTGCCGGCCGGAGTACCTGCCGGTGATCATCGCCGCCGTCGAGGCCATGTGCGACGAAGTTTTCAACCTCTACGCCATCCAGGCCACCACCCATCCCTGCGCCCCGTTGATCATCGTCAACGGACCCATCTGCGAAGAGCTGGGTTTGCACGGCGGTTCCGGCGCTTTCGGTCCCGGTTGGCAGCCCAACGCGACCATCGGGCGGGCGGTTCGGCTGGTGCAGCTTAACGTCGGTGGGGCACATCCTGGCGTGGGAGACATGTCCACCCAGGGCGCGCCCTCCAAGTACACCTACTGCGTGGCCGAGAATGAGGAGGCCAACCCGTGGGAGCCCCTGCATATCGAGCGAGGGTTCCGGGCTGACCAGAGCACGGTGACTGTGCTKGCCGGTGAGCCGCCCCACAACATCAACGACCATTCGGGCAGCACTGCCGAAGACATCCTGACCATCATCTCGGGGGCCATATCCATCACCGGAGCCAACAACGCCTACACCGGCGGCGAGACCCYGCTGGCCTTGGGCCCGGAGCATGCCGCGACCATCGCYGGCGACGGCTTCGGCAAGCGCGAGATCAGGGAGTGGCTGCATCAGAACGCCCGCATCCCCCTGGAGCGGTACACCCACGAGACCATGATGGAACGGTTCCAGAAGATACCCGACGGCCCCGTGCCCATGGTGGTGGAGCCGGACCTTCTCATGATCATCGTTCTGGGCGGCCCCGGCAAACATTCTTCGTGGGTGCCCACATTCGGCGGCAGTACCCACTCGGCGACCAGGGAGATACGGCGGGTTTAGCCAGGCTGACATGTCTAGCTTCGCCTCGGGAGGAGYGGTTCATGGACGACGGACCCAACATCGATCTCATCGTGCCGYGWTYTGASGAGATTCCCGACTTTTATCAAGCGGCCGARCAGATGGGATTTCACGCCCTATGGTTCACCGAGACGCTGTTCAGCCAGGCACAGGCCATCCRGAGACGGACCAGCCCGGGATGGACCTTTCTCGGCCCCGGGGACGGCGTGAGCGCCCTGGCCGCCGCCTCCGCGGCAACATCGCGGATACGGCTGGGGRCGGCGATGTTCGGGAATTCGGATTCGATATTGTCATTCGCCGAGGAGACAGCGAACCTAGACATAGTTTCCCACGGGCGGTTGAGCRTGGGATTGTCCCAGCATCGCTGGCCCGAAGAAGGCATATCGGAAGGCCGCCGGCCAAGGATCGGTGTCCGTTTTAACGAGACTRTCACGCTCCTTAAGCGGTTGTGGAGCGAGGACGAGGTCTCCTTCAAGGGCAGTCATCACCATCTGGAAAAGRCCTCCATCGATGTCAGGCCRGTCCAAGAAGGGGGTATCCCGCTCTTTGTCGCCGGGGTTACCAGCGCGGCGGTTAACCTGGCCGCCACCTTGGCCGATGGCTGGGTCCACCCTTCCGGGGGTATTCCCTACGGCGCCGCGCGAGGTTGCGATTACGTCAGGCAATGCGCCGCCAGAGCCGGGCGGGACCCGGACTCCTTGGAGCTGGGCAAGATCATCTATCTTTCCATCGACAACAGTCGGTTCCGTGCTAAGGCCCGGGCCCGTGAGCGTATCGCACCGCTTTTGCAGTCGTTCTATGGCGGCTASGAYGTCGACAATTGGTGCKCTTTTGGCAAACCGGCCGAGTGCGCCGCCTTCATTCAGGGCTTCTTGGACGCCGGAATCACGACGGTGATGCTATGTCTGGTGCCGGCCGATGTCGAACATCTCGAGCGGCTGCACCATGAGGTGCTGCCCTTGCTTAGATGATTTGCACATTCGAACAATTTCCGRCGGCCCCGTGCCCATGGTGGCCGACCCAGATYTGCTCACAAGATTACCTGCGCCCCCNACGTCATTCCTGCGGAGGCARGRATCCAGATCAGTTGYGGATTGCCAAGCAACATCTCTRAAAGCATCCTGGATTTCCTTTCCGGGGAAGGGCTGGAATGACGATACGACCCTTTGAATACTCCCAAAGTCAAAACATCAGCTAACCACCGTTGATTGACGCGTTATTACTCAACCACTAAACTTTCATACTAAAGCAGSCGCATTAGGAGGACGAATATGTCAAACAAAGGTTTCTCGCACATCGGACTCTCCACGCTGGACCTGGRCAAGACCAGAGATTTCTACGAGGGCGTTCTGGGCTTCAAGGTGGTGCGCTGCGACATCATCAAGATCAAAGAGGGCGGCTACATCCGCCATATGTTTGTTGAAGTCGGACGCGACCAGTTATTGGCGTTCATGGAGCCCAATAACGTGGACGCCATCCCGAACGACTACGACGCCGGCATCAATGACGGGCTGGGCGTCCCAGGACCCTTCTACCACTTCGCATTCGAGGCCGGCTCAGARGCCGCTCTCGAGGCCAAGCGGATCGAGCTGATCGACAAAGGCCAGACCGTCACCGACATCGTTGACCACGAGTGGGCCAAGTCCATCTACCTGAAGGAYCCCAACGGCATYTCCCTGGAGTTCTGCTGCCTCACGCGTGATGTCGGCAACGAAGACGACGTCACCATGCAGGAACGGGCTGAGGTCTCCATCGAGCGATGGCTCGGCGACAACTACATCAACGGCCGGATCAGTTCAAGGGTCCAGGAACCAGCTCTCACCAGCGACTAAGACTTTCTGGAGCGCGTCAGAAGCTAGCCCCCGTCCCGACGAGTCGGAATGGGGGCTTTTTATTCGCCAACACCAGGTTTGGGTGATAAACGAGCGAAGGAGCAGMGATGGACGGCAATTTTCTTGGCACCACGGTGGTCGGCAGCTATCCCCAACCCGATTGGTTGATCGACCGGGAGACCCTGTCCCATATCGTTCCCAGGGTGCGTCAAACAGGCCTGTGGCGGGTCTCTGATGAKCACCTGGAGGCGGCCCAGGACGACGCCACTTTGCTGGCCATCGGCGAGATGGAACGGGCCGGCGTGGAATTGATCACCGACGGCGAGATCAGACGCGAGAGCTACTCCAACCGGTTTGCCACCGCTCTGGACGGGGTCGATATCGAGAACCCCGGCGAAGTGCTGGGAAGGAGCGGTCAGCCGACGATCGTCCCCAGGGTAGTGGGACCAATCAAGCGAAACCGGCCCGTTCAGGTGCGGGACGTGGAGTTCCTGCGGGCCAACACCACCCGCCGAATCAAAGTAACTGTTCCGGGCCCGTTCACCATGTCACAGCAGGTCCAGAACGACCACTACCCGGACCGGGCGTCGCTGGCCATGGACTACGCGGTGGCCGTGAACCAAGAGGTGAAAGCCCTGTTCGAGGCGGGCGCCGATGTCRYCYWMSTSGASGMGCCGKRNNGCTYCNARGMSMWYGCCGMYRWCGCCANAGAGTTCGGCGTACCGGCGATCAACAAGGCGCTGGAAGGCGTGATCGGGACCACCGGCCTGCATTTGTGCTTCGGCTACGCGGCGGTGGTCAAGAACAAGGCGTCTGAGTACGCGTTCTTGGCCGAGCTGGATGAATCGGCGGTTGACCTGGTTTCCATCGAAGCCGCCCAGCCGGACTTGGATATGTCGGTGCTGGCCAAACTTCCCAGCAAGACTATGGTCGTGGGTGTCATAGACTTGGAAGATGCAGCAGTCGAGCCGCCCGAGGCCGTTGCGGCCAAGGTAAGAGAGGCGCTCAAATACAGGCCGCCGGAACAACTGATGCTGGCCCCCGACTGCGGCATGAAATACCTGCCTCGGGATGTGGCGTTCGGCAAGCTGCAGGCGATGGTGCGGGGGGTGGAGTTGGTGAGGAGTGAGTTGCGGTGACGTGTCCGTCATTCCGGCGGAAGCCGACATCCAGGCGATCCAAACCTGGCGATTCGCCGGTAACTTGCACAAAAGACGGCCCTCACCCTAACCCTCTCCCATGCGTGGGAGAGGGAACCACTGGGAAGGCTGGGTGCTTGGACCGTTGTCGTTTGACCTAGACACCCATGGCGTAGCAGGCGCGGCGGGGGTCGGCGCCGGTGCTTAGGTTGCCGGTCTTGGGGTCGCGGACCGACACGGTGGCGCCGAGGCCGCAGTTGGCGGCCCGGCCGATATCATGTCCCCGCGCACTCAGAGCGTCGGCGGTGCTTTGGGCGATGCCGTCTTCAAGGTCCAACCGTCCGGGAAGATAGTTATGGGGGAAGAAGGAATTCTCGACGCTTTGGGTGGCGAACCGAGGAGCTTCCACCGCCAGTTGGGGGTCCATGCCGAATATCAGAGTGTTCAGGATGATCTGAACGTTGGCCTGGGCCTGGTTGTCGCCGCCGGGACAGCCGATGGTCATCACCGTCTCTCCGTCCTTGCGGGCCATGTAGTTGATCAGGGTAGTGCGAGGGCGCTTTCCCGGTTCAACGACGTTGGGGTGCCCCTCTTCGCAGTTGAACATCTCGATGCGCGTGCTGAGGGCGCACCCAAGATCGGGGAAGAACACCGACTTTACGAACGCTCCGCCGCTGATGGTGCCGCACACCATATTCCCATCGTTGTCGATCACCGAGACGTGGGTCGTGCCCTCGTGGTTCGAGTCTTCGGACGAGCCGTTGCTGGAAGCGGCGATGCCCGCCGCCGCCGGGACCTGGCCCTTGCCCTTGGAGTACTTCCAGGGGTCGCCGGGGGCCGCCTGCTCGGGTAGCGCGCGCTCCGGGTCGATCAGACCCACCCGCTCGGCCGCATATTCCTTGGATATCAGGCCGTCGAGGGGAATCTCGGCGTACTCCGGGTCGGCGTAATAGGCCTCGCGGTCTCCGAAGACCAGCTTCAATGCTTCGGTGATGGTGTGGATGTATTCGGGGCTGTTGTGGCCCATCGCTTTGAGATCGAAATGCTCAAGCAGATTCAGGGTCTGTTGCACCATGGGGGCCTGCGTCCAGGTGTCATGGCCGAGGATCTCATGACCTTCAAACGTGCTGGAAACGGGCTGTCCGAACAGCGCTTCATAGCTTGCCAAGTCGTCCATGGACAGGATGCCGCCGACACTCGCCGAGGAGTCGACGATGGTTTTGGCGACCGAACCCTTATAGAAAACGTCCCGGGCCGCCTTCAAGCCGGCCAGGCGGTCTCCGGCAACTGCCGCGGAAGACATAGCCTTCAGCGTGTTGGCTAGTCCGGGCTGGACCAACGTCGAGCCGGGCTCAGGGACCTCTCTGTTGTCATAGAAAACGTCCCAGCCGCCGGGCGGATAGTTGTCGAACTGGGTGGCGGTGTTGGCGTTTTTCAAACGGTTGAGCATATATTCGTAGTGGGGGATGCCGTTCTCGGCGTAATCGATGGCCGGAGCCAGGACCTCGTAGATGGTCATGCTACCGTAGCGCTCCAGAAGGGAGATGTAGGCAGCAACGATGCCGGGTACGGTGAAAGAAAGATGGGCGTCTTTGCCAGGCCCGGTGGGGATACGGTTGAACCCCTGTGACTTGTAGAATTCTGCCGTGGCCTTTCCAGGAGCGGTGCCCTGTCCGCTGAGGGACAGGGTCTCGTCGCTGGCCGCGTCGTAGAGCATGAACACGCCCTCCGCCGCCAGGGAATAAGATGCGATTGGTTCAATGACTGCTGCGGCGAATCCGGCGGCGGCGATGGCGTCAAAGGCGTTCCCGCCGTTTAGAAGCATCCGCATACCGGCCATGGAGGTGAGATAGTGGCCGCTGGAGATCACGCCCTTGGTCGACCGGATAACCGGGCGCCCGGTGTTGGGCAAGGTGTAATCGCCTTGTTCCAGTTCGTGCATCGTTTGTTCGCGGGCCATCGTTGACTCCTGGTGATGTCTTTTGGTCGCGGGATTTTCGGGAGTCCTTCCGGGGATGGAAGTGCGCTCCAGTGTGGCTGTTCTGAGGAAAAATGGTCGGGGTGAGAGGATTTGAACCTCCGGCCTCTTCGTTCCGAACGAAGCGCGCTAACCGGGCTGCGCCACACCCCGACTGGGTAGATGAATCACACTATGCAAGCAACTGAAGTAGTAGAATACTTTTACGCGAGCAGTGGCCGTTTTCTGCTGCTGCACGATTTATTGCCTGCGTTGCAGGAACTCAACATTGCGTGCTGTGCTCTCATTGTTGTGCTTTGTCAACAATTGCATCGCTTGGCCAAAAGCGGCTACGGTTTTCTTGGAAGCGCTCTGAACCGCTCAAGGGGACAATATACTATAACCATGCAATGGTTGCAAATAACGCCAAAATTGTAGGTCATTTCAACGGTTCGCGGACGGTTCTGACTATCGCAAGGTTTTGTGGGTAGAGCGGTCATGTTTTTTGAGCGGATCGTTTTGGTGTCGAGATTCGAGTCATTGGCAAGACAGTACCAGTGAGCGGTGCGGACTAGCGAT
>NVWX01000010.1 GCA_002746355.1 Dehalococcoidia bacterium | reverse complement strand
GAGCCGGCGTGAGTAATGCTGACGTCCGCGTTGGGGGTGGTTTCCTTTGGCGCCGCTGAACTCGTGATGGTGTCCGCGGTGACTGCGTCGTCCTTGTCTATGATCGTCCCATCGGATCTGGTGGTCTTTATAGCGTAGGTCCCCGTGGACCCGGYSGTCGNNCCGGNGTKMKYRATGYTGRYKWMYKCGWTGGNKGWTGTTKKYYYYGGCGNNCMGCNGAACTCNNSMKSSKGWCCGNNYGRTGRYKRYSWCGTTNCYTGNNWCYRTGAYSGTCNCCRTNCNGKMKMWGSTGGTNCYKKMWAGCNYMGRTSSCCGTGGCGCCGCCGCTGCTGATGGTGAAGCCTGCCGGGAGAGTGATGACGATCTTCCCATCCGCTGGGAGCSCGTTGGCCAAAGTGAACGTGACGTCGACATTGCCGACCGCGCCAGCTACCAAGCTCTCTGGTTGCACGTTGGTTCCCGTGAGGTCGCCGATAACTGTCTTTACAGCGGTGTGGGAATCGCCAAAAGTGGCCGTCGAGGAGCGCGGAAACATCGGCACGACGGCAGAGCTGATGTTGGCTGTCGCTGCGCGARGGAACTTCGGCAAGAACGAGGYGCTGATGTTGGCGGTCGCCGCACGAGGGAAATTTGGCGCGAATGTGGAACTGATGTTGGCCGTCGCCGCGCGAGGAAAACTTGGCGCGACAGCAGAGTTGWTGTTGGCCGTCGCCGCACGAGGGAAACTTGGCGCGAATGTGGAACTGATGTTGGCCGTCGCCGCACGGGGGAACTTCGGCGCGACGGTAGAGCTGATGTTAGCTGTCGCCGCGCGAGGGAAACTGGGCGCAAATGTGGAGCTGATGTTCGCCGTCGCGCTCCGGGGGAAGCTCGGCGCGAATGTGGAACTTATATTTCCCGTTGCTGCAATGTTGCGGGGGTAACCCAAAGAAACGCCTGAGCTGACATTGGCCGTTGAGCATTCCGTTACGCATGATTCGATAGAATATCTTACCAAACATACGGAGTTAATCATTAGCCGAATTTTGGTTGATCTCAGTCGTTCATCAGAGATTTTAATGCCTGGGTTCGGCTGTTTTGCTCGAATCGCCAAGAGCTAGCCAGAGCCGGGTTCGATGTCCAAGCCGGGCTGCACTCCCGTTCCGGAAGGTGGAATCCGTTTCGCTATTTCCTCGCCGGCGTCCGCAGCTATGGCGGTCTCCATTGCGCGGATGGCCACCTCTATCTGGGCGTCGTCTGGCTGTCTCGTGGTCAACTTCTGCAGCCACAGTCCGGGCTGGGCGATCATCTTCCCGAACCAGGCGTCTTGATGAGAACCGCTGAACCTGAGGAACTCGTAGCTAACCGCTGCGATCACGGGCAAGAGCAGTATCCGGGAAGCTATGCGCCATTCCAGGGGCGGGCCCAAAAGCATCGCAAACACCACCACCGAAACGACGACTACCGTCAGCAGGAATGCCGTGCCGCACCGGGCGTGTGGTGTGCCGAACTTCCGCACGTTCTCAACAGTCAGGGGTAGTCCTGCCTCCAGGGCGTGCACGGTCATGTGCTCAGCGCCGTGATAGGCAAATACCCTCTTTACGTCTTTGAGCCTGCCGATCAGGGTTATGTAACCCAACAAGAAGGCCAACCGGATCACACCTTCAACGATCTCGCTGAGCAGGTCTGAATTTAGGACCGGGTTCAGGGCCCAGGCGATCATCAGTGGCGTTATGAAGAAAAGCCCAACACCGAACAGCAGCGAGATGCCCAAAGTTGTCGCCATGACCCAAGCGGGAATGCCTTCTTCGGCGTCAGGGTCGCGGTCCATGGCGGCCATGTTGGCGGAAAGCTGGAGAGCTTTGATCCCCAGCAGCATGGTCTCAAGCAGAGTGAGGAAACCTCTGAACAGCGGCCAGCGCCGTGGCCGTCCGTTGTAGAGCGCGCTCAACGGTTCGTAGTGGAGTTCGATGGAGCCGTCTTCCCGCCGCACCGCCAGGCCAAAATAGTCCCGGCCACGAATCATCACGCCTTCGATGACAGCCTGTCCGCCGTACAGATGAGGGGCTTGTTCTGCCAACTTAGTCCTCTATTTGCCAGGCCAGTGGTCTGGGAGTCGGCCGAAATGAATCACATTACTTCTAGCATAAATGAAAAATCGAGGGCTACGTGCCCTCGATCTCTCGGTTTTCCCGGTGTTTTAAAGATTTCCGCTATGCCTGAATGTTCCGGCAATTTGGGCATGGACTAATTCAGGTTGTAGCGGCGCTTCATCCGCTCGATGCGGCCCTGGGTGTCAACCACCCGCTGCTCGCCCGTATAGAAGGGATGGCATTTGCTGCACACCTCTACGCGTAGGGTGGGCTTGGTGGCCCCAGTGTTAAACACGTTGCCACAGGAGCACGTCACCGTGGAATTGTAAAAATAAGGGTGAATTTCCGTTTTCATTTCTTAACCGATCTTTCTTCTAGTATTTTCTGGAATCGCCGCGCCGTCTTAGGCGGCTTCCACAGGGTACACGCTGACCCGGCGGCGGCCCTTAGCGGCCCATTCGAATTTCACTTCGCCGTCTATGACAGCGAAGATGGTGTAATCACGTCCCAAGCCGACGTTGRTCCCCGGCTTGATGCGGGTGCCGCGTTGCCGGACGATGATGGAGCCGCTCGTCACGCGCTCTCCGCCGTACCGCTTCACGCCAAGCCGCTTGGAATTGCTATCTCTTCCATTATTGGTGCTGCCGCCAGCTTTCTTATGAGCCATTAGCTATTCCCTTCTCCGCCTTCTRCCTCGGTTGAAGCCGTGGCGGCCGCCCGGCGCCTGGGGGCGCGGGGTTTGTTCAGTTCGATGTCCTGAATCCGCAGCCGAGTGTACGTCTGCCGGTGGCCGCGCTTTCTCCGGTAACGGGTCTTGGCTTTGTATTTAAAGACCATCAGTTTCTTGTCTTTGTAGTGCGACAAGACCTGGGCCGTCACCTTGGCGCCTTCGACCAACGGAGCACCGATGGTCACTTCTCCGCCGTCCGAAAGGGCTAATACTTCAACAAACTCTGCCACCGAGTCGACCGGGTTGGGTAGAAGTTCTACATCCAACTCGTCGCCGGGCTTGACTCGGTATTGTTTTCCGCCTGTTTTAATTATCGCGTAGTCCATCTATTCCTCRACCTWCAATACTACGGGASCCTCATACACCTGTCAAGGAATTTCGTGCCCATTCCCGCCTGAGTGGCTCATCGGCCATAGGCCGTTCAACCCTTCAGACCGGTCTGGCGTATCTCGATTCCAGAGCGCGGACCATGATATATAATTGYCCCGACTTCGACGGCAACCCCTTCGCATCTCTTTATCTCATAGATCCGGCGACGGACTCGACCATCAGGTATGGTAACGGGTTGAGCATGGACCAGTTACGGGGACAAGACCTCCAAGCCGCATTCTCCGCAGCCGCGAGTTGCCTGGAAGAATACCGGGACGCCGTGAACGCCTTGAATGTGTTCCCGGTGCCCGACGGCGACACCGGCACTAATATGCTGCTAACCATGCGCTCAGCYGTACAGTCGGCGGCGGAYGCATGCCCGGGCGGMGAAGACCATTCCGTGGCCGCCGTATCCTCAGCCCTGGCCCAAGGAGCTTTCTTCGGCGCCAGGGGCAACAGCGGCGTGATCCTGTCTCAGTTCTTCAAAGGATTCTCCGACGCGTTGAGGGGCAAGGATTATCTTGCAGCCTCGGACCTGGCATTGGCATTCAAGCTGGCTGCTGACTGCGCCTACAGTTCAGTTGGCAACCCGGTGGAAGGCACCATGCTCACCGTGATCAGGATGGCGTCCGAAGCGGTCCAAGGCGTCGATGATGAACTGTTGGGCCTATGGCGAACGGCCTACCAGGCGTCCCAAGACGCCCTCGCGCATACCCCGGAGCAGCTACCGGTACTGCGGGAAGCGGGAGTGGTCGATGCTGGAGGATTCGGGGTCGTGATATTGATCGGCGCGGCTCTTCGGGCGATATCAGGGGCCGAGGCATCGTTGATCGATCTATCGGAGTTGGGCCGGTTCCAGGGAGCGGCCAACAACGGCGGCGGACCGGCGAATCCCGGTTTTCTGGATGCCACGGTGGAGGAAGATTGGGGTAATTGCACACAGTTCATCATCAGTAGCGTCGATGGGCGRGAATTAGACCTGGAGCAAGTCCGAAACCATTTTAAAGAAACCGCCCTCTCCGCCGTGGTGGTTGGGGACGAGCGCGACGTGCGGGTGCACATCCATGTCGAGGACACGGCGCCTGCCCTTAGCTACGCAGAGTCTTTGGGCGCGGTGTCCGATGTCAAGATCGAGAACATGGACCGGCAGAACGAAAGGTTCGCCGCCGCTGGCCATGGTGCTGTCAAAGAAGCCGCCGCATTGGCGTTGCTCCCGGTGGTGCAAGGCGATGGGCTGGCCCACCTTTTCCGGGACTCTGGCTGCGCCGGAGTGGTTGAGGGCGSGCAGACCATRAACCCCAGCGTCCAGCAGATCATCGACGCCGCCCGAAACACCGGAGCCACGGATGTGATAGTGCTGCCCAACAATAGCAACGTGGTCTTGGCGGCGGAACAGGCTGCCGAGGCGGAGGCGTTTCTCCATGTAATACCAACCAAGAGTGTCCCCCAAGGGGTGGCTGCCATGTTCGCCTTTAACCCGGAGGGGCCTTGGCAGGAGAACGTTGCGGCCATGACGGCCGCCATCTCCGAGATTGCCTCCGTGGAAGTAACCGCCGCCGTCAGGGGCGTCAAGATTGGCGGAATTGAGGTTAAAGAAGGCCAGTACATCGGTCTGTTGGAAGGTAAGCTTGTCACGGCGGAAGAAAGCGCTCAGCGAGCTCTGAGGRCCGCTCTCGATCTTGCCGGCCTCAGCGGTGATGCCATCGTCACCATCTATTTCGGCGCGGGGTGTTCGCCATCAGATGCTCAGTCCGTCGCCGACGCCCTGGAGAGCGACCACCCCGGCATCCAGGTGGACATCATCGACGGAGGCCAGCCCCATYACCAATTTTTGGCATCCGTTGAATAGATACCAGTCTGGCAACCAAACCTAGCAGCAAAAGAGGAATATGACCGTACGCATAGTTACTGACAGCTCAGCAGACCTGCCCGCGGAACTGGTCCAACAACATCAGATCACRGTCCTCCCGTGCTACGTGGTGGTGGACGACCAAACGCTCAAGGACGGAGTTGACATCCAGGCCGATGACTTCTACCAGCGTCTCCAGGCCGGGGGCCGGACTCCCACGACCGCCCAGCCAACGGTGGCCGACTTCCAAGCGGTCTATCAAGACCTGGTCAGCCAAGGCGACCAGGTGGTCTCGATACATGTCTCGGGCAAATTGAGCGGCACGTTGAACTCTGCCGAGCAGGCCAAAGGTTCCTTGGATGGCGGGGCAGACGGCGCTCCGGTGGAAATAATCGATTCCAGATTGGCGTCGATGCCCYTGGGGTTGGTGGTGTTGGAGGCAGCGGAATTGGCGGCCGAGGGCGGCGGCTACCAAGAGGTTGCCGAAAAARTTCGACAAGGGTTGGACCTGCATCACGGTYTGTTCGCTTTGGACACCTTGGAGTTCCTCCAAAAAGGCGGCCGAATCGGCAAGGCCCAGGCTTTCTTAGGTTCTGTTCTAAACGTCAAACCCATACTTAGGCTCCATGAAGGCGAGGCCCACCCGGTNGAGCGGCCCAGGAACCGGGAGCGYGCCATGCGCCGCCTGGTGRAACTGGTCAAAGAGCTTGGCCCAGTGCGCCGGTTGGCGGTGATATATAGCACGGATGCRGAGCGGATGGCGGTGTTAAAGCAGGAATTAACGGGTCTGCTGCCCGCCGGCCAGATCATCGAAGCACGGTTCGGGTCCACGCTCGGCACCTACATAGGCCCTGATGCTTTGGGCGTGGCAATCACACAAGAAGCGCGTTAGTCCTGCTATCTTATGTCATCCAACGATTGACGTTGGGACGGCGGAATAGAATGATTGAAGAGRCCCTATCTCTTTCGAACACAGACGCGAACGGAGACGACCCACCGTGTTAGGGTAACCGCCTGATGGCCACACAAGAGACCGGCGCTCCCACCTGGGCCGGCGCCTTCCAGAACATCCTCGACATCGAAGAGTCCCACGGCTTTGACAACAAGGCCGTGATGGGCGGACTGGACAAGTTCCTGGCCCGTTGGTCTGAGGATATGGCGACCCAGGCCGCAGGCAACGAGGGATTCCTCCTGAAAGAGCCGTACGACTCGATGTCCGCCGCGGTGCGGGCGGACTGGACCGCACAATGGCGGGAAGCCTTGGGAGGGCCGCCGAACCCCAACAAGCCGCCCAAACCCGCGCCCGCCGCCCAAAAGAAGAAGCCGGCTGCCAAGAAGGTTTCTGCAGAGAAAAAGCCCACGGAGAAAAAACCCGCGTACAAGACCCCGCCAGCCGAGGTCACGGTTGACGCCCCCGTCGACCGGTTGCGTGGCGTGGACACCAAGCTGACCGCGCGGCTGAAACGTTTAGACGTGGAAACTATCCGCGACCTGCTCTATCTATTCCCCCGCCGCCATGAAGATTATTCAACCGCGGTGAAGATCTCCGAGCTGTCGCCCGGCGAAGAATGCACGGTGGTCGCCACCGTCTGGGAAGCCCGGGAAGTAGCCAAAGGGCCCAGAGGTGGCCGCCGCGACACTGAGGCAGTGCTCAGCGATGAGACCGGAAATCTGAAGGTCATCTGGTTCGGGCAGCGGTATCTGGCCCGGTCCCTCAAGCCGGGCAGCCAGATCGCCATCAGCGGCAAGGCCAGCGTGTTCCGGGGACAACTTGTCTTCGAGAACCCGGAACACGAGATCCTCGATGCAACTGGCTCGGGCGTCCACACCGGAAGGCTGGTGCCGATCTACCCCCTCACTGAAGGTCTAACCCGCCGCAACATGCGCCGGTTGACCTGGCAAGCGGTCCAGAACTGGGTCGGCGGCTTGGAGGACGCACTCCCCGACGATATCCTGGCCCGTACCAAGCTGATGCCCTTGCTGGACGCGGTGTACCAGGCCCACTATCCCAAAGAGATGGAGACCTGGGAACTGGCCCGCCGCCGCCTGGCCTTCGACGAACTCTTCACGCTTCAGCTTGCGGTCCTGGCCCGCCGCAGGAAGCAACACGACAACCTCAAGGGCATCGAGATCATCGCCCCGGCCAACGTGATAGACGGGTTCTACAAGACACTCCCTTTCCCATTGACCAAGGCCCAACGGCGCTGCATCCAGGAGATCGAAGCGGACTTCCGCGCCGGCACCCCGCCCATGAGCCGCCTCCTGCAGGGCGAGGTCGGCAGCGGCAAGACCGTGGTTGCACTGTCGGCGCTGTTGTCAGYCGCCGCCGCCGGTTATCAGGGCGCCATGATGGTGCCGACAGAAGTGCTGGCGGAACAACATTTCCAGAGCATCGGCAATCTGCTCAGCGGACTGGCCCGTCCGGTGCAGGAACYTCATCTCCTCTCTGTGTATTTGGAGCATATGGACCGCCCAGTGTCCATCGGCTTGCTAACCGGCAGCTCCCGCGCCCCAGTGAAGCGCGAGCTGACCAAGATGGCCGCGGACGGGACATTGGACATCCTGRTSGGSACCCAGGCGYTGATCCAAGAAGGCATWTCMYTGCCCARGCTGGCCTTRGCSGTCGCMGAYGAGCAGCACCGGTTCGGGGTGATGCAGCGTTCCGCCCTCCAGGAGCGGGGCCAAGAGAACCCACACACTCTAATCATGTCGGCCACACCCATACCCAGGACGCTGTCCTTGACCCTCTTCGGTGACTTGGACATCTCGACAATCGACGAGATGCCCGCCGGACGGCAAAAAGTGGCCACCACATGGTTGGAACCGGAACAACGGGACACGGCCTACGGGTTCATACGCAAACAGGTCGAAGAAGGAAGACAGGCTTTCGTAGTCTGCCCGCTGGTGGACGAGTCGGAGACCATTGAATCGAAGGCTGCCACCGAGGAATATCAGCGCCTTTCCCAAGACATTTTCACCGACCTGTCGCTGGGCCTGCTCCACGGTCGGATGCCCGGCAAGGAAAAAGACAAGGTGATGCGGCAATTCCGGGACGGCGAATTAGACATATTAGTCACGACACCGGTGGTGGAGGTTGGCATCGATGTAGCCAACGCCACTGTGATGATGATCGACGGGGCCGACCGGTTCGGGTTGGCCCAATTGCACCAATTTCGGGGCCGGGTTGGCCGCGGGGAGCACAAGAGTTACTGCATCTTGATGTCGGACACAAATTCCGAAACTGCCAAGGAGCGCCTGTCCGCTCTGGCGCGGATCCATGACGGGTTTCAACTTGCCGAGGTGGACTTGGAACTGCGGGGGCCCGGCGACTTCTTCGGCACCCGCCAGAGCGGCCTGCCCAGTTTAAAGATGGCCCATATCTCGGACCGGGAATTGTTGGAACTGGCCAGGAATGAAGCGACAATGTTGATGGAAGAAGACCCGGACCTAGAACAGCCTGAACACGCGGCCATCGCTGCCCAAGTGGCCAGGTTCGTGGACCAAGCCAGCGCCAACGTAGCCTAAGCGGATTCGACCTTAAAGCCGTACCTGAACCTATTCTGCACAGCGGCGACGCAGCGCTTGCAGTACCGAAGCGCGCTCTGAAGGGCCGTGCCGTCGTGGCGGACCCACCTCTCTGTTTCACACTTCGGACACCGGGCCCAAACGAACTTCCGCCTGGCGGTGCTGTCGGCGCGTCCGATGTCCCGGCCGGTGACGATCGTGCCTACTTTGGGAATCATGCCGGGTTAGTCTCCACCATCAGTTCCCGGATTACGCGGCTGAACTCGCAGCTTTCGCTTATGCAACTAGTTTCCTGCCGGCGGCGTAAAGATTCTATGACGCCGGTCACACGCAGCCGATATGCTGCGTCACTGCTCCAACCGAAACCGCGTTGCCGGACAGTTATTCAGCCGATAGAATTGGCCGCAATAATGATCATTCGACTTCCAGAGTGCGATATTCGAAATCTTGCCGTCTTGGCGGCCAGCGTTTTGCTGATGGCCTTGATAGCCGGATGTAACGGGCAGCCAACGGAACAGAAATTTCCGACCCCCGATCCACACGCTTTGATTCCGCCACCAGGTCCGGTTACCGGCGCAGCAGACCTTTCGGTATGGGTCCCTGATGGGTGGCGGTCCCCGATCGATTACGACGAAGCATCACTGGAGATAAGTGTCGCCTGGGCCAACCGGGGCACAGCCATGGCGGAGGATTACGCCATCGTCCTAAAGTCGGATGGGCAACCGGTCTTTCGTTGGGAGAAACCTCTGCTGGCCCCCGGTTCGGAAAGGATTGAGGTCCTCAGCCTAAATGATGTGCCGGGGGCCTATCTTCTGCTCCAAGGACGGCACAATCTGGAACTAGTGCTCGACCCTGAAGGTTCCGTGCCCGAACTTGACCGCGGGAACAATTCATTTGCCCTGGAAAGAGATTTCAACTTCCAACTGCCTGACCTGCGGCCCGGGGCGCCGGCTGATTCAAACTGGCCGGGCCCGGTGGTCATCGGCGGGTTCGACCTGGTCTATGGCCGGGAAGATGGCGCCGCGGAGCGTGGCTATTTCTTGGCTTACGGCGTGACCTATCACGGCGACGAGCGGGCCCAAGCCTGGCCGCAGCAACACTCCATCGATGTGAACGGTCATCAGATCAATCAGTGGGAGTTCTTCTACGATCTGGGAGCGCTCTCAAGGCCCGGAGACGTGCAGGTCCATGCGCTCCCCATCTGGAAGGTAGCGATGGGTAATCGGCCGCTATTGTTAGGGGACCAACCGTTCACGATAAATATCGACGAGTCCAACGCTGTGCTTGAGTCGGATGAACAGAACAACACATTGTCGGGCGCTGTCCGGCTGCTTCCTTCCCGGACCCGGACCATCGTGGACGCGCGGGACTCTGGGGCCCCAACGGTGCATCCAGTCTACGCGGTGCCCGCCGGCGCATTGGATGAACAATGGGATATCAACGGGGCCATAGAAAGTATCGTGGCCGACCTTCAAGCCTGGCTTCGGGTTAGGACGGATGGGCGGGGGATCATCTGGGATGAGGTAGATGGGAGTCTGGATATCACATTCGTGCGGCTGGAAAGGTCCGCCTCTGAGCTCGCCGGGTTCTCTAAACCTTGGGAGGCGGTAGCTGAAGAGTTGCACCGCAAGGGTCTCAACGACCCAAATAAGATCTATGCGGTATGGCATCCGAAGGTGAGCCGGGTGCCGGGAACTCTGCTCTGCGGAGTCCAGACCGAATACGAGTCGGTCCCCTATGCGTTCTCATTCTTCGAGCGAGTCGTGGACGGCAAGAACATCTGCGTCAACCAGCCGGTAACCATGACCCATGAATTGTTCCACGCCTTCGGCGCCGTGGCGCCCTGCGCACCCAACTACRYMKSYSAKGMCGNWSKKRSKGSWKKCGRSMYMSGYGKWCGASGAWTNSRMKSACCNGWKGYMSTCMGGNSWCCRGTTTNKCATMSMGATYGAMKYSGASRRMGRGMWMKWCGWSWAMYWSGANKYRCGANYMKACNCCGGRTSCGYSRMCRCCKYSGWCANKMYCKKMSYTGGNNAGCNCRCSGSSGWAACNGNNRKSCGRWYGMYCKTNSRRMTWRMCCKGMYMYKTSCCSWSGMCGNKCSCGKCKWSSKYCGCNCCAKYCMKSACMGRCYGNCGNRWGCAMGKCYYCCANSCGCCGGRCRCGAYAANNTRMASSKCKYCRGGGTCTTTGATGGCGGGGATGAAGAATTCGTCGTCGTCGGGGTCGACGTCTATGGGGAAAGCCAAGGCGCGCTCCCGCCGCCAATTCCCGCCGTTCTTCAGCTCCCCCACCTTGCGGCCAGCTATCTCACACAGGCGGCTGTGGACATCCGCGCGGCTCATGCCGGCGTTGGCGCAGATGGCGGCATGCTGCGGCCCCATGGCCACCACCATGTCGGAACGGGCGTGCATGTTCCACGACCCCATGGCGGTCATACTGTCGGCGATCCCCGTTAGGAGACGGTCGGGCTCGTCGCTCACGTCGTCGAAGCAGAATCGGGGCGACTCCACCATCGCCATGGTGATGACGTTGTCGTCGGGCGAGTAGCCCTTGGAGACGGCGAGGCTATCCCACGGATTGTCTTCCATGTTTTCCGCGAGGCAGTAGGTGTAGCGGGACGGCATGCCAAAAATAGTCATGGATGAAACACCGGGGATACCCGCGCCGAGGTTGGTTAGGATCAAGCGTATGGCCCGTCCGATGGTGGCGTTGGCCCGAAAACCCGGCCCCATGCAGCCATTCCCGCCGTGGATGCCAATCTCCACGGCATAAGGGCCGCTAACGATCATCATCGGGGCGACGCCGTGCATCGTGCCCTGGACTCCGTTGACGTTGAACTCGYCCCGGAGCATGAGCTCGACTGCGCTGATCACTACGGGCAGGTACTCCGGGCGGCAACCAGCCATCAACGCGTGGACGGCGATGTCTCGGACGGTGGCGGTCTCCATGGCGGGTGGGATGGGGCCRATMACYTCYKCGKGGYCSCGCTTGGTMCCSSYMAGSATKCGSKSGATGCGTTCYTCCGTGRGRGTRACCACSGGMAAMCCRTCGGACCASWYCTTYTCSAGRAAGAACTCGAATTCATCAACCGGTTCGTTCAACGGTCCTCCGTTCTCGTATGGACGATCTGGAAGTTAGATTTTGAGATGACTGGCCACTTCGTCGACGAACCGTAGCGTTAATTCACGCATCTCGTCCGGCTGGAGGTTGCTCACCGGATGGGGCAGCACCACATAGGGGTGTCCTTCCATTCCATTGCCGCGGAACTGAAAATCTGCCGCTTTCTTGAACGCTGAGGTGATGATGGTCGTTGAAGGTATGCCCCGTTTTTCGAACTCGATGGTGTCGCGCACACTGCACAACGTGCAGGAACCTCAACCGCCCAGGCCCGCGATCGCGACATCCACCYTCCCCGCCATCTCGTCGATGATCTCGGTGGCGGCTGGCTTGGAGTAATGCTCTTTGCGCCGGATGATCAGCGTCTCAACGCCGTAGCGTTCGCACAGAGCTTCGCCCACGGTCTGGAGGATGATGTCTGCCTGCTCTTTGGTGTTGTCCAGAAGTCCGACAACTTTTCCGGAGAGATCGGTGGGACGGGGCGCAAGAAGGATGGTCTCCTTCGCGCCGCCCGCGCTCGGGTCTATGAAGCCAAGTCCGTTCGCCATCGCGTTCTCCTTAYTCCGGCCCAGCCGTTTGCCGCCAATCTGCAGCTTCTAGATCCTTGCGTCGGGTTCGAGACCCAAAGCGACACGCCCATACTGAAGTCCGCCGAGTTCCATCATGAACCCGTCGCGGCGRACCGCCGCTTGGATATCCCGGTGATAGCGCTGCGCGGCTTCTGAGTTGAATATGGCGTGGCCGCCGCTGAACTCAAATAGCCGGTTGACCGAGTTCAGACATTGCTGGGCGACGAAGGCCTTGTCCCGCCGGAAACGCRCCCGCTCCAACGTGGTGAATCCATCGCCTTCCCCCGCCTTGGTGAATATCTCGCGGATATCGCTTCTCATGAGCGCAAGCGCGGCGTCCACTTCAGCGGAAGCCTGAGACAGGCGCAACTGCACACCTTCCGAATCGGCGGTCCTCCCCGGCCCTGAGGTGCCGGTAAGCAGGCCAGTGAACTCTTCGATCATTCCCATGGCGATGCCGAGCATCGGAGCGACCAAGTCCCAGCCAAGCAACACCGCAAGCGGCATCCGGTATCGGTCGCTCTGGTGGATGTCCCAGCCCGTTAGGTCTTGGTCTCCGGCCCGGTCACGGTATACAACGCGGTGTTTGGGCACGAAGGCGTCTTTGATGATGATATCTTTGCTGCCGGTGCCCTTAAGACCTGAGACGAACCAGGTATCAACGATCTCGTAGCCGGAGCGCGGCAATAGCAGCCAGATGTGTCCCTCCGGGCTGACGGCGCCCACCATCACCCAACCAGCGGCGTCGCATCCGCTGGAGAACTCCCAACGCCCCGATAGCCGAAACCCGCCGTCAGTTTTCTCCAACGTTGATCTGCCGGGATTCAACGAACTGGAGCACAGAACGTCTGGATCGTCTCCGAACACCTCTTCCTGGGCCGCAATGGGCCAATGGCCGACGAGCCAGGAGTGCGCTGACCATATGCAGTAGCACCAGGAAGTGGAGGCGCAGGCGGCGCCCAGTTGTACGCCGATCTCTAGCATCAGCCCATAATCTACATCGAGCCCTCCGAACCGTTTGGGAACGCAGATTCGAAGCAGCTCCGACGACAGCATGTCTTGGACCGACTCATCGGGGACYCGGCGGAGTTCTTCCGTGAGGGCCGCTCTCTTCTTGAGCACCGGGACCAATCCCGACGCTCTGTGAAGCAACTCTTCCTGGGTTAGGACCTGACTACCCATRAATCCCTCTTTGGACTGGGGGCTATATGTCTCGGCGGCTAGAATCCGGTCAGGCGGTGGGTTCCGCGATGAAGACCGGGATCTGGCGGTCGGTCTTGTCCTGGTATTCCTGGTAGGGAGGGTATGCCGCGACGGCGATATCCCAGAGACGYTGTTTCTCAGCCGCGTCGGATATCTCTCGGACCCGCATCGAATGTACCTCTGCTCCGTCGCGAATCTCCACGTTCGGCTCGGCCTTAAGGTTGTAATACCACACTGGATGATTCGGCGCTCCGCCTCTCGAYGCCACCAGGATATAGTTCTTGCCATCCACCGCCCGCATCAACGGCGTCTTACGGACGGCGCCTGTTCGTCGGCCGGTATTCGTCACAATAATTACCGGTAGACCGGTGTCTAGCAGCGTTTTTCCTTCAGTGCCGCCGCTCCCTTCATATAGCTCAACTTGTTTGGCGACCCAATCGCTGGTGCTAGGTATGTATTCCGCCATGGTTCACTCCTTCWACWCTTTTTAGACTAGTAGACGACGCAGACGCTGCTACTTGRCAGCGGCTTTCACTACCTTACGATATCTGAATARGGCGGGCTCCACGTAGGCGCTGGGAGATGACAGTGCGTCATCGATGATCTGCAGCACGGCGGAGATGACCGGTTCCTGCAACAGGCCRGCCACTTTCTCGGGTGTGTCGGTCATGGGCTCGTAGCCCGGTTGTCCTTGGTTCTGCTGGTCCAAAATCTCGGTCGCCTTCTTGACCGCATCCTCTATCTCCGTTTGGCTGACCACGCCGTGCAGCCGCCAGTTGGCGATGATGGCGCCGTCGATCCTTTCGGTGGCGCGGTCCTTCATCTCTTCGATCTGGCTGAAATTGGGCACGCCGCTGCACCCGATGCCACGGTGCACCCAAGGCTCCACGTAGGCGACCATGCTGTGGGCGTAACTTAGCAAGAGAGTCTCTTTCGTCTCCGGATCAGCCACCTTCCCAGAGTCCAACACTGGGAAKGTCAGGAGGTCTCGCCTGGATATATTGGGCGATGGRGAATCTTCCATGGTCCGTTGGACCTGGTCCACATCGACCATGTGGTAGTGCATGGAGTGCAGATGGCTGGGGTTGGGCGCCGGCACCCAGGCGGTGTTTCCGCCGCTCTTGGGATGGTTGATCTTGTTCTCCATCATCTCAACCATGGCCCGGTTCCTGACCTGCATGCCCTTTCCGATCTTCCCTTGTCTATGCACCCCGGCCCGGAGACTCACGTCAACGTTGTGCAGCTCATAGCTAATATTGAAGACCGACCTCGTAAGGTCGTCCCGCAGGTCGACAGGCCCGGCCTGGGTCTGGACCCTGATCTGGGAGCCGGTTCGGTCCAAGAACCCGGTGTTAGTGAAGAATATCCGGCTCTGGGCCGCCCGCAGAGATTCCGAAAGCTGCAAGGTCATACCTAGCTCTTCGTTCATGATGCCGATAAGCATGGTGTTCTTGKCCAGACCCAACCGAGTTTCCACGGCCTCGAACAACCGTACCTGTTCGCCCACTTCCTCGGCGGTCTGCAGTTTGGGGGTCACCTGATAAACGTAGCCCTTCTTGCTGTTGGGACCTCTAGCGTCGGAGCCYTTGTCGTGGGAGGTGGCGATTAGCGTGGTCAGCAAAACACCCAGCATCCGCTCGGAGATCTCTTCTCCGCCAACTTTCACCATGTCGGTGTACATGTGCAGCGAGACGTTGCGGACGGACATCAGGCTGGTCGCCTTCGCCGTCTGCGGGGAGCCATCAACTCCGGTGTAGTTGATATCGGGGTTGATCGTCTTGACCGAGCCCCGGGAACTGTACGCTTGGAGGTCGCCCCGAATCAGGCCCAGGTAGTTCCGCAGCGCCAGCACCATGTCCTCGGCGTCTACTATGGCTACCGCGTCCTCAAAGTCGACTATGGTGGTGACGGCAGACTCCACGATCAGGTCTTTGAATTGGCCGTTCTCCGCGTCGACCTTGCCGCCTTCGTAGAGCCGGAACCGCAGCTTCATRCCGTTGTCTTCCAGGAAGAACTCGCTGAGTTGTTCGCCTTCTAGGTTGAAGCCCACGAACTTGGCGGGGTCTTGCAAGYCGGCTTCGGCGCCGCCTTTGGTGCGGCCTTTAATCGAGAACTTCCCGTCCGAGTCTTTGGACACTGAATAAGCTACGAGGTCGTTGAACCCTACGCCGTTCTCCCATTGGGCCACGTGGCTGTCCAGGTATTCGTTGGTCCTGTCCACCACCATCTGCAAACGCTCGGCCCGGCTGGAATCGCGGTCGATCTCAGAGTTGATGTCGCTGAGGAAGTAGGCGTCATAGAGACTGCCCCACCGCGCATTGGCGCCGCCGACGGCCATGCTGGCGATGTTGACCGGCGTGACCAGCTCGGGGCCGTTCTGGGACATCTCAAGGTCGAGTTCCGGGGTCGTCATGCCAACATGGATCGGGGACTCCGGTTCCAGTTGCCCCTCATCGACAAGGAACTGGCCCAAGGCTACCGCGTCGGCGGCCGCCGATTCCGCGGTGGGCTCCCAGCCTGCTTTCCGCTTCGCCAGGTAATAGCCGTCGATCTTCGCTTGCCGGGACGTGCGCTTGTCCAGGAGTTCTTGGTTCTTGGGGCCGAATTGCTCGACTAGATCACCGAGAATGCTGAACACCTCGTCAACGGTTTTGCCGGTATCCGGAACAACCTCGTCTCTCACGAATTCGTACAGTTCTTCCTCGATCTCAATCGATGTTCCAGATGCCAGGGTAAGGGTCGTCATATTCTGCTCCGATTCGTTTAGTTCAGGGGTCCGATGCTAGCCGTGGGTCCGTTCAAATTCCTTCATGAATGACACCAGGGCTTCCACCCCTTCCACGGGGAAGGCGTTGTAGATCGAGGCCCGGATGCCCCCCACCGACCGGTGGCCCTTCAGCTCAACCAGTCCTTCAGCGGCCGCCTCGCCGGCGAATTGGGTTTCCAACTCGGGGCTGGGCAGGCGGAAAGTTACGTTCATGGGAGACCGGTGTCCGGGCCGGGCGTGGCCCCGGAAGAATTCAGACGAGTCAAGYTGGTCGTAGAGCAATTTTGCCTTGTCCTGGTTCTGGTGTTCAATATGTTCGAGTCCGCCTTGCTCAGCGAGCCATTTTACAACCAGACCCAGGATGTATATGGAGAATACGGGCGGCGTGTTGTGGGCGGATTTGCCCTYGGCGTGGATGCTGTAGCTGAGCATGGTGGGAAGGCTTTCCGGGCTTCGTTCCAGTAGGTCATCCCGGACCAGCACCAATGTGACCCCCGCCGCGCCCAGGTTCTTCTGAGCGCCGGCGTAGATCAGACCGTACTTCGTGATGTCGATGGGTTTGCTGAATATGTTGGAGGAAAGGTCCGCCACCAAGGGAACATCGCCCACATCCGGTTCATCGGGCCATTCGGTCCCGTAGATCGTGTTGTTGCCTGTGAAGTGAACGTAGTCCGCGCCGGGGTCTAGGTCCAGTTCATCCTGGCTGGGAATGTGGTCGAAGTTGCTGYCTTCGGTGGAGCCCGCCAGTCGAATATCGCCGACTTTTTGAGCGTCTTGGAGCGCCAGTTTGGCGAAGTTGCCGGTGACGATATGATCGGCCTTGCCGTTGGGGGTCAGGAGGTTCATCGGCACCATGGAGAATTGGAGCGACGCCCCGCCCTGGAGGAACAAGACTCGGTAGTTGTCCGGAATCCCCGCCAGCTGGCGGATGTCTTCTTCCGCGCGGTCGATCATCTCCACCACCGGTTTAGACCGGTGGCTCATCTCCAGCAGAGACATACCCATGCCGGGCAGCTCTGTCAGGTCCCGCTGTGCTTCTTGAAGCACCGCCGCGGGCAAAGTGGCGGGCCCYGCGGCAAAATTATAGATAGTCATTAACCCTTCCCAGCATCTTCAAAATCAGATCCCAAAACCAAGCAACAAGTAATGCTAGCCGACCGGGAAAACTTTGGCAAACGGCTCCGGACGCGGCGCGTCCGTGGTTCGACGGAGCTCACTACGAACGGTTGACTTGCTGTTCACTCGATATTAGAAGCTTAGGGCGCAACCAAATCCGTTCGTCCTGAGCCTGTCGAAGGATGCGCATAAGTCATGTGCGGGATGAAAACCAGTCTTAAACTAAACCGGGGCTCTGAACCGGTAGCCTACGTTCCAGATGGTCTCCACGAAGGAACGGCCGGGGGACTCCACTTTGGCGCGGAGCCGCCGGATGTGGACGTCCACGGTGCGGGTGCCACCCAGGTAGTCGTAACCCCAGATCTGGCTTAGCAGCGCCTCACGGGTGTAAACGCGGCCGGGGTTCGAGGCCAGGAGCACCAGAAGCTGGAATTCTTTGTAGGTCAGAGCGACCCGGCGGCCGGCAACCGTGACTTCATAGCGCTCTTGATCGATGGAGAGGTCGCCAACCTTAAGTAAGGTGGGGCCGGTGGGGCCGGTGACCCGGTACATCGCCTGTTTTACCCTGGCGGTCAGTTCACCCTCGGAAACCGGGCTGACCAGCATCTCGTCTGGATTTAGGGACGGATCGTAATCGCCGATCGCCTCTTTGGGAACCGCGGCCAGCACCGGGAGCCTACGGTTGTGGCACTCTTCAACCATGCGCCGGGCATCCGGCAGTTCCAGGGAAGACATATCCAACAGGACCGCGTCCGGAGGCGTGACACCGCTCTCGTCAAGCTGCTCTAATTCGATTCCCACCTGGCAAGACATACCCGCGCGGTCGACGGTGTCCGCCAACGCGCTGGGGGTGCCTCCGTGGTTGACCAGAACGAAGAGGTGATACAAGAGCCAGGCCCGATATTCCCGTGTGTTTTAGTTTCCCTGCAAAAGTATATCAAACAGACGTTATCTATCCCGCCCTCTTCGGCCGACATAAGGACGGCGATTGACGCTAAACTGGKGTACATCTATCATGGCGGTACCGGGCCAAGCTTGAGGTYCAGGGCCATTAGGGAGTGAAGTTATGAGCACACAAACCATCTCCGGTTCAGCCCAGGAAGTCCGCCAGCAGATACGTTCCAACGCCTGGCGCGGCATAACCTCCGGAGTGGCGCCTGGCCATGTCCAGGCCAACCTGGCCATCCTCCCAAAGGACCTGGCCTTCGATTTTCTTCTCTTCTGCCAACGTAACCCCAAGCCTTGCCCTCTATTGGAAGTGATCGAACCGGGCAAGGTTGAGCCGGTGCTCACATCGCCGGGCGCGGACATCCGGACCGACGCTTCCGGGTACCGGGTCTATGAGAACGGCGTGCTAACCGCCGAAGTGGACACCATCGAAGACTACTGGCGGGATGACTTGGTGTCCTTCCTTCTGGGCTGTAGCTTCTCTTTTGAGACCGCTATGGTCGACGCCGGAATCCCGCTACGACACCAGCAGACCGGTAACAACGTAGCCATGTATATCACCAACATCGCCACCACCCCCGCCGGCGTCTTTTCCGGGCCGATGGTGGTGAGCATGCGGCCGATAAAACGGAATCAGGTAGTGCGGGCCGTGCAAGTTACCTCGCGGTTTCCCGCCACCCACGGCGCCCCGATACAGATCGGCTCACCGTTAGACATCGGCATCACGGATCTCTCCCGGCCTGATTTCGGCGACGCGGTAGAGATCAAGGACGACGAGGAGCCTGTCTTCTGGGCCTGTGGAGTAACCCCCCAAGCGGTGGCGCTGAACTGCAAACCGCCGTTGATGATTACCCACGCCCCCGGCAGGATGTTCATCACCGACCAGCGGGACGCCGACGTCGCGGTGCTATAGTCCCGATTRATCGGGACCTCCGGCATTCAACCTTCGGTTTTTTAGGGGTGTGAATTTGTCCGAGACTATCGAAGATATCATCCTGGACCATGACAAGCGGGGGATGCTGGCTCTGCGGCCGTATCTTCCCGGCGATTACTGTTCCCAGGCTGCCCAGTTCATCATCGAAAACCCCGGCGGCGCGATCATCGTCACCGGATTCTATGTCGTGATGGCCGGGAAGCCGGAGACCGACGGACCCCCAGGCGCCATCGCCATCGGCGAGGCATTGAAAAGCCTGGGCCGCACCGTGACCTACGTCAGTGACGAGTACACCACGCCAGTGCTGCGCCGCTACGCCAGCGGCTCAGAGGTGATCGAWWNCYMCRTCGWWGSWSWGGYCAASAGCAAGGGSCACGCCAAGGCCATCTTGGAGCGGGTCAAGCCGTCATTGCTGATCTCCATCGAGCGCTGTGGCCGCACCCGTGACGATACCTACCTGAACATGCGCTACGTCGATATCTCCCCGCACACCGCCAGGCTGGACTACCTGTTCGACTCGGATATCCCTTCGGTGGGAATCGGCGACGGCGGCAACGAGATCGGCATGGGCAATCTGGCCGAGGTGATACCGACCGTGGAGTCCCTGCCGGATTATCCGGCGGTGAACCAGGTGGACCRGCTGGTCATCGCCAGCGTGTCGAACTGGGGCGGGTACGGCTTGGTGGCCGCCCTTTCCCAGATCTCCGGCAAGAAGCTGCTGCCCTCGGTTGAGTCCGAGACCGCCATGCTCCACGGCATGATCGAAGCGGGTGTCGTCGACGGCACCACCGGCGAGGCCGTGCCCACCGTGGACAACTTCTCCGCCGAGGAGAACGGGGTACTGCTGGCCCGGCTGCACCGGGTGGTGGATGGGGGATAGGTTAACCTGGTGGCCCTATTCGCGACGCTGTCTGGGGGTTGGTTTTTGTTGGAGCGGTGAAGGGTGTTAGCCTATCGCAAAGAGATTCCTCTTCTTCCACGGAAGGATCGGAATGACAGGTTGAAAATGACGTAGGGGCATGGCATGCCGTGCCCCTACGTCATTTTTGCATACAGGCCGAAAGAACCTCTACGCCAGCTCTTCTTCCACCGCCATAACGTCTTCGGGCGTGAGGTCTCCGGGGCCGATGATCTTTTCTTCGAGGGCTAGGAGTCGGCGTAGCTCGAAGATCTCGTCGCGGAACTGGGCGGCTTTCTCGAACTGGAGGTTTTTGGCCGACTCTTTCATCTGGACTTCCAGGTCTTTGACCACCTTAAACATGTCGGTGCGGGACAACTCTTTGCGCACCACGTTGTAACGGGTCCGGCTTTCGGCGATGGCCTTGATGCCCTCGGTGATGTCGTGGACCTCTTTCTGGATGCTCTTGGGCTCGATACCGTGCTGCTTGTTGTGGTCGGCCTGGATGGTCCGGCGCCGGTTGGTCTCGTCGATGGCCCGCTTCATGGAATCGGTCATCCGGTCGGCGTACATGATAACGTGACCGTTGGCGTGGCGGGCCGCCCGGCCGATCGTCTGGACCATGGACGTTTCTGACCGCAGGTACCCTTCTTTGTCCGCGTCCAGGATGGCCACCAAGCTAACCTCGGGCAGGTCCAGTCCCTCCCGCAGCAGGTTGATCCCCACGATGACATCGTAGACGCCCATGCGCAGGTCGCGCAGTATCTCGATGCGGTCCAGGGTCTGGATGTCCGAATGCAGGTAGGTGTTGCGGATGCCCATCTCCGATAGATAATCGGCCAGTTCCTCGGCCATCCGTTTGGTAAGGGTCGTGATCAGGATCCGCTCAGCCCGTTCGACCCGCTCTTTGATCTGTTGCAGTAGGTCGTCGATCTGGCCCTCGGTGGGCTTGACCTCCAGGGTCGGGTCCAGCAGTCCGGTGGGGCGGATCACCTGCTCCACCACGGCGCTACTGTGTTCCAGTTCAAAGGGGCCGGGAGTAGCGGAAACGTAAACGACCTGGTTGATGTGCTCTTCGTACTCATCGAAGTTCAGAGGCCGGTTGTCCAATGCCGAAGGCAGGCGGAACCCAAAATCGACCAAAGTTGTCTTCCTCGAGATATCGCCTCGGTACATGCCACGAACCTGGGGCAGGGTCATGTGGGACTCGTCGACGAACATCAGGTAGTCGTCGGGGAAGTAGTCCAAAAGCGTCCAGGGAGGACTGCCGACGGGCCGCTGGGACAGGTGGCGGGCGTAGTTCTCCACACCCGAGCAGAACCCGGTCTCTTGCAGCATCTCAAGGTCGTAATGGGTCCGGCTCTCCAGACGGGCCGCCTCCAATATCTTGCCGGAGTCCTTCAGCTCTTTTAGCCTCCACTCCAGCTCTTCCTTGATGGTCTCCACCGCTTTCTCCATCTTCTCTTTGGAGGTGACGAAGTGGTTGGCCGGGTAGATCGCCACTTCGGCCATATCAGCCAAGACTTCGCCGGTCAGCGGGTCGACCTGGACTATGCGCTCGACTTCGTCGCCAAAGAACTGGATGCGTACGGCGGCTTCTTCGTAGGCGGGCACCAATTCCAGAGTGTCGCCGCGGATGCGGAACTTGGCCCGGGCCAGGTCCATGTCGTTGCGCTCGTACTGCATGTCCACCAATTGGCGCACCAACTGGCTGCGGTTGCGGGTCTCTCCGACTTTGACGCGGGCCACCAAGTTGAAGTAGTCGTTGGGGTCACCCAGACCGTAGATGCAGGACACCGAGGCCACTATCAATACATCACGCCTTGTCAGTAACGACGTGGTCGAAGAAAGCCGGAGCTTGTCCAGCTCTTCGTTCACGCTGGAGTCTTTCTCGATGTAGGTGTCCGATTGGGGAACGTATGCCTCGGGCTGGTAGTAGTCGTAATAGGACACGAAGTATTCCACCGCGTTGTGGGGGAAGAACTCCTTGAACTCTGAGGCCAATTGGGCGGCCAGGGTCTTGTTGTGGGCCATGACCAGCGTGGGGCGCTGGACCTGTTGGACGATGTTGGCCATGGTGAAGGTTTTGCCGCTGCCAGTAACCCCCAGCATCGTTTGCCGGGTAGCGCCGTTATTAACGCCCTCGACCAGGCGTGCCACTGCGGCGGGTTGGTCGCCGGTCATTTCAAAATCGGCCACCAGCTCAAACTTCCGGTCTTCCGGTCGAATCTCGCGATTCCAGACCTTCTGGATGTCACTGCCGGCGTCGGCCCATTTCTTGCCGCGGGCGTAGGTTGCCATCGTCTAACGGGTCCCTCGCGTATCGTTCGTCAGAATATTATATAAGGTGATCGGTCTCGCCGCACGTCCAGAGTGTCAAGAGGTTGATCAGCCGCGGGTGGCGAACTGTTGCAGGGCGACTCGTATGCGGTCGTCGACCTCAGTTTCCGCGGCTACTGCCGGCACCGCGGCGGCGGCCCTCGCCTCGGCAGGCGAATAGCCCAGGGCGGTGAGGGCGGCGATCACCTGTCCATCGATGTCCCCGGAGAAGCCGACGTCCGCGAATTCCGCGTCATCGAGTTTGCCTTTCAGGTCTAAGATTATCCGGCTGGCGGTGCGGGCGCCCACGCCTTGGGCCGCCGAAAGCGCCGCAGTATCTCCGGTCACGATCGCGGTCTGCAACCGGGCTGGGTCGAGAGTGGAGAGCAACGCCAAGGCCGTTCTCGGGCCGACGCCTGAAACTTGGGTGAGCATACCGAACAGGCCCAGAGCTGCTGCATCAGTGAAGCCGTAGAGGACCGGCTCGTCGTCGCGGATGCGCAGGTAAGTATGCAAAGTTACCTGTGACCCGAGTGCCCCCAGCCCGGACACTGCGTTGGCCGGGACAGATATCTGAAGCGTCACTCCGCCGACGCGGACGTGGACCCAGTCGGGGCCGGTGGTTTCCAAAGTTCCGTGCACACCTACTATCATCTACCCACCTAATTTAAGTTGCGTTCGCTGGCTGCTATTTTCAGCGTTCTTGTCCCGGTTTGATGATGCGGTCCAGCGCCACGTCAGCTTGTTCCTGAATCAGATGGCAAAGGCCCACCGCCAGAGCGTCGGCGGCGTCGGATTCGGGGACTTCTTTGAGGCCAAGGGTGGCGGCTACGATCTCCCGCATCTGCTCTTTGGAGGCAGCCCCATAGTCGGCCACCGCGCTTTTCACCTGGGCTGGAGYGTACTTGAAGATGGGGATGCCCTGGCTGGCCGCTCCGATGAATACCGCAGCCTGAGCTTGACCGATGGCCATGGCGGAGCCGGGAAAGCTTCGCTCCCCCTTCCCCATGAACGGTTGTTCCACGGCAACGGCCGAGGGGTGAAATATGGCAATGAGATTGAGGATATGGGTGTGGAGTTGGTAGAGGCGCTGTTCCAGGGGCATCTTACGCGGGAGGGAGATCACGCCGTAATCGTCGGCACGGGGATTGGGCCCTTCACCGATCACGCCGTAGCCCATCCGCAAGGTACCGGGGTCGATCCCCAATATTCCCATCACACCGCCCTTCTGCTTAAAACAACTGAGGCTATTTTTTTAACCCGCACTCCCTAGCGACGGGTCCTTCGACAGGCTCAGGGTGRGCTCCGACCGGCGGCCGAGAGTCTCAATGAAATCGGACTTGTCGAACCATACTTACGCCTGTGTCTGGTAGCGTTCCAGGACTTCCGGAGGGAAGTCCGCGTTGGTGTAGGCCTTCTGCACGTCATCCAACTCTTCCAGGGTATCTAGGAGCCGCAGGGTCTGTTCCGCTTGTTTGTCGTCCAGCGTGATGGTCGTCTTGGGGACCATGGATATCTGGGCGGCTTCCGGTGGTACACCCTCGGGCTCCAGCGCCTCCTGCACGGTCTGTAGCTGGTCAACGGCCGTGAATATCTCCAGAAACTCGTCTTCCAGTTTCACATCGTCCGCGCCGGCGTCGATGGCGATCATGCTGAGTTCCTCGCCCCGCTCTTCGTCTTTCATCTCCAGGCCGATCACTCCCAGAGAATCGAAGTTCCAGGCGACACAGCCGCTCTCACCAAGGTTGCCGCCGCCACGGCTGAATGCCGACCGCACGTCGGAGGCGGTGCGGTTCCGGTTGGTGGTGAGGGCTTGGAGGAGGATGGCCCCGCCGCCGGGTCCGTAACCCTCGTAGGTGATCTCTTCCAGGACTTCCCCTTCGGCGCCTTCGCCGGAGCCCCGCTTCACGGCCCGGGCGATGCTGTCTTGGGGCATGTTGGCGTTCTTGGCTTTGTCCAGCACCAACCGTAGGTGGAAGTTCATATCGGGGTCGGCCCCGCCGCCATTCTTCACGGCGACGGCGAGTTCACGGCTGATCTTGGTGAATAGGACGCCTCTCTTGGCATCCGCGGCGCCTTTCTGATGCTTGATGGTTGACCATTTCGAGTGACCGGACATTGTGCTTACCTCCTGGGGAGATGGGCTGTCATGGGCCGCCGGCCCCAACCCTTCATTTCCGCAAGTGATGTAATTTGGCGTTGTTCGAGGGAGTTTACCAGAGTCCCTTCAGCCTCGATTCTAGCATTTGACTAGAGGCAGGGTCAAAGCGGTTTCAGCGCAATCCTTCGGGTAAATCTACGACCATCAGGCCGGAGGCGATGTCGATCTCGCGGACAACCTTGCTCAATGCAGGCACCAATATCTCACCGGCAGCGCCTCTGACCACGTAGACGTCGTTGCTGCCGGTCTCCAGTATTTCCGCGACCTCACCCAGGTCCTCGCCTTCCACGGTGCGCACCTTCAGCCCGAGGAGTTCGTAGTGGAAATATTCTCCCTCTTCGGCGGATGGGACCTCGGATTGAAGCACGCAGAGCCAGAGTCCTGCCATCCGGAGGGCTTGGTCGCGGTCCCGGCATCCCCGCAGGGAAATGATCAGTATGTCTTTGCCCTTGGAGCCCGTCGACCGGGTCTTGGCGACCTGGTAGGTCCGTTCTTCCGGAGAGACACCGTCCCGGGATACGTACAGAGTCTGGCCTTCATCGAAGCGGCCTGGTACGTCGCTGGTGGCCTTTACCCTGATCTCGCCTTCCCGCCCGTGGGCCCCAATGATACGCCCAACGGCGACAAGGACATCTGAGGAAAGGTCGGACGTAGGCACAAGAGAATGGTCTGCGGGTGTGGAGGAATCAGACATGGCTGAGTTCCGAAGACGGCAAGATGCCGGAACGAAGGGGGGAGGAGGTTATACGATTTCCAAGACGGCCTGAGAGCCGTCTTTCACCGCTGCCACGCGAAGGAGAGTGCGCATGGCCTGAGCGACGCGGCCCTGGCGGCCGATGACTTTACCTTTGTCCTCATCAGCAACCTGGAGCCGGAAGACGATTCGGCCATCTTCCATGGACTCGGTGACTACTACGGCGTCGGGGTCGCTGGCCAAAGACCGGGCCATATATTCAATAAGTTCTTTCATAGGGTGTTTAAGGGACCTGGAATGAAGTGCGAAGGTTATTCAGCGGCTTCTTCTTCGGCTGCCGGTTCTTCTGCTGGGGCTTCTTCTTCCGCAGGGGCTTCGTCAGCCGGAGCCTCGTCTGCGGGAGCCTCGTCTACAGGAGCTTCGGCAGCAGGTGCGGCCACTGCTGCAGGCGCGGCCACTGCGGCGGGCRCTGTACCGGTGCTTTCCTCTTCGCCGGATTTCTTGGTAGCGGTCTTTTGAGTGTGGGTTCGCTCCATGAGGCCGTTCTGGTCCAATATCCTGGCCACGGCGTCAGAGGGAATGGCGCCCATGCTGAGCCAGTGGGCGGCGCGTTCCGTCTTCAACGTAACCGTGGGGGGATCTGCCATGGGGTCGTAGTTCCCGATCCATTCCAGATAGGCGCCGTCCCTGGGCGCGGTTACGTCCGCTACAACTATCCTGTATGAGGGGTGGCCTTTTTTGCCAACCCTGGCAAGCCGAATCCGATTCATTTAAGTCCTATTCTCCTGGGCGCCGTCGTTGCGGCTCCCATGCCTGGCGATTTTACGGCTGGGGTAATTTATTGTCAAACGGTCACAGCCCGGTTTTCACGAGGCGAGGCGCCTGTCAACATCCTGTTTTGAAGCCGCATATCTATCGTTCTTGAATGCAAAAACCGGCGGAGTCGCCGGGCAAAGAAATCGGGCCCGGCCAACTCTGGGTTGCTTGTTCGCCCTACTAATAGCATACCGGGGTCGAGGGGCGATGGTAGACATTGGCCTGGGCCCGACGTACGGGTTTTCTATTTCGAGCTATCCGCTACGAAACAATCACCTCGTCGTGTCCAGACTGATGCCTACCATCGCCCCTGAGTATTAAACTATCATCCATAAACCTCACCTCCTTCATTTATTCCCGCCAAGCGGTTAAGGTATTTTAGCAACACCCATTTTTCACTGTCAAGACAATTCCGGCAATCTGGYGGAGATTTATGTCCGCCACGCCCGCYTCTTACAGAATGAAATCCCGGCTGCAAGGTCTTTTACTCAATGCGCCTAGTCTTCATGGGCACTCCAACTTTCGCCGTCCCCGTGCTTGCCGGCCTGACCGGCTTGGTCGGCTGCGAGGTGGTGGGCGTCTATGCTCCGCCGGACCGCCCAGCKGGCCGGGGACGCAAGGCCCAGTCTTCTCCGGTGAAAGACTACGCTTTAGAACACGGACTGCCGGTGCTACAGCCGGCCAACTTCCGGTCAGCAGAAGTACAAGCCGAATTGGCAGARCTGAAGCCCGATGCGATCATCGTAGCGGCTTACGGCAAACTGCTGCCCAAACCGGTCCTGGACCTGGCGCCGCTGGGTTGCTTGAACGTTCATCCATCATTGCTCCCCCGGCACCGTGGCCCATCTCCGGTGGCCACCACCATATTGAATGGCGATCAGATTACGGGCGTGACGATCATGTTGCTGGATGAAGGYATGGACACCGGACCGCTGATCGCCCAGCACGAATTCTTCCTAAAGGGCACCGAGACGACAGACCAACTCACCACGGCCCTTTTTGAACTGGGCGGGAAACTACTGGAAGAAAGCCTGCCACAATGGCAATCCGGTGAATTGYTTTCTGAGCCCCAAGATGAGTCGTTGGCCTCCGTAACCCGGWAGCTGACGCGGGYCGACGGGTTGGCTGATTGGTCATTGACCGCCGACGAACTGGAACGGCGCGCAAGGGCTTTCACGCCGTGGCCGGGCCTTTTCACGGATTGGAACGGCAGCGGACTGAAACTTGTTGCTGTCGCGTTCGTAGCGTCCGACTCCGAGGAATTCGAGCCGGGAACAGTGGTTGCGACCGATCATCCCGATCTTCCGGCCGCCGTGGCGACGAGCAAGGGTTTCCTGGGACTGAAGACGGTCCAACTCGAAGGGAAAAGAGCCGTGGACATTAAAGATTTCCTGAACGGCGCTCCGGACTTCATCGGAGCACGGCTTTAGGCATCCGCTCTAGACCGTCGACCGCCGTGGTTCCCGTTGTAGAATTCCAGCAGATTTAGGTACAGGAGAAAGACTCATGGCGCAAGAAACCTCCCGGCAGCTACCCGACGAAGCCCAGGTCTTGGGGTGGATGGAATCCCTCAGCAACTGGGGGCGCTGGGGMGAMGACGACCARCTYGGMWRMSKYMAYCTRMTYMCRSSRKYMWRWSGYCASYRRKCSSSRKSWCTGGTCAAAGACGGTATCCCGGTGAGCTGCGCCCGGCCCATCAGCACCGATATGCACGCCGACGTCACGTTCCAGGTGCAGCGGTTCATGGTGGACAGCGGCGAAGGGCGGAACGAAGACTCTGTCGAGCGCCAATACACCCGCCGGGGCGCCGCCGAGTTCATCGGAATGGTGTTCCACGGCCAAAGCATCACCCACATCGACGCCATGTCCCACTACTCTTGGCAGGGCCACCTGTACAACGGCAAACCGGCCCAGATGATCACCTCCCGGGAGGGCGCCCAGACTCATTCCATCGAGGCGGCCTACTCGGGCATCGTCACCCGGGGCGTGCTGCTGGACTTGCCGAAGTTGCGGGGTGTCGATTACCTGGACCCCAACGAGCCGGTGATGCCGGTAGACCTGCTGGAGGCCGAGGAAGCCCAGGGCGTAAAGATAGAGGAAGGAGACATACTCCTGGTCCGCACCGGCAACTACAAGATGCGGCTGGACAGCCCGCCGGCCAAGGCCCTGGAACCAATGACGGCCTGCCAGGTGGCCTGCACACCGCTGTTCAAGGAGCGGGGCATCGCGATGCTGGGCACCGACACCTCCAACGACTTCCGCCCCTCTCACTACGGCACCATCGGCTCCCCGCTGCATGTCATGTGCTTGGTCACTCTGGGGTGCTGGCTCATCGACAACGCCAATCTGGAAGAATTGGCCCAGGCCTGCGCCGAGCGCAACCGCTACGAATTCATGCTGACCCTGGCGCCGCTGCGACTCCGCAATGTGACCGGGTCTCCGGTCAGCCCGATCGCCTTGTTTTAGGGGAGCCGTGACTGGAAGGCATTAGGAGGACAATGGGCGTGCTGGACTGAACCAAACATCGTTGACAACAAAAAGGCGAGTTAGAAACCCGCCCCTACGCTCCCCACTCGTCATTCTGGCGAAGGCCAGAATCCAGATTGCCGGCTTCCGTCAACCGTCTTCCATGAGGATGTTCCTGGATTCCAGCCTCCGCTGGAATGACAGAATTAGCTCCAGCACTCCCGACCGGACCAAACATCTATGACAACAAAAGGGCGGGTTAGAAACCCGCCCCTGCGCTCCCTACTCGTCATTCTGGCGAAGGCCAGAATCCAGATTGGCGGCTTCTGTCAACCGCCGTCCATGAGGATGTTCCTGGATTCCAGCCTCTGCTGGAATGGCGGTGGGGAATGGAGGTCTCTCCTATACTGGCTCCTCAGCGCCCCTACTTAACGAACGGCACGAACCGCCCGATGATAATCGTGAAGAACGATGATCCGACCAATACAGCCCCGATAACCAACAGGGTGATCGAGGGACCGACGAACCCGTCAGTCAGTTGAGACCCGAAGGAGATCAGGATGTCTCCCCCTAGGTCGGTCACCGACGGCGGCGCTTCTGAGACCCGGTCAGCGCCGGTCTCAATAATGTAGGTCAGCCGGTCTGGCACCTCGCTTTCGGCGATCTTGCCCGCCACGAAGAAGAATGCCCCGGTGATCAACAAGGCGATTCCCGGCCACCGCAACATGCCGGAGAGTTTAGGGAAGAAGACGAGGCCCATCAAGACCGCCCCGCCGATGAACATGACCAGAGGCGTCAGTTCGCCGAAGTTGTTGGCCCTGGAAACCCATCGCCGGCCCTCATCTATGTCATCCCGAAGTTCAGCTTCGGTCGTATCGTCGTCCCACTCCGCTAGCTGGCGAATCAGGTCGAAGCGGTCATTTTCGTCCAAGTCTTCCCGAACACTTTCAATGGCATCGTCCATCAGAGGTCCGGCCAGCAATCGGGCTGAGACCTTCAATACCTCCAGCGTGTCGCCCATCGCGAACGGCAACCGCAGTTCACCCTTGCCATCCTTAAGACTCTGCTTAGCGTCTTCACTCAAATCGGAGTCATCAACAAGGCYGTCAAAGGYAAGTTCGAAGAGGATGATCCGGCATGGCGCCGCTATCTCTTTTATAAACGGTATGGATTCGGGCACRMCACCTWSSGCTAKRCCGCTRAACGYATCYACGTAGCGTTCGGCGAGGCCRYYCAAGRARCTTGGRGTGCAACCGCCGAWYCCCTGAGYCTCCTCYACWCGCAGGYCGTCGATCTTRGYRTCCATATARSYGAACATGACCGKYTTAACRTTKTCCARMGGCTCGGCCAATTCGAYGTAGACCTCCAAMCGGTCCACGTCTTCATTKATGTAATCGATGRTCCGGTCRATRGAMSCYTCCACCTGSYCTTKGATATANGGCYGGNGGCAKGATYTCYTCCAGYANGATSRRMNATCTNCTRAKGSNTCGACAACCTTGATGTCGCCCAAYAACTCYTGGGTCCGGTCTTTCAGYTCATCGTCCACCAACACCTCGGAATAGATGCGCTCATAGGTGTTTTCGGCGGMGATGGTGTYYTTGTAGAAATCGGSGCTCAGGAGTTTGTCGGAGAAATTGTTCAGAATMAGGAAGAACARKAACCCAACRAAYATGACCACGCCRAGYACWAGGCCSRCCCCGGCGCGGAGTATGSAAGTTAAACAGCCCAYAGMTAAATACTAGTCTCCAAGCGCAAAAACTCGCTAAATCTACCAAATTCTAGCATGGAGAAATATTTAACMCACGCCGCATCGGCCACGCCTAAAGAACAACAAAATGCCCGGCCCTTCCATTGATGGAAGGGCCGGGCATTTTCAGATTCACCAACAATGAGGGTCAGTAGTTGGGTTTGATGTTCTGCAGGCGCCTGATGCGCTCCTCCATGGGCGGATGGGTGGAGAACATCTTGGCCATGCTCGCGCCACGTAGCGGGTTGACTATGAAAAGGTGCGATGCCCCTTCGGCCACCTTTAAAGGGCGGTCCTGGGAAGCCGACTCCAATTTTTGAAGCGCGCTGGCCAAGGCTAAAGGGTTKCCGGAGGTGTGCGCCCCCGTGGCGTCCGCCTGGWACTCCCTGGTCCGCGAGATGGCGGCACGCACCATGCCGGCCGCGATCGGCATCACTATGGCCACGACGATCAGTCCGATGAAGTTGTCCCGGCCCCGGCCGCCCATCCCGCCGAACATCGCCGAAAACTGGGCGAACATGGCCAGCATAGATATGGCCCCGGCGACTGTGGCGACCATCGCCATGATCAGCGTGTCCCGGTTTCCGACATGGGCCATCTCGTGGGCCAACACGCCGCCCAATTCCTGACGGGTCAAGAGGCGCCGGATGCCGGTGGTCACCGCCACGGTGGCATGGGCGGGGTTCCGGCCGGTGGCGAAAGCGTTGGGCGAATCAGACTCGATCAGGAATACCTTGGGCATGGGCAATCCCGCCAGAGACGCCTGTTCCCGAACGATGCTGTACAACTCCGGATCGTCGTTCTCGGCTATCTCGACGGCGTGGGTCATCTTCAGGGCGATGCGGTCGGAGAACCAGTAGGCGCCGAAATTCATGGCGACGGCCAGGACCATGGCGAAGATGATGCCGCCGATGCCGCCGAGCAGTGCGCCCACCAGCAGCAGCAGCGCCGACATGACCATCATCAAGAAGAATGTTTTAGCTGTGTTCATCGCAGAAAAGTCCTCTAACTTCGGAGACTAAAAAACCTGGTCAGGCTCCTAGGATTATAGCATTTTGACAGGATTGCAATGGGTTTTACGCCTGCCTAGCCAGTCTCGGTTTCAATTGACACCCGTTGTGCTGGGTGATACCTTGCACAAGGCCCCGTCATGGGGTCCGGCAGACTCATTTCCGGCCATTAGGAGAGCTATGGCGGTCAAGATATGCGTTCTGGCAAAACAGGTGATCGACCCGGAGATGCCCATGGCGGCATTCCGGATAGATGAGGGGTCCAAAAAGGTTGTTCCTCCCCCAAATATCCCACCGGTGGTGAACGGTTTCGACGAGAATGCCGTGGAAGCCGCCCTCAAGATCAAAGACTCCCAGGAGGCCACGGTCACCGTCATATCAACTGGCACCGAGTTCGCCCTAGACGTGATGAAAAAACCACTCTCGATGGGCGCCGACGAGTTGGTCCTGCTCCAGGACGACGCCTTCGAAAACACCATCGACAGCTTCCTAACCGCCCAATTGCTAGCGGCGGCGGTGCGAAAACTTGACGGGTTCGACCTCATCATCTGCGGCCGACAGGCATCAGATTGGGACAACGCACAGGTCCCCTTGGGCGTGGCCGAGCTCTTGGGCATGTCCTGTATCTCGCTGGGTAAGCGGGTTGACGTGATCGACGGAAAGGTCCGCGTMGAGCGGATCATCGCCGATGGCTATGAAGTGGTTGAAGCTGCGTTGCCGGCGTTGGTGACGGTGAGCAACGAGCTGGGCCAGCCCAGATACCCGACGCTGCGCGGCATCATGGCTGCGACCCGGAAGAAGCCGACGATCTGGAGCGCCGCCGACCTGGGCTTGGACGCTGCTCAATCGGCCTCACGCATCACCCTTCGCGACCTTTTCGTACCGGTCAGCGACCAAGAATGCGAGATCATCGAAGGCGAGGACCCGGCCGATTCCGGCCGTCTCCTAGCCCTGAAACTGCGGGAAGACAAGGTAATCTAAGAACCCTCACTGGTAGAACTTGGTCTGCGGGCCTTGGCGGACCCGCAGACCGATTCCAAAACCACGGGAGGCCGTGATGGCTGATGGCACCGGAGTACTGATACTGGGCGACGCCTCGGGCGGAGAACTGAGCAGCACGACGCTCGAACTGCTGGCCGCCGGGCAGAAAGTCGCCGCCGACTTGGGCGAAGATTTGTCTGTCGCCCTGCTGGGTGACACGTTGGACGCGGCGGCCCAATCAGCCATCGCCCACGGCGCCCAGAAAGTTTATGCGGTGAACCACCCTCTGCTGGCCGACTACCAGGTCGATCTCCACCTGACCGCCCTGGAAGCACTCTGCAAAGACACAGCACCCCGGGTGGTGCTGGTGGCCCGCACCAATGAAGGACGTGAATTGGCCCCGAGATTGGCGTTCCGTCTGGGCGTTGGACTGGCCCAAGACTGTTTGGAAGTTTCAGTCGATACCGCCGARAAGCAACTGCTGGCCAACCGGCCGGTGTACGGCGGAAACGCCATCGCCGTGGTGAGTTGCGACCAGACCCCTCAGATCGCCGCGATCCGACCAAAGGCCTACGAACCTGCCGAAGCGGATTCCTCACGCCAAGGRGAGGTCATCTCATTCCCGGTGGAGCTTGACGCGTCCATGGCCCTCACACAGGTCGTCGAAACGGTCTTAGAAGAGGCCGAAGGCATCAAGCTGGAAGACGCCCACATCGTGATCTCCGGAGGACGTGGACTGGGCGGGCCAGAGCCCTTCGCCCAGTTAGAAGAACTGGCCAAGATCATGGGCGGCACCGTTGGCGCATCCAGGGCCGCGGTTGACTCGGGTTGGGTCCCGTCCAGCTACCAGGTGGGTCTGACCGGAAAGACCATCACTCCTGACCTGTACATCATGGTGGCCATCTCCGGCGCCAGCCAGCACATGGCCGGGTGTTCCGGGGCCAAAGTCATCGTGGCCATCAACAAAGACGCCGAAGCCAACATCTTCAAAGAGGCCCGCTACGGAGTGGTCGGAGACTGGGAGACCGTTCTCCCGGCGCTGACGGCGGCACTACGGGAACTGACCCAGAGCTAGGTCTTTGTTGGAGTTAGGCGGTCCAGTCTAGATATGACTGACGACTGCAATTCCACCCTCACTCTAACTCTCTCCCTTCAAGGAGAGAGGACTATTCGCTCTCCCCGTTAAATGAACTGCACCCCGAAATAGACGATCATTTTCCCAATCAAGACSACCTGCRCCCCGGAACTGTCATTCTGAGGAGCGCCGCAGCCCGGCGAAAAATCTGCCAAACATCGCCTTGGCAGACCCTTCACTTCACTCAGGGTGACACTAGGGCAAAGGCCCGGTAGCAGGAAACCTGTCCAGGTAGGAGCGTCGTCCCTTCTCCCTTGCGAGGGAAAAGGCTAGGATGAGGGCGGTCCCCTAGGGCACCAGACTCTCTATTCCAAGACGATATTGTCGATCAGCCGCACACTACCCATACGCACCGCAACCGACACCATAGCCCGGCCACCAACCTGGTCCAATTCGTCCAAGGTCGACATTCCGGCCACGCTAACGTAGTCGATGGAGTCCACCATCGGCTCCGCGAGCAATATCTGCCTGGCGGCCTCCCGGAGCACGTCCCCGCTACGCTCCCCGTCAGTCCAGGACAAGTAGGCTTGGCAGAGCGCCTTGTRGACCACCGGGGCAGCCCGTCTTTGTTCCGGCGAGAGTTGGACGTTGCGGCTGCTCATGGCCAGGCCGTCGGATTCCCGGATGGTGGGCATGACCACCACATCCACGCCCATATCTAGGTCCTGCGCCAGCTTCTGGATCACCACGACTTGCTGGCCGTCCTTCTGCCCGAAGTAGGCCCGGTCCGGCTGCATCACGTTGAACAACTTGGAGACTACCGTAGCCACGCCCCGGAAATGGCCGGGACGGTGCAGACCCTCCAGTTTCTCCGCCAATGGGCCTACGTCTACCCAGGTGGCGAACCCCTCTGGATACACCTCATCGACGGTTGGGGCGTAGACCAGATCGACACCGTGGCGGCGCAGCATCTCCAAGTCACCTTCCATGTCGCGAGGGTATCCTTGAATGTCTTTCTGGTCTCCGAATTGGGCCGGGTTTACAAAGATGCTCACGGCTACCGTGCAGTTGTCGGCGCGGGCCTGATCAACCAGGCTCAGGTGACCGGCATGCAGTGCGCCCATGGTCGGCACTAGGCCCACGGGKTKCACGGCCTCGCGGCAGGCCTGGACCATCTCCTTGTTGGTGTTGATCACCCGCATCTTDTCGGGTACCGTCTGGGTCATTTCGAGTGTCCTCTAAATATCGGAGAAGCTAGGCTGATAATTCATTTATGGATGGGATTCCGCCAAGTCCTGTGGCTTGCCGGRCAGCCCGAAGGACCGCCTGGGCCGTTACCTCAACCGCGGCCGCGCCCAGGGCGGTCATGTCCACGGGAGACTTGTTGTGTCCGGTGGCCAGAGCGAACATGGTGTCGCCGTCGCGGACCGTATGACAGGGTCGGATTGCCAAGGCCAGGCCGTCGTGGCTCACCTGGGCCAGGTAGTTGGCGTCYTCCTTGGTGAGCTCAGCGTCGGTTGCCACCAGCCCAATGGTCGTGTTCACCGGGCCATCCGGGGCATCGGAGCCACCCTCTAGCAGTAGTTCCACAGGATCGTCAAACCCGCCGTCGGCCCGCCTGGGTCCCGCAAGCAGTTGTCCGTTCGTGTAGTCCCAGATCCCGCCCACAGCRTTAACGGCCACGGCGGCCRCAACCGTTTGACCCGTCGCGAGGGTTATAGCTGCCGACCCGATGCCACCCTTCACCCCGCGCTCGGGGCCGCCAAGCTTGGCAACGGTGGCTCCGGTCCCGGCGCCCACGCTGCCTTCAGTCATCGGCGATGAATTGGCCGCCAAGCAGGCAGTGCGCCCTTCTTCCGGTCCTGGCCGCACGTCCGAAGTGATCAGGCCCAGGTCGTACAGGATGGCGGACGCGACTATGGGGACGATGACCGGTTTTTCTTTCGTGCCTACTTTGTAGCCGATGCCCTGGGACTCCAGRTAGGCGACCACGCCGGAGGCGGCGTCCAGCCCAAAGGCGCTGCCGCCGCTGAGCACGATGGCATGGACTTGGTCGACGCGGTGGACAGGCCGAAGCAGGTCAGTCTCTCTAGTACCTGGCGMGCCTCCGCGGACGTCCACTCCTCCCACCGCCCCCTCACGGCAGATGAATACGGTACAGCCGGTGGCGTGTTCGAGGTCGGTGTAGTGGCCTGCCTCCAGCCCAGCGACAGCGGTGATGGTCTGGTTCATGAGGGTCTCCGGAGACTGGAAGGGGCTTGTTTTCGGGCAAAATAAACACCCCGACGCAGCGGGGCGCGATTCGAAGTGGACTYCATTATTTGGCCGTCTCGGTCATCTCAGATCCCAGCGGCGGTGGTAGCCGGTCTATGTCTTTATTCGTGCCNAGCGCTCACCCCTCATACGAGTGGATGGCGGATATATTCTAAGCTGGCCTCAAATGGGTGTCAATCGAAAATCACGCGTCCCAATCACTCCCTGGTRGGCCGCRCCGTCCGGTAGTTGGGGAAGGGGATGAAGACGATGATCACGGCCGAGAGGATGGTCAACGCTCCGACGTAATAGAAGATCGATCCGTAACCGCCGAAGTGGTTGATAATAAAGGCGGCGATGAAAGGCGAACCGAACCCAAGCAAGCCGTTGATCCCGAAGATCAGTCCCGAGGCGGTGGCTTCGGTGCCCCTTTCGACTACATCCAGCAACGCGGCCAGGATTATYTGCTGTAGGGCGAAGCTGAACAGCCCGATCCCGGCCAGCAACAAAGCCAGGTACACACTATCTCCGGCACTGACCACGAACATAGTCAACACTGCCGCGATTATCAGCCCGGGCACCAAGACCTCCTTACGTCCGTATTTATCGGATAGATAACCGAGAATGGGCGCGGAAATGATGCCCATTCCAGTCAACAACGCCAGGTGAACGCCAACGCTGAAGTAGCCCATGGCCAGCCCGCCGTCAGTCGCCTCTCTCAGGTAGAAGGGGGCCCACTGGAAGAGGGCGTTGTTGGCCACGCCGCGAACAGCCGCCGCCAGCACGAGGGTAGCGACCACGGGAATCTTGAGCATGGCCAAGCCGTCACGGTAGGCGCCGATCACATCACGTTCTTGTTTTTCTTGGCYTTGGTCGCCGTCTTCCTTCCCCAGGTCTTTGAGCGACCACCACACGAACACGGCCATGATGGCGGCGGGAGCGGCATAGATCAGCAAGATGTGCCGCCAAAGCATGAACGTCAAGAGTCCGCCGGCAACTATCGGCGCCAGCACGTTGCCGATGTTGGAACCGAAACCGTGCATCGATATGGCGAAACCCCGTCTATCGGGGAACCGCCTGGAAAGGGCGGCGGTGGAAGGCAGGTGCCAAAGGGTGCCGGGAACGGACACGATGACCACGGCGATGCTCAGCACGAACAGATTGGGAGAGGCGGCCAGGACCAGGAAGCCAAGCGCCGCCCAGATCATGCAGCCCGTGAGGATGGGCCCCCAACTGGCCTTCATCTGGTCGACGATGGCGCCGCCAATAAGGTTGACCGCCCCGGAACTGCCTTGGCGGATGCCCAACATGAAAGCAATTTCGAAGTTGGARAGGCCCATGGCCGCCTTGATGGCGGGCAAGAATACGGGGAATCCCTGGTCGTAGAGATGGGAGATTCCATGGCCGAAGGAGAGACTGCCCAGGATAAAGTTGCGGCTTTGCCTGCGCCCCACCGATCTTTGCACCGCTTGCGCCATCAAATCCTTCGCCAAGGCAATCGTTTTCGAATACTCCGGGCCACCGGTGATTCTAAGTCTTAGGGTRAGGGTGCGCAAGTCAGAAGGCGAAGTTGACAGCTATCAGCCTTCAGCTACCAACTTTGGGCTCTCGACCCGTGCTGAGGACCGTAGCCCGCTCMGCGGTTTCTTCAGGCGATTTCAGGCACGGGATGGGTGTGCTATGCTACGGCCAATTTACCGCCCGGCGAGTCTGGGGCGGTGTATTTCGGAGGTCTGGCATGCCCTATGAGGGACTGAGTTTGAAGGGCCAAACGGCGTTGGTGACCGGCTCCGGCCGAGGTATCGGGGCCGCGTTGGCAGTGGGTCTGGCCCAAGCCGGCGCCGATGTTGCGGTGTCGGACCGGCCCGACCGCCTCGACCTGGCGGAAGAGACCAAGTCCAAAGTGGAAGCCGAGGGAGTCAAGAGCCGCGTCTATCCTTTGGACGTTCTGGATATAAAGGGTATCCCGACGGCCATCGACCAAGTGGTCCAGGACTTCGGACGGCTGGATATCCTGGTCARTAACGCCGGGATACGGATACCCAAGCCCGCCTTGGAGGTTACCGAAGAGGACTGGGACGCAACCATCGACATCAATCTCAAGGGCGTCTTCTTCTGCGCCCAGGCGGCGGGACGGCACATGGTGGCGCAGGGATACGGAAGGATCATCAACCTCGGCTCACAGCTTTCGGTAACCGCGTCGCGGGGCCGGTCGTCGTACTGCGCCAGCAAGTTCGGCGTCGCCGGCATCACCAAAGTGATGGCCGTTGAGTGGGCGATCCACGGCGTGACCGTGAACGCCATCGGCCCCGGCCCCACCAGCACTCCCGGCATGCTGGCCGCCGACTCCAGGTCCCCGGAAGAGGTGCAAGAGGACTTGGAAGCCCACCTGCCCTTGGGCCGCCGCATGGACCCGGAAGAGATGGTCGGCGCGGTGATCTACCTGGCCAGCAAGTCGTCGGCTGGCACCACCGGGCATCTGCTGCTGGTGGACGGCGGCTGGACGGCAATCTAATGGGTAAGTTCGRTGGCAAAGTGGCGCTGGTAACCGGCGCTGGCCGGATGCGGGGCATCGGCCGGTATGCAGCGTTGGCCTTCGCCAAAAAAGGCGCTTCCGTGGCCGTCACCGGAACGGGACGCGACCCATCGACTTTCCCCGATGACGAACGGGAGGCCGGTTGGCTGGATGTGGAGAGTGTGGCCCAGGAGATGGTCAATGACTATGGCGTCGGCGGCCTGCCTCTGGTGGTCGACGTTTCCGACCCCTCCCAAGTGCAAGATGCCGTGGACCGCACTGTGGCCGCGTTCGGCCGGGTGGATTTTCTCGTGAACAACGCCAGCGCCGGTCGTATGGCCGCTTGGGCGGAATTCGGGGACCTGACCCCTGAAGCCTGGGATCATGTCATGGACGTCAAGGTAAAGGGGGCGTTCCTGTGCACTCAGGCAGTTACCAAGGAGCTGATGCGTCAGGGCGGAGGCGGCAGCATCGTGAACGTTATCTCGGTGGAAGCTTGGATCAGCCGGGCCACGGACCTGGCCTATGCAACTGCGTCCGGAGCGCTCTACACATTCACCAAGAAGGCGGGCCGTGCCTTGGCGCCCCACGGAATCAGGGTRAATGGCATCAGTCCGGGCACCACCGACACTTCCCGCAACGACGCGCTTTACGGGTACCCTCGCACTCAGGACTGGGACGACCGGTTACAGACCATCCCCCTCGGCCGGGCCGGCACTCCCGAAGAGATGGGCAATTTCGCAGCCTGGCTCTGCAGCAAAGAGGCCGAGTTCATCGTCGGCCAATGCATCGAGATAGACGGCGGCCAATCGGCCTAACGCAGGATTCATTCCACCATTGGAGAGACGACATGAGCCTCGAAGACCTGGAGAAACGGATCAAAGTCCTGGAAGACATCGAGGAGATCAAGAAACTGAAACACCGCTACTGCGCCCTCTGCGACGCCAATTACAACGCCGACGCCCTGGCGGAGCTCTTCACAGAGGACGCAGTGTGGGACGGACGGGAACGGGGCCGRAACGATGGCCGGGAAGCGATAAGGACGTTCTTCCAGAACGCGCCCAGCCGCCTGCCCTTCGCCATCCATATGGTGCTTAACCCGGTGATCGAGGTGGACGGCGACGAGGCCACCGGCACTTGGTACCTATTCCAACCCTGCACCTACGCCGAGGGCAACATAGCCGTGTGGGGCTCGGCCCGCTACGACGAAGAATACGTGCGCGTGGATGGTGAGTGGCTGTTCAAACACCTGACCCTCACTTCCCACTTCTGGACACCCTTCGATAAGGGCTGGGTTGAAACCCAGTTCGCATCATAGGGTCAGGAGATGCAGTCGGACCACAGCAACAAGATGGACGGCATGGTGGCCATCGTCACCGGGGCCAGCCGGGGCTTGGGCCGGGCCATCGCTAAAGAATTTGCCGCCGAAGGGGCCAAGGTGGTCGTCTCAGCCCGCCGCGATTCGCCAACGGGACTGCCTGGGACCGCCGTGGAGACCGCAACGCAGATCAGGGATCAGGGCGGCGAGGCCATGGCGTTGACCTGCGATGTTTCCAACGAGGAACAGGTCGTGTCCATGGTGAACCAGACCATCGACAGGTACGGCCAGATCGACGTATTGGTGAATAACGCCGGGGTGATGGTGCTGGGGGATACGATCTTAGACATCGACCCGGAGAAATGGGACCGAAGTGTGGCGGCCAATCTTCGGGGGCCTTATCTGTGCTGCCGGTCAGTATTGCCGTGGATGATTGAGCGAGGGCGTGGAAGCATAATCCACATCGGCTCGCGCATGGGCAGCGATCACGATCAGGGCGGCGGTGTCCTCTACAGCTCCACCAAGGCCGCTGTACATATGTTCAGCTACTGCCTGGCTGACGAGGTGCGGGAACACAACATCGCCGTGAATATACTGTCGCCGGGCGGACTCAAGACCGAGGGCTCAGCGGCCATCCCCTGGACACAACGAGACTGGGACCAGCGGGTTGAGCCGGAAGCGGTCGGCCCCAGCGCGGTCTACCTGGCCCTGCAGGACGCGTCCACCTTCACCGGCCAGTACGTGCTGCGGGCCGAGTTCGGGGAGACGTGGGGTGTGTAGCTGTCAGCCGTCAGCGRTCAGCGATCAGATTATAAAAGTGAATCTGGTGCCTCGGCCATGGTGGACAGATATAACGGGTTTTGGCTATCATTTCTGGCGAGCAAACATCGCGTTTTCGATGGTGAGCGGCATCGATGCCGAACGGAAAAACTGGACGATTTCGGCTACACTTGCATTCAGATGAGATTGGAGAGGAGATAAAGATGTCAGCTAGAGTTAACGGCCTCGGCCATATCGGCTTCTACGTTAAAGACCTGGAACTCATGAAGGATTTCTACGGGAATTTCATGGGCATGACGCTGACTAAGGTCGGTCCCCTCGGGGCATTCTTCAGCGCCGACCCGGAGGCTGTGGACCACGAGATCGCGCTGATCAACGGCCGGACTTCCCTCGATGGCCCGGAATTGATCCAGCAGATCTCCATGCGTGTGGATTCCCTCGATGACCTCCGCGACTTCAAACGGCGCATCCAGGAGAACGGCTACACGATTGAGCGAATCGTCACCCATGCCAGCGCCATCGGCTGCTACTTCAARGACCCCGAAAATAACACCACCGAAGTATTCTGGCTGACGGGCAACACGTCCTGGGCGCAGATCAGCGTACCGATCGACATTGACCAGTCGGACAAAACGGTCATGGCAGAAGTGACGCGGTCTTTCGAGGCGGCCCAAAACGTCGAGATGGGTAAGCCTGCCAGTCCAGAAACGCAGGAAGCGATCCGCGAGCTGAGAGAGGCCACGGCAGCCAGCCGGTAAGCCCGACGCGCGCCGAGCATCGGCGAATCTTGCGAATCACGACAGGGCCCGGTGGACCCCGAAAGAAAAACATGAGTCATCCCGGAGTGTCCTGTTGGGCGGCACTGTCTTGGGCTAATGCCGTTTTAGCGACTCTCACCGCAATGACGAAGGGGTTGAGCTACCACATTCGCTACCTGTCATTCTGAGCCAGCCGCAGCGGCGAAGAATCTCGTTGCTTGACTTCAAMGCTGGTGTTGCGGCGGGACCGGCAGTTGGCCTCCCTTCAGTAACGAGATTCCTCTCCTTCCCCCGAAGGATCGGAATGACAATCGCGGAGGAGCCKGGCTCTTCTTCCAAGTCCGAAAGGCTGCCACCATTAGTTGCTGTCCTTTCTCGCCAGCATCACCCACCGAACTCCAGGATGACTCATATTCYTGTTTTACCCGATATGTTGATTGATGAACGCSGTCATCTGCTCKAGCGTTTGTTTTGCGACTTCAGAAGAGAGATCGCGCAGCAGGCCTTCGCCCTCTCCATCAAAGAAAGTCACGTCCATCTGGCCGCCGGCCTTTTGATATTGCCGGATGAATTCGTCGGTATCAGGGCGAGGATGTCCCGCCTCGTAGTTGCGCGCTAGGAACAGCGAGGGCGGCAATGCGGTGCGCTCTCCGCCGGCTAAGATACGCGCCGGGGCGGCCTCGGCCATGGCCTCTTCGGTCACCCAGTATTGGTCGTGGCTCGCGACCACCCGCTCGGCCATCCCTTCGGGCGGAGTGATATCGTCTCGCAGCCCTTTGGCATAGCGGTAACGACCCAGCGGGTCGATAACAGGCGAGACCAGGATCACGCAGGCCAATGTGCCATCAACCGCGGCGCTCCCAGCCGGTTGCGCCAGAGCGGCGTAGCGGGAATCGTCCGGGCGCATCCCGAGCAGCATCGCCTGGTGGGCGCCACTGGAGGTTCCCATCGCGCCGACGCGGTCCGGAATACCGTTCCAGCCCGCAGCCTGGGTCTTGGCCCAACGGACCCCATAGTGGATGTCGGCCATGGAGGCCGGATACGGCGCCTCCGGGGGCACCGTGAAATCAAGCGCCACCACGATCACGCCATTCTTAGCCAGCGCCTCATTGGCATCGTCGCCGTTCTCACGATTTCCCCGGACCCAAGCTCCACCATGCAGTTCGATCATGATTGGGAACGGTCCGCTGCCTTGGGGCCGGAAGATACGCGCCAACAAGGGTGCTGCGCCGTGATTAAGATATTCCACGTCCGCGATTTGGACGTCGTACGTTTGCATGCTAGTAGCCATTACAGGCTCCCTTTTTAGTTAGAGATAGGACAAAGGTGAGGCAAATTTACAAGCGGTTGGCCTTCTCCGTCAAAACGGCTGCCTCCGAGGCGGTCATCAATGAAAGTATCGGACCCGGCGAGATGTCAGCTCCGCTGCCCGAAACGGTTGTAGGACGTGACATCGGCCGAGGGAACACGGTCAGTGGGGCCGAATCGGCCCCTGGGATAGCCAAGGGGAGTTAGGCAGACGGTTTCCACGTGGTCGGGGATCCCTAACCAGTCTTTGACCTTCTGCTCCTCTCGCAGGTGGGTGGTGGTGATGCGGGTGCCAAGGCCCAGGGCCCGGGCGGCGAGGAACATGTTTTGTATCGCCAGCCACAGCGAGGAGGCGTACCGACCCCGCTCGATGGGCTCGCCCTTGGAGTAAGGCATGTAGCCCTTACTGTGGTCGGCGCAGACAAGGACCATTGCCGGTACTTCGGGCATGTGGTTGGCCAGGTAGCGGGCCGAAGTGTAGGCCGGCGACTCCCCCGGCGGTGGGGTCGCTCCCTGGGAGCCCAACCATAGGTCCCGGTAAAGTCCGCCGATCYTCTCGATCAGGTTCCGCTCGGTGATGGCGATGAAATGCCACGGCTGCGCATTGCCGCCGCTGGGGGCTTTGGTGGCGGCCTCGATGATCTTGTCGATAGCCTCACGCGGCACTGGGTCGGGCTTGTACCGGGTGAACTGCCGCTGGCTGTAGATGGCGTCGAAAAGGGCGATGTCGTCCATGATTGCTCCTGCAACTATCGGAGATAGCTCATCCAATTTATCCCGTGGGCTCTGCGATGAAGACCGGGATCACGCGGTCAGTCTTGTCCTGGTATTCCTGATAGCGGTCGTATGCAGTGACTGCGATATCCCAGAGGCGCTGCCTCTCCGCAGGGTCCTCTACCTCGGTGACCCGCGCTGAGAATACTTTTGTCTCGTCGCGAATCTCAACATTCGGCTCCGCCTTTAGATTGTGATACCAAAGGGGATGTTTTGCCGCACCGGCCCAAGACGCCACAAGGATGTAGTTCTCTCCGTCGACCACTCTCATCAGAGGGGTCTTGCGAATGGCGCCCGTTTTCCAGCCTGTATTAGTCACGATGATGCACGGCAGGCGGGTGTCTCTCAGGCTTAGGCCTTCAGTCCCTCCGCTGCTCTCATAGAGTTCCACCTGGTCTGCCACCCAATCCATGGGGTTGGGTATGTATTCGCTCATGACGACTTCACCTCTCAGCTMATGGTCAATAATTCACATGCCACCCAACCCTAAATCGGCGCCCGCCGGTTGTGCCACTCCGTTGCTTGTTCGTAGGCGTGGGCTACTCTTAGGACGGTTTCTTCGGCGAAGGGGCGGCCTACGATCTGGAGGCCCATGGGCATACCGGCGGCGCTRAAGCCGCAGGGGACGGACAGGGCTGGGGTGCCGGCCAGGTTGAAGGGGCCGGTGAAGCTGATGCGTCCGGCCAGTCCGGTTAGGGCGTGTTCCTTGCTCTGGATGCCGGGGACGCTCTCCACCGGCGGAGCGGTGACCGGCCCGGTTGGGAGCACCAACACGTCCACTTTTTCCAGCGCATCTAGTATCTGCTGCCGGAGCACGGCCCGTATCTTCTGGGCCTTGTAGTAATACTGGGCGGGGATGACGCTCCCAGTCAGGAACCGAATCTTGTTGTTGTGGTCTAGCTCATCGATGTTCGGCTCAAAGAGCGGCCGGTGCAGATTGGACCACTCAACACTCAGGATGCTCATGGTGAGCGCGCCGGCGTTGGGCGCCAGCGGGATTGATACGTCTTCTGAGGAAGCGCCAAGTTCGCCCAGCACACTGATAGCCTTGGCGACGGTGTCCCGGAACTCGGGGTCCAGGTTGGGCGAGTCCATACGCTCTTGGACCACACCCAGTTTGATGCCCTCGATATCTCCAGTGAGTGCCTGCCGGTAGTCGGGCACCGGCACGTTCCAGGAGTAGGCGTCCTTGGGGTCGTATCCGGCGATAGCCTGGATGGTGATCGCCGCGTCCTCCACGCTGCGGGAGATGGGCCCCACAGTATCCATGGACCATGACCCGCCCAGCACACCGTACCGGCTGACCCGGCCGTGGGAGGGCCGCAGTCCCACCAGGCCGCTGAAGTTGGCCGGGCCCCGGATGGAGCCGCCGGTATCCTCGCCCAAAGACGTCGCGCAGAGGGATGCCGCGGTGGCCGCGCCTGAGCCGCTGCTGGAGGTGCCGGGGTTCCGCTCCAAATCCCAGGGGTTCCGGGGAGTGCCGTAGGGGTGGTTATAGATCTCCGCCATGGCAAACTCGCTCATGTTGAGCTTGCCAAGCATGACCGCCCCCGCCTTCTTCAGGTTGGAGATGACGGTGGCGTCCTCGTCTGGGATGTTGTCTTTTAAGATGCTGGAGCCGCCGGTGGTGCGGATGCCTGCGGTGTTGAACTGGTCTTTCACCGCCAAGGGCACGCCGTGCAACGGGCCCCGGTGCCGGCCTGCGGCRATCTCTTGCTCGGCCTGCCGCGCCGCCTCCAACGCCTGCTCCCCGGTGACAGTGATRTAGGAATTCAGCTTGGGGTCAACTTGCTGGATGCGGTCCAGGTAGGCCTCCGTGGCCTCGACGGGCGAGACTTCTTTGGTCTCGATCAACTTGGAGAGTTGCGAGGCGGTCAGGAAGGGCAACTCTTTCTTGTCCATGTTMGCTCCTCGGCTGGGCACGGTTCAGGCGTGATAATATTGACTTCTGCGAAGGTAGCCAATAGAGTACCACAACTGTTACGGAAACTAAGCAGAACACCGCTGTGCATCGCGTRTTAACAGATATAARGAGGCATTATGACCGTTGTATTGGACCACACCATAGTTCCGGTGAACGACCGCGAAGAGGCGGTGGAGTTCTACACCCGGATCTTCGGCTTCGAGGACCTGGGAGAGGCGGGGCCTTTCTTAGCGGTGCGGGTGAACGACAGCTTGAACCTGGACTTTCGTCAAGTGGACGACTTCCATAGCATCCACTACGCCTTCGCCATGGAGTCAGCCGAGTTTGATGCAGCCTTCCAGCGCATCAAGGACTCGAAGATTCCCTTCGGGGACAGCCCATATGCCCAGGACAACATGCAGGGGCCCGGAATAACACTAGGGTCTCAGGGCGACGGGAAGGCGGTCTACTTCAAGGACCCCAGCGGCCACGTGCTGGAGATCAAGACCTACTRAAGTGATTCAGTAAAACGCCAGGCTCAGTCGTCGGGAAGCTCGGCGATCAGATGGCCGTCTGCTACGCTGACCGGGAAGCCAACCATTTTGGCGTTGGGGCCGTTTACGCAGACTCCCTCTGTGTATTCAAAGCGCCAGCCGTGGGCTGGGCACATGAACACCCCGGTCCAGTCCAGCACTTCCTCCGCCTGGTGGGGGCAGACGTTGGAGAGCAGCTTGTAGACGCCCTTCCTGCTCCGCGCCAAGAAATATGACCATTCGCCCACCGTCACCGGCGCGGGCAACTTGGTGAAGTCAGTCTCCAGTCCCAGGTCGACATTGATCGTCTTATACGTAGCCATCGGCTTAAATTCTTCCTGATCTCTGTTGCTCAGATGTCCCGGCCAGTATAGCCGACGCGCCATGCCGTCTCAAGGAACACCGGCGCCGATTAYGGGCCGTCTTGACGCGGCAGGYTTTTTACASCRRKMTRYRYKMACKWGAWCNSKGTNTACNGNGGTRCNSGAWGNNGYTGATYTGAACAAAGACGAGATTCGCGCCATGGGCAAGGCCGTGGGTCTGACGATAGAAGACCCGGAATTGACCGAGGTGATGTACAGTCTGAACGCCCTCTTGGAGTCCCTGGACGCCATCAACCCACCGGGTCTGAACGACGTCGAGCCCCTCCCCATCATCCTGCCTCCAGCATAGGTTTTAATCCCCACCGATCTTTAAAAATGTCCTCGATTTGTTGAGGGCATTTTTCTTTTCCCGGCCCCCAACGCTCCCAACACGGAGGCCCCATGGACAARTCTGATCTGCCTTTTCTATCCGCCGGAGAACTCTCACGGTTGATCCAGGCAAACCAGGTCTCGCCCGTTGAAGCCACGGAAGCCTACCTGGACCGCATAGACGCCCTGGATTTCCGGTTCAACAGCTATCTGACAGTCATGCGGGACCAGGCCATGGCCGACGCCCGGCAGGCCGAGACGGACCTTCAAAATRGCAATAATCGTGGCCCGCTGCACGGGGTTCCGGTSGCGGTGAAAGACCAGTTTTGGAGTGAGGGTGTGCGCAGTACCGGAGGCTCCCGGATACTGGCCGATTTCGTCCCCGATGAAGACGCCACGGTCATCGCCAATCTACGGAAGGGTGGGGCAGTCATCTTGGGCAAGACCAACATGACCGAATTTGCCATCACCGGGTTCTCCCACCGCTACAGCACCCCGCGAAACCCGTGGAACATCGATACCTACACCGGCGGTTCCAGCAGCGGGTCGGGCGCGGCCACCGCGGCCTACCTCTGCGCCACATCATTGGGAGAAGACACCGGAGGCTCCATCCGCTTTCCAGCCACCTGGTGCGGRCTGGTTGGCATCCGGCCCAGTTGGGGCCTGGTCAGCCGGTACGGCGTGATGCGCGGCGTTTGGAGCATGGACACAGTTGGCCCCATCTCCCGGACCGTGGAGGACGCGGCCATCACCCTGGGCGTCATCGCCGGCCACGACCCAAAGGACGCCTATTCTTCCACGGAGCCGGTGCCCGATTACCGGAAAGCTCTGGGCGGCGACCTGAACGGCTTGAAGGTCGGGGTGATCACCGAGTTCATGGAGTCGGACCTGGTGGAACCCGAGGTGCTGCAAGCGGTCTCGAAGGCCATCGCAACACTGGGAGAAYTGGGCGCGACGGTGGAAGAGGTGTCGATCCCGCTGTCCATGGACGCCGGAGTAGCGTCGGCGGTGCTGCTGGCGGTAGAGCCGGCGCTGGCCCAGCAAGACTGGACCAAAGACCGAATCCAAGACTACGGCCACGACGTCCGCATAATGCTCTTGACCGGCAGTCTGCTGCCCGCTCAGGCCTATTACAAGGCCCAGAAACTGCGCACCATGCTGCGCCGGCAGGTGCTGGAATCACTGGAAAAATACGACGTGCTGGTGCTGCCGACGTCCGGAAAGGGGGCCCTGCGGCTGGAGGACGACCCGCCCATCACCAGCAAGGAGACCGCGGGCCGATTGGCATTCTTGTTCACCCGCATCTTCAACCTGGCCAGTTGCCCCGCGATGTCTCTCCCCTGCGGCTTCGATGACCGGAATATGCCCGTGGGCCTGCAGATCGGCGCCCGCCCCGGCGGCGAGGAGACTATATTCAAGGTGGCCCATGCCTACGAACAGGCCACCGAGTGGCACACCATGCGGCCGCCGGGGGCGTGATTCAGCCGAACGAGTTGTTTCTCAGAGCCCTCCGAAGATTGGCCGGGGGCGGGTTGTTGCTCGTTTTCCTGTGGGTGGTTAAGACGATCTGGTGGTAGTGGGGCGGGTTGAGGGGTGGCGGGGGCTAAATCCCCCTAGCCCCCTTTACGAAAGGGGGGATTGTTGGAATTAGACAAGTTTGTCTGCCATGCTAAGCGTCCAACGGAAACAACGGGAAGYMMMSKKKKRYWWAGGGGGATTTCCGGTCTGCCACGACTTTAGTTAATGGGGAAGTGTCCTCATCCTAACCTCACCGTCCTTCCGCGGAAGGATGGAGGAGAAGGGACCYTCGGCTACGAAAAGCCCCACTTTCGTAAAAGGGGGTTGGGGGGATTTCCGCCCCTCCTCTAATACCGAATGATGCTCCGCGCCACTTCCCCTTGGTCCAAGGCCTCAAACGCTGTGTTGATCTGGTCTAGCTTGAAGGTGGCGGTGATGAGTTCGTCCAGTTTCAGGCGGCGGGCCATGTATAGGTCKACGAGCATGGGCATGTCGGCCCGGGGATAGACCGAGCCGTAGGTGCAGCCCATGAGGACCCGGTCCAGATGCAGGAAGTCGGGGTCGATGGTCAGTTCCGCGCCTTTSGGGGCAACGCCCACAACCACCGTGGTGCCGCCGCGTTTGGTGGTGGCCATGGCTTGGTTGATGGCGTCGACTGAGCCGATGACYTCGAATGCGTAATCGGCCATCTCGCCCCGGGTGATGTCCCGGACCTTCTCCACCAGGTCCTCGGTGGCGGCGTTAACCAGATGGGTCGCGCCGAATTGCAGGGCATGCTCCAATTTGTCGCCRAAGATGTCCACGGCGATGATCGCTTCAGCCCCGGCCAGCACAGCGCCCTGCACCACATTCAGACCCACGCCGCCGGCTCCRATCACCACGACGCTGCTGCCGGGCTTCACCTTGGCCGTGTTGATGACGGCCCCCACCCCTGTTGGCACGCCGCACCCGATCAGGGCGACACGGTCCAATGGGGCATCCTCTCGTATCTTCACCAGGCTGTCCTCGGGCACCACGGCGTATTCGCCGAAGGTGGAGAGGCCGTTGAAGTGGTGGACGTCTCCGGCGCTGTTGTGCAGGCGGGTGGTGCCGTCCAGCATCTTCCCCTGGAGTTGGTAGCGGGCCTCACACAGGTTCTGCCTACCTTTGACGCAGTAGGAGCAGTGGCCGCAGGTTGGCACGAATGACAGCACCACGTGGTCGCCTGGTTGGGCGTAGGTGACGCCGGGGCCGATCTCTTCGACGATCCCCGCGCCCTCATGGCCCAAAACCACAGGCAAGGGATGTTCGCGGTCGCCCTTCATGTAATGGAGGTCGCTGTGGCAGACGCCGCTGGCGGTCAGCTTTACCAAAACTTCGTGCTCGTGAGGGGCGTCCAATTCCAGTTCCTCAACCACCAACGGCTGGAAATTCTCGTACAGTACTGCTGCCTTCAACTTCGCTCCTYCGGAGACCGGTATTCAGTCGGATTTTCGCCAGCCTAGCTGGTCTTATCTCAAGCGTCAACCCAGACCGGATGCCGCACAACTGACCGCTGCCTTGACGGTGTCGAAAGGCAACACTACAATCTCCGGTAATAATCATTATCGGTCTCTTGGATAGGGAGGTTGCCATGGCTACCAAAGGCAAAGTCAGCCCCGAAGAGATGCAAGAGTTCTACGATACTAGCCGCCAAGCCGGACTGACGCCGGCTTGGATGGGCCGTGGGCATGACCGMAAGCCCTYGGTCGAGCCGTTCCTGTGGCGATGGKAGCAGGCCGAGCCGCTGATACTGCGGAGCGGCGACATAGTGACGCCGGACCGCGATGTCGAGCGGCGCGTGCTCCGGCTGACCAACCCGGGCCGCGACCACGGCACCACCCACACCATCTCCGCCGCCTTGCAACTTCTCCTGCCCGGAGAGAACGCGCCGGCACACCGGCATACGCCCACCGCCATTCGCTGGGTCCTRCATGGAGAGGGCGCATACACCACGGTGGAAGGCGACAAGTGTTACATGGAGCGTGGCGACCTGGTGCTCACGCCCTCTTGGACTTGGCACGACCACAACAACGAAGGTGACGGGCCGATGATCTGGCTCGACGGGTTGGACACGCCGTTGGTCCACAACTTGGAGGCCACGTTCTACGAGCAATACCCCGAAGACCAACAACCGGTCACCGGCACCGGCCAATCGGTCCAGAAATATTCTTCGGGGACGCTACGGCCTGCCTGGGAAGACTACAAAGCCCCATATTCCCCGCTGTGGCACTACAAATGGGAACAGACCTACGATGCGCTTTGGAATTTGGCGCGGACCGATTGCAGTCCCTTCGACGATGTCGCCATGGARTTCTCGGACCCGGCCACCGGCGGCCCCGTGTTGCGGACTATGGCTTGTTGGATCCAACTGATTCGTCCCGGCGTCAGAACCCGGGCCCATCGGCATACCAGCAGCGCTGTATTTCACGTATTCCAAGGCGAGGGGTACACGGTGATCGACGGCCAGAAATTCGAATGGCGTGAGGGAGATTTCTTCGTGGTGCCAACCTGGGCGTGGCACGAGTTTGCCAACCAGGGGCCAGAAGAGGCGATCTTGTTCTCGATCCAAGACATCCCGGTGATGAAATCGCTGGCGCTGTACCGAGATGAAGCCTACGAGGAGCATTCCGGCCACCAACCKGKAMSAYCNMAYSTWCNRGCRSTWAMWKMCWWSCRGGMSSACNAGWAYSRWMAAAAGAGGGTGGCTKCCTRYARGCAGCCACCCTCTTTTTACCATTCTGTGGTCCCGCTAGTCTGTTAGTGCCCGTACATGCGGTCGTCCAATTCCTCTTTCCAATCGGAGTCATTGGGCACGATGGCGTCGATGGCGCGCACATTGTAGTAGGAGTCGCCGACACCGGGCGGATCGCCTCCGTCGGCCACAGTGCCGGCCGCTTCCAGCAGCATGCGCCGGGCGATGACGATGGCCATGTCGCTGGCGGCGAGGTTCTCGTTGGTCCGGTCCAAGATTGGCCCCATGCTCTCTTGTATCGCCTGGTCTTGGGTGTTGATGCCCTCGATCCCGGTGAATGTCTCGGTCCTTTGGACTTCCCGGTCGATCATCCAGTCGTTGGATCTATTGCGCTTGGTCCTAAAGTCCGGAAGCACTTCGCCCGGACCGCGGCCCAGCCGGATCTCTTCATCTCGGTCGGCTTGGGTGAGCGGCGTGCCGCCATAGTTGTAGACCCAGTTGTAGACCATGCAGTTCTCGTCATCCATSGGCACCCAGATGTGTCCRGCGATCAGTTCGCGCGGATCTTGCCCGTAGTATCCGAACTGGAGGGGTCKGAATTGGTGGAACGGCATCACCCAGTGGTAGCTACGGATCAGTTCGCCCCGGTCGCCKARGGACCKGATGCCCGCGTAGCGGTACCCGTARTCGGTCCGGTCGACRTCYAYCCTMGSCGYCTCGGCTTTGATCAGATCGGTGCTGATGGAGATGCCGGGCCGGTCGGTRTTCTCGCTGATGCGGCGGTGGAGGATTGGAGCGTGGGCGGTGTCGATACCGCCTTCCAGACCCTGGAGCCAGTTGCATTCCTGCCAATTCTTGGAAACCAGCCGTTGGTCATCCGGCACTTGGGTCCACTCAAACTTTGGATGTGGCGGCTSGTTTTCCGCGGGGCCCAGGTACGCCCAGATCAGCTCTCCCATCTCGACGACCGGATAAGACGTGGTCTTGATCTTGCTGGGATAATCGCTATTCGCAGGTTCGTTCATCATGTCCAGGCATTGCCCGGACACGTCGAATTTCCATCCGTGGTACACRCAACGAAGACCGCCCTCCTCGTTGCGTCCGAAGAACAGTGAAGTCCTGCGGTGGGGGCAGAACTCGCTGAGCAGCCCGATTTTCCCCTGGGTGTCCCGGAAGGCCACCAATTGCTCTCCCAGAAGGCGGACCCGTACCGGCGGGCAGTCCGGGTCCGGAAGTTCACTGGCCAAAAGCGCCGGGACCCAGTACCGCCGCATCACATCGCCCATGGGCGTGCCTTGGTCGGTGCGAGTTAGTGTTTCATTGTCATGTCTGGTTAACATGGGCGATCACTCCAATTCCGCTGGGSYGGTTGGCCTTTGGCCAGGTGTTGTTGGGGCCGTATTATCCTCTAGCCGGGCGGCCTGAGCAACCTGTGTGATTCCTCTCAAAACCAATGCTCAACGCCCCGAAAATGGTGGGGCTGGTATCCGAAATCAGTTGACACTACCTAGGCGTGGCCGTACAATCGGTCAGACTTCTTGACCACCTGATTAGAAGCGGTCAATCAAGTAACGAATCTGCGCTCAAACCCTGGTTTCCAGACGCGCAAGATGCRAGATTTCTCCCAATAACCCGGAGAGATCGATTAGGTATTTTTCAGATGAAACGCACGGCTGTTAGCACCGCATTAGGAATCAACTACCCAGTCCTCCAAGCGGGACTACCTTGGGTTTCCAACGCAGAATTGGTGGCCGCCGTTTCCAACGCCGGTGGACTTGGCGTATTGCACCCCACATCCGGAGTTGAGCCCGGCGGAGACCCTGTAGCCGACCTCCACGCAGTGGTCCGCCGCGTACAGCGTATGACCACTAAGCCGTTCGGTGTTTCGTTTTACATRGCCCATCCTCAGATAGAGCAAATGATTGAGGCTGCGGCCCGAGAGGGCATCAATATCGCGATCACTTACGGAGGAAGCCYGGCCCTATACACCGGCACAATGAAAGAACATGGCATGACGGTCATCCACCAGGTCTCCACCGTGCGGCACGCCCGCGGCGCGGAGGCCCAAGGAGTGGACATGGTCATTGCCGAGGGATTTGAGGGCGGCGGCCTGCGCGGCGTCGACAAAGTCTCCACRATGGTCCTGGTTCCCCAGGTAGTTGGGTCCATCGCTATCCCGGTCATCGCGTCCGGCGGAATCGTCGATTCCCGCGGCTACGTGGCCGCAACTGCACTGGGCGCAATGGGCGTGCAGATGGGGTCCCGGTTCGTCGCAACCAAGGAATGCATCTCCCATCAGATCTATAAGACGGCTATGGTGGCAGCCATCGACAGTGGAACGATCGTCGTCGGCGGAGATAATTTTCCGACCAGGATCCTCAAACAAGGCATCGCACTCCAGATGAAGGAGTCGGGCTTGGACAGCGGCGACGACTCGGCCGCCTGGGAGCAGGAACTGGGCATCGACCGCACCAGGGCCGCTTTCATCGATGGCGACTTCGAGACCGGTATCGCCTACACCGGCGCCGGGGCTGGACTGATCTCAGAGATATTGACCGTCCAAGAAGTATTCAAAGACTTGGTCGACGGCAGCCACTCACTGGCGCGAAAACTCGCTTAACATTACGGCCGCGTTTTGGAACCGCTCGGCTGTGGCAAGCAAGTTTGCACCAACGACGCTGGTTGAAGGCCAATGGTCCTTAACCGCCAGAAGGGCYTTCCGGNTCAGCCGCGTCCABTTCGATCAGTTCCTCGGCCTTCCTCATGATCTTGTCGCGGCGTTCTCCCTCTATCTTTCTGCTGTCCAGGTAAAGACCAAGGGCCTGCATCGGCTGTAGGTCTTYGCCTTCGGATGGCGAGATTCGAGTGCGCCGTTCGCCGGCTATCTCCCGAGTTATGGAGGCGATGAAGTGGGCCGGTTCAAGGGCCGCGCGAATCTCCGTTTCCCTGAGATGGGCGTCGGACTCCGCGGCCAGGGCGATGCGCACCCGGACCACAGCATCGGCGATGTCTTTCCTGGCGATGGCCCGGACCACCGTSGCCGTCGGGTCSACRTCTTGGGGTTCCACCGAAACGTCMACGGTGACGAAACTGCGGGCCGCCAACTTATGGAACTCGAAATTCGTCATCCGCCGGCCCTGGGGTGCGGCCGGGTCCAAGTCCACTACGCAGAACCCTTTTTCATCCCCTTCCTCGCTGAAGTCCACCCGCTGCAGACTACCGGAGTAGACRACCATGGGCGGGTCGGGACGCAGGAYCTGGTGCTTGTGGATATGGCCCAAGGCGACGTACTCGACCTGAGGCCGGTCCAAAGCGCTTACCAGCAGCACATGGTCTTGGCCCAACATCATGGAACGCTCCGTGCCCACGGTGGCGCCGTTCACCGTTACATGCCCCGTGAGRATSGCCGGCACRTCWGGRTCCARCGCRTTGGCYTCGTGTTCTATACCGTCGGTCAGCCTTTGTTCCAGTGTCTCTCTCACCTCCTCGATGGACATGCCCCTGGAGTCTTCCCGGCTCAAGATAGCGCTGCGCCTTGGCCACGGCACAGCCAGTATCTGTAGTGGCCCGGAGGGCGTAGGAACTTGATAGGTTTGAAGGCTATTCCCGACGTAAACGYTGGCGACTTCCAAAGTTGGAAATATATCAACCGCAGTGGCCCTGCTGGAAGCCGCGGGCAGATCGTGGTTACCCACYAAYAGAAATGTKGGGAYCCCGGCCTGGGAGAGSCGGTTCARMCGCTTGGCGARTTYYSGCTGGTGGGTCTGGGTCGGGTCGCGCCCCYTATAGGCGTCCCCTGCCAGCAAAACCAGGTCAACTCTTTCATTGAGGGCGAATTCGACTACTTGGTCCAGAGAATCCAGAAAATCTCCGAGCCGGGTCGATAACCCTGTTTCCGGGTCTATTCGTCCGTAATTCTCCACCCCGATATGCAGGTCTGAAAAATGAAGGATCCTCATCACATCGTCCCATTAGGAGTTCGCCGGGYTGCTTACTSAAGTCTCGCTCCACAGATTATGTTGGCTAAAAGGGATAATAAACAAGGGGCGCCGTGGCGAGATTRACGGGCCGGCGGCGTATCTTCGAAAGGCTGCGCTGCCAGGTCATGTCCCGAATATTTGACAACAAGCCGCCGCCTTCCTAGWATCGGAYAGTGTGTGGCGGTGTGAACCGTTCGTAATCTTGCAAGGATGGCCTTAATGACTACCGTTAGGCAGATGTTTGCTCTCCAGGAATTGGATAYCATWTTAGACCGTGTCCAGTCCGCGAGCGACAAAGCAGAATATGAGCTAAACAACGGCGAAACGATCGGGGACCTGGAATCGGAACTGCAACGCGATGCCGAATGGCTYCAGGAAACCGAACTCCAGCAAAAGGCCTCCAAAGTAGAGKCAGAAGCGCAGAAAGAACGGTCTGAGACCCTGAATTCCCAGCTTTACGGCGGAGAAGTCACCAACCCCCGAGACCTCGAAAGCCTGGAGCGCGAAGCCTCCWMCRYCSWYYSWYTRSKWSAMYWSCRAGRRKMTGKSYTCRCAGAGATCACCACCAAGATCGAGGAAGCACAAAACAAAAAGACTGAATTAGAGAGCAAACTCTCCGAGGCGAAAGCGGCTTGGAAGGTCCGCCAATCCGAATTGCAAACAGCTCTGAAAGAACTCAAGTCCGAACGGGCGGGATTCGAAGGTCAGCGGTCCAARCTGACTGAAGGCCTCGACCCCTCATCGCTCCAGCAGTACGAATTACTTCGAAAATCCAAAGGTGGATTAGCCGTGGCCAAGGTGGAACGAGGGCTCTGCCAGGGTTGCAGAATGTCCCTGCCCACACACCAACAACAGCGTGTCCGCGGCGGACACCAGGTGGTCCTCTGCAGCAGTTGCGGGCGCATGCTTTTCCCAGGATAAGTCGGGCATCGACCAGAAAACGTAAATGGCCGGTTGTACCGGCCATTTTTTATTGCCCGGCTAATGTGAATATCCACTCTGGAACACCCACCGTTTGCCCCGCTTATATGCCCTATGCTAGAGTTCGAAACGGAGGGTCATGCAGACTGGGTGACCGCCGTCCTTCCCGCATGGGGAGGAGGGAGGAAAGTCCGGGCTCCTCTGGGCAGGGTGCTGGGTAACTCCCAGGTCCCGATTCCGGTTCGTAGAACCTGCATCGGGAACGGAAAGTGGCACAGAAACATACCGTCCTCCCCGTATGGGAAGGATAAGGGTGAAATCGGACGGTAAGAGCGTCCGGCCGTCTGCGGTGACGCAGCGGCGGCTAAACCCCACCTGGAGCAAGGCCAAATAGGGGGACTTAGGCGCCCGGCCCGTCCCCGGGTTGGCTGCTTGACCGCGGCGGTAACGCCGCTCCGCCAAAAGCGGACTTCCGCTGGCTTAACGGCCGGCGGTTGGGCTAGATAGATGGTCACCGCCCTCCCTTCCGGGAGGGGCACAGAACCCGGCTTATAGGTCTGCAACACCCCTCCATCCACGCTGGGTCCTCCGCGGCTTAACGTCYGCGACAAATCCCGCCTGTGCCGTAATTTCCGGCCAAGCGGTTGCTGTATCCAGCGGCACCTATTATGATTGACCCAGACTCTCGCCCGCCCCCTTCCCGGACACCGCCGAAGGCGATCCAATGGGCCCGGGCCACTCCATCAACAGGGGAAATTCCTAAACTTGTACCTGGACATGCATAGCCATTCCGTGTCGTCCGACGACTCCCGGGCCACGGTTGAGCAGTACGTAAAATGGATCCAAGTGCTGCGAAAACGAGGGCACACCGTCGATGGCATCGTGCTCACCGAGCACCGTAAGTTCGACTTTGACAAAGATTACTCGGACCTGGCCGGGCAGTACAACGTTCTGGTCCTGAAAGGCTCCGAGTTAGACACTCGCTACGGCCATTTCCTAGTCTATGGCGTTACCGAAGCTCTGACCCAAGCGRTCGACTTTGGCGATGTCCACATGGATGCCAGGGCCTTGATGCAGGCAGCCCGCCAGCACGACGCCATCGCCCTGCCGGCCCACCCCGGCCGGTTCGGCATCGGCCTGACCGAATATGTCTCCCAGGGAGAGGTCTTCGACGATGTGAAGATAGTTGAGCGCCTTAACGGGGGRAGCCGCGCRGGTGARAACGAACGAGCCGAAGAGCTCTGCAAAAGTCACAACCTGCTGGGCRTCGGCGGCAGTGATGCCCATCTGACCAGCCACATCGCCACTTGCATGACCGACTTCAAAGCGGCGRTCAAGAATGAAAACAACCTAGTGGACGCCCTGCTCAGCAAGGAATTCCAGCCGGTTTGGCTGGAGAACGTCGTGAACGGCGCTTCCTGAAGAAGCCGGGGCGCGGGGATTAAGGAGACAGAACCATGGCGATGGAGCTTGAATACGACCGGTCTCTATACGGAGTAGAACACGTAGCCGGTCCCTTCGAGATCACCGATGAGATCATTGACCGGGCCAACAGTAGCACGGGTGAGACCGGCGCCGCTTTCAAGTCSGACGACGGCGCCAAGGAAGCCGGATACCGTAGCAGGATCGCCCCGCCGACCCTTTGCTGCATCCTCGTCCGCCAAGTTTCTCTGCCCGATGTGAAGGTCAAGTTCGGCCGCACCCARATGCACGCCGGCCAGCGGGTCGAACCCAAAGCRCCGGTCTACGCCGGGGACCGATTGACCGCCTCTTCCCACCTGAAAGACGTCTACGCCAAGACCGGACGCTCCGGCACCATGGTCTTCGTGGTCTGGGAGACGACATTCACCAATCAAGACGGCCAGGTGGTCGCCGAAGTCCAAGAGTCCTTCGCCAAACGAGAGTGACCGGCACAGCCGGATTTTGGACATAGAGTGGCTGGATGACAGCTACTCTGATAGACCGMGGAACGGTCGTAASATACAAACAGACCAAACTGAGAGAGTGTTTTGCCCTATTACGATGAGATAGAACTGGGTGACGAGATCGGGCCCGTGGAGAAGGTCGCCACCGACGAAGAGGTGGCCARTTTCTGCGATGTCTGGGGCGCGCCCAAACCCAACCGCTTCACCGACYCCGAAATCGCGGCCAAGGCCGGGATGAAAGGCACCATCGTGCCCGGCATCATGACCATGGCCATGATGGCCCAATTGCTGACCGACTGGGGCGGACCTGGCTCCATCAAAGACCTGGACTTGGTGTTTAGGCAGCCGGTGCCCCACAACCGTCCTCTGACCTTGGCGGCCACCATCACCGACCTCCGGGAAGAAGACGGCGAAAACCTGGTGGAATGCGACATCCTGATGACCGGCGCCGAGGGCGAACGCTACGTCGGCGGCAAGGCCATAGTCGTGTTGGCAGGCCGTTAGGGCGGGCGGGCGGCGCGCCGCGTTTCCTTTGGACAAGCTATCTCCAAGCAAACTATCCATCCGGCCTCGGTAAGGCAGAAAGATGTTGGAACGATTGCGGCAAGTGGCGTTTTTGGTCAAGGACCTCGAGGAAGGCAAGGAGCTGTACCGGCGGCATCTGGGTATGGAGACCTGCCATTCCGAGRACCTGAGTAACTACGGCCTGTTGAACGCGGTCCTTCCCGCGGGCGCCGGAACCTTCATCGAACTYCTCCAACCCACCTCGGACGATTCCGCGGCGGCCCGCTACCTGGAGCGCCGCGGCGAGGCCCCCTACATGCTGATCTTCGAAACCAGCGAGTACGACCGCCTCATCCCGCACCTGAARTCCATGGGCGTCCGGTTATCCGAAGGACCGGCAACCGGCGACTACCGCCACTCCTTCGTCCACCCTTCGTCCGCCAACGGCGCGTTGTTGGAGATCATCGAGGTCACCGATGGTGAGAACCCTTGGCCGCCGGCCGGGCCGGACTGGCAGACCCTGRAACACCAGCCACTAACCAAGCAGATTCGCCAGATGGCGGTGTTGGTCCGGGACCTGGACGAGGCCATCGTCAATTGGGAAAAGATGTTCGGGATCAAGTCCACCAAACGCTTCCAAGTCAGCTTCACCGACCTGGAGATCGCGGTCCTTCCTTTGGGCGGCAAAGACACGTTCATCGAGTTGGCCCAGCCCACCGGCGGCGATGTCCCGTCCGCCCGGTTCCTGGAACGCTACGGCGAGGGTATCTACCTGACCATCTACGAGATAGAAGACTCCCTGGCCATGGACGRCTACCTGAAGGGTCAGGACGCCCGCTACACCTCGTCCAGGGTTACTTCCAATTACGTCAAYCTGGGGTTCAACAGCATCTGGSTGCACCCGGCTGGCATGAAGGGGGCTTTCACCCAGCTCTCCCAGGTCCTGGCCGACGACAACCCCTGGCCTCCCGCCGGAGACACCTGGCACCTGGAATAGGCGTCACGGTCTAAATTGACTCCCCCATGACCCTGTGATACAGTCAAATCATTAAAGATACTTGGTCTCATTACGAGTCCAGTTCACGGAAACGCATGCGTAAACGGGTCAACGCCCTGGCCGAACAATTACTGGAGACCCTGGAGCAGCAGGGCTACCGGTCCACGTCGCCCCGGAGGGCGGTGGCCCAAGTCATCGCCAACCAGGGCAAACACTTCACCGCTGAAGATCTGAGGGAGAAGTTGCCGTCGCTGGGAAGGGCGACCATCTTCCGCTCTTTAAAGTTGCTCGTTGARACCGGCGTGCTCTGCCGGGTGTTGCTGGAAGACGGCGATCTTCACTACCAGCTCAGCCACCGGGGACACCACCATCACCTGCTCTGCGTGGAGTGCGGGTCGTCTCAAGACCTGTTGGGCTGTGATATCGAAAAGCTGTTGCAGCAGACTTCGGCCAGCCATGGGTTCGAACTGAGCGGCCATTGGCTGGAGGTCTACGGCCGGTGCCGGTCATGCAGCAAATCTGAAAYTTCTGTGGAACTCGCRGCGGTCTAGTCTCNTTTTTTACCCTTATTGATACTTACTCTCAAAACGAAAATCATTTGATACTTACACCGATAAACCGGAGGCGCCGGTGGCAAATAATCCGCCTACCCACAGCGGTCTGGACGATCTCAGCAGCGATGGCGATCATGCTGCTGGTCTCAGCTTGCRGCTCGTCGTCTCCGGAGCAGACCGCTACCGGACCCCGTTTGGCCGTGGTGACCACCACGGCGTTGCTGGCGGACATGGTGAAGAACGTGGGCGGTGACCTGGTGGATGTGACRGCCCTGGTCCCGCMRGGCGCCGACGTCCATTCATTTCAGAGCACGCCGGCCGACAACGTGGCGGTGAGCAACGCAGCCCTGCTGGTCTCCAACGGAGGAGGGCTAGACCAATTTCTCGACCAAGTGATCGACGGCTCCGCGTCCGATGATGCGGTACGGGTTTTCGCCGCCGGACCGCTGCTGGAACTAGACCCCGACAACGACGACCCTCATTTCTGGCAGAACCCGGTCTTCGCGGTTAGATATGCGGAGGGCATCAGGGACGGCCTGATTGCTGCTGACCCGGATAATTCCGCCGACTACCAGGCGAATTTCGATTCGTACGCGGATGCGTTGACCAAGCTGGACTTCGACATCGCCAGCACCTTGAACACCATCGACCCGGACCGGCGGCATCTGATCACCTTCCACGACGCCTTTGGCCACTTCGCCAAGCGCTACGGTTGGCAGGTCACCTCCCTAGTGGGCAGCGACGCTAGCCAGGTATCCCCCGGCCCCGTGKTCGAGATACTGGACCAGATAAAGTCCCAAGGGATTCCGGCCGTCTTCGCCGAGCCTCAATTCAACTCGGGATTGCTGTTGAAAGCCGCTGAAGAAGCGGGAGTAGAGGTCGGCCCCATCTACTCGGACGTCCARGAAGGCGATGCCGCCAGCTATATCGACATGATGCTATTCAATGCCAAGAGCCTGGCCAGGCTCCTAAGATAGCCACTGACAAATGAGTGCAGACCCAACTTTAGAGACAAAAGAATCAGATGTTGCGGACCGCGCCAGCGGACCCGCATTAGAAGTCCGCAACCTGTGGGCAGGTTATAACGGCAAGCCAGTATTGGAGGGCGTTAGCTTCCAGGTCGACCGGGGCGATATGGTGGGCATCATCGGGCCCAACGGCTCGGGCAAGTCGACGCTGATCAAGACCGTTCTGGGATTGGTGAAGCCGATGAGGGGCGAAGTTTTAGTGCTAGGCCGTGACGGCGCTCCGGAACGCCACTTAATTGGCTACACTCCGCAGACCGAGTTGGTGGACTGGGATTTTCCAGTGACCGTGTTCGACGTGGCGCTCATGGGCCGTTACTCCCGCCGCGGCCTTTTCCGCCGCACCACCAAAGAGGACCGGGAGGCTGCCGAYGCGTCGCTGGAACTAGTAAAGATGTTCGACCTRCGGGATAGGCTGATCGGCGAACTCTCCGGCGGCCAAAGGCGGCGGGTGCTACTGGCCCGGGCCATGGCCCACAACCCCGAGCTTCTGCTGTTRGACGAGCCCATGGCCGGGTTGGACGCCACCGCCCAGCACCAACTGCTGGACTTATTGGACGAGCTGCGCGCCAAAGGCGCCACGGTGGTCCTAAGCACCCACGACCTGTCCTGCGTCTCCTCTCGCTGCGACAAGGCGGCATGCCTAAACCGGCGGCTGATCGCCTTCGGCAAGCCCTCTGAGGTACTGAACGAGCAAGTGCTGGGCGACACCTTTGGCACCCACCTACTCCTGGTGCATCTGGACGGCCAGGCCTACGCCGTTCAACACCACACCCAYCCGGATGGTACGCCGGAAGTCGATCACTCAGACCACAAGCATGATTGATTTTTTAGTCGTCTCAGTGAAAGGCGTGTCATAGGCATGATTGACTTTTTGACCGAGCCGTGGGAATTCGCCTTCATGCAACGGGCGTTGCTGGCRGCCGCCTTTGCCGCTCTGGTCTGCTMGGTGGTCGGCGTCTTTGTGGTCCTCCGGGGCATGGCCTTTATGGGTGACGCCGTGGCCCACTCGTCTTTGGCTGGAATGTCGGTCGCATATTTCTTCGGCGGAAGCATATTCTGGGGCGCCTTTGCCTGGGCGGTGCCTGCTTCGCTCGCCATCACCTTCATCAGCCGCCGCGCCCAAGTCCGCTTGGACACGGCCATCGGAATCATCTTCGCCAGCGGGTTTGCCGTGGGAATCATCTTGATGAGCCGGGTCAGCAACTACACTGCCGACCTCTTCGGGCTGCTATTCGGCAACGTMCTGGGTGTCTCCTGGAGTGAGGTATTGTTGATTGGCTTGGTGGCTGGCGGGGTGCTKCTGGTCATCATCGCCCTGTACAAAGAATTATTGTTCACGGCCTATGACGCCWCTATGTCAGCAGCGTCGGGCGTGCCTGTTAGGTTCATCCAATACCTGCTGCCGCTGCTCGTCGGCATCACTACCGTCGCCTCGCTTAAGGCCGTGGGCATCGTATTGGTTTTGGCGCTGCTCGTAACACCTGCCGCGACCGCCACACTACTTGCGCGCCGGCTGCCGGGAATCATGACCATCAGCGTGATCACCGGGTTCGTTTCCACMGTGGCCGGGCTCTACTTGTCCTTCCATGCCGACTTGCCCACAGGGCCCAGTATCGTGGTAGTCGCCACCGGGTTGTTCCTCGCCGCGATGCTGTTCTCCCCCAGCAAGGGCGTGGTCTGGCAAGCCTGGCGCCCATCTTCCCTGCCGGTCGAAGAAGCAGGTATCTAGCAGAAACCGTAAGATCATCCCGATTTGATCGTGACCGTGCCCCTACGGTTGTTGTTGGCCCTTGGCACACCAAGCCCCCATTCGCTACACTGCATTAGCTTTCCAAGCATCRTGTATCTGTGAGGACAAAATGTACGACCTTAGCGGTAAAGTTGCCCTGRTAACCGGCGCGGGCGGGCGGCACGGCATCGGGCGGAGCATCGCCCTGCGCCTGGCCGAAGAAGGGGCCGACGTGGTTGTTACCGACATCGAGGCCAGCGACTCGGCCATCCGTGCCGAGGACCGGCAGGCCGGCTGGGCTGGGCTGAACAGCGTTGTTGAGGAGATAGAGTCCAAGGGCCGCCAGGCATTGGGTTTGTTCTCGGACGTTTCCGACGGCGTCCAGGTAGCCGACATGGTGGCCAAGACCCTGGACCAGTTCGGGAAGATCGACATCCTGGTGAACAATGCCGGCTCCAGACCGGGCAAGGACCGGGTGCCAGTGTTGGAGCTGGAAGAAGAAGCCTTCGACGAAGTGCAACGGGTCAACGTGCGAGGCACCTACCTGGTGTCACGGGCGGTGGCGACTCACATGGTCAACCGGGGCGGCGGCGGCAAGATTATCAACATTTCCTCCGGCGCCGGCAAGCGCGGAATCGCCCGTTATGCCGCCTACTGCGCGTCGAAGTTCGCCGTGATAGGGTTCACCCAGGCGATGGCCCAAGAGATGGCTGTGAACAAGATCAACGTCAACGCCATCTGCCCCGGGCTGGTGGACACTGAAAGAGTTGACTTCATCGCCAGCGCATTGGCCCCGGAGGGCGAGTCGGGCGATGAATACCGGGCCGACATGGTTCGGGAGCGGTCGTTCAGAGTTCCGATGGGCCGTATCGCCCAGGGCGACGACATAGCCCGCCTGGCGGCCTTCCTGGCCTCGGCCGAGTCAGATTATATGACCGGCCTTTCCATCAGCGTGTCCGGTGGATCGGAGATGAGTTAATCTCCCGGCAGCTCCGCCTCCGCAGACTCGCGCACCGGGAGCGGAGGCGGCTTGGCGATGTACATCAACACCGCGGAGATGAAATAAAGCACCCCCATGGCAAAATAGAGGATATAGAAATCGCCGGCCAACGCTCTTACCGTCGAAGCCAGACCGGGCCCAAGTCCCAGGGCGATCATCTGCAGCGGTGAAAAGAMTCCGAGGATGGTGCCGTAAGAACCGCGGCCGAAGTATTCGGCCAGCACCATGTTCTCCAATGACCCGAGCCCCCCGGAAAATATTCCCCAGATCACGGCGAAGATCAAMGCACTGCCAACTGAGTCAACCGAAAGCAAGAACGCCATCATCCCGCCCGCTCCTACCATCATTATCAYGAGGCTMCGCCGGGGGGTGATCTTGTCTGCCAGGTAGCCCCAGAACATGTTGGCAACGGCCAAAAACGTGCCCAGACTCAAGACCCCGGCGGCGGCGGCGGTGGATAACCCAGCGTCCTGGACTAGGAAAGGCACCAAGCTGAAGCCGGTGGCRCTGGAAGCCAACGTCCCCAGCGCCGTGATGGTTAATAACAACCAAAAAGCCCGGGTCCGGAGGGCTTCTTTGGCGGTCCAACTGAACTCCGGCGTTATCGCCTGGGGCCTGRCGCTGCCCACGGACGCTCCGGCGGGGCTGGCCCCATCGGGCAGCAGGCCGATGTCCTCGGGTCGGCGCCTCACGAACAGAACAACGGGTAAGATCAAGATGAAGCTCAAGAAACCCAGRTACCGGTACGCCGCCCGCCATCCTTGATGCGMGGCGATCAATGAGATGATCTGGATATTGATCGCGCCGGAAATGGGCCGAAAGGTGGAGACCAATGCCAGGGCCATGTTGCGCCGCTGCCGGAAGAAATTGACGGCCGCGGTCCTAGGGACCAACCCCACCAGCACCGGGTTGCTCACAGCCCGGCCAATCACATATCCCCCATAGAACTGGAAAACTGAGTTGGAACCAGCGATAACGAAGAAGGATATCCCGGCAACGATCAGGCCAAATGGCATCAGCCAYCGCGGTCCGAACCGGTCGGCCAACTTACCGATCAAAGGCGCGAGCATGCCGGACATCCATGTACCCAAGGAGGCAGCGAAGGCCAGGCTGCCCTCATCCCATCCGCTTTCGTCGGTTATGTAGACCTGAACGCCGCCCAACACCACCTGGGTGAGACCGCTGGCGGCGAAGGTTGCCACGGCAGAGATGGCRAGCACCAGCCATCCGTAATAGAAGGGCGTCTTCAGGCGCCAGTTGGTTATTGAACGAAACATCGGTCCCAGGGGTTATCGGCTACCAGAGTAACCGWCCAACTATACAGCAACAGGTGCCTGGCGGCGACGAATCGAGGGCCAGCACAAAGACTGGTTCCCGTCTCGCCGGTAYCCGTTTCGATCGTAGCTGTGGTTGCGCCCGGCCAGATGATACATYGATTAGGCAGTTTTGAGGCCCAACAGATGCATGCACACAGCAGGTCAGACGRCAACRCCCAGGTAAGCCACGGCCACTCCCACGGAGCAGTGGACGGAGAGATCTTGGCCAGCAGCCGGGGTATCCGGGCCACCAAGATCTCACTGGCGGTGCTGTTGGTCACGGCCATATTCCAGTTGGTRATCGTCGGGTTCACCGGCAGTGTSGCGCTCCTCGCCGACACCATCCACAACTTCGGCGACGCCRCCACCGCCCTGCCGCTGTGGGCGGCCTTCACGCTATCACGGAAACTGCCYACCAAGCGGTTCAACTACGGTTACGGAAGGGCTGAAGACCTGGCCGGCTTACTGATCGTTCTGTCCATCCTGGCCACCGGCATCTTCGCCGCCTACGAGTCCATCAACCGGTTGGGCAACCCTCCGGAGATCGACTACCTTTGGGTGGTGGCCGTGGCGGCCGTCATCGGGTTCGCGGGCAATGAAGCTGTGGCCCTCTRCCGTATGAAAGTCGGCAGGGAGATCGRCAGCGCGGCGCTGATCGCCGATGGCCACCATGCCAGGGTGGATGGACTGACCAGCCTGGCGGTCCTCTTTGGCGCCCTGGGTGTCTGGTTGGGCTATCCCTTGGCCGACCCCATAGTCGGGTTGGTGATATCGGTGGCTATTTTGCGTATAGTTGTTGAGACTGCGAAATCGGTGTTCTCCCGATTGCTGGACGGAGTTGAGCCGGAAGTGCCCGACGAAKYCCGGGATGTGGCCTTGKTCACGGAAGGCGYCCGGGAGGTTTCCGAGGTCCGGGTCCGTTGGCTGGGGCACAAGATGCTGGCTGAAGTGAACATCGCCGTCGACCCTAACCTCTCGGTGGGCGCCGGTCACGACATCGCCGAAGACGTCCACCACCAACTGCTCCACAACCTRAAATACCTGTCGAACGCCACCGTGCACGTGGACCCGGTGGGCCTGGCCGGAGAGGAATTCCACAGGCACGGAATCGGCAACACTGAGCACCAGATGGAGCACGAAATAGAATCCGAGGCAGAGCACGGTCATGAGTCAGATGGCGTTGATGACCACGGGAACTCACACAATAAATGACCCCAGCGATATTTAACACGAGGTCTAGGCATGCCCCTTGAACGTTCTCAGGTAGAACACATCGCCTCTTTGGCCCGAATCGGTCTCACAGAAGATGAGATCGAGATGTTCGGCGAACAACTCTCCCAGATCCTGGAGCAATTCGAGGTSCTGAATGAACTCGACACCTCAGGCGTCACACCCACCGGCCACGCCGGGGGACTCCAAACCGTGATGCGCGATGACCTGGCCGAAGACTCCTTGGACTCGGAAGATGTACTGAAAAACGCGCCGCGCCGGGAGGGAGAATTCTTCCGGGTGAACGCGGTGCTGGAGGAATAGGGCGTGGCGGAACTCAATTGGCTCAGTATCCAAGATGCCCACGCCCAACTAACCTCACGGCAGATCAGYTCGGTTGAACTCACACAGGCCTGTCTGGACCGGATCGACACCGTTGAAGACCGGGTCCAGTCTTTCCTGACCCTGACTCCAGAGATAGCCTTGTCCCAGGCTGCGGAGGCCGACCGCATGCTGGCGGCGGGCGAGGGCGGACCGCTTACGGGTGTGCCGGTGCAGATCAAGGACGTTATGTGCACCGAGGGCGTGCTCACCACGTGCGCTTCCCGGATGCTGGAGAATTTCGTGCCGGTCTACAACGCCACGGCGGTGGAACGGCTCATGGGTCAAGGCGCCGTGATGTTGGGCAAGGGGAACATGGACGAATTCGCCATGGGGTCTTCCTGTGAGAATTCGGCATTCCACCCCACGAGAAACCCATGGGACCTSGACCGGGTGCCGGGCGGGAGTAGCGGTGGCGCCGCTGCCTCGGTCGCGGCCGGAGAGGCCATCTACGCCTTGGGCTCGGACACCGGCGGCAGCGTCCGGCAGCCGGCGTCGCTCTGCGGCGTGGTAGGCCTGAAACCCACCYRCGGRCKYRWYMSSSKKKRSSSRSWKMTNGCATKMRSKYYKKYKKKSSWYCRKRKCSGMCCCGTGGGACGCTCGGTGATGGACTGTGCCCTAACGTTGAATGCCATCGCCGGACACGACCYCCGTGACGCTACTTCGGCGCACCGGGAGCCCACTGACTACGCCGCCACTTTGGGCCAAGACATCAAGGGGCTGCGGTTGGGTGTGCCTGAAGAGTATTTCGTGGACGGCATGGACCCCGGCACGCGGAAGGCCGTCGAAGATGCGGTGTCCACGTTAGAGGGACTTGGAGCTTCGGTGCGGCACGTATCGTTGCCCACGACCCGCTACGCACTGGCCTGCTATTACATAATCGCGCCTTCGGAATGCTCGGCCAACCTGGCCCGCTACGACGGCGTTAAGTATGGCTACTCGTACCAGGACACCACCGATTTGTGGGAGGCCATGGAGAAGACCCGGGAATATGGGTTCGGCCCGGAGGTCACCCGCCGCGTCATGCTGGGTACCTACGCACTCTCCAGCGGCTATTACGACGCCTACTATCTGAAGGCCCAAAAGGCTAGGACGCTGATCCGGCAGGACTTCGACCGGGTGTTCCAAGATGTGGATGYTTTGGTCACGCCGACATCGCCCGTGACGGCGTTTAAGATCGGCGAGAAGATCGGAGACCCGGTGCAGATGTACCTGATCGATGTCTGCACTCTGCCCGTTAACATCGCCGGACTGCCGGGCCTCTCAGTGCCCTGCGGGTTCTCGGACGGCCTGCCGGTGGGGATGCAACTCATTGGCCCCCATTTCTCTGAGGAGACCCTGTTGCGGACCGCCCATGCCTATGAAACAGCCACTGAGTGGAGCTCCGCCCGGCCTGAGATCTAGAKAAAAAAGAGCCCTGGCCTTTCCGCGGAAGGGCCGGGGCTCTTTAAAACCGGTTAGTGTTGGTCCTTACGGACGAAACGCTCGCCAGTCTGTTTGGTTATACTTGTAATCAGCGTACTTGTCGGCTGCCGCTTGGGCAGATGACACGAAACGGTAAAAGTTAGTGACAAATCCCGACTTTTCCTGATTGCTGTGTGCGCCGATGGTGAAATGGGCTTTTCCGATACTTAATGTTGCCATTATGATTTCCGGTCCTTATAAAGTGGGCTGTCGTTGCTGTAGGGCAATCTGTCCGAAATCTCGGTCGTCATCCGTTTTTGCTAACCTGTCCGTTTATTCGTCCTACCCAAATCTCAGTCSCTAACTTAATATTAGTCCMTTGTTAATTATTTGTCAAGTGCCTTATTATTAGTTAGAATAGACTACAGAGCGCCGGCGTATTAAAATTAGTCCGTGGTYCGGTTCAGAAATCGATTTCGGYYACACACAGCGTCGCGGCGAGGAGCACCATGAACTGCGATAAACCATGTCCGAAGTACGAAAATGCAATGAGGGTCCTGGGCAAGAAATGGACCTGCCTGATCCTCCGTTGCCTTTTGGCTGAACCCAAAAGGTTCACTGAGATATCTGGATATATCGACGGRCTCAGCGACCGCCTCCTCTCACAGCGCCTTCAGGAACTGGAAGAGGAAGGGATCGTGCGGCGCCGGGTCTACGACCGCCGGCCGGTTGTCGTCGAGTATTCGCTCTCCCCAAAGGGCTTGGCGTTCCGCACGGTGGCGGAGGCCATTCAGACATGGGCCGACGAATGGGCCGAGTCGCCTGCCATCGCTTAGCCCCGGCGTATCCAACACTTGGCATCCCTTGMCCCCCTGGTAAATCCACTCCGGGAGGCGCTGATGCAGCGCTCCAAGATCAAAGATATCTTCGCCCAGGACCAAGCCGGAGGCGACGTTCTGATCCAAGGCTGGGTCAAGACTCGCCGCTCTTCCAAGTCGGTCACCTTCCTCCAGATCACYGATGGCTCCACCCTGCAAGRCCTTCAGATAGTGGTCGATGAGAACAACCCAACCCACGAAGTGGCCGCCAGCCTCACCACCGGATGCAGCGTGAGTGTTGAAGGGATGCTGGTTGAGTCTCCGGGGCAAGGTCAAAAGTATGAGGTCCAAGCCGGATCTGTGACGCTCTTGGGCGCTTCCGACCCCGAGACCTATCCCCTGCAGAAGAAACGCCATTCGCCAGAGTTCCTCAGGGAGATCGCCCATCTGCGGCCCCGCACCAACACTTTCGGCGCCATGGCCCGAGTGAGAAACTCGGTATCCTACGCCATCCATACCTTCTTCCAGGAGAGGGGCTTCCAGTTCATCCAGACGCCAATCATCACCGCCAGCGACGCTGAGGGCGCGGGTTCCATGTTCCAGGTCACCACGCTGGACCTGAACGACGTGCCGAAAGACGCCGGCGCTGTGAAGCACGAGGACGATTTCTTCGGCAAACCCGCTTTCTTGACCGTGAGCGGTCAATTGGAGGCGGAGATCTTCGCCATGGCCCTCTCCGATGTATATACCTTTGGCCCCACGTTCCGCGCCGAGAATTCCAACACCTCGCGGCACTTGGCCGAGTTCTGGATGGTCGAGCCTGAAATTGCCTTCTGTCAGTTGGACGGGTTGACCGAGCTGGCCGAAGATTTTCTGAAGCATCTGACCGGGCATGTCTTGGAGAACTGCATCGAGGACATGGAGTTCTTCAACAAGTGGCACGACGACACGACCATCGCCACGCTGGAAGGCATCGCCAGTTCAAATTTCGAACGCATCACCTACACCGAGGCGGTGAAGCTGCTACAGAGTTCGGGCGAAAAGTTCGAGTTCCCGGTAAATTGGGGCGCCGACCTCCAGTCGGAACACGAACGCTACCTGACCGAGAAGAAGATTCAGAAGCCGGTGATCGTCACCGACTACCCAAAGGGCATCAAGGCCTTCTACATGCGCATGAACGACGACGGTGAGACCGTTCGGGCCATGGACGTTTTGGTGCCGCGCATCGGCGAGATCATCGGCGGCAGCCAACGGGAAGAACGCCGGGACGTTCTGGAGAGCCGGATGACCGAGGCGGAGATCTCCCTTGACGAATATTCCTGGTACCTGGACCTTCGGAGCTATGGCACTGTCCCTCATTCGGGGTTCGGCCTGGGGTTCGAGCGAACCGTCCAGTTCATAACGGGGGTAGCCAACATCCGGGACGTCATCCCCTTCCCCAGAACGCCCAAGAGCGCAGAGTTTTAGACTGCCGCCTCTACCCACCAACGAAAGGCCCATTTCCGCCGCCGCGATGGAAGCCGCATTCGGCCCTGATAGCGCTATCTTCGCTGAGACCACGGACCGGCTTAACCGCATCTTCGCCCAGGCGGCCAACGCCCCTCCCGTGGCGTCCCGGTTCCGGGAGTGGCAGAGTCGACAAGACCCGGGACCAGCCGAAGAATCGCTGTTCATACACCAGACCTACCTGGCTCTACTGGCGCGGTTTGTCGCCCGCCGGTTCGTTGCTCCCCGCCGGCCGGTAATCGGCGACGAAGAGCTGTTAGAAGTGATCAACGTCGATTACTTCAGCCGCCGAGGCATCGGGAATCTTGGCGAGGGCGACATCTTTTCCTGGCTTCCATTGGAGCCCCGCTGGGAGTTGGGACTCGATGACCTAGTTCTTGAGGCTGTACGGGGGTTGGCAGAAGCTCTCGCGCCATATGACTTCGTCAACGCATCTCCAGGCATTCTGGACGCCCAGTACCGGGAGACGGTCCCCCGTTGGCTGGCGGAGTACGTCGTTGAAGAAGAGCTGGGGCTGGCTGACGACACAGGGCTGTCCCTGTTGGATTCTGCATGCGGCTCAGGCATTTTCCTCACCGCCGCCATCGGAGCGATGAAACAATCGGTGGYGCAACGGGGCGGCGAGCCGATGGACGTCTTGTTTGATGCACCGCAAAGGTTCCGGGGGATGGACTCCGACCCGCTGGCCGTGGCGATGGCCAGGCTCAACTATCTGCTGGCATTGGGCGATCTCGTTCAGCAGGAACACCCGGAGTTTTTGCTGCCGGTATATCTGGCCGACGCGAACGAAGTTCCAAAACTCTCGGCAGGCGATCAAGTGGTTACACTATCGACCACGGCCGGTGATTTCCCGCTGCCTGAGCCCTTCATCAGGGACCCCATGATGCTCGACTGGGTGCTGGGAAGGCTGACCAATTACATGGACGGCGCCCAGTTGCGGCTCCACGCCCAATCCGAAGAAGTGGCGGTCCAAGAGGTCCTGAACGCCTATTACAATTACGTGACCGCCGGCAAGCCGCGCACGCCGGTGCCTGACGCCATGACGCCCCAGCAGGCGGATGTATTGCTGGAGACCGCCCGCAGTCTGGTGCACCTGCACATCCGTGGCGAGGGGACTTTGTGGCTGCATCTGGTCCAGAACCTGGCAGCGCCTGCGATCTTCGCCAACCTCGGCTTCGATCGGTTGGCGGGCTACTTTCCTGCAGAATTCTTCGAAGCGAGTTCTGAGTCGTATTTAAGGCCGGAAGGACGGGCCGCGGTGGTTACGTCATTGGCAGTTGAAACCGCCCAGGTAATCACCGGAACGGGGCGAACAGTCAGGCTTCAAATARCTGACGGGCCCCTACCTCATGRCAGCTCCTGGGCCGACGCCAAAGCCAAGGTCCTAATCACGGAAGAGTAGGTGGCTGGGCAAGTTCTATTTGACGCTATTTCCCACAGGCGAATATAATGAGGCGTCCTCCCGCGGTAGCCAAATACGTTTGCGGGACGGGCTGGGACCGCCTAATCGGAACTCTCTGGAAGGAGCCAAAATGGCCACTCAAGAAGTCATCCTTCACCCCGCCTCGGTAGTCGAGGAGTTGAAGAAAAACAAGATCAGCCACGTCGTCTGGTTGCCGGATAGCGAGACTAATTTCCTGTTCCAACTGCTGGACAACGAGCCAACCTTGGACCTGGTCCCGGTCTGCCGCGAAGGCGAGACCATGGCCATCGCCGCCGGACTCTGGGTGGGCGGCAAGCGGCCAATAGTCCTGATTCAAAACACCGGCGTCTTCGAGGCCGGCGACTCAATCCGAGGCTTAGCCTTGGACGTGAACCAACCCCTGGTGATGCTGGTCGGATACCGGGGCTGGAGCCGCCACGGCCTGACACGTGACTCAGCCGCCCGGTTCATCGAGCACATCCTCCACGCCTGGGGGATCACTTACTACCTGATCGAGACCGACGACGATGCCGACCGCATCAGCCTGGCCATCGAAGAGGCCGAGCGTACTTCCAAACCGGTGGCCGTCCTGGTGGGCACCGAGTTCGGTTCCTAGCCGCCCAACCCGATCTATCTCAGGCCGCCGGGCGGCAAACTAATGGGAGAACCTAAATGATTGACAACTCTGATGCAGTAAAACTTCTTGATAGCAAGAGGGACAATGCGATCTTCGTGGCAACCATGAACGCCAATAATGTCCACTTCGGACTGCCAACCGTAACCTCCAACGAGAAACTGGATTTCCCAGTCTCCGGCGCCATGAGCAAGGCATCCGACGTAGCCCTTGGTCTGGCCCTAGCCCAACCCGACCGTAAGATCATGTGTCTCGACGGCGACGGCAGCCTGCTGATGAACCTGGGCGCTATGGTCACCATCAGCAACAAGGCTCCCAAGAACCTCGTCCACATCCTGTTCAACAACAAGGTCTATGCCGTCACCGGCGGCCAGCCCATCCCGGGCGATGAACAAGTTGATTGGGAAGACATGGCCAAGTCGGCGGGATACGCTAAGGTTTTCAGTTTCGACAATCTGGAAGACATGACCAACGGCATCGACGAGGCCCTGGCCGCCGTCGGCCCGGTGTTCATCCACTTGGTGGTCAAACCTGAGATTGAAAATACCCCGGTACAGTTCCGGACTCCGGCCAAGCGGACCGTGCACACCGCCATCGCCGACCTGCCCGAGACGCTAGGCATAAAACGCTAGCCTGCAAGCCACCGATAATCGAGCCGGGATCCGGGGCAGAGAAACATCGTCTGCCCCGGTTTGTATTTGCACCGACATCCTACAGGCGCTTTAGATCAATCAATAAGGACGGCAAGGCGTATGCTTAGAGGAGGGATATTCCCCCGGGTCGGCGCTTACGCGGTGTTGGCACTGGGGTTCTGGCTACTTTTCCAGGCTTTTGAGCGGTCCAACATACTATCCGGTATCGCGGGCGGCGCCCTGATCRTCGTGGGAATGTACCTGATGACCGGACTCTGGAAAAACATGTTCGCCAAGTACGGCGGCAACTACAAGATCTACAAGGAGAGCGACCGCATTGACGACACGGCCGAAGACAGGAACGGGGGGACCGGTGATTCCGTCGATGGAAGCGACGAAGGCAGTCAACTTCCACCGTAAAGACGCATTGGTCGTTTCCACATCATTCGCCCTGCGAGAGTGGAGCCAGGTTTCGGAGCGCCGGGACCTGGACGTTGACCTGTCTGATTGCATGGACCGGGCGCCCGCCATAGGTCTGGGATTGGCGCTGGCGCAGCCCGACGAAAAAGTATTGGTGCTGGACTGCGATTCCACGCTCAGGACCAATCTGGGTGGACTGGCAACCATCGGTGAGTCAAACCCAGAAAACCTGGTCCATTTCGTGTTTGACGACGTATACAGCGGCTCGACGTCGGGCCTTCCCATCAAAGGGATGGACAACCTAGACCTAGTGCAGATCGCGGCCAGTTCGGGCTATGCCAAGACCTATGAATTCGACAAACTGGAAGAGTTTCTGATCGGGCTGGAAGATATAATGCGGCAGACGGGCCCGGTGTTTGTCAGGGTGAAGGTTTTCCGAGACGGGTTCCAGCTTCCATTTCCGGAGCGGACCATGGCCAAAGGTTGGGCTGAGGTGAGAGAGAACCTGAGTCTGGATCAACCAGACGCAGGRTAGGCTAGGGCTTATTCAGCCGGCGCATCTGCGGTTTCGGGCCGGACCAATATCTGCCGCGCCACGTTGTAGCCGATGGACACCTTGTTATGCGGAGTGGCTACTTCAATCACACCCAGATACGGCGTAGCCTCAGACACAGTGATTGGCTGCTCCGGCACAATCATGGAATCAGCCAAGAACTTCAGCAACTGGGAATCCTCTTCGGGCACTCTGTCCACGATGTAAGGCTCGCCTTGGATGGCTGTGTCCAGGGTCAGGGCGTCGGCCGGCATCTTGGGTTCGCCGGTACCGGGGATAGGCCGTCCGTAGGGTGAGCGCTTGGGGTGGCCCAGCCGCTCCACCAGCTTTTCTTGAAAGTCCTGGGACATACCGTGTTCCAGCCGGTGGGCCTCGTTGTGGGCTTGATGCAACTCCATGCCCAGTAATTTGACCACCAACCACTCGGCCAACCGGTGCCTCCGGGCGATATCTTCGCCCCCTTCTAGGCCCTGCTTGGTCAGACGGATCCGCTTGTCGGCGCCGACATCCACCAGGCTCTGCCTTTGCATCCGGCGCACCATACCGGCAACGGACGGAACAGAAGTGCCCAGCCCTTCGGTTTCGGGTAGCTGGCGCAGCGTATCGGTCAATTGAGTGATCGTGGGATTCTCATCGTCCTCCCACAACTTATAGAGACACAGCAGGTAATTCTCCGTTCCCGGAGACAAGCGCAGGTCGCCGTCTCCTGAGTGGGAGTGACCGTTGCCGTTCTGTTTCCTTGGTGGCGCCATTGGATTCCTTATCGTTTACCGAGCATTCAAGCCATGCACGGTGGGATTTGCACGTATGGGTTAGAAGATTGCCCTTTCCTGGTCAAAACCGGAGAGACCCGCCCACACCCTCACACCCAAGCAATATCGGCTGATCAGGGTTAATGGCCGGGGGCGCTCCCGGCATGGGGCACAGCCACCAGCCTGTCTCCGATGAACGGCCGCAGGTGGTGGCCGTCACGCAGRCTCACTGAAACGCTGGCGCCCAGGGGGTATTCAGCGGTATGGGAGAGCAGACACCGGACCGTTGCGCCCGAGGCGAGCCGGACGCGGTAGAGATAGAAAGCCCCCCGGAACTCTCTCTCTATCACCACCCCGCCGCCGTCTTCGGAAGGCAGGCAGTCAAGACARTCCGGACGGACCATCACTTCRATCTGACTATGGCCGTTAGAGTTCAAGCCGGCCAGGGCAACCGATTCCATCTCCGGCCATACAACGGAACCCACCTCGGTGTGCAGGGAGYCGTTTTCGTGATTCGCGGGAAGAAAATCCACCATGCCGATGAACTGGGCCACGAACTTCGTGACCGGATGGTGGAAGATCGTTTCAGGGGAATCGGTCTGTTCGATCCGGCCTTCGTTCATCACCGCAACAACGTCCCCGACGAAAAGGGCTTCTTCCTGGTCGTGAGTGACGAAGATGGCGGTGGCGTGACTGGCTTTGAGTATGTCAAGAACGTCGCGCCGGACCTGTTCTCTCAGTTTGGGGTCCAAGTTGGAGAAGGGCTCGTCCAGCAGCAAAACTTCGGGCTGGGGCGCCAGAGCCCGTCCCAGAGCGACCCTCTGTTGCTGGCCGCCGGACAACTCGTGGGGCATCCGGTCCCGCTGGGCGGTCAAGCCGATCAGCTCCAAGACTTCAGCAACCCGCTGGTCTCGTCCTTGGCTTTTGGGCAGCCCGTAGCCGATGTTCTGGGCGACGGACAGATGGGGGAATAATGCGCCTTCTTGGAAGACCATGCCGACTCGGCGGCGCTCCGGAGGGGTGTTTCCAGCTGTGCTGTTTACGATTTGGCCACCGATAGATATGACGCCTTCATCCGGYTCTTCAAACCCGGCTATGAGTCTAAGGGCGGTGGTCTTGCCGCAGCCGCTGGGACCCAGCAAGGCGAGRATCTGACCTTTAGGGATGCTCAGATCTAGACCCGCAAYCGCAGGGACGCCGCCAAAATTCTTTACCAGGCCGGCGCATTCCAAAGCAGGGGCGGATAGATGCCCGTTTTCAGACTGGTGTTGGTCTCGCAGTTTCATCGATGCCTTTATAGCGATGATTACCCTCTGCAAACCATCCTAAAATGGCTCCTCTGTGAGTGTAGATAAGTGTAGACGTACTAAATAAATATGTCAATATATGTTCTCTTTCAATCGCCGAGCGAAAATCTAACAAACTCTCTGCTTAATATTATGACAAATACTGGCGTGGCATAACTGGAATCGCTTGTTTATTTCCGTGAATTGTGGACCTCTTTCTTGTTCACTCTCGACCCACGGAATCCTCATATCCAGGTAGGGATCGTTTGACACCTGATGTGCACGGATGTATCCTCTTGGCAACTTTATCGGGTGTACATCATTTGATAGTAACGATACCCTTAATTATAAATCGTGTCTCAACGATAATTTGAAGAAGCCAGGCAGGGAAAAAAGGAAATGGGCGCCAGCGCACGAAGCGGAATGCGATATTGGGGAGTAYTGGTGTTCGCACTGGTCGCGGTTCTCCTCTCGGCCTGCGGCGGCTCGGACAGCGGCGCGGGGTCGCTCACGGTGTATTCGGGGCGGAGCGACACCCTGGTCGCTCCGTTGATCAAGCAATTCGCGGAGTCCACCGGTATCGACGTTCGGGTCAAATATGCCAGCACTCCCCAGCTAGCCGCGACTCTGTTGGAAGAGGGCGGCAACACCCCGGCCGATATCTTCTTCGCCCAGGACCCTGGCGGCCTGGGCGCRGTGTCAGCACTCTTGGCCCCCCTTTCTGAAGGCGTGTTACAGAGGGTTCCTCAGTGGGCRGTCTCTCCATCCGGCGTTTGGGTGGGCGTCTCCGGCCGTGCCCGGACCGTAGTCTACAACACCGAAAATCTGACCCCGGCCGACCTGCCGAAAGACCTGACCGGGTTCGCCGACGCCAAGTGGAAGGGGCGCATCGGCTGGGCGCCTACCAACGCCTCGTTCCAGACCATGATCAGCGGCATGCGCTCGATATGGGGCGAGGAGAAGACGCTCCAATGGTTGAAGGACATCAAGGCCAACGACCCCAAGGTTTATCCCAAGAACACCCYCATCGTCGCGGCGGCCGCCGCCGGTGAGATCGACGTTGGCCTGGTGAACCATTACTATCTGCATCGGTTCCTCGCCGAAGAGGGAGATTCGTTTGGCGCGCGCAACTATCATCCTCCGGCAGGTGGGCCTGGGGCCATCGTGATGGTTTCGGGCGTCGGAATTCTCTCTGCGTCAGACAAGAAGGAAAACGCCCAGACGTTCGTAGATTTCCTCCTGTCTGAAGAGTCCCAGAGGTACTTCGTGGAGAAAACGTTCGAGTATCCGTTGGCCGTTGGTATCCCTGTGGCGGAAGGTGTAACTCCGCTATCCGAGGTGAATAATCCCAACATTTCCTCCGCCGCTCTCTCCGACTTAGATGGCACCCAGAAGCTGCTCCGCGAGGCCGGCGTCCTCCCGTGAGCCTATCGGGCCTGACGACGGCTGGGTTGAGGTCGTTAGCCGGAGGACGAAGCGTTCCTCCGGCGGCGATCTGGGTCCCAGCGCTGCTGGTCGGCGCCGCATTGACACTGCCGTTGGTGTACCTGGTGGTACGTACGTTTGACGCCGGCGGCGATGTCTGGGCCTTGCTTTTCCGTAAAAGCGTGGCCGCCCCGTTAGGCCGGACAGTGTTGTTGGTCGTCACGGTCACCGCGGCCTCCGTCGTCCTGGCTGTGCCCCTGGCCTGGCTTACCACCCGCACCGACMTTCCCATCCGCCGCGTCTGGGTGGTGCTGTCCGCCCTGCCGTTGGTGATACCCAGTTACGTGGCCGGATTCATCGTGGTGGCCGCACTGGGACCCAAGGGCATGCTCCAGGGCGCTTTGGAGGGGCCGTTCGGAATCGACCGGCTTCCTGACATTCACGGCTATGCCGGAGCCCTGTTGACCCTGACATTCCTCAGTTTCCCCTACGTAGTGCTCACGGTACGGGCGGCGATGCTTCGGATAGACCCAGCCATGGAGGAATCATCCCGTGGTCTAGGACGCGGCAATTGGACCACCTTCTTCTTCGTCACATTGCCTCTGCTGCGGCCCGGCATCGCCGCCGGGGGCTTGTTGGTGGCGCTGTACACCCTCTCCGACTTCGGAGCGGTATCTCTGCTGGGCTATGAGACCTTCACTGCGGCGATCTTCGTGGAATATGGGTTGGTGGACCGGGCTTTGGGTGCGGGACTGTCGCTGGCCTTGGTCGTTCTGGCCCTGGCTATCATCGGTCTTGAGTTGGTCAGCCGGGGCCGGGCCCGCTATTACAGCATCTCGTCGTCCGCGACGCGCCCCCCGTCGACGGTCCGCCTAGGCCGTTGGCGTTGGCCCGCGTTGGCTTTCTGCTTTGTAGTCGCGGCGGTGTCTCTGGCAGGGCCGATGTCCATATTGGGCTATTGGGTTGCCCGAGGAATCTCCGCCGGTCAACCCTTGAACTTGGTATGGGAAGCCATGGGGAACTCGGTTTACATCGCAGCCCTGGCTGCGACAGCGGCAGTAGTTGCGGCCCTCCCGGTGGCGGCGTTGTCTGTGCGCTACCCAGGCATCCTAAGTGGGGTTTTGGAACGGCTCAGTTACGTGGGGTTTGCCCTGCCGGGGATAGCCATCGCTTTGGCCTTGGTGTTCTTCGGCACCAGATACGCGCCGATCTTATACCAGACAACCGGCATGCTGATATTGGCCTACATAGTCTTGTTCTTGTCTCCAGCGCTGGGAGCGGTGCGGACCTCTTTGTTGCAGATCAGCCCAAGGATAGAAGAGGCGGCCCGGGGCCTGGGCAACACCCAACTACGCGCCTTCTCCTCGGTGACGCTGCCGGTGGCCCGGCCGGGGATACTGGCGGGATGGKMRKYKRYWTTCCTYTTGRYSATGAAGGARCTGCCTGCGACTCTGATACTTAGTCCCATCGGATTCAACACACTGGCGACCTCCATCTGGTCTGCCGCAACCGAGGCGGCCTTCGCCAGGGCAGCCTTGCCGGCCCTGTTGCTCATCGCCGCATCGGCCGTTCCCCTGGCTTTCCTCATGCTCCGTGAGCGACGGTAGGCTATAATCTAGCCGTCGCGGCCACCTAGGTTAATAGAGGCCGGTCAACATTATTCGATCGWTTSGGAGTASKRCGTTGCCCCAGGACAACAACACCTTGAGAATCATCTTGCCCGGCAAACTGATCGACGGCGTTGCCGGCAAGGCGCAAGAAGGGATGGCAGTGGCCATCCAAGGAAGCGCCATCAAGTGGGTCGGCCCCGCTACTGATGCCGAGAGCCTGAACAGCGATGGGGCACAGCGGGAGACCCTTAATTTTCCCGAGGGAACGCTCCTGGCGGGGTTGTTCGACATCCACACCCACACCAACATGCCCGGAGATGGCCGGACCGGCGAGCAGGTCAACCTGGACGACAGTGACGAAGTGCGCCTGCTCCGAKCGGCCCGCAATACCGCCGCGGCCGTTGCCTCAGGSGTGACCACCATGTGTGACTGCGGCTCTTGGAACCGCACGGCRTTCGCCCTGAAAGAGGGGTTGGCACTAGGCCTGGTGGAGGGACCCAGGGTCCTGGTCTCGGGACCGCCTATCACGATTACCCGCGGCCACCTTTGGTACATGGGCGGCGTAGCCGACGGCCTCGACGCCGTTCGCAAGCAGGTCCGCATTCTGGTCGATCAAGGGGCAGATTTCATCAAAGTCGCCGCGTCTGGCGGTAGCACGAAGACCAGCGACCCCTTCCGGGCGGCGTACTCGGTTGCCGAATTGACGGCCATCGTYGAAGAGGCTCACAACCGTGACCGTTCGGTGCTGGCCCACTGCCGTTGCACCGACGCCATCAACGCCGCGCTGGACGCCGGGATCGACGCGATCTTGCACTGCGCGYWSKAMRACMRKKAYKKYCRMKACMRGTTCGNNACCNRGAAAACCGCCGACCGATTGGCGGCCTCAGAAGTTTGGCTGAACCCCACCATGGGCTTGGGCAACGCCAACCGCGTTCGGCTGACCAACTTGAAGAACGAGCGTGAACTGACACCCGATGAGGAAGAACGGCTGGAACGYTCCACCGTTTCCGGCGAAAATTCGCTKGCGCAGTTCAGCGCCTTGGTCAAAGCRGGCGTGAAGCTGGTGGGCGGCTCCGATTGCGGCTGGAGTTATTATCCCTTCGGAGATTTCCAAGGCGAGATAATGTCCCTCAACGCCGCCGGTCTGTCCCCGATAGAAGCCATCTACGCCGGAACGCGCAGCCCMGCTGCGGCCCTAGGCAACCTGGACTCCATCGGGACCATTGAGGCTGGCAAAGAGGCCGACCTGTTGGTCGTCAACGGCGACCCCAGCCAGGACCTGGAATGCCTGCGCGACGTTGCCGCTGTGMTCAAGGGCGGGAACAGGGTCCCAACGGCCAAAGAACGGGCCAGCCTGGTGTAGCTGCCATGCATCATTGGGAGAAGGGCGGACCAATCAGCATCGGCTGGCCGGACCACGATGTACCGGAACGGGAGTAYACCATCGTGGAGGTCCAGCGGCTGGGACAGGTGTTYCGCGGCCGGGTCACCGACGGCAAGAAARAGGGCGGGTTCCTGGTGGTCTTCGAYTGCCCGGAGGTGGTGCTGGAGATGCTGGCCGAACAAGCCACGGGCAAACTGGGGTTTAAGGTAATCGTGTCCAACCTGAGGTGCAGCATCGAAGGCAACGTGCTCCGCAGCTTCGATTACGAATGGTATCCCACCCCTGAGTTCGCCGACCGCCCCAGCGACCTGGCCCGGATTATCGCCGAATCCTTGGACGAGATGCGGAACTCGGGCTGATCTGGCGGACTAGGACCCAGACTCCGATTGGTGGACACACTCCAGAGTCGATTGTATTATTATGTCCGGTAAATCGGCCCATCTCAGGTGGGTCAGCAACAGGAGGAAATCTTGAAGAAAGTTACTATGAGCAGCGTGGCCCGGACAAAGGCCGAGATGACCGGCGGTCTGATGACCGGYACCCAGGTCTGGCGCCAGGCTATCTTGGACTCCGACGACAGCAACAATTTCAACTTCAGCATCGTGGCCTTCGACGCCGGTTCGCGGAACAAGTTCCACAAGCATTCGGGCGACCAGATCTTGATCGTCACCGAGGGCACCGGCACCGTGGCTACTGACAACGAGTCCCTGACCGTCACCGAAGGAGACGTGATCCTCATCCCCGCCGGTGAGAACCACTGGCACGGCGCCCCCGACGCCACCTCCATGGCCCACATCACAGTCACAGTCAAAGGCAGCCAAACCGAACAAACCGAAGCCTAGCCCCCTTCGGGCAGGCAATGGGATTAAATCAAGAGCCCCCGAGGTGTTGTCCATCTCCGGGGTTCTTGCCTTTAGCGCCTCTCAGTCGCCGCCCTCGTCGTTCCGGCAAAAGCCGGAATCCACTGCGCCAACCGTGCGTGTAGCCATCAGCAATCAAAGAAAAAAGGTCGCCCCGATCGTTAGCATCTCTACGTACACCTGCCATCATTTAGCCTGAGGCCGGGGTTCGTGTTAGCAGGGTTGTCAGACCGTCATCTATCCGGGCGTAATGGATTCCAGCGTCCGCTGGAAAGACGAGGGGTCGTCCCCGGTTTAGGGATTATTTTAATCCCCGGTCCCCTCGGCTATGATCCGGATGGTCTCAGCGAGGTCCCGGTCTTTGTCGCGTGTCTCGGGGTTCTCGTCGCCTAGGGAGGTGGCGCCRATCATGCGGTACATGTCGGCCACGCCTTTGAAGATGTTGGGCGTCATTCCCAGGTCGCTGAACGTCTTCTCGATCTCTTCCATCTCGCTGACCCAGCGGCGGGACTTGGCCGGCATGGTGGGCATCCAGCCTTCCATCCGCGAGACCACCGCCGGCTGGCTGCCGCTGAACTCGGCCATCAACTCTTCGCTTAAGCCCATTTTCTCGGCGGCGATCAGCAGCTCGGCGTGGAGCGCAGTGGTGCCTTTGGTCATGGCGGCGTAGCACATCTTGATGCCCGAGGCCCGGCCCAGTTGGGCGCCCAGGTTTCGCACGTCCAGGCCAAACTCACGGAGTTGTTCGAATTCGACGGCGTTGTCTCCTGACACGTAGATYCTAGGGCTGGAGCCGTTGCGCGGCGGCCCTCCGATTATGGATGCGTCCACATACCGGGCTCCGGCCCCGCTTAAAACAGTCTCCATCTCCCGGCTCAGCTCGGGGGCGATGGCGTTACACTCAGCGAACAGCAGGTCGGTTCCAGTGGCCATCACAGCGTCGGCGATCTCCCGGCACAGACCGGGCACTGCCTCGGATATGGTGACCGACATCAATACGTCAGATTGCTCGACCAGTTCATTGAGGTTGGGCACGTCGGTGATYCCAGCWTGCTCAGAAAGTTCTCGCGTGCGTGCGCTGCGGCCCGACAGGCAGGTGAGGACCCGCAGTTCGTTCTCTTTTAAAAGTTGGCCTATGGCATGTCCCATATCCCCGGGGCTAAGGATGGCTACCGATTCGATGGACAATTCAGACYCCCTTCCTATCACGTTTTTCGCTATCGAGTAWATCCCCGTAGGGAKAGTTGCTGTTAATCCGGTTCGCCTGGGCTGGCTTGGCCCACGCCGACACGGTGGACGTTGTCCAATGGGTTGGGGACCCGGCGAGGCCTGAAGTTGCTGTATGCCATCACCAGAGCGAAGACCCCGGCCTCTACCAAAACCACCGCCGCCCCTGAGGAGACGTCGATAAAGAAGCTGAGGTAGATGCCCACGAACCCGCAGGCCGCGCCCAGCCCGGTGGAGAGCAGCAGCACCGTTCGGAAACGGTCGCTGAGCATCCTGGCGGAGACCGGCGGAATCACCGTCGCCCCGGCGATGAGGAGCACACCCAAGACCTGCATCGAAACAACTATCGTGGCCGCCAGCACCAGCGAGAACAGGGTTTCCACCCAACCGGTGGGCACACCGTAGAACTGGGCTACCTCGCCGTCGAACGTCGCGAACAAGAAATATTTGTAGGCCAAGAACAGCACCGCGATGGTCAAGAGCGTGACCACCACGATGGCCATCAGGTCTCCCACGCTCACCCCCAAGATGTTGCCGAATAGCGCAGCCTCAAAGTCACGGGTGAACGACTTGTAACGGCTGATCAGGACGATTCCCATGGCGAAGCTGGCGGTGGTTATGACTCCGATGGCGGCATCGGCCGCTATCTTGCGCTTCTTGGCGGTCAGGGCGATCAACTGGGCGCATAAGAARCCCCAGACAGTGGCGCCCACCAGGAAGTTGATGGACAGAACAAAGCTGACCACCGCCCCGCCCAAGATTGCGTGGGACAGACCGTGCCCGATGTAGGACATACGTTTCAGCACGATGTAAACGCCGATCAGGCCGCAGAGCCCGCCGACCATAGTCGCGGCTAATATTCCCCGCACAAAGAACTGGTACTCGAAGGGCTCAAACATCGCTGGTTTCCCCGTCCGTTTCGGCCGCGGGAGCATCCGGTCGGTGTTCGTGGGAATGYCCGTTTTCACCGTCCGAACGGGGCATGTGGGCATGGTCGTGGCTGGAGTGGGTCTCTGATCCGGCGCGGTGGTCCCTAACGTGTCTGGCCTCGATCTCCGGGTCGAACCCGTGCTCGCGGACGTGACCGGTCTCGTCATCCGGGTCCCCTCCCGGTTCGTGCACGTGTACCGGCGGCAACGGTGTCTTGCCATCGATGTCCCCGTTCCTCCCATAGGAATGGGGGCTCTCCGCCACAATGGTCATGCCTTCGTAGTGGATCACCGGCATCTCCGCTCCGTAGGTCAGCCGCAAGACCTCGGTGGTAATCACTTCGGAAGGCGGTCCCTCGGCCAAGATACGCCCGGCCAGACACACGATCCAGGGCAGATGCACGGCCACCGCGTTGATCTCATGGGTTGTGATGATGATGGTCACGCCGTCGTGGTTAAGATCGTGCAGCAGATGCATGACGTCGTCTCTGGTCTTGATGTCCACGCCCGATGTCGGCTCGTCCAACAAAAGAAGCTGCGGGCTGCTGATCAGAGCGCGGGCCARGAACACCCGCTGTTGCTGTCCGCCGGACAACTCCCTTATGTGCCGGTCGGCCAACCCCAAGATGCCCAGCCGGTCCATCATCTCGGCGGCCATCTCCTTCTCTTCTTTCCGGTACCAGGGAAAGAACCGGTTCTCCATGGTGCGGCCCATCATCACCACTTCTTGCACGGTGACCGGGAAATTCCAATCAATGGTCTCCAATTGGGGCACATAGCCGACTTTGGGCCGTTTCTTGGAGGTGGCGACGCCGTTGACCAGCACTTCACCTTCATAGATGTCCACCRCGCCGAGGACCGTCCGCAAGAGCGTCGTCTTCCCCGAACCGCTGGGGCCCAGCAGGCCAACGAAGTCGCCGGGCATTATATGCAGCGTAACGTCGGTCARRACCCGCTGCTTCTCGTAACCGCAGGTCACYGAATTGATCTCCACGATGGGCTCTCCGGGCCCGGACTGATGGGGCATGGGGTGTAGCATGGTTTTCCTTGTTTATTTCCTTTCAGCAGACCTATGAGTCCGCGTAATCATTGACGTTTGGCGTCGGTTAATGGTGGTGATGGGGGTTCACGTCCGGCATGTCAGGCATCGGCCCTGGCTGGTGATCGCCGTGGCCGTCATGGCCGTCCCCGTCGTGTTCATCGTGATGGCCCTCATGTTGTGCGTTGTGCTCGACTCCAGTGGTTGCTCCCAGCAACTGGGTGGCCACCAATCGGGAGTACAGGCCGTTGCTCGCCAACAGGTCGYGGTGGCTGCCCTGCTCCACGGCATGCCCGTTGTCCAGCACCACTATCCGGTCGGCGTCCCTGATGGTTGAGAGCCGGTGGGCGATGACCACCGTGGTCCGCCCCTCCATCAGCGTCTCCAAAGCCTGCCGCACCTGGCGTTCATTGACCGCGTCAAGGTGGGAGGTTGCCTCGTCGAGAATCAATAATGAGGCGTTCTTCAAAAGCGCCCGGGCGATGGATATGCGCTGGCGCTGCCCTCCGGATAGCTGCATGCCCCGCTCGCCGACTAGCGTGTCGTAGCCGTCGGGGAAGGCGGTGATGAACTCGTGGGCGTTGGCTTGGYGGGCAGCGTCTTCGATCTCTTCGTCAGTTGCCTCGATCTTGCCCAGTTTCAAGTTTTCCCGAATGCTGGCGTTGAAGAGATAGGTGTCCTGGGATACCAGAGCGATCTGCCGCCGCAGGTCCTCGAGTTCGAAGTCCCGCAGATCGTGTCCGCTGAGGCGCACGTGCCCTTCGCCGGGGTCCCAGAATCTCATGACCAGGTTGGCGCAGGTGGTCTTGCCCGCGCCGGACCGTCCGACCAACGCCACAGTCTGTCCGGACTCAACATCAAATGTCACACCATGCAGGGCTTGGGCCTCGCCGTGACCGTAGGAGAACCCAACATGGTCGAAGCTGAGGGCCGGTGATCTGCCGTTTTGGCTGGATCTGCCGTTCTCATGGCCGTGAACGCCGGGGCCGTCTGTCACGGGAACCGGCTCGTCGTGCACCACGAACAGACGCCGCGCCGCGGCCAGTGTTTCCATCAATTGCTTGATCGTCCGGGCGATGTCCGATATCGGGGCGAAGGCCGCTACCGATAGGATCACCGACAGGATCAACTGGGGCCGGGAGATGTCGCCCTGGGTCATGAGCCAGACGCCCATGGTCAAAACCGCCAGTCCACCCAGCGCGGTCATGCCCTCGATGAAGCCGATCTGGAACGCCCTTTCTTTCAGGAAACGCAGTTGGAAGTGGGCAAATTTCCAGCTATTGTCGACCATCTCAGCGGTGCGGGCAGGGCCCTGTCCGAAGGCCGATATCTCCCGCATGCCCTGGATGCTGTCCACCATATGGGCGTGAACTTCGCCCAACTGGCTGCGCAGTTCCTCGCCCAGTCCCTCGGATCGCTTCTGGGCCATGAACGGGCTGATGGCGACCGCCACCAGGAAAGGAGACAGCACCAACGCGAAGGGCCAGGCAACGAAGGCCAGAGTGGCCAGCACGCCAGCCGGCACCAAGACCGCGACGAATGCCGGAGTGATGGTGTGGGCGAAGAAGAACTCAACCAGCTCAACGTCGCCGCCGACGATGCTCACCAGGTCTCCCGAGCGGCGGCGCACCATGTAGGCCGGGGTCAGCGGGTCCAACTTGTTATAGACATCCACCCGCATCTCGGCCAGAAGGCGTGCGGGCTGGGTTCGGTCAAAGTCCGACAGCCGCACAAGCTGCGCCGACGGCGGAAGGTCGCCCGTGCCTTGCTGTTCGTCCTTGCCTTTGCCGTCGGACACGTCCGGAACCTCGTTACACCTGAATACCGGCCCGTTGCCATTTGCGCACGGGTGTATGACTGTGGGCAGGATACGCCGAAGCCCGCACCCCTGCCGAGTCGTTTC
>NVWX01000043.1 GCA_002746355.1 Dehalococcoidia bacterium | reverse complement strand
ATCGGGATTGCCTGCTATAATTCCCACCCACAGCCAAACCAGCCAAATCGAGGTAGACCATGCGTGTTGCAGGCAAAGTTGCCCTGATCAGCGGCGGCGCCGGAGGGATCGGCGCCGCCGCTGCCAAGTTGCTGGCCAAGGAAGCCGCGACCCGGGTGATTGGTAAGCAACAGACTGCGTCGTGGATCGCAGTCACGACAGGTCMCGACATTGGCAAGACTCTCCAACTGCACGCAGGGGACAACTCCGTTGGAAGAGACCATCAAAACGACCTGGTTCTTGGTGACTCCTACGTCAGCAGCCGCCAGGCAATGGTCCGTGTAGAAGACGGAAAGAGCTACGTTTACGACGTCGGCAGCAAGGGTGGGACCAAGGTCAACGGAACACGCATCGACGGTCATAATGTCAGCCCCGATAGTGTGATCCGCTTGGGCGAGACCGAACTTTCCCTAATCCCGGTAGACCGCATTCAGCAAGGAGGGGTTAACATCGGCAACGGCGAGACAATGATGGACCTACAGGGCCAGTCGGGCGGGGTGTTGGTGATCCGTTCCGGATCAGACGCAGGGAAGAGTTACAACCTCGCTGAAGGCGACAACTTTATCGGAAGGGACCCGTCTTGTAACGTCAGATTGTCGGATGAGTCGNTAAGCCGCAAGCACGCCTTGGTTCGTTGCGAGAATGRGGTCATTACCCTGTTCGATGTGGGCAGCCGCTCTGGTACTGAGATCGATGGAACAACATTCGGTGGGCATCTCTTGAACGACGGMGACACMGTCAGCGTCGGGCGAACGAYTATCAAGATGATGGCTCCGGNGGCYTAGGTAGCAGTGACGATGAGAATTCGTATCTGGCCATTTCGAGGGAAAAGYAGATCTGGGTCATCACCCCAGCTATCGGTCGCAGGCCAGACAGATGTGGGCYGTATCCGGGCAGAGAACGAGGACTCGTATCGGGTGCTCTGGGGGGAGAAATCCCCTCAGGGTATCGACGCCTTACTAGTAGTTGCCGACGGCATGGRAGGCCATGCTGCCGGAGAGGTAGCCAGATAGATGGCGGCCATAGGCCTTTCTATCCTTGCTGCTTTCGGCTTTGCCAGTTCGGCCGTATTAGCTCGTCAGGGCATGCAGGCTATCTACCCCCTYCCCGGCGTCATGRTATCTCTTYTGGTTAGCTTTACCSTCTCTTCGGTCATGGTCCTACTGTTTGCCTCCTCTGATATAGGTCGCATCCCGCAAGAGGCAATGCTATGGATTATTGGCCTGGGGGTAGTCAGCTACTTAGGCGGCCGTTGTCAGAATTTCCTGGCCGCCAATCTCATAGGGGCGTCTAGGTCTAGCTTGTTCATATCGACTCAGGCGCCCTTCGCCGCCATATTAGCTGTGTCCTTTACCGGAGAGACGGYCAATAGCCTGATTGCGTTRGGCACCGTGGGGGTTGTCTGTGGTCTGTTTTYTTCGAGTGGTGGTTCCATTATGGAAGGTTGGCGTACGGACAAGATCCATCTGTTAGGTTATGTGCTAGCCATGGGTGCGGGCGCATCATACGGGGCGAGCAACGTCATGGCCAAGCAGGCAATAGGGATTTACGACTCTCCATTCATGGTTACTGCCTTTAGCATGCTAATCGGTTTATTAGCGATTTCTCCTTTGGTAGGAGCTAGTGCGTCGCAAAGCGGCGTTGTACGAACAAGGGGCCAGGGATTTTTTCGTTCGATTTTCGCTCTGCGCTATTTGGCCGCCGCTGGGTTGACGTCGAGCATTGCGGTAACGGCAGTGGCTTTTGCGGTACAGCGGGCCGACGTTGTGGTGGTAAGTCCCATAGTTTCCAGCAGCCCTTTAATCACATTGTTCCTGTCCCACACTTTCTTAGCGAAGTTGGAGCAGGTCACTCCCAAACTGGTCGCTGGAACCCTGCTGGCGATAGCCGGAGTCATCCTAGTGGTGCTGGGAAGATGATCTAATATACTCACGGCAGTTCCAAGACCGTTACCTCTACCGRGTTCATCGGATAGATRGCTSGAAAGTCATAAGCACCCGCGGAATAACATACCGATGTTTGTTCAATGGTGATAAATTCCAGGATGTAAGGAGTGTCCCGTTTAGGGCCCGCTTAACGCTCTGAACGCTTCGGGCAGTCGCTCGATAGAGATTATATCCAAACAGATTCAACGGCGGGGAATCTCCGCCGTTTTGTGTTTGATGTACCTATCAAGCTTTCAGGAATGCTCGATGAGGATAGTGATCGTGTATAGGCCAAGGTCGCTGGCGGTGTTCGAGGCAGCGGACCGTGTGTTTGGGCTGGAGATCCAGAAGTTGGCGAAATTCCTTGATAGAAGATTCGACTGTCGTGATGTGATTGCCGGCCATTTCCGCTATAGCATCTGTTGATTCATGGAGGATGTGACGGTGAAACAGCCAGAGCACATGGTCAATGGCTGTCAGTGAAGTATTTCTACGACGTTTGTATCCGATAACTTCCCCTAGGCATCCTTCTTCAATTTCTTTGGTGCGCTGCCCTTGCTCATGGCAAGGAAGCCGATGCTAAGAACCGTGGCCGAGAGGTTAACAATGATTCATAAAAACCTGATAACCTTAAGATACCTGCTTGGATAACCATCGCTCATTAGCAAATTTAAAGATCCGCTGCACCTGCTCCACATCATACGGCTCTTCAGCCGAGCTGTCTGAAGTCCACTGGCTTCGAGGCTCGTTAAAGAAGTCACCGCCATAAACATGAATCGCTCCAGTGTAAACCGAACGAGGGTTTTGCACGGCATGGATTGCATCTTGGGCTAGCAATACAGAGTCTTTAGATTCTAGGACTCGAGTACCAGTCCTCACGAGCCCGCTAGCATCTGGATTCCGAGTGTAAAATGTGTTGTCCTCTTGGCCGCCGGATAGCCCGATGACTGCCCACAAATTGTGGTCGTGCGGATAGAGAGCTATCCCGGGAGGCCATWTGATGTTCAGAATCGTGAGTTCTGGTGAGCGGTGAAGGGTAGTTATTCCTGCTTCTGACGGCGTACCGAGAGCAGATTCCAGTTCATGTGGATCGGCCATCGACGACGTGGCAATTTCTTTAATGGCCAATTCTGGTGTGTGCTCGTCTAGAGCATGTAGGCATGACTCCACAAATTCCTCAACTGTAAACATAGTCCCSCTCATTGGACGTCCAGAAAGCGATTCAGCATARTAGCAGGTGCGAATGTAACATTTTYCCAGGTATTTTCTACGASTAATTCAACTGCATTKAACAAAACTTTCGAGCCTAAAGACTTAAAGGCTGAGGGATTGACGGCATCTCTCGACGAGCCGTTGGTTTGGGGGTTGAATTCTTCTTCACTAATCTCGAACTGAGGATAGGCCATTGGGCTGTGATAGCGGGCGTATCAAGGAGCGAAACTTGAACGGCATTGGGCTCCCCAATTGCCGTGTATTTTGGTCATTATCMAAAGAGCTGGATACGTAGTCAGTTCACTACGATTCTCGTCATACCGAGTCCATTGAAGGTACAAATGGACTTTATCTTCTGAACTGTGCAATGCCTGCGCCCAGTCCATCTCGGTGTAATGCCACGTTTCACCCGCACGAGATGCGAAGCTATTCAGATATTCACGTTYCAGTTCCTCTTTTGTATTGTAGATAACAACACCCTTGCCAGATATACGTATATTGGGTGCGTGCATAACTTCGAACATCACTTGATTGTTCCCTGCATTCAGCGCAGCGATGAATGCCTCATCGGCTTTGATTGCCTGAGCCTCACTTTCCAGATGCCGTGTTTCTTTCATCGGAACGTCCTCCGTTTGGTCTTGCTGCCTGTTGTGATCTGCATGCATATTTGGTTTATATTTCTTGTCGGTCGTAATAACTTATTCAAATAACCGGAGTGTGGGATGGCCACCGATGTCCAAATTCAGAAGGTATTAAACAAACTAGCCGATGTAAATCCGTGCAACCATTGYGGGACGAGACTACGCTTTGGGGATTGGGAATGTCCGCAMWGCGGAGCCGATTTAGAGGAACACTTACGCCTGTGGGCCAAGCAGGTGGTGAATGAACTCCAGCTGGAGACATGATTGGYCAATGTAGGCAGTTACGATTATTGATTTGATATCAATCTTTGGACTGCATAGCCAGGAACCTRGATAAAATCGTATTGAACGCTTCTGGGTGTTCAAGGGTAGCCAAATGATGAGCTGACGAAAGCCACTCTAACTTTGAACCAATGATCCGCTCATTTAAAAGTTCTGAGGCTTTCTGCGGAATCCCGGGATCATTTGGACTCGCAACGATCAASGTTGGGATTTTGATGTCACTGATACGATKCGAATAGTGTAAATCCGTGATGACGGCATGGGCTATGTATTCGAATGCCGTGTCAGAAAAAGCCCGATATGCCCTACTCATATAGGCGACGCCTGCTATTTGACGGCGTAATGCTTCGGGTGTGAACCATCGTTTCATGAGGTCGTCATGCATGATTCTTGCACCGTATCGTCGAACCTTCTCGACCCAATCTCTCCAAACTTGCCTACCAATTTCGTCATACGAAGATATCGTATTGACCAAACTCAAAGACAATAATCTCTCCGGAAAACGGAGAGCGATATTCTGGCCAATCATCCCGCCCATCGATACGCCCACGTAATGAGTTTCTTGTACCTGGAGGTGATCAAGCAAGGCAACCGCATCGTTCCCAAGATCATCCATCCTATATGGTCCTGAGGGGGTATCGCTTTCGCCGTGACCGCGGGTATCGTACCGAATGATTCTATAATCAGTTAGTACTGGAAGTTGATTGTCAAAAAAATGACGGTTCGATGCAAAGCAATGGCCGAATAATAATGAAGTAGCGCTTGCTGGCCCTGATATCTCATAGGCGAGTTTATGGGTACCCAAATCACAAATCATCTATCTAATCACCAACCGCTGTCTTATGACCAAATATTCACCTTTAGCCAAATCTTCCCGCGCGGTCACTATATCGTAAGACAAGGTTCATTTGCTTTACCTATATGCGAGGAGATCGGGTTAGCTGTAGGCGTTAAGCGATAATGGGACACTTTTAAAGGGAGAAAAACATGAGGGTGGTGGTGTGTWTGGACTCCTGGTGCAGGGTATAGATTTACCCCACCGAAACCACCGCCGCTATCACAAGGCCTTAAACAACGTGACCCCTGATGACGTCCTGAAAGGAAGACGAGAAGAGATCCTGATCAAGAGAAGGGAGRTGAAAGCCCAGACCCTAGCTAGCCGCAACCGCTACAACCGCCTGCTGCGGGAGTCCTACAACACCGCCATTTCCMCCWGATCTCTCCTTTACGAAAGTGTCCCACTTTTGCTGGTTGCCAACACAATTATTCGGTCAATCGCTGGATTAACTCCTGTCGTTTCTAAATCGACAAAAACTAATGGTCTTTCGAGTTTGAGTTGCTTCGTCTCAGCCACCAGTACCTACCATTCCGTTGCGTCTCGGCTAACCAGTTCAACGAGTAGCTGGATTATATGGAGCTAACCAATGAAGTCAATGCCAATATCACCAAATCCCGCGAAACCCGCAACGCGCCGAGGAATAATCCGAGATTCATTTTGCCCTTCGTCGTTTGGCGGGAAGAAGAAACTGAATCACCTGTTTTTAGATTATTAACTTTTCACATTTCTCTAACATATGAAACCTAACGTCTAGGAGATTTTGTGCCTAAGAAACAGCCTTCGAAAAAAGTTCGTGGACAATCCGTGGACATATGGCAAAAAGAAAGGCTCCCAAGTTAATCTCAAGAGCCTAAGATGCGATTATTTCGTGCCTAGAAGTTGGTGCCGGGAGAGGGACTCGAACCCACACACCCGCAAAGGTAGCGGATTTTAAGTCTGGTATAGACCCGTTCACCAACGTCCACTGACGTCCATCTAGACTTAATCCTGCCATTCAATTTTCCACAGGTGTGTCTCTCGTCCCATAGTTGTGCACCCGTGTGGCTGTCAGTTTGGCTGTCAACTCTCCGCTACAATCGCGACTTTAAAATCAGACACCATCTACGATTGCCACGTTACCGGCAGAGTTGTCTGTACGGCCCGGCAAGATAGCTTGGTATTGCTCGCTTTCTTCCCATGAAATCGCTGCGRCTCTGTCGGGGAACTCGATTACGACGTTTATGTCTCCGAGTGCCTCACCTTCTTGATACGATACTTCACCCCCGCGGACGAGGAATTGTCCACCAAATGCGTTTAYGGTKGCTTCTACTTTCGAACCGTAATCAGCCATGAATYTATCCCTGTTGGTGAAAGTCACGTGCGCTATTACATATGCTTTTGGCATCTCGTTGCAWYTCCTATATTGTCGGTATGGCTAGGCGAACAGGATACTAGAAAAGATTCGCACTGACACAGGGTCACCCCCACTGGTTTTTGAGTTCTGCGTAGCGTGTGTTTCTCTGTCACGACCCGTCCCATACAGTCCCGTTTCGTAACTAAAACGGCTGGTCTATTTCCCTGTCGATACCATCCAGTTCCACCCTGTTACTGGGATTTGGTCGGCAATTATTTGGTACCCCATTAAGGGTTCTCCATAAATACCAAATAGTGGGTCAAAGGAGTGGATCCTACATTATTGGTTTTTAGATAATTTGTAGGTGAAGGAACGATACCGCCTAGGGCAACCGCCAAAATTGTGACCATTTCCGCCATTCGGCGAATGACTAACGGCAGCGCTATTGTTCCTACAACGCTTAAGGGCTTTCGGTGATAGAGTAGGCCGCAAAGATCTCAGATGAGATGCAATTCATCGGTTTTTCCGGACCGCAGGCTCCCCTAAAACTCATTTCAGAATTAGCCAAAATTGAAATCGCTAAGTCAAGTTCWGGTGAATAATACATCACGGAGGCATAACCACCACCRCCACCCGGATGCCCGTAGGCCGTTATGGTCGTAGAATCCGGCAATTTAAACGTTCGCTTGGATGCAAAATATCCATACGATTCACCCGTCACTGCCCAAGCCGGAACACGTGCCCCTGAAAACGAATTGAGGAGYTGATTGCGGACTGWTTCTGAAATTGCAGACCCATTCGGCCGATAGAGTTCGTATGCCCAGCGAGCCACGTTTTCAGGTGTTGAAATAATCCCACAACACCCATAACGCAGTCTCCCTACCGCACCCAGGTAATAACCGAATCCGAAAGGTGCCGTTTGAATCATGTTTCCGAATCCAGATCCACCCCAAGGCGACACATCCGTATACGGCATAGCCATTCTCGGGAACGTGAAATCCTCAGCCTGATCGTTAAACAATTGCGTATGCCAGGCAATACCCTCTTCGGGCAATATGACTGCCGTCATATTCAAGGGCGTTAAAAAAGCCGCCCTATAAAGGTCCGCAAGTGATTCCTCAGCGTAAAACTCCGCAACAATTCCTAGGAGAACGACATTCGTGTCGTTATATTTGAAGGCACCAGGAGTTGAATATGGGGATTGKATGAGGTTAACCGTGTCAAACGGAGACCACACTGGTTCCTTGTAAGATGCGCTCTTCCCTACCATGTTGTAAYTAAAGTCTGCCATTCCAGAAGACATCGTCAAMATTTSCTCRATGGTAACTTCYGGATTGACTTTATCTAGTTCGAATGAAGGAAAGTCAGGATGGTTTTCCAATACTGTYCCAAGAGAGTCTGTTAGTYCGTAAAGGCCCATTTCAATCTGGGACAAGATAAGCGCCGACAAAAAGGTTTTTGAGGTACTACTTACCATCAGTGGGGTATCAACCATCATCTTGACGTTGTTGTCCGCTTCTCCCGTCGCATATGTCCAGAGTTTTTTATCAGTGTAGACAGCGACCGAGAGCCCCGCCTTTTCTTCRAGAGCTAAGAATTCGTTGTCCACGGCAAYTTGAAATAGNGTACGYAAACCCGTGTCAAACTCCMTGTAATCCTTCGATGAAACGAATTCGGTTGGTTTTCTGATCTGTGTAATATCAGGAAGTTGCGTAGGCTTTGTCGTGGGCACCGGGGTATTCGTAGGCCCTGATTCAGGTGTATTTGGAGGCTTTGTCGTGGGCGCCGGGGTATTCATAGGCCCTGATTTAGGTGTATTAGTAGGTAGTGGCACTCTTCGGGTGGCCGTGGGCAGGGAAGGCTTGTCTTCCGATAGCCTCGCTTCTACCGTTGCGTTAATCTTGGAAGTAGATTCCGCTGGAGCCGGRGCAGCACTAGAACAAGCGAGTGCAAAGATTCCAACGAGTACAGCTAGAACTACTGGTAACTTCATTCCCTTTCCTCCGTAACTACCTGGCCGTCTTCATCAACCACAACACCACCATCTTCCCTAAGCTGCCTAGCGTTCTCCACAAGCAACCTTAGCGYCTCATCAGACAAATGCTCCAACGGCCTGCTGGAGACATTATGGGCTATGTCCAGCTACTGTGGTGNCCTGCCGAAGCCACGGTCAAGCAGCACATCTAGCGAATGGGACACTTTTGGCGCTGGCGACGGGGAGTTCAACGGACCGAATGGCGTCGCGGTGGCATCAGACGGTAGCGTCTACGTTTCAGACAGKAACAACCACCGCGKCCAGAAGTTCTCACCGGCGCCGYAGCCTCTGATAATGAAGTGGTAATTTGGCCATTATAAAAACGAATAAGACCACTTCAAGACCATTTGGGCAAAAACAAAGCCCTCCAAGTAATCCTGGAGGGCTTTTCATGCCTAAAAGTTGGTGACCCGCTCGGGGTCGAACCGAGAACCTACTGTTTAAGAGTTAATGGTCAATTTTCGCCGGGKATGAGAGCACATAACTGTACACGTTTTGCTTGGGTTCGTAGCTACGTTAGCACAGCGCTATGGGTCATATGCGTGTAAAGCAGGTGCTCTAACCAACTGAGCTAACCACCCTTATTGCACGGTTAATCATAGTTGGGACTTCGCCCCGGCGTAAAGACCCGGAGCCGGAAACCCGCCCTGCCTAGCTTGTGCTCCGCAGCACCGCCACGCTGAAGATCACGTTAAAAGGTTTGCACCAGATGGTGATGCTGTTGTGGATACCGATGTCCACGTCATCGGGAATCTCATAGTTCTGGTTGCCGATGTTTCCTTTCAGCTTGCCCAGGTCGAGCCACCCCGGCGACTTCAGGCTCCCTCCGATCTCTTCGGGCCCGGCGTATGGCGATAGAACAACGTGTAGTTCGGGGCCATTGGTGGCCTTGAAGTCCTCCAGGCGCAATATCCGGCTTCCGTCAGCCCCTTCGTAGATGGTTGCGGTGCCGGTCCCCTTGTGGAACGCGTCGATGTCCATAAACATGCCGTGTTTGAGGATTACCGGACCAGCCGCCTCCGGGGCTTCAGTCGGTGCGGGCGCCGTTGTCGGCTCGGTCACTGTTGCCTTCGGCGTGGGCGAAGGACTCGCCTGGGCGGGCGGAGCTTTGGCGTCCATGTCGGGCATCTCCTCGCTCACCGGGGACTCAACCTCGGCCATCACGGCCATGGTCACTTCGAGGTCTTCGATGCCCATGTATGGCGGGACGGTTGCGGTCACCGCGAACGGAAATGCTTCGTCCACCGTGGTGTTGGTKAAGAGCGGCGAACCAAGGGACCAACCCAGCCACAGCGTAACTACTAACGCCGGCGTGGCGATGATCCCCGTCTTGACCCGGTGACGCCAGAGGAAGCTGTGCCAGCMTTGGCGGWAGGCGTAGCCGGCCGCCAAKGCYATGAACGCGATGAACYCGGCCGCGAATGCCCAGCGGTAGGGGTAAAGATCGGCAAAGGCGCGTTCYAGGTCGCCGAATGTCGACATGGGGACCTCCTGACCTYCTAAACGTCGTTATTTTCCCCCTGCTATGTGTGGTCTGGCGGCCCCGTTTTCCGGAACTCGCTTCCGGCTAACGTCCCTTAAAGACGGGGGCGCGCTTCTCCAAGAAWGCYAGACGGGCTTCGTCGGCGTCYTCCGAGCCGCYYARKATWCCRCCGGCGTTGGAGGTGAGCACCATKGTGTTCTCCAGGGTGGTGTCCGCTGCCGTGCGCATGATCCGCTTGCTGACCCATTGGACCATGGGCGGGACYCGCATGATGCGGTCGCACAGGTCCCGGGTGGTCTGCTCCAATTCGCTGGAGTCGACCAAGTAGTTGAGCAGGCCCCACTGGTAGGCCCGCTCGGCGTCCAGCCGCCCGGTGTAGGCGAACTCMAGGGCCCGGCCCAGTCCGGCCATCTTGGGCAGGTAGTAGCTGCCGCCGTTCTCGAAGATCTGGCCCAGTTGGTGGTAGCCGACGAACTGGGTGTYYTYGSWGMCSWYGMKRWYSTYGSWRWSCWKGGYMATGTCCATGCCAGAGCCCACGGCCGCGCCGTTGACCATGGCGATGGTCGGCTTGCGGATGAGAGATATGTCGCGGTGCAGTTGGGTGAACCCGTGGAARAAATGCTGACGGGTGAAATCGGGGCTTTCGGTGTGGTCACGGTTGCCCACAAAGTTCTCGCCCAGCACGGACGGGTCGTTGTCCCGGCGCATGTCGGCCCCGGAGCAGAACCCCTGGCCCTCGCCGGTCAGCACGATCACCCGGACGTCCGGGTCGTCGTCGGCGGCCCGCATGTATTCGCCCACCTTGGCCACGGTGGAGTTCTCCTGGGAGTTGCCCATGAGGGCGTTGCGGCGTTCGGGCCGGTTGAAGGTGATCCAAGCGATACCGGTGTCTTCGGCTTCGTACTTCAGGTATTCAACGAGTTTGGGTCCCATGTCTTTATCTCCTGTTATGCGTCTTACGGCGCGGCGRRATTATGGGATTTATTCTGGCAAGGATTGGCCTCGCCGTCTACCGCCGCCGGCCGGCGCAGCCGGGTTTACATGGGGCCGCATGTATACTTCGGTCATTCTCGCCACCCTGGAACGCAGATCAATCGAGGAACAGATATGCCRAACATCATTGGAATGGGCGACTACCGGTACGAGCACCGGCCTGACTGGGCCAAGTTACCCCCAGGGATGGAGTTCCAGGCGCCCAGCGCGGTGGCCGTGGACTCGCAGAACCGAGTCTACGTATTCCAACGCGGCGACCCGCCGGTATTAGTATTCGACCGCAATGGAAATCTGGCCGCCCAGTGGCCGCGCAAGAACGGCGTGCCGGCCGACGCTCACATGATCTATGTGGGYCCCGACRACGGGGTCTACCTGGCCGACCGCGACGCCCATCAGGTATTGAAGTACACCCCTGAAGGGGAGTTGGTCATGTCTTTGGGGGCTAGAGACCGGGCAGAGTTGCAGACGCCTTTCAACCACCCAGCGGACATGTGCGTTGCGCCGGCCGGGTCACCCCAAGCCGGGGACATCTTCGTTGCCGACGGCTACGGCAACTCCAGCGTTCACAGGTTCTCGGCGTCGGGAGATTACATAACTTCTTTCGGAAATCCGGGCCGAGGCCCTGGCGAGTTCCTGGTGCCCCACAGTGTGCGGGTGTCGGTCGACGGGAGGATCTACGTGGCTGACCGGGAGAACGACCGGGTGCAGGTCTTCGGCCCAGAAGGTGAGTTCATCGAAGAGTGGACCGACTTCACACATCCCATGGCCGTCCACATTGACGCGGACGGCATAGTCTACGTAACCGATCAAGTCCCCCGCATCAGCATCCTGACCTTAGACGGCCAGCTTCTGGCGCGCGGCCGCACCTTTGAGCATGCTCACCACGTCTACACCGACTCAGCCGGAAACGTCTACGGCGCGGACGTGCAACACCAACGGTTGCAGGTGTTTATGAAGGTGGGGTAGTGCGTCCGGCCCTGGGCTAMGCAGCCGMTGGCTGACTCACTCCGCCGGCAGCTGCTTTGTTGAGTTCCATCTGGACCMRGAGCCAGACTATCGGAGCAAAGACGATCCAGGCGAGGAACATGACCAAGGTGGGATATCTCCCTACGGTGAATTCGGAGAACTCACTGGCGTAGTGCCAATAGGCGAAGTAACCGAGGATCGGGACCAACATCACGAGGGCCCAGATTCCTGCGCCCTCATCTTTACCGTTGGCAGTGTGCAGGTCTTTCAGCGTGGAGTAATACCAGTAAAGGGCATAGATGCCCAGCGTAATTACGAACAGGACCACCTGCATGATCATGTCCCGATTCTTGATGTGGCTGGTTAGCATCGTATACAGCACCGATTCGACGAATAATGCATAACTACTACAGCAAAAATARTTGCTAACCTGCATTAATGTCGATTACGTATTTGATGGCGTTTATCACGGCTGAAACCCCAACAGGTGCATGCCCGAGTCGATCTTGATCATTTCGCCGGTGATGTAGCCGGCGTCTTCCAATAGCCAAACCACRGTTTTGGCGACCGAGYCCGGATCGGYTACCGACTTTAGGGGCACCTGGGCGGTGAACTTTTCGAAGAGATTTTTGGCCCCTTCTTCGCCGAGGCCGTCGGCCCACCAGCGGGAGGGGAATGCGCCGGGCAGCACGGCGTTGACCCGGATCTCCGGCGCCAACGCGCGGGACAGGGCGGTGGTCATGGTGTTGAGCGCGCCCTTGGAGGCGGCGTAGGCGATGGAGCTGCCGGCGCCGGTGAGTGCGGATATGGACGACACGTTGACGATGGAACCCTCGCCTTGGGCTTTTATGTGGGGCGCGGCCGCCCGGGTCATCTGGTAGGTACCCACCACGTTCACCGAGTAGACGTCCAAGAAATCCTGTCCCGAAAGGGTCTCCAGGTCATTGTTGTCCGCGAAGACCGACCTGGCGGCGTTGTTGACCAGCCCGTCGATGCGGCCCCACTTCTCCATGGCYTCGGCCGCCATGCGGCGGCAGTCCGCGTCCACCGAGATGTCCGCTTTACATAACAGGGATTCCACGCCCAGATAATCGCAKACGGCCTCRGTCTCGYGGGCCTCTTTCTCGCTCTTGGTGTAGTTAATGACCACCCGCGCGCCTTTGCCCGCCACCTGTTTCACGATGGCCGCGCCCAGCCCTGTGGCAGAGCCGGTGACGATGATGACGGAATCTCGGAGGTTCATGGTGTCTCCTTTGGAGAAGTTGTCAGCTAACAGCGATCAGCGGTCAGCTATTTGGGTTGGGGGCGGCGGAAATCCCCCTCGGTCCCCCTTTACGAAAGGGGGAGGACCTATAGCCCCACTTTGTTAAAGGGGGGTTGGGGGGATTTAAGCCCCTACAACCCCAGCAACTTCTCTGCGTTCCCGTGGTTGATCAACTCGCGGTCGGACTCGGAGCATTCCAGGTTGTCGATCATCTCGTTGAACACCTCGAAGTGGGCGAAGGGATGGTCGGTGCCGTAGAGCAGCTTGTCGGCGCCGTAGAGTTTGTAGCAGTACTCCAGGGCCTCTGAACTGTGGGCCACGGTGTCCAGGTAGATCTTGTCGAAGTAGACCTGGGAGGAGTCGGAAAGGTCGGCCCAGTCGTCGGGCGAGGTCCAGGCGTCGATCATCCGGCCAACKCGGCCCCGGATGAAAGGCATGAACCCACCGGTGTGGGGGACGATCAGTTTCAATTCAGGGTATTYCTGAAATACGCCGCTCATCACCATGCGCACCGTGGCCAGAGTGGTGTCGAACATGAAGGCCATGCCCGGGACYAGTGGACGGTGGTCGATGCCGTTCATGTTGATGGGCGCCGTTGGGTGCATGTTCATGGCCACGCCCAGACTCTCGATGTGCTTGTAGACGGGCCAGAATTCCTTGCTGTCCAGGGTTTTCTGGTTGATGTTGGAGAATAGATAAACGCCCTTGAAGCCCAGTTGGGTAATGCAGCGGTCAATCTCGGCGATGGTGCGTTCGGCGCTGCCCCAGCCCAGAGTGGCGAAGGCTTCAAACTTGCCGGGATGGGATTGCACGACCTCAGCCAGGTGGTCGTTGATGCGGGAGGCCCAGTCGTCGGCCTCGGAGCCGCCCAGCAGTTCCGGGCCGGGCATGCCGTGGCTCAGGACAGATTTGCCGATGCCCATGTCCTCCATGTCCAGCAACTTCTGGTCGAAATCGGCGTGGACGATGGGCGATGCATGTTGGTAGCCGCCGGCGCAGCTAACGAAGTAGGTCCCGCCCCGAAGGACTCCCTGGGGTAGGGAACTGCGTCCCGCCAGGTACTCAAGGTAGGGCAGGTAGATGAGGTGGCTGTGGACGTCGATGCGCAAGGGTAGCTCCTTTGGAGCGGCGGTCAGCGTCAGTCCCGATGCATCGGGACTTTCAGCAGACGACGCTGGTTGGTTTCGGGACAGTTTACCTTGAGTGGGGGTGGGGCTCAATGGGNGATGGGGGATCGGCGATATCCGCTGCGCCGTCGCCATGTTTCCGAATCAAACCGCCCTGCACTCATGTCACCCTGAGTGAAGCGAAGGGTCTGCCAAGGTGCGGTCTGGCAGATCCTTCGTCGGCCTACGGCACTCCTCAGGATGACAGTATTGCGGGGTGGAGTGGCTTCCGGTGGCTGGTTCTTTGGCGGCGGGCTGGCAAAATCCCCCTCGGTCCCCCTTTATGAAAGGGGGATAACTAAAAGCCCCCCTTTGTTAAAGGGGGGTTGGGGGGATTTTCGTTGCCTAGTCCGCCGGAGCCGGAGTCTGCGCCTCTCTAGGCAGCGACTGCTCCCAGTCGGGGATGAGGACGCGTTTGGTAGATTCCATGGTGAAGATGGCGAGCATGCCGCCCATGCTGGCGACCAGCGACACGATCCAGGCCAGGTTGTAGGAGCCGAAGCTGTCGTAGATCACGCTGCCGACCAGGCCGCCCAGCGCCATTCCCAGRCCCGCGCCCATGCTCTGGATCCCGAACACGGTGCGCACCGGCCCCATGCCGAAATACTGGCGGTTGACCACGATGAAGGCCGACATCTCGCCACCGAACCCGACGCCGAAAACGATGGCGAATATGTAGAACTGCCAGGGTTCCTGGGTCCAAAAGAGCATCACCACGGCCGCGCCCTGGATGAAGTAGAAACAGGCCATCACCCCTTTCGCGCCCATACGGTCGGCCAAGATGGGCACCATCAAGCGGCTGGCCACGCTGCTGAATGAGTAGATGCTGATGATGAAGGCGGCGGCCTCCAGGGATACGCCTTTGGTGGTGGCGTAGAACACACCGTGGACCATGACTATAGAATGGCCGACGCAGCCCAGGTGGTGGACCAGCGGCAGGAACCAGAAGGCCCTGGTCTCYTTAGCGTGTTTCAAGAATTCCTTGCTTCTGATCTTGGACACAGCGGCCGAGAATTGGTCCACCACGGGTTTTTCGCTGTCGTCAGCGCCGTAGGGCAGCTTGCCCCGGTCGGACGGCTCGCCGTGGAAGAACGCCAGCAGCGAGAAGACCACGACCCCGCCTCCGATTCCTATGAGCAGGAAGGCTGTCTGCCAGTCGGTCTGGGTCAGCAGAATGGTCAACCCCGGGGCCAACACCGACGCGCCCATGCCGCCGGCCGACTGCTGGATGCCCACGGCGACGCCCAGCTTCTTCTCGAACCAGGCGGCGACGGTGGTGGGTATGTTGACCCGGAACATGGCTTGGGCGATGCCCAAGACGATGCTGTAATAGAGGAACAGTTGCCAGAGTTCGGTGATGGTGCTAAGCAGTATCAGCCCGCCCACGAAGAACCCGGCGCCGACCATCATCACTCTCTTGGCGCCGTACCGGTCCCCCAAGACGCCGGCATAAGGCGACAACAGCGCGCCGATGATATTACGCAAKGAGTAAGCAAGGACGATGGCCGTAAGMGACCACCCAAAGTTGTCCCGCATGACCACCACCAAGATGGCGAATGCCTGACTGACAAAGTTGGTAGTCAACTGCARCGCGGTACCMATGCCCACGATGTACCAAGCGTAGTGTGCGTGGACTACATTGGAGACGGCCCTGGAGGCCAGGTTCGGTTCAGCCATGGGTGGGGGAGGTTGATGTGGCGTGGGCCAAGTGGCGCCTTTGTAGCTRGGAGRCTGATAGTTGGTCGGGGMTAATATAGCACAGGTGGGGGTGAGGCTACCCGAATGGCACTCCAACGAGTTTCCWATATACAGGCTTAACCCCTATGCTTGTTCTTGGACCGTCATCGAGCGCCTGACAGGTAAAGGGGGTCGTATTTTGACACGAGTGTACGTAGACATGGCGGCCGATCTGTTCCATTAYGGGCATGTCGAGTTTCTCAAGAATGCCAGAGCATTTGGGGATCACCTCTTGGTCGGTGTCAACTCTGATGAGACGGTCGGGGCCAATAARCGGCACCCRATATTGAACATGGAAGAGCGGATCGCTTGCGTTGGCGGGTGCCGCTACGTAGACGAAGTGGTGCCCGATGCGCCCTGGATCACGGACGCCGCCTGGATAGAGGAACACAGGATAGACCTGGTGGTCCATGGTGACGATTACGCCCAAGAGCAGATTGAGCACTGCTACAAAGACCCCATCGCCATGGGGATATTCCGCACGGTCCCCTATACTCCGACGATCTCAACCACCGAGATTATCCGCCGTTGCAAAGCGGCAAAGTAGGCGCGTGGCGAAAGCTGTTCGGACCTTGCAGGCCGTTATCGACGAGATTCTGGACGCCAGAAGGACGGTCTCTRCCGAGCGGAGCGTACTGACCGCGATSTCCGGTATCGACGCGGGTGGCAARGGCTATTTCACYGAKCGGTTGGTTGGCGCCCTGCGGGACAAAGGCGTGCGCGCCGTCGCGATCAACGTTGATGCGTGGCTGAACATCGGCCGMTTCGATGCCTCCGGTCCGGCTGAACATTATTACAACAATGCGATCCGGTTCGAGGAGATGTTCGCCGAAACGGTGCTTCCCTTGCGCCATCGGCGCTCGCTGCGCGTCGAGATCAACTACGCCGAGGAAACGTCGACGGAGTACGAGCGCCGCTCATACGAGTTCGAAGAYGTGGACGTCATCGCCCTCGAGGGAATCTATCTCTTGAAGCGTGAGTTCAAGCCCCATTACGACCGGTCTGTCTGGGTCGAGTGCGGGTTCGAAACGGCGCTGGAGCGCGCCTTGGCCAGGGGCCAGGAAGGCCTGCCACCGGATGAGACGGTCCGAGACTACCGGGATATCTACAACCCCGCGCAAGAGATCCACTTCCAGCGGGACAACCCCAAAGGCGCAGCAACGTTACTGGTCAACAATGATGCGAGGCTAGGGCCGATTACTTGGGCCCAATAAACGCCTGCGCTTCTTCCCAGGCCCGCACATCTTCGAACGCGGTAATTTGAAGGTACTGGTTGGCAGGGTCTCCGATCAGTCCGCTAAGCAGGCAGAGCGGTTGGCCGCCCACGGCGCTAAGTTGCTCCAGGCGATCGGACTGGCAGTATTTTAGGTACTCTTCCGCCGACTTCGAGTATGTGAGCGTCAGCCGCTCTTCATAAATCATTTTTATYGTCTCCCTCACGCATCCGACGACGTGAAGTGCTGGCAGTGCATGCAGTAGAGGTCTGTGTCTTGGATGATTCCCTGGCATCTGGCGCATGGGATGCCGGAATCCAGGACTATCACCGGTGAGCCGCATCCCTGGCAGAATGACGCTTCAGTTTCGGGCTGGGGGTCGCCGCAGTGGGGGCAGAACTTGGCTTTGGTGGTCATCGTTTCCTTCTAGCTTCGTTTGAATGGCAATCTTACGCCAAACGTGTATAGACTGGTACCGTTCCGCAACCCATTCTCAATTACGACGCGCTATGCCGGTCTGACGGCACGGAATAGCGGTTTTACATAAAGGTCCAAATGATCGCCGAAGGCTGGAAGGAAGAACTCCCCGAGAGTCATCGAATCGCTCTCGAGATCGCATACTCGGATTTTCTGGACGCCTATTTCAAGATTTCTCCCACCGACGCCGGAAAGATCGAGCAGATCGCCGACTGGTTGCCGAAGAAACACGTCAGCCGCTATACATCCCTCTTCTGCCACCGGTTCATCATCTGCATGACCTCGGTGGCGGAAAGACTGGTCCAGCCGCAAARGRCCKCGCCGGTCCCCAGGTCMACRGCCGAAGCGYTCGCGCTGCACATCCTSMTYCAACAGGCCWCVACCATCTTGAAAGACGTCCGGAGCATCGACGCCGACTTCGGAACGTTCACAGCCCTAGCCTTCCGCGACACAGAGTTTCTGGACCTATACGATGCGGCCCCGGACGAACCCGGAATCAATCTCGATAAACGAGTCCCGCTGCCCAACAACCTGGAATTCAACGACTGGTTCAAGCCCTTCGACCGGCTGCATCCGGTCAATCCCTTCGTCTACGAAGACTGGACGACCGAGCAGAACGGCATCAATTTCTATAGGTAACTAGTCAAAGAACGTGTACCCGTTCTCCTTCAGGATGACCGTGGCCTCTATACGCCAACGGTAGGCTACGTCCATGGCTTGCGGCTCGAAGTGGACGTCCCGCAGGTTGCGGGTGAGTTGGCGGTCGATGAGGGTCTCGGCGTTCTTKGMCSRWRMSWMGGWSWYKRWKSSWWSSSSGCTCTGGTCCTGGTCCCGGGCGAGGTACCAACGGATGAGGGTCCAGTTGGAGTGGATGTACAGGTAGGCCAGCTCCTTRGTCCGCAGGTCTAGTTGCGACTGCAGCCCCGTGACTTTTCCCTCCAAAGCCTCGACTCGATCCTGCCATTGGTCGACTGCCATTTTTTTGTCTCCTAAATAAGAAGGCCGGTGTCCCGAATATCCGGGGCACCGGCCAATCGCTGGTCAATCACGCCTGGGAAGCAGTCTTTAGGCTGTGATCAGTCCTTCGTCGATGGCCTTGGCGATCAGGTCGCCCTGTTCCGACAGGTGGTTGATGACCGCTTCCGAGGCGGCGCCGACCATCTCTTGGTCTAGCGACTTGGCGGCGTCGGGGAACCCGGCTTCGGCCAGCATGTCCGCGCCGTTGTTCTTGATCTGGTCCAAAGCCCAGGTGATCTGGCCCTCGATGTCTCGGATGTCATCAGGGAACTCGGTGTGGGAGCCGCCGGCGCCCAGCTTGTCATAACCGCCCTTGTGCCAATGGCCGCGGGGGCCATGGGGGTCGTATCGGATGACTTCCTCACCTTTGACGTCGACGCCGAAGGTCGGTCCGCCCATCTTGCTCTTCAGGCACCTAACGGGCCATAGATACATCGTCACGTCGCCTGATTCGCTCAGCGGCCGCACCAGGACCTTGCCCAGATACGACTCGCCATCAATCATTGTAGCCATTCGGTTTACTCCTYTGCCGTTTACCTTTCCACGAGATATTACCACACGGGGGAGCCGGAAGCRGTCAGCTATCAGCGGTCAGCTTTCAGGAGTACGGACCGTTGACTGCTTGGTTGCGATTGATCTCCGCTTACAATAGAGTCTATCCAATCCAATTCGCAACCCAAATCGACTGCAGAGACATCTATGACCACCACTATCGTCATCATGATTGACGGCCTGGACCCCGAGTACCTGGAGTTGTGCCCAGCGCCCAGGCTTGAGGAGCTGTCCAGAGCTGGGACCCGGCTTAACGTCCGGGGCATGATGCCGTYGGTCACCAACGTTAACAACGTGTCTCTGGTGACGGGCAGCTATCCCGAGAGCCACGGCATCACCTCTAATTACTGGTTGGACCGTGAGCAAGGCGGCGAGCATTACATGGAATCGCCGGAATACCTCCGGTCCGAGACCATGTTTCAGCTGGCGACCGGCAAGGGCATGCGCTCACTATTGGTCACCGCCAAAGACAAACTGCGCCGTCTGCTGAGCGACGGCACGACCGTGAGCGTTTCCTCCGAGCAACCGCCCGACTGGGTGGTCAACGGAGTTGGCACCCCACCGGATATCTATTCACTGGAAGTGAACCGTTGGGTGTTGGACGCGGGGCGGTTCATCCTATCGCAGAGCGATTTCGACCTGGTATACCTGACAACCACCGACTACGCGATGCATTCCCACGCCCCAGACGAGCCCGAGTCGGCACGCCACATCGCCATGCTGGACGAGGGAATCGGGAACTTGGTGGACGCTTTTCCGGATGCCCGGTTCCTAGTGACGGCAGACCATGGCATGTCATCGAAAACCCGCATGCTCCACCTGCCCGACGACCTAGCCAGGGCCGGCATCAAGGCCCTGGCCATCCCGGTCATCAAAGACCGATACACAGTGCATCATTCCAACCTTGGCGGCTGCATCTACATCCACCTAGAGGGGAATACCGACAACCCGGGGCCCGCGCTGGAGGTCCTGAGGAACATTGATGGCGTGGAGGAAGCCTTGTCACGCGAGGACGCAGCCAGGCGTTTCAAGCTGATGCCGGAACGCATCGGAGACATCATGGCGCTGGGAGCTCATGACGTTGTCTTCGGAGACCCGTCCGAGGTGACCCTGCCGCAGAAGTTACGCAGTCACGGCTCGTCCCACGAACTGGACATTCCCGTRATCGCCTACGGCCAAGGACTGGACATAACCAACTTCACGGAGAACCGCAGCCTCGGTCAATACGTCATCGACCACGTTTTGTCCTGAACTTCGACGGCCAAGCCTGTATCTTCAGGGATCTAGTTGAACTCGCCCTTATGCCAGATCGCGTAGGCGCTATCAAACAATGTTATTTTGCTGGATGGCGTGTGGCGGCGGAATGTGTCAYGGATCACCGGGTCGGTCACGCCCAGTCCCGCAGCCGCGGCCATCTGAAGTTCCCGCCAGGCGGTCTTGAAAGCGGCGGCGCCCATGGCATCGGCCACAGCTCCGAGCAGCGTTTGGCCAATGACGTAATTGCAAGCAAACAGCGGGCCCGACTGATGCTGCAGGTAGCCAACAGCCGCCTMATCGTCCAATAGCTGTTGGAGCGAGACCGCCGGGCAAGGGTCGCCCGTATACGAGAAAACCAGGTTGTACATCTCCAAGTGCACCAAAAAGGCAACCTGATSAGCYCCGCCTTCCCGGAACCATGTAGGGGTGGAGCGCCCCCGGTTCGCCGGATAAAAGTGGACCAACTCATGGGCGAATACGGTCTTTTCCTCGACGCAAYATTCGTAATCTTCGGGCCGKACCACGATGAACGTCCCGCCAAGATTCACTCCGGACAGCTCCCGCTCACCCCCGGGCGATCCGATCAAGACGATAACTTCGTYGATGGGCTGCGGGAGGCCCATGAATTCTTCGACCTTGCCCGCCGCCGCGATCAGATGAGGCATCACGTCCTCATTTTCAATTGCACTCAATCTGACGATGGCGAAGCTGACTTCGCCCGCCAATGGCAAGACAGTCGATCCCTTCTCAATGAAGTTTGCATTGAGAAGGCGACGGAAGTTCTCGGGAGACCGGACCACCTGGGACGGCAGGATGGTGGCGACGATCGCTTCATCGTCGTCGATCCCGTCTTCGAACCATACCTGGCTGGTGAGTGCTTCCAAGTCCTCACCCCACAGCTCATTGAGGGTCCGGAATAGGCCGATGTCGTGATTCTCCAATGACTCAGCCATGAAAAGCATGGCGGCGACACGGGCGCCCAATGGAAGGTCACGAGCAAGAAGTGCGGCCAATTCGCTTAAGAGTTGGTTCTGGTAGGCCCCGACCGTCGGGCTGTTGAACCATACTAGTTGGGCGATCTTAGAARCGACGCTCAAGCCGGTCCCCGTCCCGTCTCCCAGGGGATCAATGATCTTAATGAGATTTCCCAGGCGTTCAACCTCGACCGCCGAGATGCCATCGTCGAACCAGACCCGCTTCCTGAATGTCTRATATATGACCGGGTCGTATTCAATGATCGYCCGGACCTGTTGGAGCACCCGCCATTCCAGTTCTTCGATGCTGTCGTCGAACCAAGGAATGATCCCAATGAGGGCCGCCGCCTCGGCATCGACCGCCGCCAAACGCTGGACCTCTACTACCGCTTGGGCTTCATCCTGATCCACGCCGTCCGTCAGCCAAACCCTCGATGCGACTCTTGCRGCCGTCCTTTGATCTATCGAGACAAGTTTGTTCAGAGCATCGGCGGCATCTTGTTCTGCCTGAGTGAGGTCCGGACCGTACCAGCTCAGATTTCGCACCAGGCTGCTCACGGGCACAGGCGTCGGAATGGGGGTCGGCTGGGGCGTTGCCGTGGGCGCTGGAGTTGAAGTTGGAGCTGGGGTTGGTGTGGGAGTTAGCGTTGGCRYCGGCGTGGGTACCGCMGTTGGCGTTGGGACAGGTGTTGGCGCTGCCGTGGGTTCTGGAGTCGGGGTGGCTTGCGGAGGGGCTGGTGTTCTGGTTGCCGGTGGCTGGGCAGTGGGRCKGTCCGTGGGAGATACTTGAGCTGYCGGTGGTGTTGGCGTATTAGTTGCAACCGGCGTGRCAGTTTGGCCATCGCCGTTGCAGCCGGCCAGGACTATGGCCCCAACGGCCACCRCCAARACATACTGAAAATTCTWCACTCGGTAAAACCTGATTCGACGGGTCCCAGCACTGGCTGAATCGGTCACAATGGCATACGCTGGCAAATCACCACCAGACCCATTTGAATGCCCATCCTGCCGCTAAAGACCAGAANCCCAGGCACGCCMCGCCRATTCCCGCCCACAGATCATGRTTGGTTTTTACTACTCGGACGGCCGCCAGCAACCAGGCCAACAGCCACACTACCGCGATGATTGTCCAGATGTCATCCATGCAGCCGACSRTTTTGATCGATCTCGTTGATCRCCGGACCTGATAAAGGCGTCGAACCATGATTGACGATTCTACATTCAGTGGCATTGCNGTGTCTGGGAAAAAGCGGTGCGRTTAACGGTATTYTGACCGGTGAATTCGAACTTTTGGCGGCGGTCTGCCTTCAGCCTAACTGGGCACGGCGACCAGTAGCAACTGGACTGACACTTCATCCTCAACAGACACGATGTTGCTTATATTGGGCACTCGAATCCCAAACTGGTCCCAGGTAAAAACAGTTCGGGCCAGGATGTTCAACACGTCGCCATCGTTCCTGACTTCCAGATCGAAAGTGAGCGGGAAATCACCTCCGTTAACGTTCAGGCTGCCGCTGACCTGGCGGGTGAAGGTTTCTCCGCTAAAGAATTCCGGCGGCAGGACTCCAAGTACGTCCACTGTGAATACGGCCACCGGGCTGTTCTGGAACATCCGAGTCTGGATATAACGATCTCGAAAGTCTTGGTCGCTGGAAAGAGTCGATAGATCGACCGACACCTGGGAAGRACCTTCATCGAGATTAAGTTGGCCAGACAGCGCTTCGGTACGCACAACGGCGTCGCTGGGCAGCGGCAAGCGGCTTAATTTTTCGCCCACGGTGAAGGTGATCTCGGAACCATCCGTGACCAGAAATTGGAGGCCATCGCCAACGATTCCCGACCCAACCTGTTCCGGCAGGGAAAGGTCTCCGCTTTCACCGTCGCCCTGACCCACCAACCCGATTCCGATCACGGCGGCGATGACCAAGACCGCCGGGGCCGCCCAACTTGGAGTTGCTATCTTGAGCCCGCTCAGCGCTGGGACMAGCGCGCCTGATASAACKMASDYKMYSRMWGSYAGSRGRACSMWSMATRMCACWSYSMKRTSWAACTGAGTACCGCCTAACACCGCGGCGATCACGACGGCGGTCAAACCCAGAGCCAAGCCGCCCTAGTAGTAGGGCAACTGCCGCTGACTGTCTTCAAGCTTGTTCCAGAACACTCCCGCCCCGATTCCCACAAACAGGGATGCCAGCGCGACTGTGGCGGAGTTGAAAACGTTGTCCACGGGCGAGTGCAACGGCAGCGACACTAAAGTTGCTAATATCGCGGCGATCGATCCGGCAATGACTCCATTTCGCATTTCTTACGACCCTGCCTGATACAACTCAGATTCCGGATGGTAGGCGGACCAACCATACCACTCCGAGATGAACGACKGCACGAACTCAAGCCGGGCTTCTCCGTAGGCCCCGTTGGCCRTGCGTCCGTGAATATCCCACGATGACCCGGTGGCTCGGTCTTTTATCTCAAAACCATCTTCCATCACGTTATCGAACTCCAAGACTTGGCCGTCGACCTGGCGAAGGTAGGCCACTCCGGTCCTGGCCTCCGAATCATAGAAAACGACGATGGGTTGGCCGCCAACAGTGTCATTGATCACCGACCCGGCCTCTTCCAACTGRGCGATGGGATAACCCTTGWAGACGCCCTCGATCTCRACACCGACAACCAACGYGTTGGAAGSSAGCCGGTCATCGCCGTARATMGCCTCGTTRGGGTTGAACACGCCGATCTGGACCGGCCGGACGTARCGGTCTTGGAACYGGGTGTCKGGGTCKAGKACSARCGTRTCSGCRTARTCGGMYTTCCAYTGSCCCCAGRTGGTYTGCGGKATCGGAACCATGCTGAGSCGTTGTCCWTCCARKGGKCCGGCGATGGCCTTGCCGTCCARRTGTGTCCAGATRGTCCCGGTYTCGCGGTCTCTCATSCGGAASACGCCRTCCAACAGYCCSRKYRYRTCAAATGTKAGRYGYTGYCCATCCACCACGGGGTCGAACCCGACCCCCGAACTGCATTTGATTCAATARGTAACGAGCAGCGGCTCGCCTCCCACWGTRTCGTTGACGATGTGGTGGTAGCGGAGCATCCGCACGGGGTAGGCGCGGACCTCCCCGGCGAACTCGACCCCAAGGACCAACTCCTCGTCACCAAAGTAATCGGTCTCAGCGGCGGCCAGGAATGCCGGGTCATCCAGCGGTATAAATCCGCCCCGCTGTCCGGGGGCCTGTATAGCCCGCTGCGGCGCCTGTACTAGCGGTGCTTCAATGGGGGGAACAATGGCTTCGCTGTTGGGTGTGGGATTGAGGGTGGTTTGCTGGTCGGCTGGCGTGGATACTGCAGGCGATGACACAACCGTATCCTCTGGGACAACCTTTGTGGTTGTGCCATCTTGCTGGGAGCAACCCACGGCGATTCCCAGGGCAAATATCGCAGAAATGACGAGTCCCTTAAGCACCAAGCCTCCCGGTTCAGAGCGCGCTGATTCTCGAGTCCAGAATAGATTAGATGGGAATCTTTAAGGAAATATGAAGGCCCTCAGAGTTTATCTGAGGGCCTTTAATCGTTCCCAAAAGTGGTGCGCTTGGCGGGATTCAAACCCACGATCCCWGGCTCCGCAAACGCGCAGTTTGCAGCCCGGATTGATCCCTGCATCTAGCTTCTTACTGATTGAGGTGCTCAAAATCGAGAGCGATACACGCCACATCGCCGACCACCCATGCGTCGTGGCCCGGCTGGGCCTCGAACGCATCTCCTGGGCCAACCAAGACCTCTCCGCCATCGGCTCCTTGAATCATCATCTGACCTTGGATGACATAACCAACGTGAGCTTCAGAGCTTTTTCCAGTCTGAGCCCCTGCGTGGTCCGACCATTTCCACCCTGGCAGGTATTCTCCTCTACCAACGGCAACCGACGCCAAGACTACCACCGTCCGCTTGCTACCGTCGGCAAAAGTCCGCCGGTTAGCGGATTCATCGAGATTGATCGCCACAAAATCTGTCATATTGATTCTTTCGCCGGAAATGATTTCGGGTAGTGGCCGATCTAAAGATGTGGAGAAGCGGGGAGACCTACGGACTCCTGAAGTGGAAGAAAAGTGGTGCGCTTGGCGGGATTCGAACCCACGACCCCTGGCTCCGCAAGCCAGTGCTCTAATCCGCTGAGCTACAAGCGCATGATGAAGGTGTCAGCTATAAGCATTCAGCGGTCAGGGATACCGGCACCCGAAGGGCGTTGATCGCTGATAGCTGTAGGCTGCTAGCTTTTCTGGTGCCGAGGGTGGGATTTGAACCCACACATCCGTAAGGACACTGCGCCCTGAACGCAGCGCGTCTGCCGTTCCGCCACCTCGGCATCTGAGAGCCAGGCTGACGACCCGGACTCTTGCGGTCCCAGCCTGCATGGTGGGCGATGGAGGGGTCGAACCTCCGACCTCCTCGGTGTGAACGAGGCGCTCTAACCACTGAGCTAACCGCCCCTAGCCGTTGGGACAAACTAAATTATAGGCACACCCCCGCACCTACGCAAGCGGCGGCGGCGGTGATCTTCAGGTCGCTTGGAGTCCTAGCCGGCATGGTGGCGGTCTGGAAGGGAGACCGGTGGTGGGRAGCCGCGGAGGTCTCGGGGAGCGCTGTGGCTGGTTCGTTGGTACTCGTGCGCGGGGGCGTTCGTGGCGTGGARCTGAGCCCAATGACTCTGGAGCTGAACGACTAACGCTTACTGCGGAGAAGGCGATAACTAATAAAAAAGCCGATTAATCCAGTGATTACTCCAATCAAGGCCAAGCCGCCAGAGACGAAAATCCCTTCGGTCNACACCACCCTGTCGGATATTTCCTCTGCACCGATTATCTGGATCCCAAGGTTGAAGACGRCCACGATACTCCAGATTGTGATTACGAAGGCGATAACGCTAAATATGAGGCATCCCACCCCACGGAACCGTCTCYCAGTCATTAGGCRACACCTGAGCCATATGTCGGGATCTCCAATCAGATTTCGCAGAATATAAACTGGCTTTCAGAGTAGGTCATGGAGCGCTACTGGGCGGTCATGCCGCCGTCGATGACTAATTCGGCCCCTGTGACGAAGGACGACTCGTCCGAGGCCAGATATAGGATCCCGGCCGCGATGTCTTCCGGCTGACCCATGCGGCCCAGGGGCATTTTGGCGACCCGTTCTTCATGGATATTCGGGACGTCATGGTGGGCCCGGGTCATGGGAGAATCGACGAATCCTGGATGGACCGAATYGGCCCGGATGTTCTCGGAGGCGTACTGGATGGCGGTGGACTTGTTGAAGATTCGCACCGCGCCCTTGGAGGCGTGATAAGCCGACGAAGTCGCGCTGCCAACCAACCCATATATGGAAGAGATGTTGATGATGGAGCCACCGCCCGCCTTCCGCATCTCAGGGATCGCCGCCTTGGTGCCCAAGAACACGCCCTTCACGTTCACGTCCATGACCTTGTCCCAGGCCTCCGAACTGGTCTCCTCCACGCCCGCCCGGTGGCTTACTCCGGCGTTGTTGACCAGGATGTCCAGCTTGCCGAAGCTAGACACGGCGGCCTGAACGGCATTCTTCCAACTCTCTTCACTGGTTACGTCCAGGTTCACGAACAAGGCTTTGCCTCCGGACTCGGCGATCAATGCCTCAGTCGCCCTGCCTTCATCTTCCAGGAGGTCGGCAATCACTACGGCGGCACCTTCGCTGGCGAGCAACTTGGCCGTGGCCGCACCGATCCCCCCGGCGCCGCCGCTGATCAGGGCTACTTTGCCTGCAACACGCATGGTCTACCTCGATTTGGCTGGTTTGGCTGTGGGTGRGAATTATAGCAGGCARTCCCGATACCATCGRGACCGTMAGGTAATTACGCTTCTGGGTTTGATTCCCCATAATTGCCTACGGTCTCAGATTGGCTTAAGAGGGCAAAAATAGCCGATCAAGAACAGAAGATCACCGTCAGGACCCACGGACCGTACGTGGTCCAGGGAATGATACCTCTCGTTCGCAAGTCTCAGGTTGAAACCGAGTACGGCGAGCCATACGACTGGAAGCAGGAAGAGGTCTTTGAAATCACCGAGACCTATCSCCTCTGCCGCTGTGGGCGGTCAAAGACAAAACCGTTTTGCGGCAGCACCCACACACTGGTGCCGTTCGACGGTGAAGAAACGGCTGACACTGGGCCGATTTCCAGCCGGGCCAAGGTGTTCAAGGGAGATAAGATCGTCGTAAAAGACGGCCATTCGCTCTGCGTGCACGCCGGCTACTGCGGCATTCGGTTCACCAACATTTGGAAAATGTTGAAGGAATCAGGAGACCCTGAGGTGCGGGACAAGATCAAGGTCATGGTGGAYCTGTGCCCTTCGGGGACACTCGCCCACGCCCTAGACGAAAGCTCAGAAGTGGTGGAGCCAGAATTGCCCAAAGAGATTGGGGTCGTCGCCGACGGTCCGCTGTGGGTCAGCGGCCGAATAACCGTTGAGCGGCGAGACGGCAAACCCWTTKAGGTACGCAACCGCATCACCCTGTGCCGGTGCGGCCAATCGGCCAACAAACCGTTCTGCGATGGGATGCACAAAGAAAACGGGTTCAAGGATGGGTAGAGGGGACTTTCTGTAGGGGAATTTGTGATGTCCGCTGAGGTTTTACGCCACGTTTGGTTGTTCTCGGAATTGTCAGACGACCAACTAGAGAGCATATCCAGTTTCACGTTTGAAAAGTCCTTTGGCCCCGGTGAACTGATCGTGGAAGAGSRACAAACGGGTAACGGGCTCTACATCATCGTCTCMGGCAGCATCGAAGTGTTGAAAGGCGAACCGGCAGCGACTCCGCAGGTGCTGGCCAAGCCCGGAGCAGGGGATGTCTACGGTGAGATGGCCCTGCTGGGCGAGTGGCCCAGGACAGCCAGTGTGCGGGCTTTGGACACGGTTGAATGCCTTGGCATCGACCGTTGGGTGTTCCTGTCCCAACTGGAGCGGCAACCCAAGGTGACGATCAGGATGCTTCAGATACTGGCCCAAAGGCTTCGGGACAGCGACGCCAGGTTCGTGGAGCAAGCGGCGGTACCCTTGCTCGCCATTAGCGGTATCTGGGCGATTTAGACGCAGCGCCCTCACCTCCGACTCTGTCGAGAGTCTCGACTTCGTCGGACCTAACCCTCTCCTCCTTCCGCGGAAGGACGGGAGAGGGGATTTTGCTGCCGGCGACGGGAAATCCGTTCGTGGTGACAACGTGTACGCAATAACTCCTCTGCGATTCTCGTTGACTATTCAGCTCCCTAGTTRGGATGTGCCGAATGTATAACGCGGTGGCTAGCGCGCTTCGTTCGGGACRAAAAGGCCGGTGGTTCGAGTCCACTCACCTCGACTATTTTTTACTTTATATCGTAAACGTTGTATCAGTTCTTCCGAAGATTGTCGGTCGATGTTTTGGTCAATGAGAATGGCTAATCCTCTATCCTGGAAGGGTCGACCATCTCGTAGAACTCGATGTGCTGACTTTCGATCAGGGGGCTGTACTCCCTTCCGACTGCAAACACTTCTGGCGGCATGTTGTTCCCAGGTCTGCCTGGAGACATTATCTGGTCGTCGTGCCATTCCAGTATTACGATATTTGTTTCACCAGGAAGGGTGTATCCATTGTAGGAGACGGTGAACTCACCCCTGTGACCGGCGTCCTGCAATATCTTGGTTTGTATATAAACGAGTTTGGCGACGTTTGACGCCTCTCCTGGCTTCGTTCTGTATACTCGCCTCAACTTGTACATGGTGTTCCTCGTAGTTACACAGGTCCTTTTACCAAGTACCCGTCTTGAAGAAATGCCTTCCATTCCTCGATCTCAGTGCCTCCCTCTAGGAAATCGATGTACCGCTCGAAGGTGCAGCCCAGTAGATCTGATTTTCCCTCATCCGTCAGCAAGCCTTGATACCGAGACAATGCGCGGGACATGTGCCCGTTTCCTGAGGGGCAGATTGTGACAGAAATGAAGCGATCCAAATCTCCGACGGCTCGCATCTTGAGTCCAAGAAGGTGGTTACGCCAGATCTGACGGAGGTCATCGG
>NVWX01000087.1 GCA_002746355.1 Dehalococcoidia bacterium | reverse complement strand
TCTCGCTGTTGTCATCAAAGATGAAATGGTATTGCCAAAGGGGCTTGTCGGGATCTAACCGCGAAGCATGTAATCTTGCTACAAACGCATCGAGTGCTTCGCGGTTTGTAACATCAGCCACACGATGAATTTGAACGTGATAATCCATGTTGAGCTTTTTTACCGGCGCAAATCCCACCGGGTACCCCAATACCGTTTTTACCGCACAGTTGAAGGGAGAAGTAGCACGGGCATAGCTTCTTATTTCCTGGAATAATTGAGGGACATATTCGGTACTTTTTGCCCCTTTAGGTATGGCAAGTAGCTGCAAGCAAGCTACGTGTTTTGGGTTCTCGTCTGACTCGGTTATCCAAAATGACTTATCTAAGAAACTGAGCGTTTTTGCCATTACTATTCCTTTACGCGAAGTCGAGGGGTGACGGGGTTGAGGCATCTCTCATAAAGTCATGAGAGTCGAGCATCTGTTCTAACTGCTGTTTTTGTTCATCGGACAGTGCCAACCTTGGCAATACGCTTACCATCATTAGCGACAAAGCATGATAGCGCTGCATCGTACTATCCATATGGCTGTTTAATTCATCAAATTGACAAGACTGTGTGATGATTAAGGACATTAAATCCACCATAAGTGCCCTGTCGGCCTTTGAGGCAATAAGAATGTCTCGTTTCGATAGTGACTCAAAAAGAAACGCTAATTGTTTATTCAAGCTAGACAATATGTGCTGTCTAGGGCGCACGATACTGGGATATTTCTCTGCTAAGTCAGCCGGGCTACGGTAGAAAAAGCGAAATACATGGATACTGTCTATAAGCAAATACAGGTAATACATAATTTCTTCAGGATGAAGTGTATCGAGCTTTTCTCGGCTTAGTATCTTCTGCATCTGCTGTTCATGCATTTTCATCAACGCGTTAACCAGGCTGTCCTTGCCTTTAAAGTGGTAGTAGAGATTCCCCGGAATGCAACACATAGCGATTAGACGGGAACACTACGTAGCAGGAATAACCCAACGGCCTGAAGTAGGAGTGTTCACCCAAACCCATGTTTCCCAAAAGCGTTATGCTGCCGGCCCTGGCGGCGTGAGGAATTCGGACTAAAACCAAGAAGGACGTGCGTGAAATGAAATTTGGCGTTTGCATTCCCCACTACGGCAGGCCCATAGACATAGACGCGCTGACGAACATGGCGGTCCAGGCCGAGCAGATGGGTTTCGATTCAGTTTGGGTTACCGACCACATCATCGTGCCCCACCAAATCCCCGGCCGTCAGGACATCGTCTACCGTCACGATATGTTGGAACCCATTAGCCTTTTGACTCACCTTGGCGCCGTGACCACCAAAGTGAACATAGGCACCAGCGTGGTCATTTTGCCCTATCGGAATCCGATCATCCTGGCCAAGGCCATCGCCACCGCCGATGTGCTATCCAAAGGCCGGGTAATCTTCGGCGCCGCCGTGGGGTGGATGGAAGGGGAGTTCCAGGCCCTGAACGCGCCTTTCGCCGACCGTGGACGGGTTAGCAACGAGTATCTCGCGTTGCTGAAGGAGCTCTGGGCTAACCCAACGCCGGCCTTTCAAGGTGAGTATTTTCRATTCTCCGACGTTACCTTTTCGCCCATGCCCGTCCAGAAGCCGCATCCGCCGATTTGGGTCGGCGGCAGAAGCCGGCGGGGGGTACGCCGGGCGGTGGAATTTGGCGACTACTGGCACCCTTCCCAGATGGGGCCGCAAGAAGTGGCGAAGAACGCCGCTTACATGCGCCGGTACTCGGCCTCTGTGGGCCGGGCGGAGCCGCCCCAATTGTCCTGCCGGTTAACTCTGAACATTTCCGGAACGCCCGGCGGCGATGACCGGCTCCCATTGCATGGTACCGTGGAGGACATAATCGGCGACATACAGGCTTACGGCGAATCTGGCGTCAGTCACATCGCCATGGAGATTGCCGGCGAAAGCTTCGCCGAAAAATTCCGGGTCATGGAGCGGTTCATCAACGAGGTCATGCCTCACGCACCTGTCTAGTACTATTTCTAAGTGGGTTTGACCAGCCGCTTCGCAGTCACGATGTACTAGGCTGCCCCACCGCTTTCGGCCAGCAACCGGGCCGCTTCAGCCAGCGCACCTACCTMATYCTCGGTGTTGAAAAAGTGCAAGGAGRCCCGCACGCAGACTGAAGCTAGTCTAGATCAATCTTTAGATACCAGCCGTGAATTAGTGCCATACTCCTTCACTGCCATTCGCCAGCACCATGGAACTCGCTCCCGCCGGTCGTTACCGACCCTCGATCTGGTCCACGAACAGGCGGTAGATGATACGGGCGCCATTTTTGAGRTCCTCAACCGGCGCGCCTTCATTGATTCCGTGGAAGTTGATCGGCGGACCTAGTTCGTCGGTAAATAGCGCCCCAGCCGCGATCAATGTGTTGTGGCCTTTGGCATCGGTGCCTCCACCGATAGCTCGCGCTGGGGTTGGTTCGCCCATGACCCGCATATAGGCGTCCGCGACGGTGCTAAAGCTTTCGTTCTCAGGCAGCCGGATATCGGGCGGGGCGGCCGTCGACGTCTCCATAGCTACCGGGTGGCTGGCGCTGGCATTAAAATCAACGGTCAGTTGGCTGAATACCTCAGAGAAAATGCTGCTCTCACCCTTCAGCATCCCCTCTGATCCGTCCCAAGGGTGGCTGTGATGACCGATGGCGTAGCGGATATCCAACTCCATCTGGACCAAGTCCGGTCTCGTGTATAGCCTGGTGGCAGCGTAGGTCGTGCCGTTGCCCGTCTCGAATACCTCATCATCACGCAGAAGCAACTCTGGATGGTGCTCGCCAAACACCTTTGTCCCCCAGCCCCAGGCCAGGAAGCGGCACATCTCCCCGATCTCATTGGATGCCAATTTGCCCTGGTCCACCAACCCGGCGAGAAAATTGGCCAGCGAAACCACCGGGTTGGCCCCGCTGGACCGATTCTCCTGGGGCGCAGACCCGTGCTGCGCRCCCGCCACTGCCGTYTGGAGTGTGASCGAYCTGGACGCAACATCKAAMTCAACCGTCATTTCGGCACGGTGGTAGTCRGGATCATCGAACGAGTATTCGGCGTACATCACATCGACCGATTCCGCCAGGACCGCCAGTTCAGCCGCTGAATCGCCGCGAATGACGGCCTTGGCAAATTCAGGGATCTGGTTCGAGGGTCCTTCGGGCGTGTTCAACTGATCGATCCACATACCGACGCCGCTCCCGGAGTTTCGTGCCACCGTGAACTTCGGCCGCTCAATCCCTTTCTCGGCCCTCACGGACCAGGAGGCGTCAAAGATGATGCCGAAATCTGGGTTGTCCTCGGGGACCGCTTGCAGGTAATGGGGCATGGCCATATCGGTCTCTTCAGACGTATCGAAGATGACTTCGACGGTTGTTGCGTCGAGCTTGTCGCTTCCGTCGTACTTCCTGGCCACCGCCTTCAGCACGTTGAAGGCCACAACCGCCGGCCCTTTATCGTCGATGGAGCCACGCCCCACGTAGAAATCCTGAGAGGCTTTGCCCATGTAATCCCGCTGCTCCCGCACCAGTTCAAACGGGCTCCAGGATGAGTCGTCTCCTGGTGGAACGGTGTCCAGATGGCAGCAGACCGCGATCTTATGCGCCCCGGAGCCCAAGCGAAAACCGAACAGCCAATACTCATGGCCCACCGGCTGTTTCCACTCAAATARCTCCAACTTGTGGACTTTTTGTCCGAGGTTGAACTCCTCCACCTGTGCCGTCAAGCTATCTCTGATCTGCCCAAGATGATTAACCACCTGATCTTCACTTAAGGCGCCGCCACGGTAGGTTTGAATCGCCACGAATTCGGAGAGCTCACGGAAAAGGTTGTCCTCTATGAGACGGTCAATAGTCTGGTATTCGCGTTCTGAATTTTCATCTGTGGAACTGTGTCGGACACTAGCCATTGCTTCTACTCCTGTTTAGTGGTGTCCGGCGGTACTCCATAGAAGAAGCCAGCCTCGAGTGCCAACAAACTTCCCTCTGGCCCACACCCCTTGAACAACTTCATCGATTTGTAACTCGGGTAAATCCGGTGGTGGCTCACTGTTCATATTGGCTTCGCCGTTGAGACACATATTTGCGTCGAATTATAGCCCGAAAGACAGGTCCAATAGAAAAGGGCCACCGCCATCGTGTAACGGTGACCCCTGGTGAGGGATAAAAACACGGGACAACAGGATACGGACGTGCACTTTTCTATGCACTTATTTCCCCAGCCAATCCCGCATATCGGCCCAACCTTTGTCTCTGTATATCCTTGCGGGATCGGTAGGTATATTAACTGGCCGTTCGCCAGATTTGCAGTATTCTCTCCACACAACGATGAGGTTAATCCCACGCCTTGAGCATCCCGGTCGGTAATGAGATTCTCTCCACCCAACGGTGAGGTTCAATGAGCGGACGAAAGCACGGGCCTCTTTGAACGGAGCCCATTCTCTGTTTTGGTGGGCGATGATCCCGGTCCCTAACCAATCCCCAACACCAGCCCAGCCCTTGTCTTTGTATACCATGTGGGGACTAATTGGGATGTATGCTGGCCGCTTAGCTGACTTAGCGTACCGCAGCCACTCCCTCGTCGTTTTAATCCCTAAAGTCCAAACAAAGTCCTTGGCATCTTCATAAGACCAAAAATTCTGCTTGCTGACCGAAACGTAGCCAGTCCCCAACCAGTCACCCCAATCAGCCCATCCCCGGTGCCTGTATACACCACGAGGGGTGGCTGGTATGTCCGACGGACGCCCACCAGATTTGCAATACTTCGACCACTCTGCTTGGCTCTTGATTCCTAATGTCCAAACGTAGGAACGCGCATCTTCGAATGTTCTGAACCGATACCGGGGAGGTGCGCCAAGCCAATCCTTGATACCGGCCCAGCCCTGGTCTCTATATAGGCTGTCTGGGCTACCGGGTATATCTCGGGGTCTAGCACCCGACCGACAGTATGCTTCCCATTCTTTCCCGCTGGTCAGACCCAAAGACCGCGCAAAGGTTCTCGCATCTTCGAACGATAGA
>NVWX01000086.1 GCA_002746355.1 Dehalococcoidia bacterium | reverse complement strand
GTAAGTACCGTGCCTCTGGTTTGCTTTCAAATGTGACTAGCGAGTCAGCCATTTTGTGTCCGTTCCTCTGTTGGGCCTTATCGAATTCAGGGAGGGCGTTCGCGCCTTGTTGCATCGAGAAAGCCCAGTGGTAGTGCTTTCCACCGGGTAGTCNTTCCTCTAAGGGTCACCGCACTAACACCGTGGCCCTTGTCTTTTCCTATGCTTCGTTGGCAAAGACAAAAGTCGGAGGAGCAGTGACACCCGCCTCTCCCATGGCCGACTTCAATTCCTCTTGRCTAAAGAATGCCTGAGCCGTCTCGATGGTGTCCCACGTGTTAATAACGGTCACCATGTTAGGGTCGYCTGCATGCCGTAAGACCACGGCACTTCGTTCGCCCCCCTCTTTTCTAATGGGTTCGAACTGGTCGAAGAGAGATTTCCAAGTGWCAAAATCTTTAACTGGGTGGCTGGCAATGGTATATGCTGCCATGATTCCTCCAATGATCGCTGGATTAGTTAACCGGATATAGCTAGACGATTTACCTTGGGGGATTATACGAGACACCACCCGTCACCGGAGGCCCCAGACAAACTTAAAATRCTGTGGTTTCGTTAGGTRTTAGGTGGTATSGAGTTTCGAACATTTGGTTGAATTAAAAGAGGGTGATCAACCGTGCTTCACCACCATCTGGAGTTGGGTCGAGGGTTGGCAAAGGGCTTCGAATGCTCCCTGGATGTTTTCCAATGGCAAGAAGCTGGCGTCGGAAACTAGCGGGTCCATCGTTACCTTGCCGGTGCGTATGAGATCCAGCGCGATTCGCCAATCTTCAGGGCGGGTGCCGAACGACGCTTGGAGTCCCACCTCCCGTGCCATCCAGTCCGGAGGCAAGAGTTCCGTCGGCTCCCAGGTGATGGCCACTAGCATGACCTGGCCGCTGCGTCGAACCATCTGGAGGGCATCATCTAGGGTGCTCTTGGCCGCCGCGCACTCGAACACCACGTCCGGGCCGAGGCCGTCGGACAACTCTACAATTCTCTCAATGACATCGGACTCCGTGGGGTCTATGACGGCGTTCGCACCCAACCTGCGAGCAGCCTCTGCTCTGGCCGGAGCAGGTTCGGATACGAACACCCGGGATGCGCCGGCCGCCCTGGCGACCTGCATGCAGAGGAGGCCGATCGGTCCGGCGCCCAAGACGGCCACCGTGTCTCCGAGGCGCATCTTCGATATCCGGACCGCGTGGACGGCCACCGCGCAGGGCTCGCACATTGCAGCCTCGGCGCTAGAGACGCCTTCGGGGATGGCGATGGGCTCCCATTCCTCCATCAGCACTTTCTCTGCGTAGGCGCGAATACGCTCGGTTGGGAACCCCTCGTTACGATAGTTGAAGCGGGGGCCCCTGGCCGAGGCCAGCGTGGGTGGTGGCTCGCCTCCCCCGCCGACCACCCGGTCTCCAACCTTCCACCGCTCGACGCCAGGTCCCACGCGTGAAATGACGCCCGAATATTCGTGGCCCAGGACAGATCCAACGGGGGCAATGTCGTACATGACCGCGTGGACGTCGGTTCCGCAGATGGCGCAGAATTCCACATCGACGACGACCTGTCCGGGAGCAGGAGCAGGGTCGGCCAGATCCTCGATGGCGAACTGCTGGTTACCCTGGTAGACGGCTGCTCGCATAAATCGCACTCCTCATCTCTTGGCTGCCTCCTATTCAGACAGATGATAGCAGACGTATTTGSGGAGGCCCTTTTCTTATGCTCTTTCCTTTACCGGAGTTACGGTGATGTCCTCGACGCGAGATCGGGGAATTCAGAGTKCAAGTACGGGTCCCGGTCCACTTCTGGGACCTTGCGTCCGCCCCACCCAAAGATCTTGAACTGGGGACCGTCGCTGGAGTACTGCGCCGACATGACRGTGCACCTGSCGCGGCCTTGGGTTTGGGTCCTCACGGTGATTCGGTGACCCATGAAGGGAATAAGAATCTCGTCGCCGCCCAGCGGACCTTCGGAGATATATGCCCCGCCCACCTCACGGCTGAACCTCTGCCAATTCTCCTGGCGTTTTCGGTCTGGATGAAATGCGCTATCGATCAGTCCCATTGTTTTACCTCCGAAAGTTGGGGCCCACCCTGTCGTTACCACCAAGGTCTGAGTTTGCCAGCCGGTTATCACTTCACCTTCGGGTTCTTCCACCACATCTCTTCGGTACGGCCGTTGCGCAGGAAATACTTGCGGCCGCATTGATTGCAACTCCAGCCGTCGTAGGCCAGCACCAAATAGCCGCCGCATTTTCCGCAATCGTGAAACATTCCATTCATCGTGTTGGCAMCTCTGAAGTATCAGACCGGTCATCGGTCCTGATGACTAACCGGTTCTAATCTAGCCATCCCACGATCTATTAAACGATTTCGGGTAGACATAAACCATGACACTGGGCACGGTTGAAATGTGAGCATCGTCGCGAAAAAACCACCCCGATACCCTCGATGTCATCGAGGGTATCGGGGTGCTTACGGCGCGGTGTTTGATGCGTTGCTCTAGACCGGCTGTGCCGGCGGCTAGCCCATGGGGTTYGCGTCTGGGAAGCCCAGCATGAACTGCCCGTGGTTCTCGTAGGCGCGGTCGCTGACCATATTGTGCTGAGCGCCGCCGTGGATATCGCGCAGGCATCTCTGTAGGATGTGAGAACTGTACATGGCGGACCCGCCACCGAACCGGAACGCCTGGGAGACTATATCGGAGGCCTCTTCGGTGCTGTAGGTCCCCGACGCCCTCAGGCGAATCTGCAATGTTGGGGGCGGGGTTATTCCTTGGCAGACCGAGTCCCACGCTTCTTCGATGGTCTCCATGCACAGGGCCTTGGCCGCACGCAGCCGCAGGTCAGACTCGCCCAGGAAACGCTGGAACGACCCCCGGTCGGCTATCAACGCTTGCGTCCCCTTGTACCCGCGTTTCTTGCTTTGGGCCAGGTCGGTCACTTCSTCAAGGGCCCGCCGCCCCACGCCCAGCGCAAATCCAGCGTGCCCAGTAGTCTGCATCCCCGGCCGGCCCAGCAGGAAGTTGGGTCCGCCGCGATATGGCTTGGCTTCAGCGCCGCCCCAGGTGAACCGCTGGGGCACGAAAACGTCGGACACAGAAAACTCGCAACTGCCGGTTCCCTTCAGTCCAACCACATGCCAGTTGTCGTGGATTTGGACCTCTGAAGTTGGCATCACTACCCGGACCAACTGGGTAGGCTCCGGAGTGCCATCGGCGACCATCGCCGCGAATGCCAGCCATTGGGAGTGCCTAATACCGCTGGCAAATGCCCACTTGCCGGTGACCCGGTAGCCGCCCTCAACCGGCGTCGCCAGCCCGCTGGGGAACGCCACTCCCGCGGCCTTGGGCGCCTTGCCGCCAACGAATATCTCGTCGATGGCCTCGTCGCAAAGGAAAGCGGCCAACCCCGAAAGCGTGCCCGCGCCGATCATCAAGCACCACCCCGCCGAAGGCTCGATCCGGCTGGCGGCCTCGATAACCTCCAACTGGATCATGGCGTCCGCCTCGGCCCCGCCCAAAACCGCCGCCGTCTTAAAAGAAAACAACYCCGACTCATAGATAGCGTCCACCGTGTTTTGCGGCAGCGTGCCCGTAGCCTCAGCCTCATCGGCCCCGGCCTCAAATACCTCGCGCAGGCTTTCCACTGCGTCGAGCAGGGCTTGGCGTTTGGCCTCGCGTTCTTTTGGGAAAGTTGGTGGCATGTTGGGGTTTCTCGGGGGCCACGGCTTGGTGGGGCRTGGTGCGTTGATGGTTTGGGTGATACGTCTTATGGGGAGAGTGTTATCGGAAACGGGGTGGGTGTCAACTTGGGGGGATTACCTGGTGGGCCGTGCGGGGATCGAACCCGCGACACCCGGATTAAAAGTCCTGTTTAGGTAGTCYAGCGACATCCACTATCGTCCACCTTGTGCGTAAAGCACCGCCTATCTTTCTGCCTTTGCCCGTTGATTTCCATATATGTTCGCCCAGGTTGCTGTCAAAATTGCTGTCAGATTATTTATTGATGTCGAACAATCCGCCTTCAACAAAAGGTCTTCCGAACCCTTGCTTGGGGCAAGAAGCTTGCAGCATGGTAGGTCCTTTTGTGGCCGTAAGTCCCAATTATCAGGATTTACCAATCCCAAACACGTCCGRATACTGCGCAACCTGCTCCTCTCGTGGTCGGTCGAACCGAATAGTGATCACCCGAAAACCGCGGTCCTCTAGCGCAGTTCTAGCCGCCGTGTCCTTTTCCTGCCGGGCCGGGTCCAAGTGATCGCTGCCGTCAACGAAAATACACGCCCCTGGCACACCGTCTCCCTCATAATAGAAATCGGGCTGGCTGGCTACCTCAGAGCAAGGACAGGCCGCCGTCGCATCCTTGAAAGCCCTGAGAGAGCATATGTGCGACCGGCTGGACTCGGCCACCCCGGAGGACCGCCGCACTSTCCTGGAGACCYTGGAGACCCGGGTGACGGWCGGAGTTGGCRGARYCCTGGAGGTCTCGATTGGCATACCCCAACAAGTGGCCGATTGTGTCCAGAGGACCCAGGGCCAGTGGATACAATCGGACTACCGATTTACCTTTGCGGTACATCGATAAAATGACACCCCTCTTGGGGTCGATCATGGGAGTGAAGATACCGAGAAAGACGCTGGATGACATGGTCATGGAGACCATCGGTGATGATCCAACACTACGGAGGGAGTGGGCAGAGACCCGTCTGCAGCAGATCAAGCGCAACGGGCGCTCGGAGATGGATATCGTGGAGGAAGGCCTCGATATGCTTTTTAAGCTGAATCAGGAACTGACTAAGGGTGCCTGGCCTCATGTTGTGAATAACGCGGTGGTGTCTGGAGAGGCCAGGAAAACGTTGATCGGGCTGGCCGGCCTGTGGAAAGACCAGACACCGACAGCGGAAGAGGACCAAAGCGAACCAATTCTTGGACCGGTTAGTCCTGCCGAGGATGCTGTCCCGTCTGCGCTGCAGCAAGACCAGGAATCTTCACAAGTGGATAAGTCTGTCCGTGAGAGTGGTGAACTC
>NVWX01000085.1 GCA_002746355.1 Dehalococcoidia bacterium | reverse complement strand
TGTTTCCGGCTCCTGATTCACTGGGGAATTTTGGTTCTGGCTGCGCCGTAATTAGGCGTTATGCCCAGTGTACTAGGCACGTTGGCTGCTGGCAATATGTGGTTGATGGTCCGTTTGGTTGGGCCTCGGATACCTCCAACCGAAGGGTCACCGTTCTGCATAGGCGGTGGCCCTTTTTTTATTGGCTGTTTAGGGGATAGCGCCAATCGATAAGAATTCAGGTTGACTATGCTGATAGTATTTCAGCATCCAATTACAGGAGAGATGTTTATGCCTGAATGTATGGTAATCATGACTAGAAGGCCACTTGAAGGACAAGTATTTAGCGTTCTCGAGGAACAGGTCCAAAATATCACAGCTATAGCTCAGTCAGGGAACACACCGATCGCACGAGGCCTCGTAACAATCACGGTAGGGAATCCGGTACCGGAAGGGATCGATGTGACCACAAATCTTATTTTCAGGTCTTATCCAGAATACGACGATTTCCAGGCTGGCCTGATGGACAACGAAGCCTACATAAAGAGGTTTGACGCAATCGCTTCAAAATGTCAATTCGTTTCCGTCGACCTCTGCGAGATAATCAGACCGCTTGAAGGTGGGCCCGAGGGCTTCAACGCCAAATACCTCGTGCGTAATGTTTTCACGGCCAAGCCGGGCAAGAGATCAGAGTTGATAGATGTGCTGGTCGAGCAACGTGAATCTCTCACCCCAGGTAGCCCTAAGGCCAACATCCTCAAATCCCTCAGCAGTTGGAACCAAATCAGGTCTGCCCGATCCTTCGATAGTTACCAAGCGCTCGCTGAATCCTTAACCCAAATCGAAAGTCCAGCTAACCGTTCAGGCTGGGGCCGGGTCGTCGATCTCACAGACCAGATGACAAGGACGATCTCGAAGATCCAGTACACCATGTAAGGGAACGAAATTGCTCGGAAGAGGTGAGGTTTTAGTTATCAAAAATCTCCCCTAAATTTAGGTCATTTAGCGGTGGTAATGCTGGAGATCTGACCCGTCACCGGAGACCCCAGACAAACTCAAAATGCTTCAGGTTTAGTCCTTCCTCGAGGGTCACCGTCCTTGATTTGTGCGGTGGCCCTTTTCTATTGCCCGGTAGATTGTCACCGGAGGACCCACTGATTTAAATCAACGCGAAGATTAAGGAGCTTACCAAGGCGTAAGGGATGAAACCGACTATTGCTACTCCGACAGCCCTCCAAGTGGATGTAAATTCTAGAGCTTGTCGAATGGCTATCACCATGGCCACCAACTGCCAGATCGATGCAATCGAGAAGAACAAAAGGCCGATGCCCGGAATAAATCCAAAGACCTTTAACACCCCAGGGGATTGTGCGAACCCTAAAGTTCGCGCTAGTTGCCCCCAGTTTGCCTCCGTTTCAGAGGTCTTCAATATGGTGGTYCCTATCAAGTAGGTGATCCACGCCCATAGTGCCCAAAGGCCTATCGATACTGGGATACCGACCACGAGACCAACCAGGCCGCCTGTCCTGAACATGCCAATTCCCGTTGCCAGGGCTACCAAGACGACTACCGCCATAGCTTGTCTCGTCGCAGACGAGTCCGCCTCGACCTCTTCATAGACAGCGGTGTCTAACTTTGCTGCGCCCATCATCCGTTTGATCATGTTGCTCCCATGGTCTTGTTTTGGTCTTGTTTACATTATACTCAGGGATGCTCAGATGTACTCTCAGGCACAAATCTGAGACTAGGAAATACCTATGGCCACTCCTGACAATGATTTCTTACTAACTCTTAATCAGTAGCTCCAAAGCGGCCTGGGGTCGTCCGCGCCCTGGCATCACTCGGCGTTATTAATCAAGAAAATATGGGGCGATACTTACCCGTCCTAATAAGCATCAAGAGGCGAACGGATTCCCTGCCTGCCGTCTAAAGCTTGATGCGACTTCGTTTCGCGAGCATTGCCGGGTGGTCGGTGCTCCACCGAGTGAGCCTTTCCTCACGGGGTCACGTTTCACTATGGCGATGGCCGATTATGTTTTGACTGACTTAACAGTCGTGATAACGCCACGCACCTGATTCTATTAGAAACAACTGGAGATCAGGACCCCAGACTATCTTGTCGTCAAGCTTCCATGTTTGTTCGACGTAAGCCCAGGGAGAATTCCAACTTTCCAAGTTGTAATATCGATCGGCTTCTTGGAGATCCTTTAACTCCATTTTTGTCATATCCAGAAACCAAGGCCTTACAACCTCATACACCGCTCCCTTGTAGTCAGCCAAGGAAGTCTTGTTTTGGCATATTACAGACCAGCTATCGTACAACCCTTCTAACGCCTCGGTGGTGATATCACTGGCCAAGAACCATCCGTCCCGATCATTTGCGAGAGCAAGCAACTCCTCTTTCATCGCAGAGTCCAATTGAATGTCCGTCGGAGGGAGACTGCCTTGGCGCGGCGCATAAGCCTYACCACCACCACCACAGGCAGTCATGGTTAGCAGCAATACCATTACAGTTGATATTAAAACGATCCTTGGTAAGGTCATRGTCATTTCCTTCGGGTTCTTAACGGTTCCTGACCCACCAAACAGTTATAGCGAAGCCTATCCCTCCGAATAACACTGTCATGCCTGCTATCCCGGTAACGATGGTGACACACGTACCTATGGCTCCTGGGACAACGAATCCGSAAACACACAATGAGACTTTGACTAGTTTGCTCATTTCTTTCATATACGGCTCTGATCACTGGTCTCGTTTTGCCAGTTTTGGTCTTATTCACATTACATTCAAGGGTCACCGATGCCTTACAGGTGGCCCTTGTCTAATGCCCTATATTCGATCCTCCTGTCGGGTATCCGAAACGTCCACCCACCCCCTAATTGGACTCATTCGTCGAAAGGAATGGCAGGATCTCTCCCAACACCTCTTCAGGTGCTTCTTCGGCTAAGAAATGCCCACAATCAATCGGCCCACCTAYGACGTTCGTGGCTCGATCGCGCCAAACCTGCAACATATCTAGACCTCTGCCAGTCTGCCAACCAGGCCTCTTTCTCATGTCTGATCCCCATWACGCAAGCACAGGGCAATCAAGTCTGCGACCTCTGTCGATTTCATCATGCTCCAGGTCCAGAGATATAGCCCGATAGTCGGCGCAACTGGCCTTGATGGTCGCTGGATCAGAAAAGCATCGGAGATATTCTGAGTATGCTTCCTCTGTTATCGATCCTTCCCTCGCCGTCCAACGWTCTAGTAAAAAATCTAGATAGAACTTTGCGTTGCTTCCGATGAGACGTTCCGGTAAGGGTTCAGGCTGACGCATAAGGTGCCAATGGAACCATGCGAATGAAAGGTCGCTGTCCATGGAGTCGAAAGCCGCCTGAGATGGAGCCACATCCAACGAAGTAAAGGTCTTAACTCTTATAGGCGAATCTAGAGCCATCCGATGGCCCACTCTTGCACCCCTATCGTGCCCAATCACATGAAATAGTTCATGCCCCAGTTGTAACATCACCTGTACCTGATCGGCCGCAGTACTCCGCTTGCAATACACGTTGTCATCACCGTTGGCGTCGGGTTTCCCGCTATCGCCGTAGCCTCTTAGATCCGGGGCAACCACCGTATATGAATCAGCTAACGCAGACGCCACCTTATGCCACATCACATGGGTTTGCGGGTAACCGTGTAAGAGCAATATAGGAGGACCATTACCTCCATACACCACGTTTATGGTGATTCCTTGGATATCTATAACAACCTGGGAGAATCCATCGAACATCGCCTTATCTTCTCCGTTCCATTGCTCATTTGAGCTTAATCAAATTTTGACGAATTATTAATCAACAAAATGTGGGGTGATACTTACCTACACTGTAGAGCATCCAAGAGGCGAACGGATTCCCTGCCTACCTGYACCYAYAGGGTATGAAAGGTCACCCTTTTATTTCCTAGTRCTTTCCTRCCCATGATTTCACTAGAGYTAAAACAGGCATGCTTTCMTNNSYMCMTGATTTGCAGTTTTAGCATTGGTACGGGGGTGCAAGAAATCAAGAATCGCTATCTGCCTGGTGTGCGGCCGTCCACGACTAATTCAGCAACATGCAGGCACAAATCAGATAGCAATCGGCAGGAATGGGGCATACCGGGGATAAAGCTTTTTCCAAACCTGCAATTAATCAAACGGCTGGTGGGGTAAGCCCATTTCAAGCCGCCTGGTAATTCTTCCCCGAAGGTCATCGGTTAGGCATGCCGGTGGGTCTTTCTATCTTTGGGTTAGACGCTTGGTCTTCCTTGTAGTAAAGTCTCGCCATCCTGGTAACTGATGGAAGCGAAACCATAGTCTGGTTCGAGATCAAGAGGAGACTTATGACCACAGCAGGACAAGGACCGTCTAATTTCAGATTTACAGCATTTGACTTCGACCCCACAAAATACGACGCCATGATTTCCTCGTTTGATACTGCTAAAGATAGGATCAAGGATATCCCTGACCTATTGAATGTCCGTGTAGTTAGGACGTTGGAGAATAGGATGATGGTGATGTCTGGGTACAGGAGCAGCGACGCTTTGGACGCTGCAACAGGGGCTTACAGTTCAATCTTTGCTGACTTCGCTCAGTACATAGTCGGTGAGCCGTTGGTCAGAGCAGGCGAACGTGTCGCGAGGGTCATCGGGGAAGTCCCAAATAATGACATTAAGTACATGCGATTCGTTCGTGTTGTTATCGATCCAACCAAATACGACGCGATGATGTCCTATCTCAATGGAGGGGTTCTAGACAGCTTCAAGGACATTGCAGGGCTGAGCCGTGTATTTATCACGCGAAACAGTGAGGACCATATCTTTTCGGCTGCTGGTTACATCGATAAAACATCGGCAGATGCTGCAGCAGAAACGATGCAGAATGCCGTCGCAGGAATGGCTGAATACATTACCGAGGAGCCATTGATACGAGAAGGTGAGTTGGTCTGGCTTTACCAGTTCAACGTCTGATCACTGGAGGCCCCAGACAAACTTAAAATGCTGTGTCCACCTCTTTCTGTGCCATGTTGCTCCTCAAATCAAAAAAGCGGCCCACCGCCGGGCCGCCTTCGTCTACCGGGTTTTGGTCACAATT
>NVWX01000084.1 GCA_002746355.1 Dehalococcoidia bacterium | reverse complement strand
GAGCCGTGGCTCCAGGCCCATGCCGATGACGCCAGAGAGTTCGGCGTTCCGGCGATCAACAAGGCGCTGGAAGGCGTGATCGGGACCACCGGCCTGCATTTGTGCTTCGGCTACGCGGCGGTGGTCAAGAACAAGGCGTCTGAGTACGCGTTCTTGGCCGAGCTGGATGAATCGGCGGTTGACCTGGTTTCCATCGAAGCCGCCCAGCCGGACTTGGATATGTCGGTGCTGGCCAAACTTCCCAGCAAGACTATGGTCGTGGGTGTCATAGACTTGGAAGATGCAGCAGTCGAGCCGCCCGAGGCCGTTGCGGCCAAGGTAAGAGAGGCGCTCAAATACAGGCCGCCGGAACAACTGATGCTGGCCCCCGACTGCGGCATGAAATACCTGCCTCGGGATGTGGCGTTCGGCAAGCTGCAGGCGATGGTGCGGGGGGTGGAGTTGGTGAGGAGTGAGTTGCGGTGACGTGTCCGTCATTCCGGCGGAAGCCGACATCCAGGCGATCCAAACCTGGCGATTCGCCGGTAACTTGCACAAAAGACGGCCCTCACCCTAACCCTCTCCCATGCGTGGGAGAGGRAACCACTGGGAAGGCTGGGTGCTTGGACCGTTGTCGTTTGACCTAGACACCCATGGCGTAGCAGGCGCGGCGGGGGTCGGCGCCGGTGCTTAGGTTGCCGGTCTTGGGGTCGCGGACCGACACGGTGGCGCCGAGGCCGCAGTTGGCGGCCCGGCCGATATCATGTCCCCGCSCACTCAGAGCGTCGGCGGTGCTTTGGGCGATGCCGTCTTCAAGGTCCAACCGTCCGGGAAGATAGTTATGGGGGAAGAAGGAATTCTCGACGCTTTGGGTGGCGAACCGAGGAGCTTCCACCGCCAGTTGGGGGTCCATGCCGAATATCAGAGTGTTCAGGATGATCTGAACGTTGGCCTGGGCCTGGTTGTCGCCRCCGGGACAGCCGATGGTCATCACCGTCTCTCCGTCCTTGCGGGCCATGTAGTTGATCAGGGTAGTGCGAGGGCGCTTTCCCGGTTCAACGACGTTGGGGTGCCCCTCTTCGCAGTTGAACATCTCGATGCGCGTGCTGAGGGCGCACCCAAGATCGGGGAAGAACACCGACTTTACGAACGCTCCGCCGCTGATGGTGCCGCACACCATATTCCCATCGTTGTCGATCACCGAGACGTGGGTCGTGCCCTCGTGGTTYGAGTCTTCGGACGAGCCGTTGCTGGAAGYGGCGATRCCCGCCGYYRCCGGGACYTGGCCSTTGCCCTTGGAGTACTTCCAGGGGTCGCCGGGGGCCGCCTGCTCGGGTAGCGCGCNCTCCGGGTCGATCAGACCCACCCGCTCGGCCGCATATTCCTTGGATATCAGGCCGTCGAGGGGAATCTCGGCGTACTCCGGGTCGGCGTAATAGGCCTCGCGGTCTCCGAAGACCAGCTTCAATGCTTCGGTGATGGTGTGGATGTATTCGGGGCTGTTGTGGCCCATCGCTTTGAGATCGAARTGCTCAAGCAGATTCAGGGTCTGTTGCACCATGGGGGCCTGCGTCCAGGTGTCATGGCCGAGGATCTCATGACCTTCAAACGTGCTGGAAACGGGCTGTCCGAACAGCGCTTCATAGCTTGCCAAGTCGTCCATGGACAGGATGCCGCCGACACTCGCCGAGGAGTCGACGATGGTTTTGGCGACCGAACCCTTATAGAAAACGTCCCGGGCCGCCTTCAAGCCGGCCAGGCGGTCTCCGGCAACTGCCGCGGAAGACATAGCCTTCAGCGTGTTGGCTAGTCCGGGCTGGACCAACGTCGAGCCGGGCTCAGGGACCTCTCTGTTGTCATAGAAAACGTCCCAGCCGCCGGGCGGATAGTTGTCGAACTGGGTGGCGGTGTTGGCGTTTTTCAAACGGTTGAGCATATATTCGTAGTGGGGGATGCCGTTCTCGGCGTAATCGATGGCCGGAGCCAGGACCTCGTCGATGGTCATGCTACCGTAGCGCTCCAGAAGGGAGATGTAGGCAGCAACGATGCCGGGTACGGTGAAAGAAAGATGGGCGTCTTTGCCAGGCCCGGTGGGGATACGGTTGAACCCCTGTGACTTGTAGAATTCTGCCGTGGCCTTTCCAGGAGCGGTGCCCTGTCCGCTGAGGGACAGGGTCTCGTCGCTGGCCGCGTCGTAGAGCATGAACACGCCCTCCGCCGCCAGGGAATAAGATGCGATTGGTTCAATGACTGCTGCGGCGAATCCGGCGGCGGCGATGGCGTCAAAGGCGTTCCCGCCGTTTAGAAGCATCCGCATACCGGCCATGGAGGTGAGATAGTGGCCGCTGGAGATCACGCCCTTGGTCGACCGGATAACCGGGCGCCCGGTGTTGGGCAAGGTGTAATCGCCTTGTTCCAGTTCGTGCATCGTTTGTTCGCGGGCCATCGTTGACTCCTGGTGATGTCTTTTGGTCGCGGGATTTKCGGGAGTCCTTCCGGGGATGGAAGTGCGCTCCAGTGTGGCTGWTCTGAGGAAAAWTGGTCGGGGTGAGARGATTTGAACCTCCGGCCTCGTYGTGCCGATAGTGATATTATAGTRCTAAAGGCGATSCGCCTGATCCYARCTATAGTAACAGCAGTATCGACACTTGAAYACCACACTCACAACCAGGAGRGCKGTYGGGTACCTGAGGGTCTCCACWCCCGGCCAGGCCGGGAACGAGCACAACTCKCTCGARACCCAGGAAGGCAGGTACAAAGAATACTGCCAACGTAACGACCTCWTGCCCGTTTGCCACTTCGTGGATGTGGTGTCGGGRCGCCGTGACGACCGGAAAGAATACCGACGCATGGTCGACTACGCTATCGAAGGGAACGCCGATGTCATAGTCGTCCAGTTCCTTGACCGCTTYGGCCGTAACCCYAGGGAGATMCTGCAGCGTTAYTGGGAACTYCAAGACGCCGGYGTMTCGGTCGTMGCCACAGACGARGATATMAAAGAAGAACTMCTGTTACTTATCAAAGCCGGGATCGCCGGCGCYGAGAGCCGACGGACCTCGGAAAGGGTACGKGCGAACATGGGYAGAGCCGTAGAGAAAGGGGTACACGCGGCCCGYGCACCGTTCGGGCTTAGGCGGGTATACCAGGGCAAGGAAGTCAACTGGGAGAAAGACCCGGTCGAAGCACCGGTAGTCAGGGAGATGTACCGCCTGTCCGTTGAGGAGAACCGCGGCTATAAAGCCATAGCAGACCTTCTGAACACGGCCGGACATCATGCCAGGTCGGGCCGCCCATTCTCATCTTTCACCATCCAACGCATCCTCTCCAACGAGGCCATGATGGGAGACCTTACCCACGGCAAGAAGCCAAAGAAAGGAAACCCCAAACAGGAGCTGGTGCGGGTGAAAGGGTTCTTCCCGGCCATCTTCACTGAAGAAGAATGGCAGACCCTTCAAGAACGCCTTGGTATCCGGAGAGAATCTTCAAGAGGCCGTGCCCACAGCAGCGAATACCTGTTGAGTGGTATCGCCCGCTGTGGCTACTGCGGCGGCCCGATGACCGGCAAGGCGGCTGCTTCCTACAAGGACAAGCAGTACCGGAACTACTGGTGTTCCCGGACGACGAGGTCCAGTGCTTTGTGTGGACATTACAACGGACATTCGACCGCCAAACTTGAGTCTGCGGTCCTGGAATACCTCGGCCAGTTCTCCGACCCCGAGACGGTGAGAGGGCACATCGAAGCCGCCGACAGGGACGAAATGTCGAAGAAGAGGTCAGAACTAAAAGATATCGAAGCAAGCCTTGCGGACCTTGAGACCCAGTTCACCCAGAACCTGGGGTTCCTCAGGCGGGGCGTGCTCAATGAACAGGAATTCGTTAAGACCAATAACATGGCCCGAGACCAACAGTCGGCCTTTCAAGAGAGCAAAGAGACGTTAGCCCGGTGGATAGAGGAACAGGCTGGGCAGGAACAGACGATAGAACGCGTGCCCGAGATGATCAAGACATTCTTAGAAGACTTCCACATCATGGAACCCAGGGTGCAGAAGGCCCATCTGCAGACCATACTCAAAGCAGCCCACGTAAGTAGGGACAAGATCGAGCTGGAATTCAGGATTTAACGGGTCCCCCTTGTTCTTGTGGGTTGGTGTAGACCATGGTTTTCAGAGACCCAATATCAGTGATATACCAGATGTCATGAGTATGATCGTAATTAAGGCAGTGAAAATCCTTTCAGGTATTCGCCCTAAGATCATTTTACCTAGATAAGCTCCCAGTACACTTATTATCCCAAGTCCCAAGCCTATAGATACCGATTGGATGGTAAAAAGACCATCGATTCCGAATACTAACAATTTAGGCAATTGGATCAATCCATATCCAACGGATGAAGTACCTACATAGGCGCCCGCGCCTAGGCCATACGAAAGATAAAAGACTGTGGCAAATGGTCCAGGTATACCGAACAATCCCGAGATGAATCCTGTAGCAGAACCAACCGGGATAAAGCCCCTGAGGGGCATGTGGAAACTTCGCCAAATCGGTAGCCGACTATAGATCACCATTAAGATAAGCAGCCCACCCAATACCCGGACGATAACTGTCGAGTTTATGAAGACGAAGATGAAACTCGCGATTAACGCTATCGGCACCGAMCCCACGGCGAAATAGGCCACTACCTTCCAATCAATGGTATCTCTATGAACGTATGCGCGTGATACAGATCCGATGAACTGAGCAATTGAAAGCAATGGAATCGCTTCTTTCACTCCCAGCACCCAGATGAGCACTGGAAGAGCTACTAAACCCCCACCCATGCCCACCACGCCAGAGACAGTAAATCCCACAAATGAAGCCAGGATGACTGCAGCGATCTTGAGTATTTCTTCCAACAAAACCAACTTGCCGATTGGATTTGGCCCAATCTGAGGCTTAGCGGTAATCGGGTTGCCTACATGGCCAGGCCTGAGCGCTGTGCTTCRTGCCTGGCTTAGTTYGAGARAATGTATAGTTAYCGTCTGGGCAGCATTGATCGCCTACCCYTCRATMCCGAGGAGTTTYGCCRCCGTCCCACCGAGAATCTTGATCCGGTCCTCGTCGSTTAGCCCGGGAATCGACATGACGTGGTCGACCGGAGCGGTGTTCCATGGGAACGGGTAATCGGTCCCGAGGATTACGTGATCGATCCCTGCCTCGGCGA
>NVWX01000083.1 GCA_002746355.1 Dehalococcoidia bacterium | reverse complement strand
GGCACGGCCATATGCTAAGATAATTGCTGCGGCAGCCGCATATTTGCCGCGGCCGGGCCGGTGTAGCTCAGTGGCAGAGCAGCTGTTTCGTAAACAGCAGGTCGCGGGTTCGATTCCCATCACCGGCTCCATTTTTCAGGCATAGAAAGGACCTTAATCGTTATGAAGTTGGTCTTATTTTTAGGCTGTGGACATCCTTTTGGACATCCCTTGCTCAAGAAAGAGGTCTCGCTGGGCCTATGATCACGCCTTCAAGTGCTGCGTTCACCTTTGCCGCCGTCGCTTCTTCCATTCCCAGCATTAGATGGCCGTAAACATCGTTAGTAAACGCCGTGCTGGAATGACCGAGTCGCTCTGATATGGATTTGGTATTCTCCCCTTGTTGAATTAACATTGAAGCTAATGTGTGTCTGAGWGTGTGAAGGTGGACCCCCCNAATCCTGCTTGTTTGGCCAGCCTGACGCAAGCCTTGCTGAGACTATCGGGRTGAATAACCGACCCRTCAGGTCTTGCGAATATCCGATCTCCCATCCCCATGGATTTCCCTAGTTCGTCCCAAATTGCCTCTTGCGTCTCCCGGTGATGACGGAGAGCCAGCACGAGGTCGATGGGAAGAGAAACTAGACGCTTACTTTTGTCCGTTTTAGGAGGCTGAATACGCTCACTTTCGGACGAATGGGTATGGATGCCTTTATTTACGCTCAAATACCTTTCTTCCAAATCCATATCCGCCCAGGTTAAAGCGAGAAGCTCACTGCGCCTCAAGCCAGTGTAGATGGCTACTAACAGCGGGTAGTAAAACTCTGTTTGGGAAGCGGCCCCTAGAAGCTTTATTACGCCTTCACGAGTCAAAGGTGAAATATCTTTGCGTTTGGGACGCGGAGGCTTTACAAACTGGGCAACGTTCCWTYCNAGCACTTGGGTTGCCACCGCAYGATTCAAGGCCTGAGACAGCACCCGCCCGTGGTGTTGTATAGTCTGCGCTGATAGCCCTCCTGCACCATCCGCTCGTCCATTTTTACGTGCCTCGGCGTAATAGGTTTCAATATCCGCCGGCTGAAGCTGCTTTAACGGGATATTTCCTAGCTTGGGAATTAGATGGAGGGCAACGATCTCCCTATACCATTTGAATGTACGGGGCCGAACACACCACCACCCTCATGTTTTTCTCCTTTTAAAARTGTCCCATTATCGCTGAACGCCTACAGTGACCGACTGACCCGCCTSMKMAWMKMCGWTCTCNMCMTSSCCMKSKAYKWSSCYRGTYMGKMSMWMWKKRMCKMYKSSSYSWAKKCSYTCAGCGATATCGTGGAAACAGCGGTTTCAGGCATTCAATCTCTGGCGATTCAAAAATCCCTGGACATTAGCGTGGACCTAGAGTCTGATCTCTCCGATGTGTGGTGCGACCAGGACAAGATCAACCGGGTCCTGACCAATCTTCTCAGTAATGCCATCAAGTTCACGCCTGAGCACGGCAAGATTGGGATATTGATTAGTGAGGCCTCCAACTCTGGTGGCAAGAAGAGCGAGCGCATGGTTGAGATCAAGGTTTCCGACAACGGGGTTGGGATACCAACCGGGGAACTGGACGAGATATTCCAGAAATTCAAGCAAGTTACGGACACGCTCGCAGACGTGCGCAAAGGGACCGGACTAGGTCTGCCGATCTGCAAAGAGATCGTAAGCCACTACGGCGGCAAGATCTGGGCCGAAAGCAAACTGGGTGAAGGAAGCGTGTTCACAGTCACCATTCCCATCGAAAAGAGTGCTGTGGCGGTTGATTCCCCGCCAGCCCAGGAATCGGGCTCCTCATCGGCTTCGTCTGTTTAAACAAAACCGATGCTAGTGTGCCCGGTGATGCCAATATCCGCTACCCCAGATATTCTCGGCTATATGAGGTTATAATTGGCCTGGAATCAGCGGGTCGCACCGACTTCAATCTTGGGCGGGCCGCCTGGTATCAATATTATCGATTGAGGTGACAGGCCAATCATGGCGAAAATTTTGGCCGTTGAAGACGAACCTTCCCTGCAGRAGTTGCTCGAATACCAACTGAAGAGAATCGGTCACGAGATACGAGTGGCGACGGACGGCCAGCAGGCATTGGAAATGGTCAAATCGGACCGTCCTGTCCTCGTTCTGCTGGACGTTATGTTGCGGGTGATGGGCGGGTTTCAGGTACTGAGGCCCCTGCAAGATGACAAAACCACCAACGGCATTCCGGTGATCATGCTTTCGGCCAAAGGCCAGCAGCACGACATAGCCGCCGGGATCGAAAAAGGGGTTTTCGATTACATCACCAAGCCGTTCAACATCCCCAACCTCGCCGAACGGATCGAAAAGGCCCTCACCTCGACGAAAATAGACGGCAAATAACGGTTCTCCAGCGCGGAGCATAGCCGTGTGAAAGATCGAAAGAAGAAATTTCATCTCGCCCAGTTTCTGGTGCACGGACCTACCTACCATAGCCTGGCCATGTGGCGTCATCCCCGCACCGATTGGGCCGAAGATAGTTGGCGCAAGCCGGAACTCTACCAGCATATAGCCCAGGTCTGTGAGCGCGGCCTGTTCGACACGGTGTTCTTCGCCGACCTGAATTTCATCTCCGACTCCTACAAGGGTTCCCTAGAACCGGCGCTGCGCTACGCCACCCAGGCCCCCGAGCACGACCCCATCCCACTGCTCACCATGATGTCCGCAGTGACTAAACACGTGGGCCTGGGAGCCACATTCTCAGTCAGCTACCAGCACCCGTACTACGTAGCCCGCCTCTGGGCTACTCTTGACCACCTTACCGGCGGAAGGGCGGCCTGGAACGTGGTTACGTCCCTCAACCAGAACCAAGCCGCAAATTACGGTCAGACGAGCCTGGAGCCATCCGAATTGCGCTACGAGAAGGCCCACGAGTTCATCGAGGTATGTCAGCAGCTTTGGAATAGTTGGGACGAAGATGCCGTGGTGATGGACCGAAAAAACGCGGTCTTCGCCGATGCCTCGAAGGTCCACCGCATCGAATTCGAAGGCCCGCACTACAGGTCCCGCGGGCCGTTGAACGTAGTCCGCTCCCCGCAGAACGGCCCGGCGCTGATTCAAGCWGGGACCTCGCCCAGGGGAATCGACCTCGCGGCAAAATACGCCGACGCCGTGTTCGCCATCAACCCCCGGGTTGAAGAGGCCGCTGGTTACTACACCAAGCTCAAGGACAGGGTGTCTGACCTGGGGCGCGACCCGGAGCATTGCGCCGTCCTTTTTGGAGTCCAGCCGATAATCGGGTCCAGCGAGGCCGAAGCGCTGGAGAAACAGCATGAACACAACAGCCTCGCTCCACTTGAAGGTGGCATGGCCATCTTGTCGGGCCACTTGAACTTCGATCTATCAAAGCTCTCGCCCGACGACGAGATGATGAGCCGGACCGAGCCGGAGCTCCAACGCTCCCGCAGGGTCTACCAGAAGGACAACGGCGACTCGATGACCGTGAAAGAGGTCGCCCAACGTCACGGCGAGAGCGTGGGTCTTCCCCAATTCGTGGGCACGCCGGCCAGCGTCGCCGACCAGTTGGAGGCGTTCTTCGATAAGGTTGGCGGTGACGGGTTCATGCTCTCGCCGATCTACAACCCCGGCGCCATTGAAGAGTTCGTGGATCTGGTCGTCCCGGAACTGCAAAGGCGCGGCCGTTACCGGACTCATTACACGGGCACAACCCAGCGCGACCACTTCCGGCAGACCGAGTGATAGACCCGGCGAAGGTGATACGGTAACATAGGCACGGATTCGCCAGCGAAACGACAACTTAGGAGAACAAAAACATGGGCATTTTCCGGATGTACACCGGCGACGATGGCAAGAGCGTCATGGAAGAGCTCCAAGTGGATGACCCCATCTTGGAGACTCTTAAGACCTGCACCGGTTGTTCCATCCAGATAAATGAGCCCACCGAGTTCTCGGAGTTCCATCCAGCTCCCCGCCGGCGCTGGATGAGCATGCTGAGCGGCCAGATTGATATCCAGATGGCCGACGGCACTATCCACAGCTTCGGCCCCAATGACTTGAGGCTGTGGGAAGACGTGACCGGTGARGGTCACAAGACCCGCTTCCCGGTGCCGTCGGTCAGTATATCCATGCCCCTTCCCTWGTAGTGGAAAACAGGCGCCTCCCGTTAAGTGATGTCTAGAACAAACAAGGGCGACAGGCATGACCACACCCTCTCAACCAGACAAGATTCCCGAGGAGACCACCAACGAGACCMTCTACGAGGTGAAGGCGTGCGCCAGGTGCCGGAGTACGGAGATCGACCCCACTGAGGGCTTTCATCCATTTGGCCGATGGCGATGCCGGAGCTGCGACCGGGCCTTCATGATTCCCGCTCTCCAGATACGCGTCTTACCTACCCACGAGATGCCGCCACGGCACTGGCACTGGGAATAAAGAGACCCTCAACTGTTAGCTGAGGGTCTTTTTGGTAGTGCGCCCAACTCCRTCATTCCGGCGAAGGCCGGAGTAGTCGAAAATACGTGCCCAGACAAGACCAGAGAGCGATTACAAATCTGTTCTGGCACGATTTTCGCCATGGATTCGATGGGCTGCCAGGCACGGGCGGCAACTGATTACCAGGCACGACTTTGTGCCACTATTTGACCGAATTCCCGAAGCCGTGGCCCAGCGGCGGCCGAACTCGGAAAACACCAATATGAGCGAACACCTCGGCTATTTCACCAGTGCCTGAAATATCAATATTGATGTCAGTTGCAAGGTAATTCGGGCCACTGCGACGCCTTGCTGGTTTTCCTTAGCTTTTGGTAGACTTTGTCAACCCAAACTAGATTTTGCGCTCGATGGTGACGTTATGGTTACTATGGTCCCCGACGACATGTTTACCCCGGAGGTCATGAATGACCCCTACAGCTACTACGGGATGCTGCGAGATGAGGACCCGGTCCACTGGAACGAACTGTACGAATTGTGGGTCATCACCCGCCACGATGATTTGGTGTGGTTAACCCGGAACCATGAACTTTTCTCTAGCGCCACGTTCCTCAATGATCCCAAGCCGGCCTATCCGGCTATTTATGAATCGGATGAGGAGATTTACCAGGCGGCCTGCAACTACCAAGGCCAAATGTTCATCCAGAAAGATCGGCCAGAACACTTGGAGATGCGCAAAGTCGTCCACCGCTATTTCACCCCCAAATCCATGGAGGAGTGGCGGCCGCTGGTCGTATCGGCTACAAACCAGTTGCTGGACGCTGCTGAAACCAAGG
>NVWX01000082.1 GCA_002746355.1 Dehalococcoidia bacterium | reverse complement strand
GCAAACGCTACAACCGCCTGCTCCGGGAGTCCCAGAACACGGCCATCTCCCCCTGATCTCTCCTTAAYAAAAGTGTCCCACTTTTGCTGGTTGCCAACACTTGTAGGAAATCTGTCAGTTGCTAATCCCTGTAGCGAACGTTTGTTACAGCTGTAACGAAATYCCGCCCTTCTATTTGCTTGTAAAGCCATTACAACTTAGGATTATCATTAAGTTCAGAGGTACAAAATGCCGATARAATGTATCCTCACTTCTGATCTGGTAATGATCATTCTATTTTTGGCCCTCGCCATGACGGGCATTGCAAAGGCTATGATTGACCTTCGGGRTCGTAAGTTTTTCCATGGCCTCGCCCCAGGCTTGAAACGGACTCAAAACCATTAGCAGGTAATGTCTGATTAACCGACTAACCAGGGGCTGTTCATCGCTTATTCTCTGCGAATCTAAATAATCGAGGGCATTATGCGAACAGGATCTGAGTACCGCGAAAGCCTACGCGATGGGCGCGATGTATGGGTGATGGGGGAAGGGCCGGTAGAAGATGTTACGACCCATCCAGCTACGTCTGCGATGGTACTGGAATATGAAAAATGGTATGACCGCCATTTCGACCCTGTTTGGAAAGGTAGTCTGCTAACCGACCCAGATGGCACGGCCGAAAKGAACCCGTTGGCTTTTGAGGTACCTACGACTTCCGCCCAGCTCCAACGGCAAGGAGAGGCAATACGAGCCGTACTTTTTGCTAGCGGTGGCAATATCACTCATACCCCGGGTTACGGCGCTTTAATAGCACTGGGCATGTTGAATCACCTCATAGCATTGGACAAGTCCTCTGTGGAAATAGCAGCGGCTAGGGAATATCAAGAATCAATCGCCCACACCGGCCGATTTCTTACCTTTGCCGGGGGCGGACCACTTATTGGGCCTAGACTCAGACAAGACCCAGYAGCAATCCGCCTGGACGGTGAGACCGACCGCGGGATCGTTGTCAGCGGCAAAGTGCAAATGCATACCAGCACGCCATTCGCGGAAGATGTCCTAATCACTAGTCGAGATGAACTACCGTCCGGTAGCGGTCGTTGGTTATGGTTCATATTGCCAGTTAATTCCCCAGGTGTACGCGTTGTTGCGCGCCGGACAGCTGCTAGGCACTCTAATCCCTTTCTTTCGCCACTTAGCAGCCGTTTTGATGAACTTGACGCATCACTCTGGATGAAAGAGGTGTTCATTCCACGGGAACGGGTATTCACTGGGGAACGTCTTGAACGAACCAACCGTCATTCCCTGGTGTCRTGGCTGCTCTGGCATCACAATTGTGGTTGGTTAGCCAAGGCCGAATTAACTCTTGGGATAGCACTTGCGCTAACCGAGGTCATGGGTCTAAAAGAGAATCCCGTTACTATACAGCAGTTGGTCGACCTAGCCGTTGATGTGCAGACCAGCAGAACCTGTATAAGGGCTGCAGAGTTGGATCCTGAAATGACGGTAGGCGGTTTCGCTGTGCCGAACCAATTGCACCTCGCAGCAGCCGCCATCAACGCCTTTAAATCTCGTCAACGCATGTCAGAGATACTACGGGGTTTGCCTGGTTCGTCCTTAATAGTTGCGCCTGCTGATACGGATTTCGCGGATCCTACAATGGCGACGGAGTTAGAGGACGCTTATGGAGGTGGCGGCTACACGGCACTGCAACGTGCCGCGGTTTTGCATCTGGGATGGGATCATGTGGCCTCCGAACTCGATGCTAGAGAATCCGTATTCGAACTTCATGCGAGTGGGGGTKTAAACGCTTGGCGGGCCCAACTTCGAGCGTGGTTCCCCAGCTATGAYGAACTGGCTAACGGAGTGCAACAATTCTTRGAGGTGGAACTGCCTCCGATGGACCTGACAAMCCTGAAAAATGCCCCCTATGAACGGCCACGATAGTAGGCGCTAGAAGGATTGTGGTAAGGGTGTGTAGTTGACCATATAAAGAGCTAAGAAAATATGGACCGGAATCCATTCCATTTGGCCCTAGAAGGTCCCAAATATGGGTTACTTCGTCCATTTCACTAGCAGCTTTCGTGCATGTCCTGCTGGCCATCGTGAATCAGAACTGCTCTAACCCTATCGGAATTTACGACATCCTGACATGAACTATATGTTTAGGCCATTGGATGTGGCTGCAGTTGGATGAAMCCCGTGGCCACCCGCCGCCCAGCCTTAGGGTCCTCCAAAGAAAGGATCACCGTAGGGAAATTTACTGGCTTCYGACATTTCTCAATGTGGCCACGAGAAATGCGAGGCTGACCCGATTATCGGTTCCGACTGTCCTTATCCAAAAACAAATGGCCTTTGGATCAAGAAGGAATTTGAACCGAACTACCGTCCATTAGGGTCAGAAAAAGAGATCGCCTGTCGCTGGAGCCAAGAGGTTTCGGCTATGGGTAAGTTGAGGAAYGCGGAGAAGGGGAACCTATCGASTCCTGAGGCGAGGATCTAACACGTCACGCAAGGCATCACCAAGCATATTGACCGCTAAGACMGCGATGCTGATGGCCACGCCTGGTGCGATAGCTAGCCATGGGGCGTTTTCTAGGTAACGTCGTCCTTCCAGGGCCAGCATCCCACCCCAACTTGGAGTAGGAGGCGGGGTACCAAGACCAAGATAGCTGAGCGCAGCCTCGATAACAATAGCGTTACCGACCCAGATTGACGCAATGATAATAATTGGAGCAAACACATTTGGCAGTATATGGCGAAACACAATCCGGCTATCGGTGGCTCCGACCGAACGTGCTGCTTCGATGTAAACATTTTGTTTGATCGCCAAGACCGTAGACCGTACTACTCTGGCCGAACCGGGTGCGATAACAATGGCGATTACCAATATTATGTTGAATATTCCTGGCTGTAGCATGGTCATCACTGCTAAGGCCAACACAATCGCCGGAATCGCCATCAATGTATCGACTACCCGTTGCAGCACTTGGTCGATTTTCCCGAGGAAATAACCTGATATTAACCCGATAATGGTGCCAAGAGTGACACCGAGCACCACTGCTCCCAAGCCCACCATCAACGACACTCGAGCGCCATATATGATGCGGCTAAACACATCTCGTCCGATAGCATCGGTTCCTAGTAGATAGTCTCTACCGGGGCCYTCTAGGCGTACCGGCATCCCGTTTTCATCCAGGTTAAATTCATAGGGGTCAAACGGCGCTACAAGTGGAGCAAATATTGCACCAAACACTATAATTAGAACGACCAGTCCTCCAGCCCCTCCGAGAGGCTTGGAGACAACGAACCTCTTTAGGGAACGAGACTGGCGCCCAAGACCGTTTGATATCGCCTCTAACGGATTCTTGGGCCTGGAGCTTAATTCCAACGGCCCTGTATCTTTACCCATATCGAATTCGCGGGTCGAACCAGGCGTAGGATATGTCGACAAGAAGATTCATTAGAACCATAATTCCGCCGAAGAATATAACCGCACCTTGAACTAACGTGTAGTCTCGGAATAACACTGCATCTAATGTCATGTTTCCTACACCGGGCAGAAGGAAAATGGTTTCTATGATGACGGTGCCTCCCAACAGGATGGAGAACTGCTGGCCTATTAAGGTGACTACTGGGATAAACGAATTCTTCATCGCGTGCCCGACGATAATTTTTTGTTCGGATAGCCCTTTAGACCGAGCGGTCCGGATATAGTCCTCACGAAGTACTTCGAGCATAGAAGATCGGGTCATGCGCATGATGACGGCAGAAAACCGGAAGCCAATAATGGCAGCAGGAATCAATAACTGCTGCAAGGTTTTTATCGGGGCCACCCAAATCCCCTCAAATCCTCTAGGCGGCAACCAATGGAACCACAAAGAGAGCATTARGATAGCGACTACACCSMTCCAGAAATCCGGTAGAGAAAGTCCTAATACTGAAAACAGCCTACCGCCGTAGTCAGCAACAGTATCTTGGAAAACGGCAGATATTATCCCGATGGGTATTGCCATCAGTAGCGCGATGACCAGCGATAGCAGGGCTAAATGAAGAGTGAGACTAATGCGATCGCCAAGTTCATCAGCCACCGATCTTCCGCTCAGCAGGGAATCTCCTAGATCCCCCCGGAGCAAGTCCTTCATTGTCGATCCGTATTGGACYAAAAATGGCCTGTCTATTCCCAGCTTTTCCCGGGCGGCGTCATAGGTTTCCTTGGTCATGGTGGCATCTTGGCCCAAACGCATCATAACCACGTCGCCAGGAAACATCCTGACCACTGAGAACACCAATAGGTGTACCAACCAAAGAACCACGATAGCTGAGAGCAACCTGTGTAAGATGTATTGTGACATACAGGTTACCGCCGGCTAGGCAGATAGAAGTCTTTGGCAGGCTGTTCGCGGGGCCAATACGACTCTTAACACACGCCCCCACAGAATATCAATCGATGTTACGACGTTCAGACTGCAGGGGATTGCCCTCACTGTTGCAGTCGGTGAAATCAACGTTTTTACTGAGTCCACCAAGGTGATATTGACCAGGGTTTGGATGGTTAACTTATTCGGCAAATTTGTCAAAAGAACGTGATGGAGCGCCTTCAGTCAACCACCGATCGAAACAGCGACCTCGGAAGACCACGATCTCGGGATCTCGCAGAACGTTCAAGTCCAACAGCGGATCAGATTCGAGCACCAGGAAGTCCGCGGATAGACCGGGCTCGATTCGCCCGGTCTCGTCGGCGATACCCAGGGCGATCGCCGCTTCCGATGTTGCGGCTCGCAAAACATCGACAGGTCGCAAGCCTGCATAGCGTTCGAAGGCCAGAAGTCCCAGCGGCAGATCGACGTGTCGTACTCCCGGAATGCCGGCGTCGGTGGAAGCGATGAAACGAACTCCGCGATCCCTCTGGAGTCGGAGACAACTCGACATCCGGTCGAAGAATTTTGTCGATTCTCCCTTGTCGTTTTCGATTCGCCGAGACCAGCCCGCGTTGACTGTCGGGGAAACCCACAACTCGCTCTTTGCCATCTCATCGATCAACGAATCATCGATCAGGGTTCCAAAGCCATCCTCCCCGGCGAAGGACGCGTGTTCGATCGTTCTGACCCCTGACCGAACGGCATCCGCGATCCCCTGCGTTCCGTGACAGTGGGCGGCCACGGATCGACCTGCCCGACTCGCGGCCTCGACGACCCGATTGAGACCGGACAAGTCGAATTGGCTATCGCGTGCGCGACTCCTGGGCGTAATCACGCCTCCGGTCGCCATGACCTTGATCCAATCGCTGTCCGCCTCGATC
>NVWX01000042.1 GCA_002746355.1 Dehalococcoidia bacterium | reverse complement strand
GGCATGGGCGCCTCCGCTCAGTTCGTGGCCTTCGCCGAGGTTTACACTGCCCTCGAGAGAGGTATCCTGGACGCCGGTGTTACCGGTGCTAGCCCGGCATACGGACAGCGGTGGTACGAGGTAACCGATTACATAACCGGCCCTCTACTCAACATGGAGGCCTTCAACGTCATCATGGGGAAGAAGCAATGGGAGGAGCTGCCGCCCGATTTTCAACAGATCCTGATTGAAGAAGGCGCCAAGGACGAACTGGAGGCGCTGCGGCACACGGGGGTCCAGAACGACATGGGGCTCTTGATAAACACCGCGGCAGGCAGCGTGTTTACCCCGTTCTCCCCAGAGGTTACGGCCGCCGTCAACAAAGCCACCATTGAACGCGTGGTACCAAACTGGGTCAAGCGGTCTGGCGGTGGCGACATGCCCATCATCAAAATCTTCAATGAGAAGGTAGGGCCACGGATCGGCCTACACATCGAGCTAGATGGCTCGCTGACCAAGGTCCCGATCACTATCACTGACGAGTAGAAGTTGGGGGGCGCTGCAATCGTTAGTATCGGAACCTGTGGCGTCCCACAATACCCATAAATTTCTATTGAATCAACAATTTTGGGGACCGAAGTAGCTGCATCCACTGCTGCTTCGGGATGGGAATTGGATGACCTCCCATCTTTCCGCGCCCGCTAGGGATGACGCTCCTTCCCTGGCGGGTATCTTGCTTCTCCGCTCCGTAGTTTCACACAGTCCAGCGGTTCTGGTGTTGCCACGTCAGCTGGGCTTTGCTATGGGTCGTTGGGCAGCGACACCGGCGGTTCCATCAGATTCCCCTCCGCTGCTTGCGGTATCGTGGGGATCAAGCCCACATGGGGTAGAGTTAGCCGATATGGTGTTCTGGCTTTGGCAGAGTCCTTGGACCATATTGGCCCCATGACTCGTTGTGCAGCCGACGCCGGAATCATACTTCAGACTATAGCTGGGCTAGACCCCAACGACCCGACCACTTTGTCGGCTCCTGTCCCTCCTATGTTGGAGGAGATTGACCAAGGGGTTCACGGTCTCCGAATCGGGGTTGATGAAACGTATATCTCGGGCAATACTGACCCACAATTGGCGGAAAGTGTGTTGGCTGGAATCGGTGTGCTAGAAAGGTTAGGCGCCGTGCTAGTCAAGATACAGATGCCGGATATCAGCGATTACATGGAGGCGTTCGGAGTTCTTTGCTCTGCCGAAGCGTTTGCTGCTCATGAAGCAACCTTCCCATCACGCCGTGACGACTACGGTCCTTGCTTCCAAGGATGGTTGGATAAAGGGGCGTCGGTTACCGGGGCGGAGTACGCCAAGGCTAACAACGTCCGCTCCGCCTGCCGCGGGCTTCTGAACGATATATTCCAGGACGTTGACATCATCTGCTGTCCTGCCATGACTTCCCCGCCCTTCCCGATCACCCTGGAAGAGATGTACGGACCCAGGTTTTTGCTTGACGACCCGGATTGGGGCCGGTTTACGGTGCCTTATGATTTCAGCGGGTCTCCCAGCATATCTGTGCCTTGTGGCAAGAATAGCGAAGGGTTGCCGCTCACCATCCAGTTCGTGGGAAGGCACCTTTCGGAGGCCCTACTGTGCCGGATCGGACACACATTCGAACAGACCACCGACAGGGAAGCCCTGAGGCCGGACATAGACTGAGATTCTTAGGCCAGCCTTTGGCTACCTAGGGAAATACCAAAACGCCATCGAAGACTTCACCAGGGTTGACTAAGACTGCTGTTTCATGGACGAAAGAGCAAATGTCTCCCGGGGTCATAATCAACACATCGGTACATTCCAGGCACGAATTGATGACGATAATGGGGCTGGAAAAACGCATTAGCCATTTGTTGGTCTCGTCAAGCAACCGTCCTGTTTAAAATTGCCCGATGCGCATACGAAGTGTGATTCAATCTGATTTTTTCTAGGCCCGACAAAACGTACGATCTACTTGCCATCTTTGATAAAGTCCGATACCCGCTCCGCGATCATCATAGTAGTCACATTAGTGTTCGCGCGTATGCAGTCTGGCATTATCGATGCATCTACGATCCTGAGATTCTGGATTCCTCTTACTCTTCCATATTGATTAACGACCGCCATATCATCTGAGTCTGGTCCCATTTTGCAGGTACCCGATATATGTTGTCCTGTTGTTACTTCCCTGATCATATAAGTATCTAGGTCTTCATCCGAAGCAAGTTCTTCATCTGTGGGTTCGATCCTAGATTCAATGATGTCATTGAACCGTTCATGTTCTCCCAAGCTTACGCACAGACGGACAGCTTCTCTCAATCTTCGGAGGTCTTCTTCCTGCTGAAAGTAACGATAATCCAAGAAAGGTTGTTCATCCGGGTCAGTAGAAGTTAATTTCAATTCTCCGGCACTCAGAGCCAATTCGAGAGACGCCATCATCCGGATCCCCAGCGGTGGCATATCTCCTACACCTCGGTAAGCCCGGTCGGTCGCGTATGACAACATGAATATAAGCAGGTCGTTCCGGAGGTCCGAACCCTCCGCGGTCCATCTTAGAGTGGTCTGGAGCCGCGGCGCATAGCCATCTAGAGGATGGTTAGGTTTCGTGCTCCAAGTAATGAATACGACAGGATGGTCACGGAGATTTTGTCCGACTCCGGGSMRRWSWKWTMCWRMYSRYRWSMMSRKAKSTKRAAGMTSWSMYSYYRGCCCAACGCAAACGCTACAACCSCCTGCTCCGGGAGTCCCAGAACACGGCCATYTCCCCCTGATCTCTCCTTWAYRAAAGTGTCCCACTTTTGCTGGTTGCCAACAGAAGAGTGACATTAGTATTGCTGACATCTTGTGCTCGCACCTGAGACCACCGATGTCGTCCCGGTCTAAWTAGAGCCGGCTGTGTGATCTCGACGCMAAGTTTCAGAAGAGCCGTTCCCTAACGGAGCGCCAGCAACGTATCCTCTTCCGGCTGAACGCTCAGATCAACCCGGCGGCCGTCTTTTATGATCGYGTTCAGGTGTTTGCCGCCCTGCAGCACGCGGATGTCCTCCAGCGGGTCGGCGTCCAGGATCAACAGGTCGGCCAGTTTGCCGGACTCGATGACGCCCAGCTCACCTTCCATACCCACTGAATAGGCATTGTCTTTAGTGCTGGCGGTGATGGCTTCCAGCGGCGTGTAGCCTCCGAATTTGACCATGACCTCCGCTTCGTGGGCGTGGAGGACGCCGTAGGGCATCACCGGCGAGTTTCCGGTGTCGGTGCCGGCCATGACCTGGACGCCCAGGGAACGGGCGGTCTGTAGAACGGTCACGGCGTTGTCCGCGTTTCGCTTGATGATGTCTAATTCCGCGTCGCTGCGGCCCTTTTCCTTGCCAACCTCTAGGGCCTCGAAAAGGAAGGTYATGGTGGGCATGATGCGGACACCGGCCTCCGCTACGGCGTACAGTTCCCGTTCCGTGGCCAGGTCGGCATGCATGATCCAGTCGACTCCGGCTTCGGCGGCCGCTTGGGTGGACCCGGCGCCCCGGGAATGGATGGCGATGCGGGCGTTACGGCGGTGCGCTTCCTCCACCACCGCGGCGATCTCTTCCTTGGCGATGGTCTGGGTGTCGCCCCAGGTGCTGTCAGCCAGCTTGATGAAGTCCACGCCGTGCTTAGTCTGCCGGCGGACCTCGGTGATCATATCGGTGACATTGTTGGCCAAGACGCCGTACGTGTGCTCGGGAGCGCCGACCCACGAAGGCTCGCTGTCGGCGATACTGCCGTAGGTGATGATGAAGCGGCCCGCGGTGTAGRTACGGGGCCCTTCGATGAGACCGGCGTTGATTGCATCGCGCAGGCCGACCTCGATGAACCAGGTCCCGCCCGGTATGGAAACGCTGGTGACCCCGGAGCGCAGGATCGTCTGGGCATTTTTCGCCGCCCTGATGGCGCTGAACCCTGGGTTGACGGTCCCGCGGGCGCTGGCGTAACCCTGGACCGCCGGCATGCCGAAGGARAGATGGCAGTGGCCGTCGATGAGTCCGGGCATGATCCACTGCCCGGTKGCGTCGATCACATCGACTTTATCGGCGTCCTCCAGGTTCACTCCGCCCGGCAACTCGCCAACGCTGGAGATGCGGTTGCCTTGGATGACCACGGCGGTGTTTGCRGCGGCGGCCGCGCCGGAACCGTCGATCAGCRTGCCGTTTCGAATAACCAACGTCTTCGACTCTGAATCAGACATAATCACTCCAACACAGCTCAGCGGCTAAGGATTTGACCGAAAATTTGCATGCATGTTAAGGGAAATCTRGAGCGTGAATTGTAATTCCGGGAGTAACCCGAGTCAAACGGGTAAGCGGCGTGGTTGGAGGCAGAAGCCTTTTACCGATGGGGTATAGGGGAAAGCTCGTAAAAAGTTAGAAACTGGCTCCCCGAGTAGGATTCGAACCTACGACCTAGCGGTTAACAGCCGCCCGCTCTACCGCTGAGCTATCGGGGAACGTCAAAGAGAAGGTGTAGCCGTGGTAGTTTGCCTAGAGAATTGTAGCACCTAGTCAATGAAGGCTCAATAAGAAACAGGCGCAGGCCCTGTTGTATCATTGACAGAACAGCCCACCACCCCATCAAACCCAAGGAGCATTCCCCATGCCGTCTTTTGACGTAGTTTCCAAGACCGATCTTGCCGAAGTCGATAACGCCTTGAACGGAGTGGAGCGCGAGATTAAGCAGCGGTTCGACCTGGCCAACACCAAGTGCGCGGTTGTCCGCTCGGACGACTCGCTGACTCTGACGGCCGACGACGCCATGAAGATGACGCAGGTAGAGGAGCTGCTCAAGAAATACCTGGCYATGCGCAAGGTGGAGTTGGGGGCGCTGGACTGGGGCGAGCCGCAGGCCGCGGCAGGRAGCAGCCTGCGCGAGACGGTGTCCATCAAGCAGGGTATCGACAGCGACCTGGGCCGTAAGATTACCAAGGAAGTGAAGTCGGCCAAGATGAAGGTCCAAATGGCCATACAGGGCAACGAGCTAAGGGTCACTGGTAAGAAGCGGGACGACCTCCAAGCGGCCATCGCTTTCATCAAGGATATGAAGAACACCCAGCCACTCCAGTTCGTGAACTACCGRGACTAACGCCTAGGTTTGGCAATTGCCGGCCAAAGTTGCCCGCGCGACCGTTCCTTCCTGGGAAGGATGTCGAATGAAGTTGCGGGTTGGATATATTCAGCCAAAGCTACCCAGTGAGAGGGAACCCCCACCCTAACCCTCCCCTCCTTCCGCGGAAGGGCGACGGGAGAGGTGTYTTTTTTGGCKCTGTACCCATCGCCCGTTCGTCCTGAGGCTCTCGAAGGGCGCGCATAAGCCAAGTTCTTGTTTAGTCGAAACTGGGTCATTCCCCAGCGGTGGTTCGACGGGGCTCACCACGAACGGTTAGCAGTGACTTAGCCTTAGTTTACCTAGGATCCATCGGCGCAATGATGCGGYCCCATTCCCAGGCCCTTGCTTCGGCGCAGTCGCGGCACTACGATATCTGATGGCCTTATCCTGATCCGGGAGCCACACACCACCCCAGTTTGCGCCCAGAGTCCCCACAATCTCCGGAAACTCCACCCAGCAGACCGCCCTTCCGGCCCCCTTCAGGCCGGGTCAAGACCTTTTCCTCCCTTCAGAACCACGTTAACTACAGGTATCTGTGGACCGGCAACCTATTCGCMAACTGCGCCCAGTGGCTGCAGTTCATCACCATCGGCTGGCTGGCCCYGGATATCTCCGGCTCGGCGTTCCACTCGATATTGACCGTGGCCGTCAGGGCGCTGCCCTTGCTGATCTTGGGCCCCTGGGGCGGGGTCTTAGCCGACCGATTGGACCGGAGAAAGCYGGTCATGGGCGTGCAAGTGGTGATGGTGTCATCGGCGCTTGCCTTTGGYATATTGCTGRCCAACGGGAAGATTGACAGCATCTGGCACGTCTATGCCTACATGCTGGTCTCGGGCATCGCCTTCGCCTTCGTTCAGCCCACCCGGCAGGCACTGGTGGCCAACGTCGTGCCTAGGGAAGACCTGGGCAACGCTTTGGCGCTGAACGCCATGGCGGTTACATCCATGCGGCTGGCCGGGGCGGCCATCAGCGGGGTGCTGATCGAGACTGTGGCCTTCCACTGGRACTTCTTCGTTGAATCGGCCCTCTATGTGGGGATGATCGTGCTTTTGGCGCCCATGAAAACTCCCTACCGCCAGGATTYGGAGCGGACGAAAGCCTCGCCGCTGGCCGATCTGAAAGAGGGATTKCAGTTCATCTTCGGCAGCCGCGAGATSGTTCGGCTGATGGTGATGAACTTCGTGCGGACCGGGGTATTCATGCCCTTGTTGCTGTTCCTTCCGGCCTACACAGAGGAGGCGTTGGGACGGGGCGCCGGAGTCAGCACCGCCATGATCGTGATCATGGGGGCGGGCGGGCTGCTGGCCACGATCATGATCTCGTCTTTTGGGTTCTTCACCAAGAAGGGCCTGGTGACCCTGCTGACATTGATATCKGGCTCGTCGGTCATCCTAATATTGGGCCTCTCCCAATGGGTCTGGGTGTCGGTGCCGATCATSCTGATCATGGGCTTGTCGCAGACCCACTTCATCGTGGCCAACCAGACGCTGATCCAGACCCTGGTGCCCGATAACCTGCGGGGCCGGGTGACCAGCGTCTGGCACTACGAGTCAGGGCTGATTCCCCTCTTCGCAGCCATCACGGGCGGCGTGGGCTTGTTGGTGGGCATCGGCACTGCCATGGCTATCGGCGGCGTGATCGCGCTGTCCATCAGCCTGATCTTCCTGGTCCGGTTCGGGAATATACGGCGGTTGGACTGATTCTCCGGAACGTCGTCCCGGCGAAAGACGGGACCCACTGGTAAGGCCAAACACGGGTCCTCACCAATTTGTGCGATTTCGATGACGTTGGGGGCTCAGTGGATYCCGGCTTTCGCCGGAAACACGTGGGGAGGCGCTTTGCCCCTACTCCACCGGCGTGGTCGACCAGTTGATGCTGGCGTAGGTCYWGCYWWWMWYSWWGSSSWSSWSKSCGKSKKTGSCSWKSSYMYRGWRRKMSMYSGSSKWSRWGRMGGCGGCGTCGTTGGGGTGGACGATGTGTTCTTGGCCGTCGATGACCATCAGGCCTTCGCCCTCGATGACGATCACCGACTCCTCTGCGTCATGGTAGTGCATCGGCGCCGAGGCTCCAACGGCGAATTCTGCAACGCCGCTGGAGAGTTGGGTCGCCCCTGTATCACCGTCAACCAGACTGGACAGCACCACCCCGGGCCGCCGTTCTTGGTGCTCGACGCTGTCGAAGGGGACGAACTTGGCTTTGGGCATCGTTTTCTCCTACGGAGTGCTTAGGTCCCAGCCGGGCAGGGACATGTAGCCCTCGATGGGAACTTCCACACTGGTGGTTAGACCCTGGGCGAGCTTGATCCTCTGGATGTTGTATAGATGGGTGATGTGTTCGAAGTACCGGTGGCGGAAGATGGTCTCCAGGGTGAACCAGATCTTGGTGGGGACCTCAGTGTCCCGCCTCAGACCGGTATGGACGTTGTAGAACCAGGGCCACTCGCCGTTGTCGGAGAACTCGAACTCCTTGGTCCGCAGCGAACCGGCGGTCTCGTTGGAGAGAATCAACTGACCCAACGCCAGCCCCTGTTGGAGCTTATCCAGAATCACTTCAATGTCCCAATACAGGTCCTCGTCCATCCTGCGGTCATATTTCGACTGGGTCATCGCCTTGGTTTCTTCAGGGCTGGGCGGGTTCGGCGGCGGACCGCTTGGGAACATCTCGAGGCCCCACCGCTGCCAGAACCACCGGAAATTTCCGGACGCCATGTGGCTCAGATGACGGCGAATGCTCCACTCGCTCCAACCCCACTTGTCAGATTCAAAATCCAGTTGCTCCTCGGTCAACCCCGCGATCTCAGAGGCGGCCATTCGGTACAACTCAGTCTCGAACTGAGGGAAGAGCAAGGTTGCCGGCGAGTTGTCGCTTACTTGGTCTGATGGCATAAAATAGTGCCCTTTGGGCCTAGATTCCCTGCCAGTAGCGGCGCTCTTCGCCCCGGACGAAGCGGCCGAAGCCGGGGTCGGGGAAGTGGCCGGCGGAGACCAGGGTGCCCTCGGCTTCCAGCATGTCCAAGACGGCATGACGCGTCGACCGCGCCATGTCCGGCGTGATGTCGAATCCGGGGCACCAATCTGTATGGTGGGCTTGGATCGGGCTGTGGGCCACGTCACCTAGGACGAACGCGTGCTCACCGTTGGATGTAACGCGGATGGATGTATGRCCGGGGGTGTGGCCCGGCGTCGCGTAGGTGGTCAACTCCGGCGTTATCTCGTGCTCGCCGTCGAACAGGTCCATCACGCCGTGCTCCTGTAGCGGCAGGACCTGGGGCACCACGTACTCCACCGTGTTGATGTTGGCCGGGTCGGTCCAGAAGTCCCAGTCCTTCTGGGGCACCAGGAACCGGGCGTTGGGAAAGTTGGGCTTGCCGTCCGTGTAGTTCCAGCCAACGTGGTCCGGGTGCACGTGGGTGAAGACCACGATGTCCACCGCCTCTCGGTCGATGCCCTTCTCCTTCATATCGTCCAGCAGGTAGGAACCCTCGCCCTGCATGCCCGTATCCACGACGATCAGCTTCCCCGAGGAGCGGATGGCTAAAGAGCCCCAGCGGTGGTGGCCGAGCTCGTCGTCGGCCAGCAATTCCGGGTATTCCCGCCACTGTTCGATGGTCGTATCGGGAAAGGCAACGAAGGGCGACCTGGTGAACAGGTTGTCGTTGAGCGATATCAATTCAACGTTGCCGACATTTACTACATGGTTGGGCATTTTYCCTCGCAGTTATTGGGACTTAAATCTCAAAGGTTTTCTTGAATATGCTCGGGGAACCGGGGCCGTGGGTGATCAGGGCACGCATCTCTGCGTTCTTGGGGTCGGCGTCCAGCTGYGCCGCCCATTCCGGGGTCTGGGAGACATTCTCGTCCTCAAACTCGTAGACCACCGAGTACATCGGGTCCTCGCCGCGCACCGTCTTGAACCGCCGTCCCCGGATGCAGCCTGGGACCTTCTCGAAATTGGGCACGAAAATCGAGTTGTACCACTCATTCCACTCGTCGGTGCGTTCGGCTGGAATGTTCATGCGGCCGATTTGGAGGGCCGGGGCCATGCCGCTGTTCTCGATCTCGCTGGAGACGGAGTCTGGATGAATCATCTCGTAGAGTGGGTTGAAGAAGTTGGTTCCAATGAGTGTTGGCCCCATGGTCTCGCTCCATTTCGACTTGGTGCGCTTGGTGAAGCCGTCACCCAGCACCGCGGCCGGGCTTTCCAACTCGTAGACGGCCAGGTGTTTGGGACCGCCCTTCACCGCCTCATACCGGGCGGCGTTCAGCACGCCGGGGACCGTGAGGATCTCCGCGATATGCTCTTCGTTGTACCAGCGGTCGAACTCTTCTTCCCGGTCTTCGGGAACGTCGCACCAGACCATCAGCAGTCCGGTCCCTTTCTTGGCGGGCATCATCATCTCCCATCGATAAGCAGAAATCTGTTACTAGCGCACCATCACCCCGATGCAGCAAACACTATATCCCAGGTTGACGCAACGGGGAACAACGAAGGGCCATGCGGCGTAGTATTGGTGCATACCGTCAAACGTATGGGCACGGCATGCCGTGCCCATACGTTTGATATAAACCCAACGACACGGTCTTAACTAGGTGGAAACAATAACGARCCCAACGGAAAATTCGCCGAAGACCGGCCGCCGCATCTTTTACGGTTGGTTCGTCGTCGGCGCAGCGGGCTTGGTGGTCTTCAGCAGTGGGCCGGGCCAGTCGTACGTATTCTCGATATTCATCGACTCCATCATCGAGGACACCGGGTTGTCCCGACCCGGTATATCCGTGCTGTACATGGCCAGCACTGGATTGAGCGCCGTCTTGGTGGCCATCGTGAGCCGACTCGCMGACCATTATGGGCCCAGAACGATGCTGGTGGCTGTGGGACTGGGGTTCGGCGCGGCCTGTTTCGGCATGGCGACCGCCACCAACATATTGCTGTTCTACATCGCYTTCGCCAGTCTGCGRGCCCTGGGCCAGGGGTCGTTGAACATCAATTCCATACTGCTGGTGAACCAATGGTTCGTCTCGCGGCGAGGCCGGGCCATCGCCATGATGAGCCTAGGCGCCGTGCTCTCCAGCGCCATATTCCCGCCTTTCGCCAGGTTCTTGATCGTCAATATCGGCTGGCGGGAGGCATACGGCGTCATTGGCGTGGTGGCCATCGTGTTGATCATTCCCGTGACCCTGCTGGTGGTCAGGAACCGGCCCGAAGATATGGGGATGTTCCCAGACGGGTTGCCCGAGCCCCCGGTCTCTGAGACCAGACAGGCCCTGTCCGGAGTCCGGAGAGACACCCGTATCTACAGTTCCATTAACTTCTGGCTGCTGGCCCTGTCACTGGGAAYGCCCGGCCTGGTCTCCACWGCCCTGGTCTTCCACCAAACGTCCATCTTCGCAGAGAAGGGACTGAGCGCCACGCTGGCCGCTGGGGTGTTCGTGATCTTCTCCGGGTCGTCGGCCGTCAGCTCGCTGGCGGCAGGTTTCGCAGTGGACCGCATCGGTCCCAAGGCACTCTACGCCTTTTCCATGGTCTCCATTTTAGCSGCCTTGGTGCTGGTGGTGGCCGTGGACTCGGTGTTCATGGCCGTGGTCTATGTGCTGGTGATGGGGGTCGCCGGCGGRGCCCACCATATAGTGCAGGGYGTGATCTGGGCCCATTACTACGGCCGCCACAGGCTGGGCCGGGTGCAAGGTTCGGCCATGACCATCAACTTCTGCGCGTCGGCCGTGGGTCCGCTGCCCCTGGCCATCTTCCACGACCTGACCGGCAGCTACACCGCTGGCATGCTGGTAATGATGGCCCTGCCCGTGCTATCGGTGCTGGCCCTGATCAAGGCCCGGCCAGGCGGGATGGCCGGCCCCAGCACGATTGCCGCCGAAACTGGCGTTGTGTAGAATGCGCCAAGCATGTGAGCCCATCGGAACCCGATCGTGGGCGACAATCAGCGGCCAGAGAGGAGACTGAAACATGGACCTAGGACTCAAGGACAAGCGCGCATTTGTGGGTGGCGGCAGCCGAGGAATCGGCAAGGCCATCGCCCTGGAATTGGCCCGGGAAGGCTGCGATGTTGTGATCGCWTCCCGGACGAAATCCGTCTTGGAAGAGGCCGCCAAAGAGATCGAAGACATCACGGGGCGCCGGATCATCCCCATGGTCTTGGACGTCACCTCCCGCGAAGACGTTGACCGCGTCATGGCCGAAGCCGCCAGCCAGTTGGGTGGTCTGGATATCCTGGTTAACAGCGCGTCGTTGCCCGGCGGTTCTCCTGGAGCGATCGGGCCSATCGACACTATCGTGGACGACGATCTTTTGGGCGACTTCGACGTTAAATACGTCGGCGCTCTGCGCTGTACCCGGGCGGCGCTTCCTTTCCTTAAGGAGCAACCCTGGGGCCGGATCATCAATATCAGCGGTGGAAACGCCCGGAACGCCGGCAACTTGAGCGGTGGGGCTCGCAACGTGTCCCTGGTCCATATGACCAAGACCTTGGCGACCCAGGTGGGGAAATTCGGCATAACCGTCAACTGCATCCACCCAGGAATGACCCGTACCGAGCGCACGGTCGGCCTGATGGAAGCCCGTGGCAAGGAACTGGGAGTTAGTCCCGCCGAAGCAGAAGCCCAAGATTTTACCGATGGCTCACCCCGAACCAACCACATCAACCGGATGATTGACGCGTCGGAGATCGGCTATCTGACAGCCTATCTGGCATCGGACAAGTCGTGGGCGGTCACCGGTGAAGTTATCATGGCTGGCGGCGGGACCGGCAATGCGGTCTACTACTAAACAGACCTTAAACCCTTGAGATTCAAAGGGGCGGCGCACCTGATTCTAGTGGTGTGGCGCCCCGGCTAGGTGATCAACTGACCGATGGCGACAAACGACCAATCAGAACTTGACCAAGACGTGGCCGAAGTGCGCCGGCGAGTRGAAGCGCTGGCCAACGACATGCGCGGCCTGGGCATGGAAGTACGTCTCACCGCCGAAGAATATGGCATCGACCGGGACCTGGACGGCACCGTCACGCGCACCATAACCTTCAGCTTCAAGATTTCCCAGCAGGACTGAAGAGTCCTACCAGAGTTGCTGGCTAGCCAGCCGCGCTCCCTCGACCATGGACTCCAGTTTCGCCCAGGCGATCCGCGACTCCACCCGTCTTCCCCAGGCCGAGGTCCCGAACCCGCAATCGCTGCCCACCATCATGTTTTCTTTGCCCACCACTGACGCATAACGAACGGTCCGCTCGGCGATCAGTTCCGGGTGTTCGATGAAGTTGGTGGTTGTGTCTAGAACCCCCGGGATGATTACTTTGCCTTCCGGGAGTTTCACGTCCTCCCACACCTTCCATTCGTGGGCGTGGCGGGGATTGGCGCCCTCGAATGAGATGCCCAAAGGTTGGACCTTCAAGACTATGTTGATGATCTCTTTCAGCGGTACATCTTGGTGGTGAGGCCCCTCGGTGTTGCCCCAGCAGAGGTGCAGTCGCATCCGGTCAGGCGCCAGCCCGGCCAGGGCGTATTGCAATACCTCGACGTGCATCTCAACGATCTTGATGAACTGGTCTTGGCTAAGGTCCGAGAACTGGGTGACCCTGGTCATAGCCAGGTCGGGGCAGTCGATCTGCAGCAGCAGTCCTGAGTCGACGATGGCCTTGTAATCGTCCTTCATCACGTCGGCCAGGGCGTACAGGTACTCTTCTTCAGACGGGTAATGCTCGTTGGGCAGGAAGTTCGCGATGACGCCAGGCGAGGCGGCGGTCATGAAGACCTCTTCGGTCTCCACGCCGGATGTGGCGTTCTTGAGCCGCTGGATGTCCCGCTGCACGGCGTCCTTGTCCTTCCAGCTGATGGGTCCGGTGCAGGCCGGCCAGGGGATGGTGGACGACGAGGACACCCCGCTCTGGGTGGCGAATTCAGGGAAATCCACCATGTCGAGGCGAGGCCTGGCCCGGAGGACCTGCTCGCCATCGAAGCCGTGCAACCGGTCTTTCACGTAAGTGGCATATTGGACCCGCCCCTGCTCGCCGTCATTGATGACGTCGATGCCGATCTCGGCCTGTTTTGCGACTACGTCGGCCACGCCTTCGTCGACGCCAGTGCGAAACTCCTCGGCTTCACCATCCTTCGGGTCCAGCCTCGAGCGCAGCAATTCCTGCAGCTCGGGTGAGCGGGGCAGACTGCCGGTGTGAGTGGTGAGTATCCTGGACTCGCTTCGTTTCATCGTAGACTCGCACTCCTCAATCATGCCTAGTAYCGCGGGGTGCAACGGATTGTACACGGTGTCTGTGGGTAGCGCACGTCGTTACGGAAAGCAAGTCGATGTGGGAGTAGGCGGTAGAGGATCGAGGCCTCAAGAACAGCGGGGTCAATGGCAGACCGTGCGGGGAAGGGCGTGACTCGGTCAGCCCAGTAATTCCTTCACCTYGCTCAGGATCACYCTTGGGCTGAAGGGTTTGGTGATGTACTCATCGGCGCCCTGGGATAACCCTAGCCGCCGGTCGYCCACCTGACCATTCGCCGTCAACATCATCACCTGAATGTCCACCAACTCAGGGTCCGACTTTACCGCGCGGCACACGTCGTACCCGCTCATGTTCGGCATCATCACGTCTAAGATCATAAGGTGGGGTTTGGAATCACGAATCATGTCCATCGCCTCCGCCCCGTCTTCAGCGGTAGACACGTCGTAACCCTCTTTGTTGAGGATGTAAGTTAATGATCGCACGATGTTCGGCTCATCGTCGACGGCCAGGATCTTTTTGTCCTGCAAAACTCACCGTTCGCCCGGTTGCAGACCGGGTGCTTTCTAAGAATATCTGACGGGTCTGCTCATCGATCGACAAAGATTTCGGCCTTGGCTCGGCCACACACAGGTGTCGACCAGACTGATTTAATGTCAGATTACCAGGCCGAATCGAGGCAGTCGGATGATTTATGTGTGAGTACGGTAAGGGAATTTGGGTGCGGGAGGTCAAGGGCTACAAAGACCGGCGATGGGACGACTATTTAGAAGAAAGACCTAGCTGGTCTTGGTCTTTTCTTCGTAACCCCTGGGTGTGATCACCTTGCCGCCGTGGAGATAGGTGGTGGAATTGCCGATCACCACTATAGTGACCATGTCCACAGACCCGGCTTCTTTGTCCAAGTCCTGAAGGGTGGTGATCTTCACGCGCTGGCCGGGCCGGAACGCGTCTCCGACGATACCGACCGGCGTATCTCCGGGCCGGTGTTTCAGCAAGATCTCTCGGGCTTCCAGAAGCTGGGTCTGCCGCCGCTGGCTGCGCGGGTTGTAGAGGGCCACCACGAAATCGCCCTGGCCCGCCGCCTCCAACCGTCCACGGATCTTCTCCCAAGGCGTCAGCAGGTCGCTGAGGCTGATGGCGCAGAAGTCCTGCATCAACGGCGAACCCAACACCGCCGCGGCCGCCTGCATGGCGGAAACTCCTGGGACCGTCTCTACCACGGGGTCTTGGCCGTCCCAGTCCCGGTCGGTGAGAACACGAAACACGGGGCCGGACATGCCGTAGATGCCGGCATCGCCCGAGGAGACCACGGCTACGGTTTTGCCCGCGTAGGCTGAGTCCACGGCCGCGGCGGCCCGCTCCAACTCCTGGCCCAACTCCATCGAGACCACGTCTTTCCCAACAATCAGACCCTCGATCTGCTGGATGTAGGCGCGAAATCCGACTATCACATCGCTCTCAGACAGGGCGTCGGACGCGGCGGGAGTCAGGTATTTTGCGTCTCCCGGCCCGATTCCAATCAGATTGATCTTTCCCTTTCCGGTGGTCATTAAGTAGCGTTCTCCCTGGATCTATGGTCCGTCGAGATTCATCCGGGCGATGGCGATGGTTGCCCGCGCGGTCTTTTTCCTGGTCACCAATAATTTATCTGCGCCGGCGGTCAAAAGGGCGGCTGGCTCGGCCACCCCCCAGACTCCGACCAGCCCGTGGGCGCGCTCCGACTTGGATGTGATGGCCCCGGGGTTGGTCTCAAACACGCCGTTCAATTCGTCGGCCTGCAAAAACGACAAAGGCACTCCGTGGCGTTCGGCCARYTGCTCCAAGCCGGGTTCGCCGCGCTTTATCTCGGCGGTGGYGATGGCGGCCAGGCATTCCGGGGCCAAGCCGTTCTCTTGCAGGGCCTCGGCCAGCAGTGATTCCAGTTCCTCCACCGGCACGCCCCGGCGGCAACCCATCCCAATAACGAGGCTTCTGGGCCTGTAGACCACGGTTACCTTGTCCGCCAGCAGGGTGTCCAGAGACTGAGTCTTGTCGGTAACGATCAACGCGGCGGTACAGGCCGAAGCTGCCAGGTCTTCAAGGGCCGGGTACACCGTGATGTTTTCCGGCAACGGCGTCTCGTTGGGCCACCAGCCTGGTTCTCCGGCCCCTTGCCAGATACCGATGGGCTGGCCGTTGATCACGGCCGCGCTGGCGCGGGTGATCGTGGTGGAATCGGCTATCACCCGCCAGCCGAACTCCCGGCCCAGCAGGTCTACGGCCAAAGTACCCGAGGCGTGGGATGCAGAAGTTATTACCGCCCTGGCGCCTAGATGGCCTGCAACTTCCTGAGCCAACCGGTCGGCCCCGCCCACATGCCCTGAGATCAAGCTCACGCAGAAGCTTCCCGCGTCGTCAACGCAGACCACCGCGGGGTCAACCTGCTTGCCCTCGAGCAGCGGCGCCAATAGGCGGATGGATGCCCCAGCGGAGAGGAAAAGCACCAGGCTGGAAAACTCGGCGAAGGCCTGTTCCACCACCGGTCTCAGCGGAAGATCGAAGGTTTCTCCGGGGTCGCCYTCTTCACGGAACCGGCGGTCGATGAACAGCGTGGATTCGCGGTCAAGAGACCCCGCGAGCGTCCGTGCCATCCCGGCCCCGTTGCGGGTGAGCGCAATGATGGCCGTCTTTTCTAAGCCATCCTGGCGGTGGACGTTATCCCTTTCCGTTGCCACTGGCCTGAGCCCCTGAGCCCCTGCGGTAACGGTGGGTGTAATCGGCGGAATACAGGTGGGATACCGCGCCCGCGGCGTCCAATCCGGGGTCGACAGCATCGCCCACGRTGATCAAAGCCTGCAGGGTAATTTTGGCCGCCCGGACCTTGCTGGCGATGTCTTTCAGCGTGCCCCGAATCACCAGTTCGTCGGGCCAGCCCACGCGGTAGACCACGGCCACTGGGGTGTCTTCGGTGTAGCCCGAAGACGTGAGCTCACGGACGACCTTGGTCATACGGGTGATGCTCAGGAAGATGACCATGGTGCAACCGTGGGCCGCCAGGTCCTTGAGCTGTTCACCCTCCGGCATGGCCACGCGGCCTTCCATGCGGGTCAGGATCACGGTCTGGGATTTCTCAGGGACGGTCAGTTCCGACTTAAGGACCGCGGCGGCGGCGAAGGCGGCGCTGACGCCGGGGATGATCTCGAACTCGACGCCTTCCCGGTCAAGTATGCGCATCTGCTCMAGGATTGCCCCATAGATCGAGGGGTCGCCGCTCTGGACTCGGGCGACGGTCTTGCCTTCGCGAACGGCGCTCAGTTCCAGTTCCATGATCTCGTCCAGGTTCAGTTCCTTGCTGCCGACGACCCTGGCCCCCTCTTTGGCGTACTCCACGATCTCCGGGGGCACAAGCGAGTCGGCGAAGATCACCAGGTCGGCCGACTCGATGATTCGCTTCGCCTTCAGTGTCAACAGCTCCGGGTCCCCCGGGCCGCCGCCGACTATATAAACCTTGCCTTTGGTGTCAATCATTCTTTGTTTCCAGTTGGATTTCCCTTCACGATCAAGAGGGAGAAATAGTCCAGGTCCTCGTCTTTTATCGACGTAACGTCTTTGATCACTTTCTCGCGGTCTGTGCCGACACGGCGCACATAGGTGGTCTGCCTGGTTAGCCCCAATTCTTCCAGGTCGGCCAAGGTTTTTACGATATCGGGGCTGACCTTCATCAATACTACCGTATCGAAWTTCGATGTGGCCTCGGASAGGTCGTCCARACCGTAGGCRGCMGGCAGKATGGCCARCCGYTGCCCGTGGGTCGCCNAGSGGAWSCYGNGAACTKGCCGCCGMGGCCATCACCGATGATACRCCGGGGATGATCTGSAYKGGGGCCTCCGGGCATAGCTCTTGGACCCCGGCCAACACGTAGGAGAAGGTGCTGAATAGCATGGGGTCGCCTTCAGTGAGGAAGGCCACGTCTTGCCCCTTCCTCAGCCGCTCTGTCACCATCTCCGAGGCTTCCCGCCAGACCTGGGCCGCGCCCTCCGCGTCGTCGGTGGGAAACGGCGCGCGCAGGATCTCCTGCTCGGGCTTTACATAATCTTTGACGATGCTCAGGGCGTAGCTTTCCCGCCGGTTGGCCGCTTGGGGAACGCAGATGACCGGGGCGGCTTGGATCGCCTTTAAGGCTTTTAGGGTCAGTAGTTCCGGGTCGCCGGGACCGACGCCGACGCCATAGAGACAGCCAATCTTGTTGGAATCTTGGGTCATGGCGGCCGCCTAGTTTCCGCGCCGGCCGGAGACGATGAACACCGGGTTTAAGGACTCCAGCCGCACCGCGCCGTCAGGCATCTCTTTGCCTCGGGCCGATGMGACCTGGGTCAATTCAGTGGCCAGCCCCAAGCTCTTCAGGAGCCGGTAGGCTTCTTGGGTGCGTTCCAAAACCGCCAGGTTGACTACGATTGCGCCGCCAAGATTGAGCCGGGACACGGAGTACTCCAATATCGCGGAGAGATTGCCGCCGCTGCCGCCGACGAAAACAGAGTCGGGGCTGGGCAACGCCTCCAAGGCGTCCGGCGCTTCGCCGTTGACGATGTGGATGTTTTCCGAGCCCCATTGGGCCACGTTCGCTTCCAACAAGGGTACTGATTCGGTGTCGCGTTCCACTGCGTAGACCTGGCCTTTATTGGCGATAAGCGCCGCTTCCACGGACACGGATCCGGTGCCCGCGCCCACGTCCCAGACCACGCTGTCTTGGCGAAGGGCCAGGGAATATAGGCTCACGGCGCGCACTTCCCGCTTGGTGATCTGGCCCTTGTTGGGCCGCCGCTGCTCGAAGGCGTCGTCAGGCAGCCCCAAGGAGCGGGGCAGGTCCTTAACCACGGGGTGACGCTCCCGAACTAGCGACCAATGGAATGCCTTCGGACGACGTCGAAGCGTAGCCCAGGAGGGTCCCGTCAAAATCGAAGCACATGGCATCGACGATCAGCTTTTCCGCGTCGTCGCCCAGCAATTTGTGGCTCTCGTCGCAGACCATCTGACTCATCAGCGTGAAAAGCGATATTTGGTTGTTGGCCAATGCGATCTCTCCGAAGTGGCGGCCGGAGGTGGTCGCCGCCATCTCTTTCTGTAGCTTCTTTGACGCGCCGCACTGTCCAGCCAGACCGGCGAGGAAATTGGTGTCCACTTTGTTGCCGGCTACGTGGGTGACGAAATATCCCTCGGCCATCTTGGAGAACTTGCCGATCATGCCGACGTGTGTTGCCCGCTTGATCCCTCGCGAGACACACCGCTTCAGGGCCGCCCCGCTGAATATGCCAACCCCGACGTAAGACATGTCGGGCAGGTCCAGGTGGTTCCTGGTGAATGCCTCGCTTTGCAGTCCCGTGGCGAGCACCATGTGTTCTATGTTGTTGGTGGCGGCGACGTCGATGGCTAGGTTCACGCTGGCCCGCCAGGCGGCGGTGGAATAGGGCTGGACCACGCCGGTGCTGCCGAGGATCGAGATGCCGCCGATCACGCCCAGGCGGGCGTTGGTGGTTTTCAGCGCGATCTCTTCGCCGGTGGGCACGGAGATTTYCACGATGATGCCCTTGCCGGATTCCAATCCGTGGGTCCTGGCCGCTTCCAGGGCCGACTCGATGATCATCCGCCGGGGCACGCGGGTCACTGCCGGTTCGCCGACCGGGATCCCGGTGCCGGGAAAGGTCACTGTGCCGACGCCAACGCCACCCTTGATGGTGACATCCTCTTCGGTGGCGGGACCGAGCGATATGGTGGTGCAGATCTCCGCGCCGTGGGTGGCGTCAGGGTCGTCGCCGCCGTCTTTGATGATCGAACACAGGACCTTTTCGCTGCCTGGAGTTCGGTCGGTCCATTCGCAGCGGTGCAGCGTGAAATCAGCGTCCTGGCCGATGGGCAGGCGGATGGTCATTTTGTCGACCGGCTTTCCGGTGAGGAGGGCGGTGACGGCTGCTTTGGCGGCGGCGGCGGCGCAGGCGCCTGTGGTGTACCCGGTGCGCATGCCTTTGCCACGGACCGTCGGCCGGCTGTAGTCGCTCTCCGGGGTCACGGCGCCCGGCCTGGCCGGGTCCTTTTCAGCCGGGTCCATTTTATCCGGGGTCATGGGGCCGCCTGACTCCAGGCTTGGCGCACTCGGTCGGCGGTGATGGCTACGATCTTGTCGTCCACGCCCAGGGGAGGGGTCACCGATATTGCGATCTGCGGATACCGCTCTTTGATCTGCTCCAGGCCGCCGATGACGTTCCTTTGCAAGATGATGCCTGGAAAGAAGATATAGGGGACGCACATGATGGACGAGACGCCCCGGCTCTCGGCCAGTTTGGCGGCTGCCGCGTCCATGGTGGGGTCGCCGTAGTGAGACTGGGCCACGGCCACCGCGTATTCCGGCCCCAACCGAGCTTCAACCAGTTGTCCCAAATCCTCAAGCCAGATGCAGTCGTCGTATTCGGTCTTGGTCCCCGCCTTGACCAGCAGTATTCCTTTGGGGCCAGAGCCTCGGTCCACGGCGGTGTGTTCGCTCGATTCTTCCAGTTCTTGGATCCTTTGGACCACCAGGTCGGCCAAGTTTGAGTCCAAGCCCAGGCCATCGGCCAGGTGCAGTTGTATCCCCGGCAGTTGACCACGGACCTCTTCGATGATCTCGTTCATCTCCAGGGTAGCGTGCTTGCCGTTACCCAATAGGAAGGGCGCCAACACCACGTTGTGGATGCCCCGGTCATCCAGCATCTTCACCGCTTCCGGCGGGAATGGCTCGATGAACTCGAGGCAGGACAACACCATCTGCGACTGGTCCAGCTCCAGCATCCCCTGAAGTCTATCGGCCGCCTGCTTCAGTCCGTCAGGTGTGCTGGGGCAGTCTTGGCACCACCCTGGCGTCTCAGCCGTTTCTGATCGGAGCCAGGCGCAGGAACACTCGGCCTTGCTGGTGCCCCGCTGGCTGCCGTGGCCTAGGAGGACCACTCCCCAGCGGTCCTGGCTGTTTTTTTTGTCCTTCACCGGCTCGTTCAAAGGGAAACCTCTTGGAGGGCCAGACCCAGCAGTGCATTGACCGTCGCCGCCGCCGCCGAACTGCCGCCACGCCGCTCCCAGACCGAGRTGWWGGSCWSGYSWAYCYWSSMTRKKKCGKMKKTGSWMWMSKYRYARSCKWTSMRGYMSWCSRRCWTKYCRAYSRCCMGSRYCRGMSMMAYMKYSCCTGCCGTGATCATGTCCAACAGGGCCARWARGGCGGTGGGSGCGTTGCCSACCACGGCGATGGCGCCGTTCAGATGGGGCTTCAGCTCCCGCAGCGCCGCAACGGAACGGGTGGTGCCTTCGGCCTTGGCACGCTCGGCCGYGTTGGTTGTGTCGATCTGGCAGTGGGTTGTGATGCCGCATCTGCTGAGCAGGGCTTTGGATATGCCGACTTCCACCATGCGCACGTCGGTGACCACGGCCGCCTTGGCTTTGATGGCGGCGATGCCAAGATCAACCGCGCCGGGACTGAAACCCACGGCTTTGGCAATCTCGGGGTCACCCTCGGCACGCACGATGCGGCAGACCACGTAGCGTTCTYCGGGCGTAAGTCCATCCAACTGAGGCAGGCTGGCTTCAACGACCTCGATGCTGCGCCGGTCAATCTCGTCTGGGAGTAGGGCGTATTTCTCGACTAATGACATAATAATACCGATATTACCGGTGAGTCATTATAGCCGGTTTCGCGGTGTGAGGGCAGGGGTAGAGGCGGAGATGAGGCCGGAGTTAGTCGGGACTCTGTGGGCCTTCTTCGCTCAATCGGAAGATCTCCCGAGCGACTTTTAGTTCTTCGGGGCCTTTGCGTTCTTTCAAGAACATCGTCGGGTCGTGAAGCAATTTGTTCACGATGGCCCTGGTCATGGCGTCTAATGACTCAAGGGCTTCTTCGTCCAGCTTGCCGTTCAGTTTCCGTACGGTCTTATTCAACTCTGACGAACGGACGTGGTCGGCGCGGTTCCGCAGTTCAAGCACTGTGGGCAGGGCTTCCAGGTCCAGGCACCACTGGCGGAACTGTTGGGCCTCGTCGGTGGCCAGTTCCTCGGCCCATTCAGCTTCCTTGGCCTTCTTCTCGCGGCTGGCCTGCGTTGCCGACTCCAGGTCGTCGACATCGTTCAGGAACACGTTTTTGACCTGGGCCGCTTCGGGGTCGATGTCCCGGGGGACAGCGATGTCGATGAGCAGCAGCGGCCGGTCTGGGCGCACCGCCATGGTGTCGCCGATCAAGTCGGCCGGCAGGACGTATCCTGGAGACCCGGTGCAGCCGATGACGATGTCCGATTCCCGCAGCGCCTTGGGCATCCCATCGAAGGGTATGGCCTGAGCGGAAAGGCTGTCGGCCAGTTCTTTCGCCCGTTGGAAAGTCCGGTTGGTCACGGTGATGTCAGTGACACCCGATAGGCTTAACACCTCGGCGGCCAACTCTCCGGCCTCCCCGGCGCCCACCACCAGCACGCGCCGGTTGGTCAGATCGCCCAGCACCGACTTGGCCATCTCAACGCAGGCCCGGCTCACGGAGAGGGCGTTTCTGCTGATGCCTGTCTCGCGCCTGATCCTTCGGCCGACCCGAAGCGCCTGCTGGAATAGTTGGGCCAGGGGTCCCTGGGCGGTGCCGGCGGTGGTGGCGGCCTCGTAGGCGTCGCGCACCTGGCCGATTATCTGCTCCTCTCCCAGGATCATGGAATCAAGGCTGGCGGACACCCGGAACAGGTGATGGATGCACTCATAGCCCCGGTAGACGTATAGATACCGGTCCACGTCCAAGAGCGAGATGCCGAACCGCTCAACCAGGAACCGTTTTACCCGATCTGCGCCGGCTTCGCTACTCGCTCCGTCTTCGGGAACATCAAGGGTGTAGAACTCGGAACGGTTGCAGGTTGAAAGGATAACCCCGCCCACGCCGTGGCCGTTCATGGCGCTGAGTGCGTGGGGGAGTTGCTCTTTGTTCAGCGACARGAGTTCCCGGACCTCAACCGGCGCGGTCCGGTGGTTCAGTCCAACGACTAGGAATTCCAAGTTAGCTCCGGGGATCTGTCTTTCATCTTGGTGAATATTCCGGTCGGCCGGTCGGCTATTACCACTCACCGGGCGGACCCATCACTGAATTTCGTTGTCATTARATCAATCGTATATGACCGGGATGAAAACCTAAAATGCGCTGGSATTTTCGGTCCGAAYTGCTTTGAAAATCTATAAAAATCTACTGAAATCTTCTAAAGATCAAATTGATAATTCAGGCTACAAGGGAGTGTAGTAGGCCCACTCTCGCCTGTCAACGGGCCTGGAAAGGTGGGACCCAACTTGTTGGTAGATGAATTTCCGGGCGTTCTAATCGTCCCTGCCGGCTTTGGTCCTAGGCGCCTCGGCCTGGGCAGCCTCGTCGCTCAGCGGGGTCAGGTTACTACTAAGGTCCCGGACTTTGGGATTCAGTGTGGCTGGACCCAGGGCGAAGAGAACCACCGCCAACCCCCCGATGGCGATGGCTATGGGAGCGGTGAATAAGCTGGCCAACCCGCTGGCTTGCATTCCGCCCAAGGGCATGATGCTCCAAGTCATGCCATAGAAACCCATTACCCTGCCCCTTATGTGGTCAGGCACCATGATCTGGAGAGAACTCTGGATGGAGATCATATACATCGAGTTAAAGATTCCCATGATGAACATGATCGCCATCGCCAAACTGAAGGACCCAACGTATCTGGAAGTAAGGGCGAAAGCCGCCACCGCCAGGCCGAATATCACCGCTCCTCCGATTATCGTCAGACCACGGTTGGGTACGTTGCCACGGGCGCCTATGTAGAGAGTGTAAATCAGGGCACCTGCGCCAGAGGTCCCCAAGAGCAGTCCCTGACCCCTGGCGCCCGCTTCCAGTATGTCTTTCGCGAAGACGGGCATCAGTGTGATGTATGCCATGCCGAAGAAACTGTTGAAGAAGGTCATGCCGATCAGGAACGAGAATATGGAGTTGGTCTTGATGAACTTCAAGCCCACTTTTATATCCTGGAACGGATTGCCCGACGCGCCCCTGGGAATGGGCGCTATCTTGAGGCGCGCCATCACCATGGCCAGTACCACGAATCCTGTTCCCGAAATGTAGAGGGCCGATTCAGTGTTGATCAGGTCGATGAGGACCCCGGCGATCCCCGGGGCGATGATCCTCGTGCCCTGCCAGATAACCGAGTTCATCGCCACCGCGCTCATCATCACCTTTCGGTCGATGAGATGGGGATAGAGGGCCTGCCGGGCTGGGTTGTCGAACGCTTCAACCCCACCGGCCAAAAAGGCGATTGCCAGGACATGCCAGGTTTCGACGGAGCCCAACAATGTGAGCGTGGCCAGCAGAAAGATCAGGCTGCTGGTGGCGATCTGGGTGCCCATGATCAGGCGGCGTTTGTCCAACCGGTCCGCGAAAACGCCGCCGAAGAGGTTGAAGARTATGGCGGGYATGGCGTTGGCCGCCCCTACCAGCCCAAGCGATAAGATAGACCCGGTGATCTCGTATGTCAGCCAAAACTGGGCCACCCGGAACATCTGGAACCCGCTGACCGACGCCAGCAGCCCAAACCAATAGGCCCGGTAGGCCGGATATCGAAGGGCTGGGGGGATCCCGAAGCCGCTCTTTTCAACGGGAGCGCTGTCTTCCGGAGCGTTATTTTGTCGAGGTTGTTGCAAGTCTTAGGGGTTCTTGTCTGATGGTCCGAAGAACATGACAGAGGGAGAATGGCTGCTTACCGGCCAAATAGTAACAGCGCTTCAGGCGGGTGCCAACTATAGAATAAAAAGGGCCCCCTGATATTCAGGAGGCCTTTTTTATTCAGAACGCTTTTCTGACACGGCCCGTGAAATGGGCCGGAATCCTCGTTCTAAGTTGTTAGCCGGTTGTCTTAGCTGGTGGACGCCGGTACCGGTTGTTCGGTCAGCATCTCGTCCAGGATCCGCTGGAGAGCCATCGTATGGCTGCAGATGTCCCTGGTGGCGAAGAAATGGCATTCGCAACGCCAGGCGCCGTTTTCAAAATGAACATCATATTGGTCGTGGTTGCCCTTAAATGTGGCGGAGAAACTTGTGATGTTCACCCGGTCTTTTTCTCCTGCGTACTGCCTGGCCTTTTCGATCTTGCCGATRATGCTGGAGTCCATCAACACCTCCTACTACACCGACAGTGGACACGTTCGGAGTCCGAAAATTCGCGTCCGTCGCCTAAATTCTAAGGGTGTAAAGCGGTATGGTCAAGCAAGATTATGGCAACCTGGAAGCAATATTGTGCGGCCCTCCGGGTCCTCCAAGACCGGTCCGGGAGGAAGCGATAGCCGTTGACTGCCTATGGCTGGTCAAATACAATTCAATCCAACCCCTCTGGAGTGCGAAATCCGTAACTTTTGGCACCGGTTTTCGACGGTCCAACGGTTTTTACCCACTCCAGGTCCCGGCTAACAAAAATAAAAGAAAAGAGAAAAGAAGACCGATGAASGGCGACCAGATCAGGGATTTATTCATAAAGTTTTTCGAAAGCAAGGGGCATCAGCACATGCCCTCGGCGTCATTGATACCGGCCGGCGACCCCACTCTGCTGTTCACCAGCGCCGGCATGGTCCCGTTCAAGCCCTTCTTCATGGGCGAGCAGACCCCACCGTCCAAGCGGCTCACCAGCAGCCAGAAGAGCTTCCGCACCACCGACATCGACGAAGTCGGCGACCACAAGCACCTGACCTTCTTCGAGATGCTGGGCAACTTCAGCATCGGCGATTATTTCAAAGAAGGCGCGGTGGAATACTGCTGGGAATTGGTCACCAAGGAATTCAAGYTGGACCCGGAACGGATCTACGTCACCATCCACCTGGACGATGAAGAAGCCTACGCCATCTGGCGAGACCAAGTGGGCGTCCCCGCGGAACGCATCTACCGCTACGGCGATAAGGACAACTGGTGGGGCCCCGCAGGGAATGAAGGGCCTACCGGCCCCTGTTCCGAGGTCCACTATGACGGCGGCGCTCAGAAGGGCTGCCACGGCGGCCGGATGATGCCGCCGGAGGCGCTGACCGCCCAATTCCGGAAAGATTTGGAGTCGGGCGAAACTACACCCATAGRCGGCTGCCACCCCAACTGCGATTGCGAACGGTTCGTGGAGYTGTGGAACCTGGTGTTCATGCAGTTCTACCAGGACACCTCCGGMGSCCGGACTCCCCTCCCCGCACCCAGCGTCGATACCGGCATGGGTCTGGAAAGGGCAGCTGTAATTCTCCAAGGCAAGAACAACATTTACGAGACCGACCTGTTTGTGCCAATCATCGACCGGGTATGTGAGATAACCGGTACGATTTATGGAGCGGACTCTGAGACAGACTACGCCTTGCGAGTAGTGGCAGAACATGCTCGGGCAGCAACATTTCTTATTGCCGATGGCGTGATACCTAGTAATGAAAGCCGTGGTCACGTGTTGAGGCGCATTATCCGGCGAGCTATGTACTACGAACTCCGGCTACTTCGACTTGCCGTACCTTTTCCGCGGGATTCTTCCAGAGAAGTCGACAGCGTGGATGATTTCTTTGCGACGCTACAGCATTTCGACCTGRAAAAGAAAATACRAGTTAAGGAATATAACGAAGGCAGTTCGTTCCTCGTCCCAGTCGTCGAGAGCATCGTTGAACGCATGGGCCCGATTTACGAAGATTTACCTCGGCAGCAAGCGTTCATAACTGAGACGATTCGAAGAGAAGAACASCAATTCTTCAGAACGCTAACCTCCGGTGAGCAGCTGCTTAGGGAGATTTTAGTTTTTAGAGGAGCGGTCACTGAGCTATGGGAGGMCGCGAAACAACCTGAAGAAAGTGTTGCCGAATTTCTCGAAATAAATAAAAGAACCAAGGTTGTTGATGAATTAACACTTCCAATCATTCAGTCACATATAACCCGAGGTGAAGCGCCTCCAAGGGTCTTGTCGGGAGCTGAGGCCTTTCTGTTACATGACACATATGGGTTCTCCATCGAATTAACTAAAGAGATAGCACGTCAGGAAGAGTTTGACGTGGATGAAGAGGGCTTCGAGCGGGAGATGGATGCYCAGAAAGAGCAGTCCCGGTCTTCAGGCTCTTTCTCCGGCAGCATGGAGATGCAGACTTCGTACTCGGACCTGGGTCTCGGTTCCAGTGAATTTGTCGGCTACGAACTGACGGAACAGGAATCGAAGATCGCCGCCATCCTATCTGGCGGTGTCTCGGTGGACCATGCCACCCAGGGACAGCAGGTCGAGATCGTCATCAGCCAGTCGCCCTTCTATGCCGAGGGCGGTGGACAGTTGGGCGACCGGGGGCAAATCAGCGGGCCCAACGGCGTCGTGGCAGTGGAAGACACCCAGAGTCCGGTTGCGGGACTTATCGTTCAGCGCGGCACGGTCGAGCAAGGCGAGATTTCTGTTGGCGACACTGTCACCGCTAAGGTTGAAGTGGCGCGCCGCTTGGACTCGTCGCGGAACCACAGCGGCACCCACATYCTCCATGCAGCGCTACGCTCGGTGTTGGGGGTCCACGTGCGGCAGGCCGGCTCTTTCGTGGCCCCGGAGCGGCTGCGCTTCGATTTCAGCCACGTCAGCGCCCTGACTCGAGACGAACTTTTGTCGGTCCAATCCTTGGCCAACGACAAAGTGCGCGGCAATCTGACCGTCACTTCCCACGAGACCAGCTACAGCGAGGCGGTCCGCGAGGGCGCTCTGGCCTTCTTCGGCGACCGTTACGGCGATGTGGTGCGGGTAGTTACTATGGCCCCCGCTCCCCATTTAATCGGAGATGCTTTCAGCGTTGAGGTTTGCGGCGGCACCCACGTCTCGGCGACCGGCCAGGTGGGCACGTTGGYGGTGTTGGGCGAGTCGAGCATCGGCGGCGGCATGCGTAGAATCGAGGCCGTGACCGGACGGGCGGCGGAAGAACTATTCGTGCAGCAGTCCGACCGTTTGGAAGCCATATCTCAAAAGCTGCAGACCCCGGTCGCCGACCTAGAAGCCCGGCTGGACAGCTTCATCCAAGAGAACGAAGACCTACGCAAGCAGTTGGAAGGATTCCAGAAAACCTCTCTGCGCGGCGAGGCTGAAGAGTTGCTGGGCCAGGTCCAGGACGTTGACGGCGTCAAGGTTGTGGCTGGCMGGACGTCGGCCGGCGGCCCCGACGGCATGCGCGAGATGGCCGACTTCCTCAGGGACAAGCTGGGCAGCGTCGTGGTCGCCTTAGCCGCGGTAGTTGAGGGCAGCCCTATCCTGATCACCATGGTCACCCCCGACCTGGTGGAGCGTGGCCTGCATGCCGGGAACATCGCCMGGGACACCGCCAAGGTCATGGGCGGCGGCGGCGGCGGACGCCCCGAGATGGCCCAGGCCGGCGGCAAACAGCCCGAGAAGGTGGACGAGGCCCTGAACGGAGTTCCAGCCCTAGTGCGCCAGGGATTGTCTTAATTCCGGCTGGATGCCGCGAGYCTCGATGAAATCGGAAACGGAACAACCGAAGCTGATTGCCTTGGACYTTGGCGAGCGCCGTATCGGTCTGGCGGTCAGCGGCCCCGGCGGCTTGGCTCTGCCCGCGGGACACATCGTCCGTACCAAACTGGCCCAAGACGTCCAACAGGTCATCGCATCCGCTCATGAGCGCCAGGCTCAGGGCATCGTCGTCGGCATCCCCTACACCCTTGACGGCGAGACCGGACCATCCGCCAAACTGGCGCGTGGGTTCGTCCGCGCATTGCGCAGGGCCATCGGCGCGGAAGAATCTTTGGCCATTCACGAGATGGATGAGCGATATACCAGCGTTGAGGCCGAGGGATTGTTGCGGGAGTCAGGGGTCCAGCCTTCCCGTGACCGGGCGTCGGTGGACGAGGTGGCAGCGGTCTTGATCCTGCAGCGGTTTCTGGTTTCTCAAGAGAATTGATTTGGGGAAGCAGGGGGACGGTTAGGGTGGGGGCCGGTGGTCTGGTTAAGCCAAACTCTCCTGCGTATTCACCCCGCCGCGGCGTGTTTGSSYGSTMRRWARMCKRRKKTCATGGCGCCGCCTAGCTCGCAGCCGGCCTGGTAGCCGATCCCGTAGTAGTGGGCGCTGGCGCTGCCGCAGGCGTAGAGTCCCGGTATAGCCTGGCCCCGCAGATGCATGACCTGGGCGAGCTCGTTGGTCACGAGGCGGGTGGACCCAGCGGCGGCCGGCTCCAACGGCAGGCCAAAGTACGGTGGCTGGTCTAGGGGGCCCAGGTTGGGGTTGGGCTTGTTAGTCAGATCTCCGCTGACGGAGTTGGCGAACGGGAATTCGCCCCGGCCAAAGTCCTCGTCTTTCCCCGCTTCCGCGAACTTGTTGAACCGCTGRATGGTCTTGGTTAGCCCCTCGCCGTCAACGCCCAATCTCTCGGCCAATCCTTTGATCGAGTCATCTTTGATCAGCCAATCGGGAACTTCATCGCCGGGCTGGATACTGCCCAATCCGTACTTGTCCAGGTAGGTCTGATCGAAGACCAAGAAGCAGGGAACGTTGACGTAACGGTGCCGCCGGACATCGAAGTTGCGCAGAGTGGCGCCGACCTGCTGACCGATGGACTCGTCGGAGAATCGGTCGCCGTCCAGGTTCACCAGGATACTGTGGGGGAAACCGGACTCGTTGTTTGTGACGCCTCGATACAGGGGCGTTCCGTAGTGCTCTTCGCCGGGGATAACGTASAGCAAGTCCTGCTGGAATTGGGGCTTTATGCTGATAGCTCCGCCGATCTCTCCGGCCAAGACAATGGCATCACCGTCAACGCTGGGTGGCAGGAGCGTTTTAGTGGCGTGGAACTCGCTGGACCTTTCAGTCAACGCCTCGTTCCTGACGTTGCTGCCGGTGGCTAGGAGCACGCCTCTCCGGGCCATGATGCGAAACTCATTGGCGCCTTGCCTGGCGATCACCCCCTGCACCCGGCCGTCTTCCACGATCAGGGACCGCACGTCGGTGTCAAGGTAGAAGGGGATATTCCGCCGCAGCACCGCGCTCATCAGATGCCCGATAAGGCCGGCCCCAAAAGTGCGCACGTCCTGCTCCATGCGATCACGAATGAGCTGGCGGTCCCAGTTCTGCGGTTGCGCCCGTCCGCCCCAACTGGCAACCTCTTCAAGGGTCGCCCGGTGCGTGACCGCCGGCGCGGCCCGCAAGTATTTATGCCATTCGCCCAACGACTTGGACTCGAAGGGCCTGACCTGCAGATTGCGGCCTTCGCCCAGGGACCCGTTGGCCATGCCCTGGAAATAATCGGGAAACCCGCGCACCACATAGAAAGGAATACCAACGTCGTCGCAGAAGAATTTGAGTGCCTCGGGGGAAGTCTCGATGTAGGCCCGGAGGTTGCTTTCCATCTCGTGACCGGCGGCCAGGTGGTGGAGATAAGCATAGGCGTCTTCCCGGGAATCTTCGATTCCCAGAGCCCGTTCCAGATGGTTGTCACCGACCCAAACTATCCCGTATGAATAGGTCGTGCCGCCACCGAACACCTCGGACTTTTCCAGCATGACGGTCTCTAGTCCTTGCGACTGGGCCGCTAGGGCAGCGCAGCTCGCGCCCATACCGGAGCCGACGGCAATGAAATCTACTTCCATGTCCGATTCGAATTTCGGCGTGAGACCCGCACTTGTCATTCGGTTATACCTTGATGGCCGGAGATTCGACTATCATACAGCAGCGTTCATAAAGGCCTACAATGGCCGCTGTCACTCGACTTTGATTCGATCCACTAAGAGATCTTTGGGAGCCCGATATGACCACCGTCAACGGCAAGGCCGAAACCGTCATCAAGAACGCCAACATCATCACGATCGATGATGGCCGCCCCAAGGCGCAGGCTTTGGCCATGACCCACGGCAGGTTCTCCGGGGTCGGTAGCAACGAGGACATCGAAGGCCTGATCGGGCCGGACACCGAGGTGCTGGACCTGGGCGGCAAGACTGTGCTTCCTGGGTTCATCGACGCCCATATCCACGTGCTGAGCAGCGGCGTGAAGCACGTGATGTCCGCCGACTGCGATGTGCGGAGCCTCAAGCAAGTACAGGCCGGACTGAAAGAACGGGCCGACAAGACTCCGGCCGGAGAATGGGTCCAGGGCTTCAAGTTTGACGACACCAAGACCGACAGGACGGCTTCCAACGAGGGCCGCCACCTTTACCGCGACGACCTGGACGCGGTGACCACCGATCATCCGATGATGGTTGCCCACCGGGCCGGACACGTTTTCTACATGAATACCGCGGGCCTGGAGGCAGCCGGGTTCAATGACGAGACTCCCGACCCGCCTGGAGGCAGGCTGGGCCGCGACCCGGATACAGGTAAGTTGAACGGCATGGTCTATGAGCGCGCCATCGACCACGGGCTTGAATTTCGCACGCTTGAAGAAGCGGCCCATTTCACCGACGACGACGGGGATATTGTCGTTGCCCAAGTCCTTGCGCCAGGCAGTCACCATGGCGTGCAGTTGCTGCTCATAAATCTTGGCCGTCGCTTCCTTGCCGGAATCGCTTTCGCCCTGATGCCAGAGGATGCCCTTGATCACCTCGTGCAGATGGCGCTAGGCATCATCTTCGACAGACCCGACTGGACAGAGCCATGCGTGGAGCGCACAGTCGCCCGCTGCTTTTGGCGTCTCAGCGGGAACTACTTCCAAGAGTGGAAAGAGAACTCGGACTTCAGACGAAGCTACCAACAGGAGCAGAAGGAATGACCCTCCAACTTACCAGCACCAAGGGGTTCGGAATCTCGAGCCTCACCGCCCTTGTCCACGGCCCCTCTGGGTCGGGCAAGACCTACGCAGCTCGCACCTGTCCAGGCAAGACACTGGTGGTCAGCGCCGAGGCT
>NVWX01000081.1 GCA_002746355.1 Dehalococcoidia bacterium | reverse complement strand
AACAATACGCCGCCGAGCATGCCGGCGGGGTCGGTGCGATATACCTAGGAGACCTGAACCAGCTGGTTGGCCCTGCAGCAACGAAGGACCAGGGCGACTTCGACGGTAACGTCACGCTGTCTGCCCTCGAGAACCACATTTGGGTCTACGAAAGCGATTTCTACCGGAAGATTTTGGCGAAGGCCAATCTCACCAACCCAACCCCTCTGAGGAGCGAAGGCGTTTCCATCACAATTCAGCACGCCTGCATCAACCGGGCTTTGGGGCCCTGTAAAGTACTGGAGTCGACACTCGTGCCCTGGCTTGAAGCACGGACCAACGGTCAGTTGAAATTCGTCGTCAGCTCCTTCCCGGAGTTGGGACTGGCTGGTCCAGACACCCTCAACCTAGTCGCAAGTGGCGTACTGGCCTCGGCCACCATCTACGGCGGCTACGTGGGGGGCGAGTTGCCTCCCATCGAGGTCCAGAACCTCTGGGGGCTCTACGACAGCCTGGAACAAGAGTTCAAAGCCAATGAGGCGATCATCGAAGATCTCGAGGCGTTGGTACTGGCCGAGACCGGTGGGGTGGTCATGAACCACCACCTCTTCTCGGGCAACGACCAATACTTCTTCTGCAAAGACAAGGTTGAGAGCCTTGCAGACTTCAAAGGGAAGAAGACCCGTAGCCACAGCGCGGCATTGTCGGACTGGATCGAAGGGATGGGCGCCTCGGCCCAATTCATAGCCTTCTCCGAGGTCTACACAGCCTTGGAACGGGGCATCCTGGACTGTGGTGTGACTGGTGCTGACGCTTCACACGGCCAGCGCTGGTATGAGGTAACCAATTACATGATCGGGCCGTTGATCAGCTGGCCCTTTGTCAACAACGTGATCAACGCCGACAAATGGAAATCTATCCCCTCAGACCTCCAGCGTATCCTGATCGAAGAAGCCGCCAAGTCCGAATTGGAGGCGCTCCGGATCGGGTCGATCCAAAACGAGATGGGGCTCATCAAGAACCAGGCGGAAGGCTTGGAATTCATACCGTTCTCAGAAGCGATGCAAGATCAAAGCTTGAACGGTGCCGTCATGGAACGTGTCTTGCCGAATTGGGTGAAGCGCGTCGGTAGCGGCACCCACCCGGTGATCACCGACATATTCAATGTCCACATCGGACCGCTCGTCGGCCTAAAAATCGAAGCCGACGGTTCGGTGACCAAGACGAAATAAGGCGTAACACGGCGACCGGCAGTTCAGCCGCCGTCTAAGATTTTGGAAAACAGATCGGCCCCCGGATAACTCCGGGGACCGATCTGTTCCGGATAGTTGGTGAGTCGGCCGGTGGGGCTAAGGTGCTGGGTTACCAGTTGTACCCCAACAACTTCTATTTCGCCAACAAACCTCTAAGGACCAGGGAAGACTTCAAGGGAATGAAGACCAGGAGCCACAGCACGGTGCTCGGCGACCTGATCGACGGCATGGGTGCCAATGCCCAGTTCGTAGCATTCTCCGAAGTGTACACCGCCCTTGAACGCGGAATCTTGGACACGGCTGTGTCCTGCGGGACCTGCGGGTCGGGCCTGCGATGGTACGAGGTAAGCAAATATCTGGTCGGACCGATAGTTGCCCTGGGGCATAGCTGGGTGACTGTCAATGGCGACCGGTGGAACGCGATGCCGGCGGACCTCCAGGGCATCATTCAAGAGGAAGCCGCTAAACACGAAGCGCTGACCATGAAGAACGCCACGACGATTTGGGACCAGAACGGTATTGATGAGAACGTGGCTGGGGGGATGGAGTACATCGAGTTCAACGATGAACTGGTCGAATCCATGCGGCAGGCGGCTATCAGCAAGGTTCTGCCAAACTGGATAACACGAGCCGGTGGACTTAACTCCGAAGCAGCCAAGATTTACAACGACAAGGTGGCTCCGCTGCTGCGAGTGCGTGTTTTGCCTGATGGCTCAGCAGAAGAATATTAAAACTTTAGGGTAAACCTAGGGGCTCAATGCGGCTGGCAGCCTCCTCCAGTAGCCATGCCGGCCGCTAGAGCCGTTTTCAAGGGCGCCGCTGGCGGATACTCATCTCTCTTGTAGCGACGCCCATTAATAACGRCAAAATAACAACAAAAATCGCCCAAGCGATGCGAATCGGACCGGTCCGGCCTGTCATCGTTTTTACGGCATCTAGGCCGCCAAAGCCTATTTCTGCGCCGCCCGGGCGTGGCTCTCCAGTAGGCCGGTAAGACGGTTTGGGTCGGTGTCCAGCCCCAACCACACTCGGGGTTGCCACCCCGAAGGACGCTAGGTATTCACCGGCGGTGGTGATTCGCGCAGCATCGCCTGGATTGGTTGGCGGTTTCGGCCCTCGGCTATCGGCGCCGTCAGGCTGATTGATTGTCTTGTCGATTGGCATAGTGAACCTCCTTAAAATAGAATTGGCCCCCACTCATGGTGGAGGCCAATTGATTTGCCCCACTTTTTGCCCCACTTCCCCTGGAGCTGGTCAGGTCATCCACGAACACCCACGGAAAGAGGACAGGTATAGATTGAGTCTGCTAGTCATGCTATATTCTGCTTTGGAAGAACGGTACGTACCGGCTTTAATGTCACCACCGACTACCCATGTACCGTCGTCGAAATATGTCGCACGGGAAGGCTGCGGAGTCGCAGTAGGACGAGGCGTGGGAGTTGGGGGCGTTGGCTCGGCTACGATAAGGTTGAAGCAAAGGCAAGACCCGACTGTCCCGCCGCTATCGGTGACCTTCAACTCTAGGAGAGTGCCAGAAGCGTTTGCGACAGAGTTCATCGGGACAGTATAAGAAAGGACAAATTCCCMTGCCGAGCTAACCAAAGTTCTCGGATGACTYCCTTTCTCGCATTTACCAGCCAATGTGATTCCTGAAACTAAGCAATCATTTGGACCAGCTTCAATAAACGAGTTCGGTGTAAAACCGGTTCCGACCATGTCTATCTGAGAACCTGGAAGCCCTGATGCCGGCCAAAACGAAATTATTCCACGAGTTTGTTGAGTGGCCGTAGGTGTTGGACGAGGTGTAGGCGTAGGGATTGGACTGGGCGTTGGCGTTGGTACGGAAGTAGCAGTAGGTACTAACGTAGGCGTATTTGTAGGTGTGGGGTAAGGCGTGTAGGTAGGATAAGGGGTATACGTCGGCATGGGGGCCTCAGTATTGGTTGGGCTTGGAATTGAAGTGGGTTGAGAAGCCCTTTCTTCCTTTAACCTTGCCTCTACCGTTGCATCCACTGCCCGTTCCTGGGCAACTCTCGCTTCAACCGTTGCATCGATATCGAGAGTGGGCTCAACCACAGCTGTAGCGTCTCATCAGACAGGTGCTTCAGTGGCCTGTCAGAGACACTATGGGCTATGTCTAGCTGTTGTGGTGACCTGCCGAAGCCCCTGTCCAGAAGCATCTCTATGGCCTTCAACTGGTCTGCTGGCCGCACTTGCTGGTCCTTCCTCGGCCTGGAGCCTTCCTGCACCGGTACATTGGGCATGACACCCCTGGCTATGGACACCAGGGCATCTACCAGTTCCTTGCCACCATYAGTGCTCTCAAGYACATAGCCWGCTAGGTCKCKWGTRCCTTTGGGCCTRCCWSWTGGGTTGCCGCTCTGGCCTGGCTGCCAGGGGCTTAGGTTGTTTCCTTGGTTGTTAGCAGTGGTCATATCAAGYCGCAATTAAAGATACGCCCGTCTATGTCACTCCCCCGCGGTGGGTACCGATCATTGCAATAATACGWAACTTCGAGGATTATAGCGAAGCATTATTAGTGTCAGAAACCTACGAAGCCAGCGGAGGGGAGATGAGCGAGACGGGCATTGTCTACAAATCTGTCGCTGAGCTGTCCCAGCTTATAGAGAGCAAGCAGGTCTCTCCAGTAGAGGTTGCGGAAGCCTACCTGAGTCGTATAGACAAACTGGACTTCAAGTTCAACTCCTATCTCACAGTCTGCCGCCAAGAGGTGCTGGAACAGGCCCTTGAAGCAGAGACGGCAATCACCAAAGGCGAGTACCTGGGCCCTATGCAYGGTATTCCAGTGGGCGTTAAAGACCAACTCTGGACCAAAGATGTCCGAACGACCGGCGGCTCCCGGTTTTTAGCCGATTTCGTTCCCCAAGAAGATGCGACAGCGATTGCCAACTTAAAAAAAGCTGGGGCCTTGCTCTTGGGCAAGACAAACATGACCGAGCTCGCAATCACCGGGTTCACTCACCGATTCAGCACTCCCCGTAACCCCTGGGACTTGAATATCTCAGCCGGAGGTTCCAGTAGCGGATCGGGTGCGGCGACCGCAGCTTTCCTATGCGCCACGTCACTGGGCGAGGACACCGGCGGGTCGATACGKCGGCCAGCAGCMTGGTGCGGATTGGTGGGGTTAAGGCCCAGTTGGGGGCGGGTGAGCAGGTATGGGGTTATGAAAGGGGTCTGGTCCATGGACACCATCGGCCCAATATCACGCACTGTGGAGGATGCAGCAATCACCCTGGGCGCAATCGCCGGATACGATCCCAATGACCCAACAACTTGGGACATACCGGTGCCCGATTACMGGRRAGCACTGACCGGTGACATCAAAGGGATSAAGGTRGGCATCGTCAAAGAGTTGCTTCACAGCGACCAGGTGGAGYCSGAYGTGGAGAACGCRGTARCTRCTGCRACGGCAYTGTTGGCCGAATTAGGCGCCGTGGTTGAGGAAGTCKCTATTCCATTRACTGCCCACGCYAACTCYATTRGTTCGGTCTTGTTGAACACRGAGCCAGCGKCCAACCTTGGGGAATGGGTVCGGGAGCGACTCCAGGATTTCGGYCACGACAACMGAATCGGCCTKYTGACTGGYAGCATCATCCCGGCCCAAGTSTATTACAAAGCYCAGAAATTGAGGACTATGCTCCGGCARCAGGTACTTGATGCATTGGAGAGGTACGACGTYCTGRTAATGCCAACATCGGGCAAAGTGGCTCCCRMRCTGCAAGATGACCCGGTRGTGACAAGCAAAGAGACAACCTCCCGGTTACCTTTCATGCGCACCAACAGCTTYAACCTRTCAAGCACACCGGCTRTYTCCGTRCCCTGTGGATTTGGAGCCCAAGGATTRCCCRTCGGCCTACAGATTGCWGGCCGRCCAGGGGGYGAGGCCACCATTTTGAACGTYGCCCACACCTAYGAGAAAGCCACAACCTGGCACACYATGAGGCCRACCMACGCATAATYGTRKKRMKNNNAGTTATCTRMTYTCAGCCCGCCCCWYSYSRRYRWRSMCMCMSCSACCGTCACCAGTACCCCGCACCCTAGGCTTCCCGATGTGGGGTGTACCAGAAACAAGAAAAGCCCCCGCGATTGAGGGGGCTTCCGTGTAGGTGTCGCCAATTGGCGATACCTAGATTCTCCCGTAGGGAGGTTTGCAAATGGACGAAATCCGTCTTGGCGTAGAACGACATACATTCACGATATTGGCCAAGTGCCCGTACACCGGCGCTTTGGGCGTTGCCATAGCTACCTATTCTTTAGGAGTAGGTGGCTATTGTCCGGCCATCAAT
>NVWX01000009.1:59246-92006 GCA_002746355.1 Dehalococcoidia bacterium | reverse complement strand
TCCGGACCTGCCGGATGAAAGTCTTGGTCTCTTGGGTCGAGGTCTCTGCTACTTGGGYTTGAGCGKTGWTRTCTTGGGRCACTTYYGGCTCCTTTCTAGGTRCGGTAGATCYATACCCTGCACCGGGAGTCCAAACACRCCACCACCCTCATGTTTTTCTCCCCCTAAAAGTGTCCCATTATCGCTGAACGCCTACACGGCAAGCCTGCTCCTGCTGGGGGCACCCAATTCGGGACGGCATTCGCGCAACCAGTTTCTGATCCATTGACCATATTTTCGAGCAGCGAGTTCGCAARCTRGAACAGCACGGCCGAGGGAAACGATTTTCTTCCCGCCACGCCCAAAGTCGTGATCGCAACTGGGAATGCCAACGGCCTGATGGCGATGGCCGAAGAGAACGATTTCCTTGGTGGCGCGCTCAAAGTAGTGTTCGCCACCGGCCAGGTGTACATCAGCGAGGAGAATCAATCGCTTCTTAACTCAACTAAGGTAGTGTTCGCCAGCAGCCAGGCTTACGTCAGCGAAGAGAATGAATCGCTCACTAACTCGCCTAAGGTAGCGTTCGCCAGCAGGCAGACGTACATCAGCGCGGAGAATGACTTCGGGATCTAATCGACGTCATTACCTCCCGGCCCACGGGCCGGGTCCCCCAAAACAGGAGGGCACGATACTCTGACGTCGTGCCCTCTTGCTATTGTTATTYCTCGCTAACGAAAACAATGTTCGTGTTGSGGATTTCAGATCTCCAGCACCAGTTTGATCAGCCCATCCCCGCGGTCCGCGTAAAGCTCGTACCCCGCCGGTGCTTCCTCGAACCCAAGCCTATGGGTGATYAGCCATGAYAGGTCAACTTCGCCATTGGCCCGCCGGTCCACCGCTTCTTGGATGGGCTTGGCCGGGGCCTCGCAGGTGGCGCTGACCGTTCCGACCAGGGTCAGTTGCTTGGARATGGCCGTCAGGTAATCGAAAGTGACCTCTTTCTCCTCGGGTATGCCGAATAGCACCAGCGTGCCGTACATCCGCGCCATACCCACACACTGGTCCAACGCCGTAGCGTCACCGCTGGCTTCCACCACGATGTCGGCCCCCTGGTTGCCGAATACTTCCTGGACCACCTTCCGCGGCGCGACCCTGCTGGTGTTGATAGCCAGGTTGGCGCCCAGCTTCCGGGACATTGCCAGACGGTGCTCGTTGGGGTCGATGGCGATGATCTTTCGCGCGCCYATYTGCTTCAGCGTCATGGTGAAAAGCAGCCCGATGCATCCTTGGCCCAGGACCGCCACGTTCTTCCCGGCGACGGGCCCGACCCGCTCCCTAACTTGCTCCAACGCGTAAAGCACCGTGCCCCAAGGCTGGCACATGAGCCATTCGCCCATGTCACCGTCATCGGGAACGGAGACCAGCGTCTCTGGCTGGGCCACCACATATTCCGCGCCGCCGTTCAGGTTCAGCGCGGGCAAGTAGATCACCCGGCGTCCCACCGGCCACTCGGACAGATCGCTCTGGACGATGGTCCCGGCGCACTCGTGGCWTGGAGTACCGTGCCCCAGCGGGTAGTCTTCCTCCGGCTGGGGATGGCGATAGGCCATCATGTCGGTGCCGCAGACCGACAAGGCCTCCAGCTTGATCAGGACTTCGCCCTCCGCCGGCTCCGGGACGGGGACCTCGGCAAGTTCTAGTCTGCGGGGTCCGGTTACCTGGATCGCTTTCATGAAATTCTCGTGAGCGTGCCGAATGGCGGATTTCGGCCAGCTTAGCACACCCGCTGGAAACCGGGTTTAAGCACCAGCCGTATGCTAAACTGACTCCCAATTCGGCGTGCCCTGGTTACGCGCCCCCTGTATCGAAGGAGACGAGATGGCCACATCTGTGCAACCCAAGGACAAGACGGTCAACGTAAACGGCATCAAACTGCACTATCTGGACTGGGGAACTGAGGGCAAGCCCAAGGTCCTGCTGCTCCACGGTCTGCGTGGGCACTGCCACTCGTGGGACGATGTCTCCGCCGAGTTTTGCCAGGACTACCACGTGCTGGCCTTAGATCAACGGGGCCGGGGTGAGAGCGATTGGGCGCCGGGTGGTGACTATTCCAGCGAGTCGTTCGTCGCCGACCTGGAAGGCTTCTGCCAAGCGGTTGGAYTGGACTCATTCATCCTGGTCGGCCACTCGATGGGCGGCCGCAACAGCATGGCCTTTGCCGGGCGCAACGCCGAAAAGATTCAGAAGATGGTCATCATAGACATCGGCCCGGACCTTGATCCTAAAGGCTCGGCCCGTATCACCCAAGAGATAAAGGACGTTCCCGAGGAATTCGACTCCTTCGAGGACGTATTCGCCTACCAGAGCAAGCAGAACCGGTTCTGCTCCGAGCCGGTGCTCCGCCGCCGCCTGACCTACGCCACCAAGGAACTCCCCAACGGCAAGTTCGGCTGGCGCTACGATCTCCAGGTCCGGGAGCAGCGGCGAAACAATTCCGGGTCTAAGCAGCCCGATCTCTGGTTGGACCTGCCTAAATTGGACTTCCCAGTACTGATCGTCAGGGGCTCCGAGACCGATACTCTGGGTCTGGAGACCGCCGAGAAGATGGTCCAGGTCCTGCCCGATGGCAAGCTCGTGCATGTTGACCGGGCCGCCCACATGGTTTTCGAAGACAATCCAGACGACTTCATCTCYGTGCTCCACGATTTCTTGGATTAAGGGTAAATATGCCAGAAGAGCAAGCAAAATCAGTGGGCGAGCTGATGAGCATCCGGGATGTTGAGGGAATCGATCTCCCGGACGGTAACACCGGCGAAGGCCTCAAGTTCACGACCAACCGCGGGGACTTCAAAGCCATCCTCCATCGCGCTCCGGACACAGATAAAGCAGTCATCTGGGTCTGCGGCGCCCGGGGCGGGTTCGGCGGCCCCGGGCCCGGTACCTATGCCCGCATGGCCGAGAGATTCAGCGGAGAAGGCATCACATCTTTGCGGTTGGACTACCGTGGTCCCAACGACGTCTTTGAGTGCGCCCTGGACCTTCTGGCCGGCGTGTCATACCTGAAAGCCGCCGGACACCAGCCGGTGGTGGTTGTTGGGCATTCATTCGGCGGGGCGGTGGTCATCGCCGCTGGGGCCAACAGCTCTCACATCAAAGGGGTGGTGGCGCTGTCTCCCCAGACCTACGGCGCAGGCATGGCCGGACGGGTCGCCCCCCGCAAGCTGCTGGTGGTGCACGGCAAGGCCGACACCCGCCTGGCGTATACCTGCGGGCAACAGATCTACGACATGGCCAACGAGCCCAAGGAATTGGTGCTTTACGATGGCGCCGAACACCGCCTCGAAGAGTGCCGGGACGACCTGGAAGAACTGCTTGGCCGTTGGATCCCGGAGACGCTGGCGTCGGATATAGTGCTGRCCTAGCTACCTACTCSCAAAACCCCAGTCATCAATGCGATGGAGGCCTCGGATGCTGGACCTAATCATCAAAGGCGGAACGGTGGTTGCGCCGGAAGGCGCATCAGTGATGGATGTGGGCATCGAGGGCGAAAAGATCGTCGCGGTGGCCGCGCCAGGGACCCTCGATGCAGCCGGTGTTCGGACCCTCGACGCGACCGGCAAGATCGTGCTTCCGGGCGGTATCGAGCCCCATACCCACATCAATGTTCCGGTGCCCGACTATTGGGCCGGCGGCAAGAGCGAGGTGTTCACCCAGCCACCGGAAGCCGCCAGCCGTGCCGCGGCCTTCGGCGGCGTCACCACCTACGTCGACTTTGCCGGCAACCTGCCTCTGAATCCAGGCGCTGTGCCTCCTGCTGACCCAATCATGTCYCAGATCGAGAAACGCCGCCAGACCTTCACAGGCCACTCGTATATCGATTTCACCTTCCACTACATYYTGGCCGGGGCAGTTTCCCCGCAGACGATCGGCGAGATTGGCGAGGCTATCCAGTCGGGACTGGCCAGCTTCAAAGTGTTCACCACCTTCTTCGCCAAGATACCCACCGGCCACYTGTGGGCCGTGTTTCAGGAGGTGGCCAAGCACGGGGGCATCGTGGCCGTCCACGCCGAGGAAGACGACATCGTCACCTACATGGAAGAGAAACTGGTCTCGGAGGGCAACGACCACGGCAGCAACCTGCACCTGGTCCACAACAATCTCTCCGAGGACATCGCCTTCCGGAAGGTCATACGGCTGGCTGAGAGCACCGAGACCGGCATCTATTTCGTCCACACCACCGCCAAAGAGGGCGTTGCCGCCGTGGCCGAGGCCCGCGCCAAGCTGCTGCCCGTATACGGCGAGGCCCTGCACAACTACTTGGAGTTCACCTGCGAGGACTACAAGAAGCCGGGCGGCCTGGCGATCCACACCTACCCGGCCATCAAGTACGCCGACGACCGGGATGCCCTGCTGCAGGGCCTGGTRGACGGCCCCATGTGCATCACTGCCACCGACGAATGGACCACCTACAAAGAGGTGAAGCTGTCCGGCGACACCATCAAGACCGTTTGCGGCGGGCATAATGGCATYGAGACCCGGATGCCGGTCACCTTCACCAAGCTGGTCTCCACCAGCCGGATATCGCTGAACCGGTTCGCCGATATCACCTCCGGCAACGCCGCTAAGATACTGGGGATGTATCCCCAGAAGGGCGCGATCGCCGCGGGCAGCGACGCCGATATCGTGCTCTTCGACCCGGACATCAAGAAAACACTAACCCTGGATGACCTGCACGCCGACTCGGACTACTCCATCTGGGAGGGCTTCGAGTGCCACGGCTACCCAGTGCTGACCATGCTCCGCGGCAAAGTCATCGTGGAAGACGGCAGACTGCTGGGCTCCTCCAGCGACGGTAGATGGCTGCCCCGGCGGGTAGCCCCCGGCGTGCTGGCACAGCCCGTTGTGTGAGTATTTAACGTTGGACGTACTTTTTGTTTGCCGGGCCAACCTCGGACGAAGCCAGATGGCCCAGGCCATGTTCAACCGGCTTTCCAAGCATCAGTCCACAAGCGCCGGGACTATGGTGCTGGAGATGGATGGCCAGACTGTGGCCGAGCRCGCCGAAGTTSSACNYCASCGTGGTGCTGGTATTGGAATTGATGAGCGAGGAAGAAGACCAGGACTTCTCATCAGAACAAAGGACCCAACTCACGCCCGAGTTGGTTGACGCCGCCGACAAAGTGATTGTCATGGCCGAACGGGAGACCTGGCCGGACTATCTTGTCGAGAGCGGCAAGGTGGAGTTCTGGGACACCGAAGACGCCTTCAACATCCCCATCGACGCCGTGCGTGCCATCAAAGACCAGATCAAAGTTAGGGTGGAGGAATTGGTCCGGGAAACCGGGTAGRCCTTCACTTGTGGCACTTCGTGGTCAGATTCGTTCGTCCTGAGCCTGTCGAAGGGCGCGCCTCAGTCATGTTGTTGGCAGCAATTGGTCTGGCGGAACAACAATGGTTCGACAGGCTCACCACGACCGGAAAAAGAATGGCAAATCACAAATTTATCCAGCCCAAAACAGTATCCGGCGTTACTATTTTCATCCTGCTAGCCGTCGCCTGCGGGAGCAGCTACAACCCGGAATCTCGGTTGGTGGATGTGGGCGGACACCGGCTTAACATCAGGTGTTCCGGTGAGGGAGCTCCGGCCGTGGTCCTCGTTTCAGGATTGGCCAGTGACAATCACGACTGGGAGCCGGTGGAGAGGAGTGTCTCAGAGACCAATCTGGTCTGCAGCTACGACCGGGCTGGTCTGGGACAGAGCGATGTCATTGAAGGCATCCCAACCGCTCAAAGCGCTACCGATAGCCTCTATATGCTGCTATCTGAGGCCGGAGTGGCGGGGCCGCTAGTCCTGGTTGGCCACTCCTACGGCGGCTTGATCGCACAGCTATACKCTGCTCAGCATCCCGGAAATATCGTGGGAGTAGTGTTAGTGGACAGCCTGCAGAAAGATAACCTCGTCCGTACCGCGGAGATCCTCGGAGACGAGGCCATGGCTTTGTTCCTAGGAGCGACTCAAGCCAACCCGGAGGGCGTGGACATCGTGGCCAGCCTAGATCAGGTGGAGTCCGATGCAAACCTGGGCGGCTTGCCGCTGACGGTGATCACCGCCGRAGTGCCCAACCTGCCGCCCTTCATCGACCAAGACGTCAGAGATAAGTTGGCCGAGGCTTGGTTGGAATCGCAGCGGGACCTGGTTCGCCTGTCTTCTGCCGGAATCCACATCATCGCCGAAGAGAGCGGGCACTGCGTCCAATGCGACCAGCCGGATTTGGTGGCTGATGCCATYCGCGGACTGGCGGAAGCCCTGCCCAAATAGGCCGCCTACCTCAATCTGGGCACGATCTCGTTCCAGATACGTTCGATCTGGCTGTTGTCCGGCCAGGTCGGCCCCAAGATGATCGTTTTGGCCCCGTTATCTATATACCTCTGRATCACCTCCGCGCATTGCTCTCCGGTACCGTAGGCGCAGTTGTTCTCCACGTCGTATTGGGGGCCATAGTAAGCGYGGGTGAAGTTCTCCAACTCCGACTTGGCCCGTTCCCGGTCGTCATCCACATAGCAGTACATCAGCTTTGCCGAGTCCAGGCTGGCTGGGTCCCGCCCTGCCGCCTGAGCGTAGCCCCTGATCTTCTCCAGGGCTTGCCCGTATCCTTCAGCGTTGCCGGTTCCGCCCGATACCCAACCGTCAGCCAGTTCGCCGGTCCGCTTAAAAACCCCTTCGGCGGTCCCGCCGAAGATCACCGGGATTCCCGGCTTCTGTACCGGCTTGGGGTTTACTGTCACGTTATCCATGTCGAAGAACCTTCCGTGGTGGGTAACGCCGTCTTCGTTCCACAGCCGGCGCATCACCTCCAGACCCTCTGTAAATCGGCTCACCCGCCGCTTCACATCGACTCCCATCGGCTCATATTCGTTGTCCCGGCCGCCCAGAGAGATGCCCAAGGTCACGCGGCCGCCGGAAAGATAGTCGATGGTGGAGATAGTCTTCGCCACCAAAGCCGGATTTCGCATGACGAATAACAACACTGAGGTGCCCAGCCGGATGCGGTCGGTTACCGCCGCGGCGCAGGCCATGAGGGTCATGGGGTCGATGATATTTATGTTGTGGAATAGGCGGTCGATGACCCACAGCGAGTCATAACCCAACTCGTCGGCCCGTCGAAAAAAGCTGTTGAACTCGGCCATGCTGGGCGGTGTGCCGCCAAAACCGCCGGGCACCAGAAGACCGATCTTTACATCTGAAGCCATGATKCCTCTCCTAAGTTCATCTTAAACCGACGCCTGCTCAGACCGCTCCCGTCTTACGTAGGGATTCGACCTCGCCTTCACTGAACCCCAATAAGCCGGTCAAGACGCTGTCCGTGTTCTGGCCCAACGTCGGCGGTGGGTTGAATTCTTCAGGCGCGCYGGTCTTGATCGGGTTGCCGGCGGTGGCGTATTTCCCGGCCGTCGGGTGGTCGACTTCGACCACCATGTTGCGCAGCAGCACCTGTGGGTCGGCCAGCGCTTCGGCGATGTTGTTCACCGGCCCGCCGGGCACGTCCCACTTCACCAGCAACTCCAACCAGGTCAACCTGGATTTGGAGCCGAAGCCGCGGGCCAATGCGTCGTCCAGAGCGTCCCGGTTGGCCATGCGGTCTGGTTGGGTCTGAAAGCGCGGGTCTTCGGCCATTCCTTGCAGTTCGTCAACCTCGCCGGCCATCATCTGCAGCGTCTTCATGGCAAATTCCTGGCTGGCGCAGTGGACYTGGAYGTAGMKKCCSWSYRWCGTCTGGTAGGCGCCCACTGGCAGATTGGACGGGTGACTGGAGCCGATGGGCGCCGGCACCTCGCCGGACACTAAATAGAACTGCCCCAGATGGCCCTGTAAGGCGATCTGCACGTCCAAAAGGCTGATGTCTAAGTGRCGGCCCTCTCCGGTCATGCTGCGTCCGTATAGGGCCGATGCGATGCTCAGCGCYGCCACATAGCCGCCCACCATGTCGCCCACCGGAAACCCCATGAAAACCGGCGGTTGGCCYTCGTGGCCGGTAACGCTCATGCCGCCGCCCATGGCCTGCACGATGCCGTCGAACCCGGGCCGTTCCCGGTAGGGGCCCTCCTGGCCGAAGGCTGACAGCGAGCAGGCGATGACCGTGGGGTTGGTTTTTTTCAGCGACTCGTATCCGATGCCCAAACGGTCGAGCACCGAGGGACGGAAGGCGTCGAAGACCACGTCTGAAACCGCAACCAAGCGCTGGAAGACCTCTTGGCCCTGTGCTTGACGCAGGTCGATGGTGACGCTCTGCTTGTTGCGGTTGAAATTGAGGTAGTAAGCGCTCTCGCCGCCTAGGAAATGGGGTCCGATGCGGCGGGACATGTCGCCCACGCCGGGCTGCTCCACCTTGATCACCTCGGCCCCCATGTCGGCCAGGGTACGGGCGGCGAAGGGCCCGGCGATGGCCTGGGCCATCTCCAAGACTCGGACGCCTTTAAGAGGCTGGTCAGCCATCAGAAATCAGCGTTCAGGTTTGGTTTACTCCGTGCTCAGGAGGGAGGCCAGTTGGCGGACGTCGTCTAGTTGCTCCAGGTTATCGATGGCGGTCATGATTTCCTGCTGGCGTTGGCCGCTGATCACCGGTGCCGAAAGAAGGTTGAACTTGTCTCGCATCTCGTCCCAAGTCACGGGGTTCTCCGGGTCGCCTTTGGGGTAGGTCAGTTCACTGCGCATGGTCCGGCCGTCTTTTGTGCGGACTTCCGCCCAGGTCGGGAAGTGGCGAGGATAAAGGGCATCCAATTCGGGGTCTGTCACGCACTGGACCCGGTCCATGATGTGACGGACCTCAGGCCGATCGGGAACGCCGAGAGCGTATTCGTCAAGCGACGCCTTGCCGTAGGTCAAGGCCACCGCGGCGGCGAAGGGCATGCTGAACTGCATGTCCACAACCGACGTGGGGTTCCGCTTGGCCTCTTCCGGTTGGGCGACGAGCCCCATCCCGCCGCTCAGCATGCCGATCTTGACCTCTTCGACGTCCATGGGCTGGAAATCGTGGTTCTGCTTCACATCAAGCAGACAATCGATGGGCCCTTGGTTATAGCGGCAGCAGGCGTGGGGCTTCACGCCRGTCCGGGTAACTTGATACTCATCGCCCAGGTCTTTGAGGACCAGGCTTGGGTCCGGATCGCCTGAGTAGGCGGTCAGGAAACCGTCCCGTCCTTCCAAGATGGTTGTGGGCCCGGTGTATCCAGCCCGGGCCAGAAGGGCCGCCCAGATGCCGCTGTGAGCGGACCAACCGGGATGCAGGCGTTTGGTCCAGGCGCCCTGGGCCAGGTATTCCATGCTGCCGGCGGCCTGACTGCCGGCGATACCCAGGGCGTGGGTGTAGCTATCACCTTTGAGCCCCAAGAGCCGCGCTGAAACGGCGGCGGCGCCAAAGGCCCCGCAGGTGCCGGTTGGGTGGAAACCCCGGCCGTAATGCTCCTTGGGTTTCAGCGCCCTGCCCAAACGCACAATCACGTCATATCCGGCCACCACCGCGGAGATGAACTCCTTGCCGCTGACCTGAGTGATATCGGCCATGGCCAGGGCCGTCGGAAATGCGACCACGCCGGGGTGCAGCGATGCTTCATTGTTGATGTCGTCCATCTCGATGCTGTGGAACGCGGTGCCGTTGGCCAGGGCGGCGTACTCGGGCAAGACCCGCTTGTCCGTCCCGATGACGGCCGACGGCCCCGAACGGCCCACGTCTTCCAAGGCTTTGACCACCGTCTTGGCCGAGTCAGTGGTGGAGCCGTTCAGGGTGACGCCGGCGAAATCCAGGCAGAGGTACTTGGCCCAGTCCACCACGTCGGGCGACAGGTCCTCGTAGTTCACGTTTGATGCGAATGCCGCCAAGGTCTGAGTGATTCCGGTTTCTTTGTTATTGCGCACCATGGGTTTTACCTCGCAACGGTTGGTTATCCGACACTATAGGCCCAATTCGTACAAAAAATCTCCCGAGGAGAAATCTTTCATCAGGTGCCGGGCGATTAGGATCCTCTGAATCTCATTGGTGCCCTCTCCGATCATCATCAGGGGGGCGTCACGAAAGTGACGCTCCACGGTCAGGTCTTGGGTGTAGCCGTAGCCGCCGTGGATCCGCATGGCGTCGATGGTCACCTGCATGCACATCTCGCTGGCGAACAACTTGGCCATCCCCGCTTCCATGTCGGCCCGCTCGCCCCTGTCCTTCTTGTCCGCCGCGTGRAGGACCATCAGGTGGGCGGCCTGGATGTTGGTCGCCATGTTGGCCAGCATGATCTGGATACTCTGATGCTCCCCGATGGGCTTCCCGAAGGTCTTGCGGTGATGGGCGTAATTGACCGCTTCTTCCATGGCAGCCCGCGCCACCCCCAGACACCTGGCAGCGACGTTGATCCGGCCCAATTCCAGCCCGCTGAGTATCTGGTAGAACCCCTTCCCTTCTTCGCCGCCCACCAGGTTGCCGCCCGGCACCCGGTAGTCCTCGAAGGACAACTCACAGGTGTCGACTCCCTTGTAGCCCAGCTTGGGAATGTCGCGGACCACGTTGAAGCCGGGCCCTTTCTCGGCGATGAAGATGCTGATGCCGCGCCGGGGTGGGTCGGCATTGATGTCGGTCTTGGTCACCAGGGCGAAGGTGTTGCCGTGCCGGCCGTTGGTGATCAGGCTCTTGCTGCCGTTCACCACGTAATCGTCACCGTCGCGCAYCGCCCTGGTCTCGATGGCCTGCACGTCGCTGCCGGTGTTGGGCTCGGTGATGCAGATGCCGCCCCGTTTCTCTCCGGTGGCCATCAAAGGCAGGTAATGCTCTTTCTGCTCCTCGGTGCCGTTGGTCGTGACCATGTAGGCCATGATGAGATGGGAGTTCAGGATCCCGCTCAGGCTCATCCACCCCCGGCAGATCTCCTCGATGATCAGCGCGTAGGTGCTAACGTCTAGGGCCAGGCCGCCGTACTCTTCGGGGATGATCGCGCCGAACAGGCCCAATTCCTTCATGCGCTCGACCAACTCCACCGGGTATTCGTCGTCGTGTTCCATCTGCTGGGCCACCGGGTTGACCTCTCGGCGCACGAACTCGCGGATGGTGTTGACCATGCCACGCTGGGCTTCTGACATCGGGGCCAAAGCAGCACTCCTCTCGCCTGGGATTATGGCATTTTAGCATGGCTGATTCGGACGTTGAGACGCGATTGACACCCCCAACCGGGCACACTACACTCCCCACTGGAACGATAAGCGCAGTCAGGCGTAGCGCATTCATCAAGAACCCCTTCGCAGGAGCAGTGCCGATATGACCTCCAAACCCGAGTACGTAGACCTTCTGAACGACATCCGCCTCCAAGAAGCCAGGGCCGGCGTCTATCTGGAAGCGTGGGCCAACAAGACCGACAACAAAGACTTGAAAGAGTGCCTGTCTTTCGTGGCGGCGCGGGAGTACAGCCACGGCGATATCTTCGACCGCCGGGTCAAAGAATTGGGATTTGACACTCAGGAGATCGAGGACCCAGAGTTTGACGAGAAGGTACGGGTCGTCTCTTCAGACATATCTGATGCCGAGAAGATCGCCTGGCTCAAGGAGTCGCGACTTCGGCAGCCCACGCCCAGCGTCCGCGAACGCTACGAGGCCGCCATGGAAGACGATTTGGTGGACCCTCTGACCCGTTCGTTGATCCGGTGGTTCACCGATGTTGAGAACGACTCTGTGGTCCTGATGGGCAAAGTCTACAGCGAGATTGAGAAAGCGGGTTAACAGCATGGAATTTGGAGCCTTCTTCGTTGGGCAGCGCCCCCAACTTCACGAGCAGTACGACGACGAGCACAAGGTCAACCCAAACCCGGTCAGCCGCACCGATGTGGAAGTCTATGAAGACATCCTGAAAGGCGCGGAACTGGCGGAAGAGCTTGGCTTCGATTCGGTCTGGATCGCGGAGCACGCCTTCAGCGAGCACAGCATCATCAGTTCACCCCACAGTCTGCTGGCCGCCATCGCCGCCCGCACCAAGAGGGTCAAGATCGGCGTGGCCTGCACCATTGTGCCCTGGCACGCGCCGCTGCGCCTGGCCCAAGACCTGGCCACGATCGACATCATCAGCGGCGGCCGTTTGGTGGTCGGCGTCGGACGGGGTTACCAGAAGCGGGAGTTCGATGTCTACGGCATCGACATCGCCGAGTCACGGGACCGGTTCGTCGAGGGCATGGACATCGCCATCAAGGCCTGGACCGAAGAGCGCTTCTCCTACAACGGGAAATTCTTCTCATTCCCAGAGGTCATGGTCATCCCCAAGCCGGTGCAGAAGCCGACCCCGCCCATATACATGGCGGTCACCCACAGCCCTGAGTCTGTGGAGATCGCTGTCTCCAACCGGTGGGGACTGTTCACCGTGGGCAGCAGCTTCTTCCCCGCCTCGCCCGACTCCGRTCAGAACCTGATCAGCCTTTATCACCGGCGSATGACAGAGGAGGGTGTGGCCCCCGGCGACATAGATATCGCCGCCGTCCGCAACGTCTATGTCTCTCCCACCGACCAAGAGGCCATCGACCTGCTGACTCCMAGGCTGCAGTGGGCCGGCGACATGGGTGAGTACCTGCGCCGGCCGGTCTCTGTGATGGCTAACGCCCCCGGTGGACTGCGAGGCTACGAGAACTACGTCCGCGACCCGTTCATCGAGAAAGACCTGTTGGAAGAGCGCGGCAAAGAGGGCATGGCGGCCATCGGCAGCCCGGAGAAGGTCACCGCCGCCATCAAGGAACTGGAATCGAACCACGTAAGTAACTTCATCAGCTACCTGGATGCCGGCGGTCTCGACTTCGACCAGGTTTCCAGTTCGTTACGGCTATTCGCCGAGAAAGTGATACCCAAYTTCCGCTAGACCCATCTCGATTCAGATCGGCGGCCGTCAATGTGGACGCCGGAAAGGAAAGCTCAACATGGCGACACTGGACGTACTGACCTACGGATTCGCCCTTACCACAGACCAGGGGTCGTTCGGCTATTCCACCAACTCGCTGCTGCGGGTGGGTAACCACAATATCCTGATCGACACCGGGCCGTCGTCGCGCCGCCCGTTCCTGGTCAAGGCCCTGAAAGCCAGAGACCTGGAGCCCGCTGACATCGATATCGTCATCCTGACCCACATGCACTGGGACCACTGCCAGAACACCGACTTGTTCACCAACGCCCGCGTGCTGGTCAACCCCACGGAGATYGACTACGCCCGAAACCCCAACAAGTGGGACCTGGCGGTGGCGGCTGGGATGGCCGACATGATGCGGAACATGAAGGTTGACGTGGTCTCGGAGGGAGATAAGATCGTGGACGGCGTCTCGATCATCGAGACACCCGGACACACCAAAGGCCACATGAGCATCCTGGCCGAGATCAACGGCGAGAATGTCTTGTTGGCCGGAGACGCTATGCCCGAGAGTGGTACCGTGTCCCGGGGCATCCCCTACAACATTTTCTGGGACGTGGAAGACGCCCAGGAGAGCGTCGAGAAGATGGTGGCGGCCTCCAACGTCTTCTATCCCGGRCACGACCGTCCCTTCCGCGTGGAAGGCGACGARATCAACTATCTGGAAGGCCCGGAGAACATCCACGTCATGGACAGCACCGAGGGTGGCGGCACCGCTTCGCTGACCTTCACCGTCTCGGCGACCCGGACTGTAAACGTGGACATTGTCCAGAAGTAGCTGACCGTTCACCGATGGCATCCACCACGCCCAAAATCGATCCCGCCCATACTCTGGCTGCCCACGTATTCAACACCGGCGTCGAAAACGTTCCCGAAGAGACGCTGACGGCCACGCGCCGCGACGTGCTGGACACGTTTGGCTGCATGCTGGGCGGGAGCGGAGCGCCGGGCATCAAAGAACTCGTTTCCGTTACTGGCCGTTGGGGCGGCACGGAAGAGGCGAGTCTGGCCGTTATCGGGACCAAGATGCCTGCCCACCATACGGCGTTGGTCAACTCGGCCATGGGCCACGCCCTAGACTTCGACGACACCTTCGATAAGGGCGGACATGTGCACCCTGGGACCTCCGTATTGGCGGCGAGTTTGGCCGTGGGCGAGTCGTTGGGAGGGGTTGCCGGAGACCAGTTGATGCTGGCCGTAACCTTGGGGTTGGACGTTTCCTGCCGGCTGGGACTGGCGGCCTACGACGACCGGGGCTGGCACCGTACCGGCGCATTCGGCATCTTTGGCGCGACCGCGGCGGCAGCCAAGCTGCTGGGGTTGTCACAAACGCAGATGGTCCACGCCTTCGGCATCGCCTACAGTCAGGCGGCCGGAAACCGGCAATGCATCGTCGACGGCGCGCTGACCAAGCGTTTCCAGGCCGGTCAGGCGGCCCACGGCGCGGTGCTTGCGACCTTCCTCGCCAAGGAAGGCTTTACAGGAGCTGAAAACGTCTTTGCTGGGACATACGGCTTCTTTCCCATGTATCAACCGGACGGATACGACCTGTCGCTCATTGACGCCGGCCTTGGACAGGAATACCTGGGTGACCGGATCAGTCTCAAACCCTACCCTTGCGGCCGTCCCACCCACAGCTACATCGATGCGGCGGTCAAACTGCACCACAAGCTTGACCTAAGCACGAATACTCTGGAATCCGTGACAGTGCGGACGGACCCGGAGACATATACGTCCCGGTACAGCGTTTCCTCGGGAGTCGTCCGACCCCAGCAGCAGGTTGAGGCCCAATTCAGTCTGCCCTACCTGATCGGCTGCGCGCTGGTCCTTGGCGGGGTTGGCATCGACCAGATCAACKCCTTCGATCACTCCGCGGTCTTGGCGGCATCGGACCTGGTCGAAGCGGAGAGCAAACACGGCGCTCCGAAAGGCTGGGCGGAGATYGAAGTGGTCTGTGYCAGYGGARATTCAGCGACCATGGAGTTGCAACCACCGTCAGCTTCGCCGGACAACCCATTGTCTACAGAACGATTAAAGGACAAATTCCGTGACTGCGCCGTCCACGCCCTACGTCCACCCCCAACATCTTCCGTGGAAAAGATGATTGAATTGATACTGGACTCGGATGCCATGGGCGATTCGAGAGACTTGATAATCATGTCCGCATCCACAGAAAACTAGGCGAGAGGAAGATTTGTCCACAGAAGAGACCATAAAAGACGCCATAGACACTCTGATCCGTGCCCGGCCCGGATTCTGGGACCGCACGTCCTGCGGAGTCACGCGTTCTCTAGGCCAGATACCCGCATTGTTGGACCGGAACGCATACTCGGTAGAGACCTCCCGGACTCGGATCTTGCTCCTGGGAGGACTGACCGGCTATAAAGCTGACGTTGATATGGCGCTTCATGCCCTGGAGCTGTTTGCCGGCGGCGGGGATGCTYTGTCCCTGCGCATCGCCCTTAGCGCCGTGCCCTGCGCCAACCCTGACGGCCTGCGCCTGAACACCGCGCCAGGCAACGGCGCGGGCGGCGAYCCCTCCGGCGTCTACCCGCCTGAAGGCAAGTTCTTCTACGACCCGGAAGACCCGGAGAAGCGTTATCTCTGGCGCTGGGTCTGCTTCCAGGCGCCAGACTTGGTCTTAGAATTGCAGTCGGGCGACTCGCTGACCTGGGAGTACAACCAGKCAGCCCASAGCCTCGCACCGGGACTTGCTGCCAAGACCATCTCCGGCGGACAGGGATTCTTGGCTGCCTTGGGCTCCGGGCACCCCGACGGCCTGGGGACGATTCCAGSACTGCNGCNGAMGNNGCMANRSWTGAGMAWCTACCTCGGGAACTGAGCCGGTTGTTCAGCATGCTGCGGCAGCTCGATGTGTTGACAAAGTCGAACGCACGCAAGGCGCTGGACGCCCGCCGCAGCCGGCCCAAGACTGAGATCGCCAAGGTCCTCGCTACGGCCTACGGGCATACCTTTGACCCCGTGGTCTACACCCAGGGAGTTCCCATCAGCGGCCGTCTCCGGCTTCACCAATTGGAACCGAATGGCGATGACCCTGTTCCGGACATAACATCATTGTTGGAGCGCTTCGCTACAGGGGGCGTTCCTGAGGACCTGGCGCCATCGGCGCTGGCGTCGGTGGTCTGGGCGGACGAACTGGCCGACGCCACCGGAGAAGCCCGCTACAACGACCTAGTCATCCAAGCGGCGGACCGTTTCGAATCTAGAGGACAAGGCAGCGCTCCCAAGCCCTGCGACCCAGATTTCCGTACTGAAGACATGTTCATGAGCGGAGCGATCTTGGGGCGGGCGTTCAAGCTGACTGGAAACACGAAATACACCGGCATCCTGGCCAATTTCTTGCTGGACGGCAAGATCCAGCAATCCCATGGGTTGTTCTGGCATTGCAGGTCGGCCGCCTATTATTGGGGTAGAGGAAATGGGTTCGCCGCCATGGGGTTGGTCGAGTCTCTGACCTACCTTCCGGAGGACCTTCCACAACGTCCGGCGATCGTGGATATGTACCGCCGGCTGATGGCGTCGCTACGCCGGTTGCAACACCCGTCAGGCCAATTGAACCAGGTTTTGGACGTGCCGGGATCGTACCTGGAGTTCACCGCCACCTGCATGATGGGCTATGCCATGGCCCGTGGTTTGCGTCTGGGCTTCCTTTCAGCCGATTTCAGGGAGTCAGTCGACCTCGCCTGGCAGGGAGTGGCCGAAAGGGTCGATGACGTGGGCGGCGTGGTCGACGGCTGCGCCAGCACGGGGGTGCAGAACAATGTCCGCGAGTACCTGGACCGTCCCGCCATCTTCGGCTTCGACGACCGTAGCGGGGGCATGGCCCTCTGGTTCGCGGTGGAGATGGAACGACTGGACAGGGGAATCTGATTTTGAGATTAGGGGAGGTGGCCCGATGGCCCAAACCTTGAACTACAACTACAACAGCGTGGCCCAAGAAGTGGTCTGCGCCGAAGACGCCATCAGCAGCTTGCCCTCGGTACTTAGCCGGCTGGGCGGTACGAGGGCGATGGTCATCTGCGGGCCGTCCATCCTGGAGAAATCTGACGTGGTCAAGCGGGTGCAAGATGCTCTGGGAGACCGTTGCGTCGGGCTGTTCTCAGGCGTGGCCCCCCATTCTCCGGTGCACACGCTGGATGAGGCCATTCGGCTGGCTTCAGACCTAAAACCCGATGCGCTGGTCAGCGTCGGCGGCGGCAGCACTCACGACACCACCAAGGGCATCGCTACGCTTATGGGCGAGGGCGGAAAGATCCAAGACCACCAGGTGATATTCGAACCGCCGGACAAGGTCATTCTTCCAGAATTTTCGCCGGACCGGGTGCCAATCATCGCCGTCTCCACCACCATGGGAGCGGCCGAGCTGAGCCGGGGCGGCGGATTCACCGACAAAGACCTGGGACGGAAAATAGTGGTCGCCGATCCTGGGACGATCCCCCGGTTGATAATCATCGACGGCCAAGCTTTGGCCACTACTCCCATGAGCATCCTTTTGTCGACAGCGATGGGACAGATGCGCATCGCCGTGGAGACGGTCTATTCATCCAAGCACAACCCCATATCCGACTCCATGGCCCTCCACTCCATATCGATGTTGGTGAAATACCTGCCCCAATGTCCTAGCCTTGATCTAGACTGCCTGCTCCAAACCAAAACGGCGGCTTCAATGGCGACGATGGCAGGTGGCAGTCTGGGCTTGAACACGGCGATGGCTCACCACGTCGGCGGCCTATATGACGTTCCCCACGGCGACGCCAACGCGATAATGCTGCCCCACACCATGCGTTTCAATTCGGTGGGCTCATCCGGCCGTCAGGCGTTGATCGCCCAGGCCATGGGGGTGGATACCTCTGGAATGAGCGATCACGACGCGGCTCTGGCCGCGGCCGACGCTGTCGAAGCTTTGCGCGACTCATTGGGACTTCCCGGCCGGTTGCGTGACGTAGGTGTTCCCGAGGAGGGCTTGGAGTTGATTGCCGCGGCTACGTTGCACGACCGGTCTCTCGCCACCAACCCCACGCCGGTGACCGACGCCGGGCCCATCATGTCGGTGCTGCGGAGTTCTTGGTAGCGCGGATGGCGGCCCAGACTTCTGAAATAACCGTCTAAAAATCGGCAAACTAGCCGAAAGAGGTGTAATCATGACGATGGTACATCGCAGGACATTCTTCGCAAAAGTCGGCCAATCTGGGCCTCTGGTCGAGCACTTCCAAGAAGCCGCAATGCAGATGAAGTCCCACGGCATCGAATGGGAGACCCGTATCTACACGGACTACCACAGCGGCCGCACCGACCAGGTTGTGGTGGAATGGTTGCTTCAAAATTTGGCCGATATGAATCTTCAGATGCAGCGAATCACGGAGATCCCCGAAGCCGCTGCCTTTTTCCAAGGTTGGCAGACTAAGTTGAACGACATGATTCACTACGCCGATGTCGAGAACTGGACGCTGGTCTAAGTTTCGGGCCTCGGTCTACGCAAAAAACTCGCGGACCAAGCGCACAAACTCATCGGTCTTTTCCATCTCTGGGTGGTGCCCGCAATCGGGCATGATCTCAAGTCTCGCTCCTTGGATCGCCTGCCGATAAGCCTCGCCCGCGCTGACCGGGATAACCCCGTCTTGTTCTCCCCAGACCAAGAGCGTCGGCAGGTCTTTTAACCGCCCCAACAGATGCGGCAGCGCAGCGTGGTACATGTAGGGACGCCAGGTAAGCCGGGCAGCTTCTTCCCGGGAGCACTCCCAGAGTTCCACCTGTTCCGGAGTCGGTTCTGCGGGGTAGGCGGTCGAATATTCAGGGGTCGAATCAAAGTCGACGAAGTTCTCTTCGAAATACTCTCTCGCCGTGATCAAGAACATGTCGAGAATCTCACCGGTGGGCGGCTTGATACCGGTAGGCGCCACCAGTGCCATCTTGCGGAAAGTTTGCGGGGACTGGCAGGCCATCTCAGCCGCAAGCCAACCTCCTAATGAGAATCCCAGTAGGTTGACGCGCCCAAGCTCCAGCTCATCAATCACCCTCAGATACCAACTTGCCAGGTCGCGGACGGTCATGATCCAGTCCAATCGTTTGGTTACGCCAAACCCGGGGTGGGCGGGCATGTGGACAGTGAAATCCTGGGCCAACGATTCCGCGTAACGCAGAGGGACCGTTTGACCCATCTCACCGTGAAGCACCAARACCGRGTCTCCGCTGCCTCCCTGAATCATGTGGAGGCCGACGCCGGCTACCTGAGTCTTACCTTCCTGCCAAGTTAAGGGACCGGTGGACATGAAATCGCTCCTGATTACGGTTATTTGGCCCCGCCTGGCAACGAACGCCTTTAGAGCGTGGCCGCCAYGATTCTGTGTGATGACCCAAGGATTGTCAACCAGGAACGGGTGTTGAAGATCGTAGTTCGAAACCGGGAGGAAATGGACCGAAACTTCCGCGATTTCGCTGATGCGGCAAGCCACCAAAGTGGGCTCAGAGATCAATCATTTCGTTTGACGRCCTATTTGGTGCCTGCTATCATTACTSCGACCAYGGGTATCGGCGCGAACGACAGCTTAGTAGTGCCCGATACATGGAGACCAATCATGAATATCCAACAATCTAACGAGACTTGCCTCACCAACCTCAGGGACATTTCCACCTGCCCACTTTCCTTCTACTAGCGAACTTCTCAGACTCTCTTTAGTCTCGGCCGCTGTATCTCGGTTGATCACGGAATTCGGCCTATAGTCGACCTGGGTCAGATCCTGAAAAAACCGAAACCCATCAACCTTTTATGTCCAACTTAGTCTTTCTATTGGTCGGCGACTGGCGTACGCAAATGAGGTGAACATGCAATCGCAGGAAATTGATCATCTTTCCTCCCTTTACGGAGGGTATTGGACCCATAACGTTCTCGACTTTTGTTACATGACCAACCGGTACTTCCCGCCCGCYMAGATGRTTGAAGACATGCAGGCGAGATTGCCGGAGTTGCTCGGCAGTTACCCATCGACGAATTGGTACCTTTCGTCATTGCTGGCCGAACAGGTTGGCCTCACTCATAACGAGTTGGTCGTAGGCAACGGCGCCAGCGAATTGATCAACGCGGTCGTATCGCGGTACGTAAATCGATTGGCCGTGCCCGTGCCCACATTCGWAGAGTTTGTTAACCGTGCCAAGATTCTGGGCCGGGAAGTCTGCTCGTTCAAACCATCACAGCGTTTCGACCTGGATATCGACGAATTTATCGATCACGTAAAACGCACCGAATCTGACTCAGCGCTCCTTATCCGTCCGAATAATCCGACCGGCAGTTATCTGTCCAAGAGCGACTTGGTCCATTTTCTTGACCGCATGAGGTCTCTCAATCTGATATTAGTGGACGAATCCTTCTTGGACTTTGTCGATGCCGAACCAGAGCCTTCGGTGTTGGACCTGATCGGCGATTATCCCAATCTATTGGTCTTAAAAAGCCTGTCCAAGAACTGCGGCATTCCGGGGATTCGTCTTGGCTATGCCGCCACGGGAAATGCAGAGCGGCTGGCGGAATTGCGACAAGATGTGCCGATCTGGAGTGTCAATTCCCTCGCCCAGTTTTTCCTTGAGCAGATGGGCGATTACAAACAGGAGTATGARGAATCTTGCCGCCAGGTTAGAACTGCTACGAGAAACTTGGTCCGAGGCCTGGAATCGGTCCCTTATCTGYACCCATATCCCACGCAGGGGAACTTCGTCCTTTGTTGGATATCCTACGGATTCACCGGACGGGAACTGGCTGAGCGTCTATTCGAAGATTCCCGGATCTTGGTCAACGATTGTGGGGCTAAAGAGGGTCTCGAAGACAATTTCATACGGATCGCCTGCCGTACCGAAGAAGACAATGGACGCTTAGTGGAAGCSCTCATGCGGCTTTCGAAGTTCACCRAGGCGGGAAAGACCGAACCCATTGAGGCTAGGTAGTCGATGAAAGGACTGATTCTATCCGCGGGAATGGGCACCCGGCTCGAYCCGCTGACTCGTACCCGCCCAAAATGCATGGTCCACGTGGCCGGCAGGCCGATCATGGAACACCAATTAGATGCACTGCGAAGCGCCGGCGTCGATAACTGCACTATCGTAGTTGGCTACATGGCCGATGCSGTCCGCGATCATTTCGGTACAAGATTTCACGGGGTCAGCCTTTCCTACGTGGAAAACACGGTATATGACGAGACCAACAACCTGTATTCYCTTTGCCTGGCCAAAGCGGAGCTGGACGAGGACACACTCCTGTTGGAGGGAGACCTGATCTTCGATGACCAGTTGATCAGTCGATTGGTGGGCTTTGAGGACGGAAACATAGCCATCGTAGACCGATTCCAGTCTCATATGGATGGGACGGTGGTCCTGGCCAATGGCGGAGTTGYGGGGGCGATGGTCCTGAAAGCAGACCAAGGACCCGAATTCGATTATGGTCCGGCCTTGAAGACCGTGAACATCTACCGTCTGTCTCGTGAGACATTGGCGGAGGCCATCATACCGGAGATGGAGGAATTCATCGCCGATGGCCGGACCGACCAGTATTACGAGGCGGCCTTCGCCAAACTTATCGAGTCTGGCCGCATGAAAATGACCGTCATGATGACCGAAAAGAACAGATGGGCGGAGATCGATACTCTGGAAGACCTCCGCGACGCGGAAAAGATYTTCGTTTCAGCTTCCGCTACATCCAGCTAGCCGCGGCAGTCCAGAGCCGCCAGCGCATGCCGTCGAGACCGACGGCATGATTTTCCAAGGAGCCTTTGATTGAACACGGGCGAAGAATGGTCCAAGAAGAGCGTGTTAGATTATTACTCTCAACATCGCCATGAGGTCTCAGACCTCTATCCTTCCGAAAAAATATTNTCTCCCTCGTGTGTTATTCCCCGGAGTCAAGGTGCTGGATGTGGGCTGTGCTTCGGGCGGGTTCTTCAACATCATGCGCTCCTACGAACCCTCGGTTGAATATACCGGAGTCGATCTGTCGGAAATTGCCGTGGAAATGGCTCAGCAGAGATACCCGGAGGCTAGCTTCATCGTCACGGAGGGTTTTGGGCTCWCCTTTGAAGACAACACCTTCGACGTTGTCCACTGCACCAGCGTTTTCAACAACGAACCCAATTATCAGGCCATGCTACAGGAGATGTACCGAGTTACCAATCGGTTCGTTCTCATCGACATAAGGCTGCTTAAGGGCATCGGGGTACCGCAAAATTCTGTCTACAATATCCAGTTTGAAGGCGGTAGAGTCGAAGCCACGGTGCCGTATGTCGTTAACGATGCCGACGCAGTGGCTGAATTTATTCTCCGGTTGAAGCCCAAGCCTAAAGCGTTGCGCGGGACCGGTTACTTCCACCAAATAGCCACAGAGGTTGAATCGTCGAAAGCAGAAGTTTGCATGACTATATTGTTAGTCCAGAAAGGAAGCACCGAGAACGGCGCCACCGAGATTGACCTGGGAGACCTGCCGATAGACTTTTCGGTTTTCGGTTCTTGATTTTCGGCGGGAACCGGGCTTAGACATCCATGGTGTGGACGCTGTCCCAGAAAGCATCTCCATAGCCAAGTCCCGGGCCCCAGATCTTGCCTGATGGGTACGTGTGGCGGATTTGAAACAGCCTTTGGATTTTTCCGACGCCCATTTTGACTTCGTGATGTAAATTGCCATTATTCAGCAGATAGACCCGGAAAACTTCACCACGACCACCGTTCCCGGACTCGCCAGGTTGCTCAAGGCAGGTGGAATATCACGGTTGATGTTCAAGAATGGGAGTGGCATAATCCCGGTCTTTGACGAGGATTTCGGCGTCGACCGAGSGTTTCGGCAGTACGAAGMAGAAGAACTTCTGCAATAGCTGAAGGCTCTTCAATGCGAATCGGTCGAGGCAGACTCCCCCRGAGAGCTGGGAGGTCTGACGTATTACACYGATGCTAATCGAGCGGAACACTGCGTATTTCACGTTCGGAAAGCCCTTTAACGCTCAAAGCCGGACGRGCTTTTTCGGATGTTCGCTTAGCTCCAAGCTAACCGTCTATGTTATATTCACCGCCACTAYCGCCCAGATACAGRGCGCTGCGCCCGCATCTGATTCTCGTGCTCAGCCGTAAGCTGGCTATCGCGCCGAGCATCGTTCGCCCTGGTGGCTAATTTATGGAGGAGCCCAGATCTCCCCGCCCGTCGCAAGATAAGCGGCCCGGGCGCTTGGCCAGCCTCGGCCAGAAAACCGGAACATCAGCGCTTTCGAATTTGGCGATCTTCGCCATCTTGCCTCTGGTCCTGCTGGGTGGGTTGCTCGCCGGTCTGATCGCCTCCGRTGTGCTCACCCTCAAGCCGTCATCNGNGACGGTGCGGKTGTCCTTGGCGCCTTGCTTCTGGGGCCCGCTGGTGTGGTTATCACCGGCAAGGACGATGTGGAACTCCGYTCTGCCGACGGCCTGGCTACAGTGTCCATCCCCGCAGGGGCGGTCACCTCGCCGATAACTCTGGAATTCCAAGAATCGGGACCGKCTGAAACCCCCAGGCTCCCCCCGGGTTTCTTAAACACAGGTAGGYCCTTCCAGCTATCGGCTCGACCGTCGGATGCCGGAGACGGTCCGGTCGAATTCCAGCAGATGATTTCAATAGCGATGGGCATCGGACCGAATGAGTTGGCGTTGGCCGGAAATGATTACTCTCGATTCTTCATCCAGCATTTTCTCAGCGAGCCGATGTACTGGGAAGTTTTACCGACCACCGCCAACCTACTTGAGTCGACGGTGATGGCAAAGATAAGCAGCCTCAGCCAGTTTGCGCTAACATTCGGCCCATCTGCGGATTTCGATGTTCGGCCCGAACCCGGTTCGGACGGACCTCTCTCCAGCGCTGCTACTTCGATCCCTTCAGCTACATTACCCTCCGAGCCGACCCAAGTCTCGCCGGCTGATGCGACTCCCCTAGATGCGCCCACGGCGGCCTCGCTGTCGACTTCCGTCCCCATGCCGACGCCTTCGCTGACGCCAACAGCCGTTCCAACTCAAGCTCCCAGCCCGGTCCCAACGGCCACCGCTATTCCGGTCCCCACGCCCACTGCATTGCCGACGCCAACCCTCGTCCCCACCCCAGCGCCAACACCTAGCATGTCACCTCCTGCAACCCCGACGCCTGTTCCCACACCCACTGCAACGCCAGTCCCCACGGCCACGCCTATCCCGACGCCCGCTCCAACACCCACTGCAACGCCAGTCCCCACGGCCACGCCTATCCCGACGCCCGTTCCAACACCCACTGCAACGCCAGTCTCCACGGCCACGCCGATTCCAACACCGGCCCCAACGGCCGCGCCCCCTCCAACGTCTACTCCGGCTCCGACCGCAATACCGGCCCCAACGGCCACGCCTTTTCCGACGCCTACCCCGACACCGCCTCCCTATATCTCCGGAGGCCGAATCGCTTTCCAGTCCGATCGAAGCGGCAACCTAGAGGTAATGATCACGGGTTTGGACGGGGCTAACCCAGTTAACCTGACCAATCATCCTGCGTCGGATATGGACCCATGCTGGTGTGGCAATGAGAACCTGGCATTTGTCTCAGACCGGGACGGGGACCTGAATATCTACATGATGTCCGCGGACGGCGCCAGCCAGACAAGGCTTACGGATAGTCCTGGAGCTGATTTTGCGCCGTCGTGTTCTCCCGACGGCGGCCAGATCGTCTACACCTCAACCGCAGACGGTAACGATGAGATCTATGTGATGAATTCTGATGGTTCAGGGCAAATGCGCTTGACCAGCGATAGCGCTCCGGACAACTTGGCCGCCTGGTCTTCCGACGGCTCCAAGATCGTCTTTGCGTCCACCCGGGACGGAAACTGGGAAGTCTACTTGATGGACTCCGGGGGCGGAGGGTTGGTTAACCTGACCAACGACCCGGGCGAAGACTCCAGCCCTGCATGGTCCCCCAACGGCAGCCAGATCGCGTTTTCATCCAATCGCAACGGGTTTTGGGAGATCTATGTGATAAATACCGATGGCGCCGGATTTGCCCAATTAACCATCAGCGGGCTTGCCAACACCGCGCCCGCTTGGAATGCGGCAGGCTCGATCATTGTGTTTCAAACCAACCGGGACGGCAATGACGAGATTTATTGGATGACATCCGATGGATCGCTTCAGACGAACCTGACTACGAATGTGGCAGCCGATGGCGCTCCCAATCTGGAACGTTAACGGGATTATATTCAATGGAGATTGTAAATTGTCAGTCATGATGGCAGAATTGCCAGACTCGCTGCCACGGACGTGGCCAGGCGGCGGTGTTAATCCAGCGAAACAGGAGGACTGAAATGGCGTCTATCAGAATCAATAAGGCTAAGAAAAAACTACAGAACGGAGAGGTGATCACGGTGATCTCCGGGCTACAGAGCAGCGACATCATAGATTTCTTGGGGCCCATGGGTTTCGATGCCGCATGGATCGAAACCGAACACGGTTCGGTGGACTGGGACACTCTGGGCGATATGACCAGGGCGTGCGACCTCTGGGGGATGATGTCCGTCACCAGGGTCAATTCCAACGATCCAGGCCTCATCACCCGTACCCTTGACCGGGGTTCCATGGGTATCGTGGTGCCACACGTGAACACCCGTGAGGCCGCGGAGCAGGCCGCCCAGTCCACGAAATACTCTCCATTGGGCTACCGAGGGATGTTCGGCGGACGTCAGTCGTTCGGAGTCAGCGATTACTTCCATCAAGCCAACGACCAGACGATGGTCGTGGTGCTCTTGGAGGAAGTGGAGGCGTTGGACAATCTGGACGAGATATTGACCGTGCCTGATATAGACGTGTTCTTTATCGCACCGTCCGACCTCTCCCAGACCATGGGTCACATCGGCAACGCGGGTCATCCGGATGTGCTTGAGGCCGTCGATCGGGCCATCGCCAAGATCGTCGGCGCGGGCAAGGTGGCGGGAACACTGGTGAACGATGGAACCGTGGAAGCCTACGCCCAGAAAGGGGTCCAGTACCTGATGACCTCCTGGAATGCCTGGGTGGCCAGGGGCGCCGCCGAATTCATACAGAAAGCTGGAAGTGCCCGTTAGTTCGTTCAGTCGCGCCCGCTGGCTGGCTAGGCCGGCGGAGGGCTCGCATCTCCGGAGACGGCCTCCCGCCCAGTAGTTTTCAGCGGCATCAGTAGAATGGCGCCGAGAATGAAGAAGCCGGCCGCCCCGGCGATCAGCACCTGGTAGCCAAAGTCGTCGGACCGCCCGGGGATACGGTTCAAGGCGTCGATCCCGGGCCCCAGCATCTTGGCGCCGGCCGCGCCGCCGATGGTCGCCAGGTTAACGATTCCCATGTGCAGTCCTGCCTGGGCTTCATCGGCCAGTTCGTTGGCCAAAGCCCAGTTGGCGCTCAGCAAGACGCCGATGGAAGCGCCGATCACGCTGGCGATGATCAACGCCTCCGTGGAGTTGGAGGCGGTGAGCATCCACATAGTGCTGAGCGCCGCTCCGATAGCGCCCACCATGACCAACGGCTTTCGGCCGAGGCGGTCTGACACCAGACCGGTGAGATATACCGCGATGGCCAAAGCCCCCGCGATCACCAGTATCATGCGTCCCAACGCCGCGGCAGGATCGTCCAAGCCCACAGAATCCCTAAGGAAGAACAACCCGTAGGTCTGGAAAGACGATATGGCCATGATCATGACCAGCCGGGAGATCAAAAATAGGCCTAATTGGGGGTTTAACACCGAACGGAATGACGATTCTATATCGCGCCGCTGAGCGTTCAGCGGGGTGTTTAACTCTCGGCGGGATACCTGAACCGTCGTGACGGAGATGCCGACCATCAGCAGAAAAGCCAGTATCCCGAGCGTGAGCCATTCCCAGTCGATTGATGACCCAGTCTTTCCGATCAGAGCTCCGGCGATGGCGATCATCACCGCCGCTCCGATGGCGTCGGACAAGATCTTCATGGACGAGGCCATGCCGATGCGGTCCAGCGGAACGCAGTCTCGGATCAACGCCAGACCGGGCCCATAAGCGATGTTCACATTGGCCTGGATGAATATCCAGACTGCGAATAGAACACCGAAGTTGGGCGCCAACCGGATACCGATYAGGCCGATGGCGGCAAACGTGGCTCCCCAGARGATGAAAGGGACTCTGCGGCCGAGACGGGACTGGTACCGGTCGCTGATGCGSCCAATGGTGGGTTGGACCRTGGCGGCCATAAGCAGGCCGCTGATACCGAGAACGGCCAGATAGGTGTTCTTGAACCCTTCGGGCGCCACCGTCAGTACGATGACGGGAAGGACCACCGTATCCATGGCSAAGATGAAGCCGGTTATCCCGAAGCTGAAGGAATTCAGCTTCAGTAGGTCCCATTGGCTCCATTTCTCAACCCATGCGCCTTGGGCCATTCTAGGCGTCCGCCTGGTTTCAGATCTACTTGGGGCGTGGAATGATCGTTTGGCGTGGCGCTCGTCGAGGAACCTGCCATGACGCTTGACCGAGGTCTATAATACATCAGCTTCCACACCTGAAATCTCTGCTGGCCGAACGAGTTTCATCGACGAAGAACCAAAGCAGACTTAGGACGTTTTTACGGCATGAAGATCTGTTCATTGCTACCCAGCGGGACCGAGATATTGTTTGCCCTAGGACTGGGCGACCAGATCGCGGGTGTTTCGGACCTGTGCGATTTTCCGGCCGAAGCCCGAAMCAAGCCCGTGGTCAGCCGCAGCAGGGTAGATCCATCAGTCCTCTCCAGCGAAGAAGTTGAGGCCGTCATGAACGACTTGCTGACGCATGGCGAAAACCCATTCGAACTGGACCAAGAGTGGCTGGTGAGGGAGTCTCCGGATGTGATCTTGACCCAGGACCTCTGCCACGTTTGCGAGGTGGATGCCGGCCAGGTGACGGGAGTCGTAGCTGGGATGTCGGTCCAACCAGAGGTCGTAGTGCTTCAGCCAAGGACTTTTGAGGGTGTGTTGGACTCAATACTGCAGGTGGGCCGGGCCTGTGACGCCGAAGCAACGGCGGCTCAGATGGTTGCCGGCATGCGCCGRCGGRTCCGATCAGTCCAAGAAAAACTTCCRMCWGNCRYYKRMCCKGNYYAGGGTGTTCTCGCTCGAAGGGATCAACCCACTGGTCGTCGGCGGCCATTGGATCCCGGATATGCTGAGCTTGTCTGGCGGGAACCAGGATATGTTCGCGCCAGGCTGCAATGCAAAAAGGCTGGACTGGGACGAGGTCCGTCAGTACGACACTGACAAGCTTTTCATCGACCTATGTTCGTCCGATCTTGCCCGAAACCTGCGGGAAGTGCCCTGGCTAGAAGGTCAGAAAGGTTGGCGGGASCTTACTGCGGTGAAGAACGGCGAGGTCTATCTGATCGACCATTCCTATTTCAGCCGGCCCGGCCCAAGGAGCATCGAAGGAGTGGAGTTGTTGGCCGAATTAACGCATCCGAAACTGTTCTCCGGACTGGCGCCGCGGGGCGCTGTCGTCAAGCTCGACGGCGAGCGCTACGCAGGCCAGCCAGACGGAAATCTGGCCGAATGCTTCCAGCCATTCCCATGATTTCRGAATCGCTGKCAACAAACCACGTTGGCACCTCGATAATCGAGCGTATATAATATTGRCGATTTCACCKGAATCACTTCAAGTGTAGGTATGGATTTGCTGGACAAAGACGAGTTTAGGTCTGCCCTTGGGCAGTTCGCCACGGGCGTTACGGTRATCACGACCTTGGATGACGAGGGCGAGCCGCATTCAATGACGGCCAACGCTTTCTCGTCCATCTGCCTGGACCCGCCGACGGTCATGGTCTGCATCGCCCACGGCACCAATACCCACGGCTACATGGAGAATACGAGCCGGTTTGGCGTAAATATCCTGAACCAGGAACAGCAAGAACTGGGCGCCTATTTCGCCAAGAAACCGGAGGACCGCACCGGTGGCGTCGAATATCACTACTCGGAGTCCGACGACAATACCCCTGTGCTGGACGGCTCAATGGTGTTCTTCGGTTGTGAAGTGCTGGGTTCGCATGTTTACGGTGACCACACGATCTACGTTGGTCTGGTAAAAGAAATGCGCCGGAACGAGTCCGGCGCACCTTTGATGTTCTACAACAGCCGTTGGTATAACCCGGCCGCTGATTAAGCCGGGTGTCCTGACTGGTGGCAGGCCCGTTATTTCAGGCTTGCCATGAAWTGTTCGATCTCTTCGTTGACCTTCTTGTATTCCTCCATCTGGACGAAATGAGTAGCGCCCGGGATAACGGTTCCCCGGGCGTTTTGCATATGTTCGGTTAAGTAATCGGCGTATTTGACCGGGGTCATGACATCATCGCTTCCGCACAGCACCTGGGTCGGAAGGTTGATCTTTCCTAGCTGGTCCATGACGTCGAACCGGTCGCAAGCCAAGAGGTCATTCAATTGGACCTCTGGGCCAMGTTCCACCGCCCGTTGGGAGAGCACCGGGTGCATGTCAGGCGAGACGTGTTTGAACGATTTCATGTATCCGGCCAGCCATTTGGAATTATCGGGACCGGGCTCACGGCAACGGTCTAGGTAGTCGGGATGAACGTGCAGCCGGGCGCCAGTTCCCATGAGGATGATTCCCTTCAATTCCTCTGGATACCGSAGGGCGTAGAGGAGTGTGATAGCCCCGCCCATGGCGTGCCCGCAAAGGACCACATCTTTGTAACGGCGGGCTGTGATGAAACCCCGCACCCATTCCAGATAACTTTCGATGTCATGGCAGGCTTTGCCGGTGGAATGTCCGGGAAGGTCGATGGCCTTTGAGTTGCGGAAGTGCCGGAGTTGGTAGTAATAGGAAAGGCTGGAGCTACCGGCTCCGTGCAGGAATACTAGCTTCATTGTTAATGGTCCTCTCGGTGATAYTTACCATTAATATTTATGATATTGACGGATYACTACTATCAAATTTATATAGTTATGTTATCGAATAGAATTCTGTTATTCAAGTTTTGGCCGCATCTGATTGGCCTGTTATCAAATGGCCTCGGCAGCAATGAGAAATATGAAAAAGAGCGCCGTGCCACCACGGCGCTCTTCGGTTTACCAGAGGTAGAAGCCCGTTTATTCTGTATCGGACTCCTCGGATTCTTCAGCGTCGTCGTCAACGCCGGTCTCTTCAGATTCGTCGTCGGCATCGACCTCCTCGATCTCACCGTCGTCCTCGGATTCCGCCGTTTCCTCTACATCTTCGGTCTCGKCGGATGCCTCGTTTTTGGCCTTAGATGTGGTTTTCTTTGCTTTGGACGGCTTTTCTTCCGTGCTCGCATCATCCTCGATTTCCTGGGTGTCCGATTCTTGGAAGCAAGCGATCGACGCAACATAGTCGTCCGGCTCGCGGTCGCGCCAGACGATCACTCCTTGGGTGTTCCGGCCGGTTACCCGGACATCTTCCAGCGTGATCCGCACCACCTGGGCCTTGGCGGAGATGATGAGTATCAGTTGGCCGGGATCTTCGGACACCACCCTGGCCGCCGCCACCTTGCCGGCCTTGTCGGTGGTGCGGAAGGTCCGCACACCCTGGCCGCCTCGGGAATGGCGCGGGTAGCTGGCCAAGGGAGTGCTCTTGCCGTAGCCCCCTTGGCTGACGATCAGTAGATGGCTCTTGGGTGTCACCGTGCTCATGGCGACGACCTCGTCCTTGTTCAAGAGCCGGATGCCCCTCACGCCCCCGGCGGTGCGTGAGCGGGGGGTCAACCCGGTGATCGGGAACTTGATGGCTTGACCTTGCTCGGTCACCATGACCACCTCTGTGGCTTCGCCCACCTGTGCAACCGAGACCAACTCATCGCCCTGTTCCAGGTCAAACACGATGAGACCGGATGGGCGTATCCGAGTGAGTTCGCCTGTTTTCAGGGCCTTTATCTCACCCTTCTTGGTGGCCAACAGCAGCGGGTACTCGTCTCTGGGATTATCTATGAGAAGCATGGCCTGGATCGCCTCTCCCCGGTCAAGGGGCAAGATGTTGGCCAGCAGGACTCCCCGGCTGGTGCGCGACGAATCGCCGTGGATCTGGTATGCCTTCAGTGGGTATACCCGGCCCCGGTTGGTGAAGAAGAACAAGGTGTCGTGAGTGTCGACGACCACCAGGTCCATCACCGCATCGTCTTCCCTCGTCCGCATCCCAATCACGCCCTTGCCGCCRCGATGTTGCGTGCGGAATGTGTCGGAAGGCACCCGTTTCACGTAGCCCTTCTGGCTGAGCGTGATGATGGCGTCTTCGTGGGGGATGAATGACTCGTCGGTCTGATCGGCGAGTTCSGCGTCGTGAATCACCGTGCGCCGAGGGTTGCCGAACGACTTTTTGAGGGCCTGGGTCTCAGTTTTAATCTCGGCCAAGACCAATTCCGGGCTGGCCAACAAAGCTTCCAGCTCAGCGATCTTTGCGACCAGTTCGTCGTGCTCTTTCTCCAGGCGTTCCCGTTCCAACGCGGCCAAACGGCGAAGCTGCATCTCTAAGATGGCTTGGGCTTGGACCTCGCTGAGGTCCAAGGTGGACATCAGGTTCGACCGTGCCGCTTCCACGTCGGCTGATTGACGGATGATCTGGATTACCTCGTCCATCCGGTCAAGGGCCAATAGGAGCCCCTGCACCACATGGTCGCGTTCCTGGGCCTTCTGCAATTGGAACTCAGAGCGGCGGCGGACCACTACCTGGCGGTGTTCGATGAACAGGACCAGGCACCGCTTAAGCGGCAGCACCTGAGGCTGACCATCCACCAAAGCCAACATGATGGAGTTGAAAGACGTCCGCAGAGCCGTGTGGCGCATCAGGTTGTTCATCACCACGTAGGCCTGGGCATCGCGGCGCAGTTCTATGACGATTCGCATGCCGTGGCGGTCTGACTCGTCCCGGATGTCGGAGATTCCATCCAGTTTTTTTTCTCTGGTCAGGGTTGCTATCTTCTCTACCAAGTTGGCCTTGTTCACTTGGTAGGGRATTTCGGTGATGATTATCTGTTCCCGGTCGCGGCTGCCGGGAATCTCTTCGATCTCGGTGGTGGCCTCCATGATGATGCGGCCACGCCCGGTGGTGTATGTATCGTAGATCCCCTGGTGTCCAAGGATGTTGGCGCCGGTCGGGAAATCTGGGCCCTTCACCGAACGCATCAACTGCTCTGTGGTGGTATCCGGATCGTCGATCAGCTTCACGATGGCGTCGCAGATCTCGCCCAAGTTGTGGGGYGGGATGTTAGTTGCCATACCCACGGCGATGCCCGATGCGCCGTTGACCAGCATATTGGGCAGCCGGGCCGGCAGTACGGTTGGCTCGCCCATAGTGTCATCGAAGTTTGGAGTAAAGTCGACCGTGTTTTGGTCGATATCCGCCAGCAATTCCTCGGCGATCGGGGCCAGTCGGGCTTCCGTATACCGCATGGCCGCCGGTGGGTCGCCGTCGATGCTGCCAAAGTTGCCTTGACCGGTAATCAGCGGGTAGCGCAGGGAGAAATCCTGGGCTAACCGGACCAGGGCATCGTAGACCGACCCCTCGCCGTGGGGATGGAATTTACCCAGCACCTCACCGGCGATCCTGGCGCTCTTCCTATAGGCGCCGCCGGGACGGATGCCCATGTCATGCATCGCGTACAGGATGCGGCGGTGAACCGGTTTCAGCCCGTCGCGCACGTCGGGAAGCGCCCTGGAGACTATGACGCTCATAGCGTAGGTCAGRTATGAAGTACGCATCTCCTCTTCGATGCGTACCGGGCGTTGTCTTGACTCTGGTTGTTCGGGGCTAGATGTTACCATCGGTCAATTCTCCTCAAGAGTCCACTTTTGGTGATGTTAGTTTGTGTTCTTTATACGGGAATAACCAGGTAATTTCNGNGCNG
>NVWX01000009.1:0-59238 GCA_002746355.1 Dehalococcoidia bacterium | reverse complement strand
GGGNNTGTTNSKYSKGANTTNSYDGGCCTGNNNYRYYKSGCCTGGGTTGATCTGAATCAAGCGGCGAATTCGGAAATGAAGCTCTCCGCGCGCTCGTGCAAACCTATGAACAGGTTGTCGAACATTTTGGGGACCTCGTCTTGCCGCTCCGGATGACACTGCAACCCGATTACCCAGCTATGTTCCGGGCTCTCAAGCCCCTCAATCAACCCATCTTCTACCTCATATGCCGTAGTCATCAAGCGTGGCGCTCGTTGCGCCTCTTTCAGCCCTTGATGATGCAGGCTATTCACTTTGAAGAACCCCGCCATCCCGATCACTGGGGCCGCTTTTGCGCCCGGCGCAAGGTATATCGTGTGGGAAGCAGACTCCCATCTTTCGTCGAGTTTCTCAGATTTGTGGTTGGGCAGGTCCTGTATCAACTTGCCGCCAAAGGCCACGTTCAACAACTGCATGCCCCGGCAGATCGCCAGCACCGGCATATCACGGCCCAAGGCGTACTCCAAGATACGCAATTCCAGGTCGTCGAGACCCCGGTCCAGTTCCAATCCAGCTTCCGGGTCAGCCACCTCGCCGTAAAGAGCGGGATCAACGTCTGGTCCGCCGGTGAGCAGGAGGCCCCCCGCATCGCGCATCAGCTCTTCGGTGGCCACGTCTGCGTGATCTTCCGGCATGATCACTCGCACGGCCGCCCCTGCGGACTCCATCACTTCGACGTATAGACGTGCGTTCTTGGCGCCGGAGGAGGTGATAACTACGATTGCCATATGACATAACATTGTAACTGAATTGTGCCTGTAGTTACAGCGTTGAKGGGCCGGGGTTGGAYCGGTTTCGTGCGTATCAACGCCTGCGATTATTTGCTCCTACCCGCCTGGTTTTGTTAAGCTAGTACATACACGAGCCGCCGGGATTCCAAAGATGAACACGGGGTCCCAAGTTTGGAACAGGTATAAGCGAGGATTTAGATGAGAGAAGTGATACAGGGAGCGATCGACGATCTGCAAGACGGTCAACCCTGTGTTCTCGCCACCGTGGTGCGGACGAAAGGTTCCACTCCGCAGAAGGCCGGCGCCATGCTCTTGGTACGGCAAGACGGCAGCGGGGTTGGCACCTTAGGCGGAGGCTGTGTCGAGGGTGACATCTGGTTCGCGGCCAAAGAGATCCTGCGCCAGAACGGCGGCCCCGAGTTCAAAGATTACTACCTGAACGAGGACATCGCCGCCCGCGACGGGCTGGTTTGCGGCGGCACTATGTATTTCTACCTTCAACCCCTACGAGCGCCGGAAGACTTCATCCCTATGGCCGGGGAGATCGTGGAAGCCTACGACGGCGGCCAGCCGGTCAGCCTGGCTACGGTAGTCAATGCCAAGGAAGGCGGGCCTTCACTGGGCGCCAAACTATTGTTGCGCTCTGACGGCTCCATCACCGGTTCACTGGGCACGGTCGAATTGGACGCCCAGGCCATCGAGATCGCCCAGAGAGTGGCCGACGTCGGCAGCAACGAGGCTTTCAGTACGGCCGACGGCACCGAGATTTTCGTCGAAGGATTCACCACGCCCCCGACTCTCGTGATGGTGGGCGGCGGGCATGTCGGCAAGGCCACCGCTGACCTGGCCCATTCCCTGGGCTACCGGGTCTATCTGGTGGATGACCGGCCGGAATTCTCCAACCCGGAGCGATTCCCCTATGCGGAAGAAACAGTGGTCGCAACCTACGACAAATGGACCGACCACCTTGATYTGAACGTGAACTCTTTCGTGGTGGTCGCAACCCGAGGCCACCGCTTCGACGACATGGCCCTGGAGTCTGCCCTGAAGACTCGCGCCCGCTACATCGGAGTTCTGGGCAGCCGCCGGAAGACGATCATGATCTATCGCCGTTTGTTGAAGCAGGGTGTGTCCTTGGAGCGCATCAAAGAGGTGTATGCCCCCATCGGTCTGAATATCGGCGCCCTGGAGCCCGAAGAACTGGCCGTTAGCATCATGTCTGAGATCATCATGGTCCGGCGCGGTGGCGACGGCGGGCAGATGCAGATGGGCGATTGGTACATCGACCGCGCCGCCGATATCGTCGACCGCACTACTGAATCTTCGGTCGAAGTCTAGGGACGGGCGCATGCCCGGCATTGGGGCGATACTCCTAGCCGCCGGAGAGTCCAGCCGGATGGGGCAACTTAAGGCCCTGCTTCCTTGGCGGAACACCACCCTTCTCGAACACCAACTTCGTTCGCTTCTGGACGCCGGCGTCCAACAGGTCGTGGTGGTAGTTGGCCACGATGCGGACCGCCTTAAGCCGCTCATAGAAGCCGTTGAAGGCGCCAGTTGGGCGTTSAATAACGACTACCTCCAGGGTAAGACCACCTCGCTCAAAACCGGTGTTGCCGCGCTGAGCGGACAGCCGRTCTCTGATGTCCTGTTGCTGAACGTGGACCAGCCCCGGAGCGCCGCCACGGTCCGGATGTTGCTGGAGCGGCACCAAGCGTCATCTTTYCGGATCACCATCCCGACCCACGGCGGCAAAGGMGGCCACCCCATCTTTATATCCGCCGAGCTGCTTCCGGAACTGGCGGAGATCGATGAGGGATCCCAGGGCCTGAAAGCGGTTGTGAGGCGGCATACTGATGCCACTGAACGGTTCGAGCTAAACGACCCATCGGTCTTATGGGACCTGAACACGCCGGAGCAATACCAAAAAGCCCTGGAAGCAGGCATCTAACCCAGTTCCCACGNGNACCACGGAAAAGACAGACCGAGCCTTCCCTAAGCCGGTTGACGTTCCCGCTTGATGAAATCCCCGGGGAGCGCCAGCGACGATAAAAACCCCAGGAAGAACAACCCGGACGCGAAGTAGAAAGCGGCATGCCAACCGATATATTCCACGATGACACCGGAAATGATGGACGCCATCGCTCCGAAGAAGGCGTTGCTCCCCCACATGAGCCCGATGAACGTCCCTTCCAAGCCCTTACCCGAAGCCACATCGATGGCGGCGGCTTGTGTCAGCGAGTTCACCGAGAATAAGAACACCCCGAAGAACAGCACTGAGATGGTCATTCCCAGTCCGTCACCGCCCAATGCCATGGTCGTGGGGAAGATAACGGCGGAGGCCATGATAAAGATGATGATGGGCTTTCTTCCGATCTTGTCCGACAAAGCCCCGAACATAGGTCCGACGAATATCCCCGGCGCCGCCAGCAGGGCCACGTGAAACCCGACCCAGAAACTGCTCAATTCCAATTGGTCTGTTAGGTAGAGGGGTATTACCCAGAGTAGAGACCTATCTCCCATGCCACGGACGGCGGAGACGSTGAATATCCACCACATTCCCGTACCGCGGAAGGATTCCCGCATATCACGGACCTGAGTCCGGAATTTGGCCTTGTAATCAACCCCCTCGATCTTCGGACCGCCCACGTTGCGCAGCAGGAAGAATATCACCACTGCGAATACGAGTAGCACCGGGGTGCCGCCTCCCACGATCCAACGCCAGCCTACGACCGCCAGCAGGCCTCCGACGATCAATGGACCTAGCCAGTCGCCGATATTGCCCGTGGATCGGTGCAAAGAGATAAAGAGACCGCGTTGCTGAGGGAATCGCTGGGCTAGGAGCCCAAGAGCCGGCGGATGCCACAGAGCGGTTCCTGCCGAGGCTACCGCCAATGCAGCCAGAATCAGGCCGTAGGTAGGGGCGATGGACACCAAGAAGTAACCGACGGCGATCAGGCCCATGCTGAAAGCGAGGATATGAGCCCTGCGRTGCTGGAACATATCGACGAAGAAACCGCCGGTCATGCTTGTCGCGCCGCCGGACAATTGGCGTACCGCGTCTAGAAGACCCGCCTGGATGGGTGCGAGGCCCAGGGTGATGTAGATCTGGGGAATGAGGACCAGGAAAGCCCGGCCATACATGTGTTCCAACGCATGGGCGCCGATYACCGTGGYCGCCATCACCGGGTCCTTAGTGCGCTGGTACTCCGGACTGGTGGTTGATCGAGGGTCTACAGCTTCAGCCAATAGTTCTGGGCTCCACGAAAATCGTCTCAAGATCGTGTCTCGTTTTGGACACACGATGGGCAGTATACACCGGTGATTAAACCGGTAACAGGTTTGGTGGTCAGGGYATGTCTGGATTTAGGCTGACGATATCTCCGCGAGCCTAGTAATCGTAGAAAAGTTGCTGCAACTCATGGCGGTCTTTCGTCACGGTCAAGCCCAGCATGAGCAGGACCCGTGCTTTCTGAGGAAGCAGGTTGTCCGAAACGATGAACCCCTGTTCTTCTTTCTTTGGAGTGATCACTACCCTGCCGGCGGTGGAGCGGGTGGCCAGGACCACCGGAATACCGTCTTCCACCAGCTTTACGGCGGCTTCGATCACYGCCGGYGGGAAAGTTCCGCCGCCAAATCCGGCTAAGATCAGGCCGTCTGAGCAGTTGTTCCGCACCGCGTCGACYAGCAGGCCGTCGGCGCCGGCATAGGAGTACACGATGTCGATTCTGGGCAGAGTGGTCATGTCGTCAACCATGAACGGCGTATCGACGGTGTGACGGCGAAGAGGGGCCCGGTAAAACACCACTTTGCCGTCGGAGTCGGCGTAGCCCAGGAACCCCAGCTCGTTGGGCCGGAATGTTTCCACCCGGAACGTGCTGGCCTTGGTCACGTCCCGGCCGCACTGAATCTCGTTATTCAGCACCGTAAGAACTCCCAGACCCGCGGCCTCGGGGCAGGCGGCGGTACGCACCGCGTCCAACAGGTTTAGATCGGAATCGGTGCTCAGAGCGGTGGGTGGCCGCATGGCCCCGGTGATCACCACGGGCTTGGCGGATTTGACCGTCAGATGAAGGAAATATGACGTTTCCTCCAACGTGGCGGTGCCGTGGGTGATGGCCACACCGGCGACATCGGGCTCATCACGAAAGATCTGGTTGATGCGCCGGGCTAGTCCCAGCCATTCAGCAGCGCCGATGGCGGTGCTGCCGACGCTGATCAGGTCTTCCGACCTCACTTCGGCGATGTCTTGGATYTCCGGCACTCGGTCCAGAGATTGCTGAATCGTGATGTGGTCACCGATCTCAGGATAGAGAATAAAATCCATGCGGTCGGGCCCGACCCCGGCGATGCTTCCTCCAGTGCCGATCACCCGGACGATGGGTCTCTCGTTTGGCATGCGGTTATCCTCGTTTGAAGTTTGCAAATTATAAGATCGTATCGCGCCTATGCGGCAACCATCGGCCAGCGGTTATAATCACGGGGACATATTACCGGATTTCGCGCCACGGGAACCTGTTTTATGCGGGCCTTGGTCTTATCCGACATCCACGCAAACCTGGAGGCTCTGGAGGCCGTCTTGTCCGACGCCCGAAACCGGGGCGGGTTTGATGTCATCTGGTGCTTGGGCGACACCGTTGGGTACGGCCCAGACCCCGGGGCCTGTGTCGATCGAATTCGGGAGTTCGATCTGGTGGCGATTGCGGGAAACCACGATCACGCCGCGATAGGCCTCATCGATGCCCGCGATTTCAATCCAGCCGCCAAAGCCGCCGCGGAGTGGACCGCCGGGCAGATCGATGCTAGACACGTCGAATTTTTGTCTTCCCTGCCCTTCGTTTCCGTGCAAGAGCCGTTCACGTTAGTGCATGGAAGCCTGCGCGACCCCATCGTGGAGTACTTGCTAGACCGCGACTCGGCGTCTGGAACATTGGCACTTTTGGAGACCAAATATTGTTTCGTGGGGCACTCGCACATCCCCTTTGTCTGCTGCGAGGTTGATGGCAACCCGCTGATAATCGACTTCAAAGATTTTCCCGAAGACGAGCTGGTTGCCTTGGGTAACGAGCGCCAAATCATCAACCCGGGGGGCGTAGGCCAACCCCGGGAYCGGGACCCCCGGCCTAGCTACGCGGTTTACGACAGCGAGGAAGCAAATATCCTGCGCCACCGAGTAACCTACGACATTGCCAAGACCCAGAAGAAAATGAAGTCTGCCAACCTACCCGGGCACCTAATCGAGCGCCTGGAGTACGGGATTTAGCGGGTTCTCTTGGACCGGCGACGCCAACGATCAAGAAACCGGATATATAGAATCCGGCGTTCTAGGCAAATTGACACTATCCCAGGATAGTTGATAGGTTGTAGACTGGAATCCGTGCACCACACAACTGCGGCCCGCTAGCTCAATGGCAGAGCAACTGACTCTTAATCAGTAGGTTCTCGGTTCGACCCCGAGGCGGGTCACCAAGAAATTAGGCACGAAAAAGCCCAGATTTCTCGAATCTGGGCTTTTCTTATTCGGCCTTTTGGTCTTGTTTTTATTTTCTAAAGAGTTGGTTCTCTTTAGTAGGCAGTTATAAATCAGACGTTGAACTGGTAGAGCCAGACCAACTCCCCTTCTCGGATCAATGGCGCCTCGGTCATGTATTCAGCCATTCCTGCGACCGCATTCTGCATCGTTTCTGCTGCAGCATCTGCCGATGTTTTATCGATGTAGCCAGCGGCCGAAAAGATATGGTCCTCACTGTTTCGCGTGATAATCACACGGCTCAGCCCTGCAATGTCCTTGAAGCTCTCTAGAACCCCTCCATTGAGATAGGACATCATCGCGTCGTATTTGGTTGGATTTATAACAACACGAACGAATCGCATGTACTTGAACTCGTTCATTGGGACTTCCCCGATGACCCTCGCGACACGTTCGCCTGATCTGACCAACGGCTCACCGACTATGTACTGAGCGAAGTCAGCAAAGATTGAACTGTGAGCTTCTGTTGCTGCGTTCAGCGCATCTCTGCTCCTGTAGCCAGACATCACCATCATCCTATTTTCCAACGTCCTAACTACACGGACATTCAATAAACCAGGGATATTCTTAACCCGATCTCTAGCATTATCAAACGAGGACATCATGGCATCGTATTTTGTGGGGTCGAAGTCAAACGCCGTAAATCGGAAATCGGATGGTCCCTGTCCTGACGTGGTCATAAGCGGTCTCCAAGTCTCAAGCTTGATTGGGGTGGAAGCTATRTTAATTACTAGTACAGAAGTTGTCTAATCACATCTTGGTCTTGTTTTGCCCTTAACTTATTTTACTGGGACAAGCGAACCCAGAAGAAATCATAGGCTCTGCCGAATTTCKSCSGCYMAYSSSSGMAMSWWTYSWYSKRRTKSMGKCWRWAYKGSSMWGWSSKCYTYCYRKATYKKSKSYCTSKGRYKCGGATCCGTCTCCCGTCTGACAAGCATATGCCAGTGTAAATGTGGTTCAGTATTTCCTAGGAGGCCATGATTCAACTTGATGTTCGGGAAAGTCTTATCCAATGCAGCAGCCATGCGAGCTGCGTCATTAACAAACAAGTGTTGTAACTCCTGAGTGATGTGGTGTAGTTCGGTAACATGGTCTTGGAAGACCAGGATTGTAGAACCTTTAAAGAACTGCCAATCTCTGTTGAGAATGGCAGTAGAGACACCTAACCTAGCGATTATCTGAGGATGGTCGCTATTTTGCTCAGAAAACATGGGATCATTACACATAAAGCATTCTGGGATTTTCACTATAACCTTCTACTCCTCGACAAACTTCCGGTCTTTGTATCTAGTGTTTAAGGCTCCGGTTATTCGCCGAATAATCGACTCTCTATCTTTTTGGCCGCTTCTTCCATGACATCCGACGTTAGATGGGCGTAGATATCAGCGGTTATAGCAACGCTRGCATGGCCCATGTTCTTGGAGATGATATCCATCTCGATCCCCGCTTCCCTGGAGGCTGTGGCGTACTGGTGGCSCAGACCATGAGGTGTAAGGTGAGGCACTCCAACTTCCTTTACCATCTTCTTGAACGCCTTTGTGATTAAGTCTGGGTCTATGGCTGTACCGTTGGGTTGGCTGAATACGTAGCCCGAATTGACCCRCCCATCTTCCAAATAATCTCTCTGGCCTATCTGGGTTCCCTGGACCTTCCGCAACAGTTCTTCCAAGAAGGGTGACATAGTTACGGTGCGCTTAGATTTTTCGGTCTTAGGTTCACTCTCTACAAGTCCTAGGCCACTTATGCGAATTATCTTCTTGTACACATGGATCTGATGCTCTATGAAGTCCACGTATTCCCATTTGAGACCACAGACCTCACCACGCCTTAATCCGGTTGCCATAGTGAAYCTGAGGAGGTCGGAATACTTGTGGTCTTGGATAGCTTGGAAGAACTTGGTTCTRGAYKCTTTRTCCCARACGCGCATCTCCCTTTTCACTGGTGCGGGYGGGTTAGTCSCATCSGMTACGTTCYTCWYYARGATCCCTTGTTTGACCGCTGTATTTAACGCCTTATGAAGTATCCGGTGTAGCTGGACCACGGTTGTAGCACTTAACTTCTGGTCGATCATCTCGGCGTAAACCGATTGGATATGGGTAGCCTCTAATCGCTGGAGCTGTAGATCGCCTATGCGCCCGGTATAGCGGTTTATCATCTGCCGATAACCGGATTCGGTCTTGGCGGTGACATTAGACCGGGCATAGGAATCCAACCAGCCCTGTAGATACCCTTCTACGGTTAGTTTCTTTCTCCCAATGAAGTCGCCGGTTTCTAGGGCGACACGGCGTTGCCGTAATACCCGTTCCGCGTCTTTTCTAGTCCCTTTTACTGTCTCGGAAACTAGCTTCCCGCCGTTGTTGTAATACCGGACTAGGAAACTCTTAGCAGAGTTTTGGCGTATGGATCCGCTGCTGTAATTTCTCTTGGTCTCCGCGCCAACACCAACGCCACCACAATCATGATCGCCGAAAAGATCGCAGACTACGTTATCGAGGGCAAGTAGGCTGTCGTAGCCCTTACAGCAGTTCCAACAACGCCTCCGAAACCGCTTCGGGACGCTGGACCGGAAGGTCGTGGCCGGCCCCGGAGACGATTCTCCGCGCCACAAGGTTCGTGAAATGAGCTTGGTCCTCCGATGGGTCTTCTGACGGCGCTCCTAAGCCGCTGTCCGCCCCTCGCAGCACGATTGACGGCACTGTGATCGGCGGGGATTTAGCCAGTTCCCGCTCCACTGCCAAGAACCGTTCTTCGCCAGGCGCGTTCATGTGCCGGTGCCGGTATGAATGCACCACGATGTCTACGAAGTCGGGGTTGTCAAAAGACGGCGCTGATTTGTTGAAAGCTTCGTCCGTGTATTTCCAAGTCGGCGCCCAGGTTTCCCAGAGATGCCGGACGATGTCCCTCCGGTTCCCTTCCAGACCGGCGCGTCCTTGTTCGGTATTGAAATACCACTGGTACCACATCTTTGCTTCCCTAAATGCGGGCGCCGGCTTTTCTTTATCCACAGTGTTCTGGACCGAATAACCGCCCATGGCCACGAATCCTTTTACCATCTCCGGATGCAAGATGGCGGTGATACAGGCGGCCCTTACACCCCAATCGAACCCCGCAAGCGCGAACCGGCCGATCCCYAATGCCTCGGCAAAGTCGACGACATCCTGGCCGATGGCGGCTTGCTCCGCCACGCGCTGCGCCCCTGGATCAATAAAGCTCGTCGGTCCGTAGCCACGAAGGTAGGGCACTAGGACCCGATAACCTGCTTCGACCAGCGTAGGCACCACTCCGTCGAAGGAGCGGACGTCATAAGGAAACCCATGCAGCAACATGACCGGAAATCCCGCGCTATCTCCATGGTCTCCATACCCGATGTTTAGCACCGGGGTCTGGACCGTCTTCACGCTCGCTAGATCGATCATCGCAATCCCCTGAAGAAGTCCCTGATATCCTCGACCAGCCTGACCGGCTCCTCCAACGCCGCGAAGTGTCCGCCCGCGGGCATGTCGGTCCAGTGCTGCWCGTTGAATGACCGCTCCGACCACTCCCGAATTGGCACGGTATTCTCGCTCGGAAAGGCGGCAACACCCACCGGCACTTGGATCTTCTCGCCTTTGGCCAAATCCCAAGGTTTGCTGAACGCTTCGTAATACAGCCGGGTGGATGAATTGATCGATTGGGTAACCCAGTAGATGGTGATTGTAGTTAACAGCTCTTCTTTGGTGAACCGGGTCTCCACATCGCCGTTGCAGTCGCTCCATCTGCGGTACTTCTCCACGATCCAGGCAGCCAGGCCCGCGGGAGAATCGTTCAGCCCGTAGGACAGGGTTTGCGGCTTGGTGCTCTGGATGTGGGAGTAGCCGCCTTCGTCGGCAAGCCACTGCGTCCTTTGTTGGAGCATCCTCTTCTCGGCCTCGGACAATTCCYGGGTCCCCTCCCCCAAGAAGGGCGTCGGACTGGTCGTGGATGTCGTGTGGATGCCGATCACCTTGTCTCCGTGGGACAGACCAAGTTTCGCGGTGACCCTGGCGCCCCAGTCGCCTCCCTGGGCAGCGAACTTCGGGTAACCCAGGTTGTCGGACATAAGTTTGGCCCACATGTCGCTGATGGCGAAAATATCCAGTCCACCTTTCTGACCGGCATCGGAAAACCCGTAGCCGGGCATTGACGGGGCCACGACATCAAAGGCATCTGCAGGGTCTCCGCCGTGGCTTGCCGGGTCGCTGAGCATGGGGATGACCTTGTACATCTCGAAGAAAGTGCCGGGCCAGCCATGGGTTATCACCAAGGGCATGGGGTTGGGGCCCTTTCCCTTTTCATGGATGAAGTGGATACCCAAGCCGTCGACATCGGTCTTGAAATGMGAGAAAGAGTTGATCAGCTTTTCCTGAGCGCGCCAATCGAACTTGGTGCGCCAGTATTCGACTAACTCCTTGATGTAATCGAGATTGCTGCCGTAKTCCCATCCCGAGCCGGGAATCTCATCCGGCCACCGGGTGCGGGTCAGCCTTTCATTAAGGTCTTGGAGGACAGCGTCGGGCACATCGATCTTGAACGGCGTGACAGCCATGGACAACGTCTCCTATGTGTAGCCAAATTCTGCAGGGCGCTAGGCAAGGATTCTACACTCCAAGCYTGGYCCGTGCCGCCATTTCTCAACGGTCAACYACGTTGATCGACCTGACGTACGCTTTGACAGGCCAATCGATTCCTCGTATAAATTGCGCAGTGGCCATGTTTGCGGATCAYGGATGACCAWCGAGGAAGATTTCTCAAGACTCTAATGGCGCCCGGAACCTAGGAACTCAAATTGAACCAGGACCAACTTTCCGCGCTTATCGGAAAAGCCCGCGCTGACGGCTCAGATACTTTGGACCTCGCCAAGGAGGACTTGGAGTTTCTGCCGCCGGAGATCGGCAGCCTCGTCGACTTGGTTGAGCTTGATCTGTCTGGCAACCGGCTGTCCAAGTTGCCACCRGAGATCGGTAACTTGACCAGGCTGGCCAGGCTGAATGTAAGAAACAATCAACTAACAGCGTTGGCTCCGGAGATCGAAAACCTAGTAAACCTGAAAGGATTGTTCCTGCAGGAGAACCAACTTACTGAGCTGCCCCCTCAGCTTGGGTCTWTGAAGGGGCTGGGACGGCTAAACTCCAGCAACAATCATCTGAAGCAGTTGCCGTCTGAGATCGGCAATCTGACCAGCCTGACCTGGCTATATCTGGCCGATAACGAACTGATAGAACTGCCTGCGGAGATAGGTGATCTGACCTCYCTTAAGGACTGCTATCTCCAAGGCAACCGCCTTGAGTCGTTGCCTGCCTCGATCGGCAACCTCATAGGCTTAACCGAATTGCAACTGGACAACAATCAACTTGACCGCCTGCCCCCCGAGATAGGGAGCCTGGCGAACCTGAATGTCCTTTATTTGCGGGGAAATAACCTGACCGGGTTACCGCCCGAGATCGGCGGCCTGACCGGCCTCACCTGGCTGTACCTCGGCGGAAACGCGCTGGCAGTGCTACCCTCGGAGATCGGGTACTTAACGGGCCTGTCAGGGTTGTATCTAGAGAACAATCAACTGACCGGCCTGCCCACGGAGATCGGCAATCTGATAAACCTGGTCTGGCTGTACCTGGAAGGCAACCGGTTTTCGAAACTACCCGCCGGGGTCCAGCACCTCACAAACCTGATTCAACTCAGCCTGCGCAGCAACAGTCTGACGGAATTGTCGGCTGATATYCGCGGGTTAACGGCCTTGGTCTTTCTGGACTTGGCGAATAACAAACTGGCGTCACTGCCACCGGAGATGGGCAATCTCACCGCACTGAACGAACTACATCTGAACGGCAATCAGCTGAGGAGTCTGCCCACAGAGATYGGAGATTTGGTTGAGCTGATAGATTGTTTCGTCTCGAATAATCGACTAACCAGTGTTCCGGCAACCATGGGGAACATGASGAGCCTGGAGAGGCTTTTTCTYTCGGACAATCTTCTCACTGAGTTGCCATCGGAGATGGATGATCTGATAAGCCGTGAGAYMSKYMTTNHYCACCGKMMACSYGMTRRSMGAWTARSWRMCGGGCGTTCGCCTGGTGCCCGGCACTGTAAATCGATCAGGCAGGCCTTTTCAACGTAGGTCTTCCGCGGCCTTCGTGGCTGGGAACCATTATTTAGGCACAAACACCGGCCTTTCTTGCCATCATCGTAGGGGCGGTTTCGTTATAATAGGGTGGTTGATAGCCTGCTTCCTCCTGGATTCYGGTCAAGRTTTGCCCTGGTTKATACAGGCCYGGCGCATCGATTAACGAGGTTGAATTTGAGGGAAATCCCCAGACCTAAATTCCTGATCGCCGTCGCGGTGGTGGCRTTCCTCTTCCTGATGCCTTCCGGCGTATCGGCTCAGCGCGTGATCCCACATGCATTCTTAGGATCGGCTACGGTAAACGGGTTTCCGGCTGCGGACGGCACAGTTGTCGCAGCGTTGGTCGACGGACGGCAGGTCGTRGCCAAAACGGTTTCCGGAGGCAGCTACCCAGTGCTGCTTGTTGAGCCGGATAATGATAGTTTCGCGGGTAAAACAGTCACATTCACCATCGGCGGCATTCCGGCAAATGAAACGGCACTTTGGGTACAGGGCCAAGTAACTGAACTGAACCTGAGCGCGAGCCCAGCCCTGGATGCGCCCACGGCCACCCCGGTCCCGGCGCCAACGCCGACTCCGGTGATAGTGGTTGGAGAGAAAGGCGAGAMMGGMSARMVHGGCGMKMMMGGYKMKMMMGGWYMWCRWGGYKCTCAAGGTYCTCARGGTGTGCAAGGCCCATCAGGTCCTCCTGGCGTGGGCGGGCCTCCCGGCTCCGCGGGCGCGTCCGGTCCGGCCGGCGTGGCGGGCCCAACGGGTAGTCAAGGCTTAACGGGCCCAGAAGGGGATTCCGGCGATAAAGGTAGTTCTCTGTTTGGAATTTTGGCCTTCGTGGTTGCCATATTCGCCTTCCTAGGGACGTTTGGCGGTATGTTATGGCGGCGATTGGTTGAATAATTCCTGGAACTAGTGAGTTRATCGGAACAAAARCGGGCGCGGACAAGCTGATTGAATATGGACAGGCCGTGAGACTGTAGCTATAATGACACGGCTCTTATAACGAGCGAAATCCACTGATTAACACGCGAATATCGACGGTGGGGTAGGCCTGGCCCCCGATTGTCACTCGGAATAGGGGGAAGTGTCGGAACTGGTAGACGAGCATGATTTAGGATCATGTGCTGAAAGGCGTCCGGGTTCGAGTCCCGGCTTCCCCACCAACAGACCKGRGCTTCCGAAAGAAGCTACTAGTTATTAAAAATATGAATCAACACCACTCGGCATCGGATAAAAGACCACCGGCGCCGCATCCGTAATCGTTGTGGTCGCGTACTAAAGGATAGTGCGCCATACCAAAGGAGACCGATTGGCTACACTGCTTGAAGTTAAAGACCTAAGAACCCATTTCTTCACCATGGACGGCGTGGTGAAGGCGGTTGACGGCGTCTCCTACGAACTGAACGAGGGAGAGACCCTCGGATTGGTGGGAGAGAGCGGCTGCGGCAAGAGCGTCAGTGCGCTTTCGGTGATGCGTCTCATTCCCGACCCGCCGGGGAAGATCATCAGTGGTGAGATTCTTCTGGATGGCSAAGATATTCTCAAGGTCGGAATGGAAGACATGCGGCGTATCCGGGGCGCCAAGATCGCCATGGTCTTCCAAGAGCCTATGACGTCGTTAAACCCGGTGCTCACCGTGGAGCGGCAACTCACTGAGACCCTCCAACTGCACATGGGCATGTCAAAGGTTGAGTCACAACGCGAGAGCGTGAATCTTCTAACTCGSGTGGGCATCCCAGACCCCGAAACCCGGATCAAGCAGTACCCCCATCAGTTCAGCGGCGGGATGCGCCAGCGCGTGATGATCGCCATAGCGCTTAGCTGTAACCCCCGGCTGATCATCGCCGACGAGCCAACCACTGCTTTGGACGTGACGATTCAAGCCCAGATCCTGGACCTGATGAAGGCGTTAACCACTGAGTTTGGCGTGGCGCTGATAGTGATCACCCACAACCTGGGAGTGGTCGCCCGCTATGCCGACCGGGTCAACATCATGTACGCCGGAAAAGTGATCGAACGGGGAGAAGCAAGAGAGATTTAYGCCAACCCCCGCCACCCGTACACGATTGGGTTGCTGCGGTCGGTCCCACGTCTGGACCTTCCCCGCCRGGCCAAGCTTGACCCGATCGAGGGCCAGCCGCCCGACTTGATAAACCTACCCCCCGGCTGCGCATTCCGCGAGCGGTGCCGCTGGGCGATCGATAAATGCGCCACCGACACACCGGAACTAATCGACATAAGGGACGGCCACCTGTCTGCTTGCTTCCGTGCCGATGAACTAGGCCCGGATGTGGTTAAATTGCTGGACACTCCTCTTGCTGAGTAAAACCTCCAACCGGAGATAGGACTTAACATGACAACCATGCCCGAAGCCGCGGCCTCTAACGCCGCAACGCAGAACGATGACATTCTTCTTGAGGTGAAGAACCTCAAGATGTACTTCCCGGTAGGTGGCGGGTTTTTATCCCGGAAACCTGTCGGTTACGTGAAAGCGGTCGACGATGTTAGCTTCACTGTCAAACGTGGCGAGACCTTGGGTCTCGTGGGTGAAAGCGGTTGCGGTAAGACCACCACCGGCCGTTGCATCCTACAGCTATATAARCCCACGGCCGGCCAGGTCATCTTCGACGGCCAAGACCTGACCGAGCTAAACTCCAAGAGAATGCGCGCCATCCGCCGCGAGATGCAGGTGATCTTCCAGGACCCATACAGCTCACTGAATCCACGGATGACCGCCGGCAACATCATCGGAGAACCTCTGATCGTCCACGGTCTCGTAAGCGGCAAACAGGAGTACCGAGAAAAGGTCTCAGAACTGTTGAYGAATGTGGGTCTCAACCCCTACATGGCAGACCGCTTCCCCCACGAGTTCAGCGGTGGACAACGTCAGCGCATCGGCGTGGCCCGGGCGTTGTCGGTCAGCCCCAGCTTCATCGTAGCCGACGAACCGGTTTCCGCACTTGACGTGTCGATTCAAGCGCAGATCATCAACTTGCTGGAAGACCTTCAAGAACAGTTCAATCTGACCTAYCTATTCATCGCCCATGACCTGTCTGTGGTCCGCCACATCAGCGACCGTGTCGGCGTGATGTACCTAGGTCATTTGGTGGAGATGGCCGACCGGAACGAGATCTACCGGAACCCGCTCCATCCGTACACCAAGGCCCTGCTCTCCGCAGTGCCTATCCCAGACCCTGTGTTGGATGCTGMGCGTGAKCGTGTCATGCTATCCGGGGAGGTACCCAGCCCCCTGAACCCACCCAGCGGCTGCGTGTTCCACCCCCGCTGCCCCGTGGCCAATAACGAATGCTCCCGCGTTCTCCCCGAACTACGCGAAGTTGAGTCTAAACACGACGTTGCTTGTATCCTTGCTACAGGTTACGGAAACTATTAAACAGATTCCCTAGGGTCAAAGTAAAAAAGAGAGGCTGTCTCGAGACAGCCTCTCTTTTTGCCCGCGCCACGGAGTTGTTCGCCGTTCGTGGGCTAGACTGCGTTGTAGCTGAAAATCGCCCATGTTACCATTGGACTAGTATGGAACCGAGCCTGATAAGAAACTTCTGCATCATCGCCCACATCGACCACGGAAAATCAACCCTGGCCGACCGTTTTTTGGAAATCACGGGCACCGTCCGTCCCGGCGAGATGAAAGAGCAGTTCCTGGACAGCATGGACCTGGAACGGGAAAGAGGCATCACCATCAAGGGGAAGGCTGTGACGATGTCGCATACCGCCCCRGATGGCGTCACATATCAGTTCAACCTCATTGACACTCCGGGCCACGTGGACTTCAGCTACGAGGTTTCCCGGGCCCTGGCTGCCTGCGAAGGCGCGTTGCTGGTGGTCGATGCCAGCCAAGGGATCGAAGCCCAGACCATCGCCAACACGCTGCTGGCCATGGAGTATGATCTTGAACTGATTCCGGTCTTGAACAAGGTGGACCTGCCCCAGGCTGAACCGGAACGGGTCGCTGCCGAGATTCAGCAGGCATTCGGGTTTCGGGCAGACGAGATCCTCTACGTTTCAGCCAAAGAGGGCACCGGCGCCAAAGAGATACTGGACGCCGTTGTGGAYCGGATCCCGGCGCCCGATGGCGATGTCAACGCGCCACCTCGGAGCTTKGTTTTCGACTCKGAATACAACTCGTTCAAAGGGATCATCGCCCACGTACGGGTCAAAGATGGAAGTATCACCAAACATGACCGGATCAAGGTCATGTCTTCTGGGAAGATGGCCGAGATCGTTGAAGTGGGTGTTTTCGCTCCTGGCCCCACGCCAACGGAATCCCTGGAAACAGGCCAGGTAGGCTATGTCGCCACAGGGTTCAAAGAAGTGAAGGATTGCACGGTAGGCGACACTCTGACCGTGGACCGCTTTCCCGCCGTTGATCCGCTACCAGGATATTTTCCRCTCAAATCAATGGTGTTCGCTGGGTTGTACCCTTCTGACGGCGAGGAGTACAACAACCTTCGGAACGCCTTGGAAAAGCTGCAGCTCAACGATGCGTCACTGGAGATGGAGCCGGAAAGCAGCWCCGCGCTGGGCTTCGGCTTCCGGTGCGGGTTCCTTGGCCTGATGCACCTGGAGATCGTTCAGGAGCGCTTGGAACGCGAATACGACCTGGACCTCATCATAACCGCCCCCAGCGTGGCATATCAGGTGGAATTGACCAACGGACACACGATAATCGTGGACAGTCCGGCCAAGCTGCCGCCGCCCAATGAAGTCTCTCAGATACTAGAGCCGATGTTGGACCTGACCATCGTGGCGCCCAACCGCCACGTGGGCGTTCTGATGGAGCTGATGCACTCACGGCGGTCAGAATTTAAACGCATGGAATACATGCAGGGCGCCGGCACCCGCCGGGACGGCAAGGACGAGCCTGGGGACGAGTCCCGGGTGGTCATGGAATATACCATTCCCTTGGTGGAACTGCTGGCGGATTTCTACAACCAATTGAAGTCGAAGACACAGGGATACGCTTCGCTGGACTACTCCTTCTCCGGCTACCGCGCCGCGCCACTGGTCAAGGTGGAGATATTGGTGAACCATTACTCGGTGGAAGCCCTATCGATGATCTTGCACCGGGACGCCGCCGTGGTCCAAGGCCGGAAGATCGTGGACAAATTGCGGTCCACCATCCCACGGCAGATGTTCGAAGTACCCATACAGGCGTCCATCGGCAGCCGGATCATCGCCCGTGAGACAGTGCGCGCCTTGCGAAAAGACGTTCTGGCCAAGTGTTATGGCGGCGACATCACCCGGAAGCGCAAATTGCTGGAGAAGCAAAAAGAGGGCAAGAAGCGCCGAAAGATGGTGGGTTCGGTTGAGATTCCCCAGGAAGCTTTCYTRAGCATCCTGGAGGTTGGCAGCAGCTAACCTCCAGGATGCTCAACAAAATCGGTCCCTTAGATCGCCAACGCGTCCCGTAATTCCTGTAGCTGGGCCAAATGGTCCTTTATGTGTACGTTCAGCGTACGCTCGAGGACGGCGTCAAGGGTGCGCTCTTCATCCACTTCCCTGGTCCTCTGATGCATCAAGACTTTCTTCGTTTCCAGGTCTGCATCGGAGATGCCTGACAGCGAATCTTCCAAGCTCTGAAAGAACGTTTCGATATCGGCGTTCAACCGGTCTAGGTCGTATGCGGCCCGTTCCGGGGTTACGTTGGTCAGATCGCTCCAGAGTTCGTACTCACTGATCTCGCCGGATATTATTCCTTTGATCAATCCGTGTGCGCCGCCGGGAGGCGTGTCCAATACGTGGTACACCAACTCACGCGCCGACCATTCTTCGGAGTCTTGCTTCCAGTCCAGGCAGTAATCCATCCCTTCCAAGACTGCCAATAACTCGCTCTTGATGTTGCGGACCGATTCTATGTGCGCCTGCTTGCCAGTGACCAAAGGGATCCTCCTTAAATGAAAACGGCCGTCGAAYCATGTTGACGGTCAGCTCTTATCTTGAAACTCTCGCAGCATCGCCGCTGCTTCTTTTGAGGTGTCTTCCCGATTCAACGCGAAGGCCAACGACGCCCGTAAGAGGCCCATGGGCGTGCCCCCATCGAACCTCACACCGGCGAATTCGTAGGCAAACAACTCATGCTCTTTTAGCAGGGCCAGCAGACCGTCGGTCAGCTGGATCTCGCCCTTTGCGCCCGGCGGAGTGTTCTCCAGGGCCTCGAATATCTGCGGCGGTAAGATATAACGGCCGACTATCGTTAGGTTGGACGGGGCCTGGTCCCTCGGCGGTTTCTCCACCAGGCCMTGGATCTTGTGGACACGCTCCGACACCTGAGTTGCGTCCACCACACCGTAGTTGTGGACCACCTCCCAAGGCACAACTTCCACCGCTATCACCCCGGCATTTCGCTCACTAGACACCTGCACCATCTGGCTGATGGCCCCCGGGGTATGGGCAATGATGTCGTCGGGCAGGATCACCACGAAAGGCTCGTTGCCCACCRMGTCTTTCGCCATGAGCACGGCGTGGCCGAGGCCCAAGGCTTCGTGCTGCAGAACGAAACTGACCTTCGCCAGGCCGGCGGCTTCCACCACCTTCGCCAAAAGGTCCGTCTCCCCGCTGGATTCTAAACGTTGCTCCAAGTCCGGTTTAGGCTGAAAGTAGCCGCTGATCGATTCCTTACCCGGAGACGTGACGATAATCACCTCTTCCACCCCGGCCTCGGCGGCCTCGGCGATGACATATTGCAGTAGAGGCCGGTCGATGATGGGCAGGAGCTCTTTGGGGACAGASATGGTCACCGGCAARAACCGGGTTCCCAGGCCTGCGGCAGGGATGACTGCTTTACGTATCTGCATGTCGAATATCGATAAAGGTCTTCGGTAGGAACGGGACTCATCTTAGCACCGGGGCCGGCGCCCGGTCATGGGAACAAGAATGTGTGTCCCCCTTGACTCCCCAGCACTCCCAATCCTACCATGTTACYGAGGCCGTACTAGACGGGGAGCCAGCGGTGCCCTGTATCCGCAATCCGCTATAGCGGGGTTGAATCCCTCCCCTCGGCTAGGCCAAAGGTCCCATATCGCGGGCGATGATATAGAGGGTTGGGTCCTGCGCGACGTAGACTTGTGAACCCCGCCAGATCCGGAAGGAAGCAACGGTAAACAGGACCCTGCGGGCGCCGCGGGAGTGCCTGGCCTGAGTCATCGTTCACGACATGACCGATGGTCTATGACAACGGGAGGTGTGCGGTCTTATTGATTTCCTCGAATCTCTCTTCCCCAGTACGCCGSATAAGGCCGTGCCTGAATCAGGTTTTCYYCAAACCGTGAGCACTTTCGATGGTCATTCGGGCGACCCCTTGAKCGACCAGCCACGGGGCCCGGTCGGCGGCCGCACCACCACACGAAAATCTCTGGGCCAGCATTTTTTGACCGACAGCCGGATAGCGGGCCGGATACTGGACGCCGCCGACCTTTCGCCGGACGACTTGATCGTTGAGATTGGGCCGGGCCGCGGAGTCCTGACCAAGCGGTTGGTGGACCGGGTGAAACGAGTGGTGGCGGTAGAACTGGACSCGGAACTTGCCGCGRCGCTGCCAGAACGCCTGGATTATCCGGCCAACCTGACCTRTGTGGTGGCCGACGCACGGGTCGTCGACCTGGCTGAACTGATCGCCCCTGAGACCTCGTACAARGTTGTAGCAAACCTTCCATATTACGCCGCAAACCCAATCATTAGGCGCTTGCTGGAATCGCAGCCGAAACCTGAAGTGCTGGTCGTGATGGTGCAGCAAGAGGTGGCCAAGAATATGGTCGCCGCTCCTGGTGAGATGGGCATCTTGTCGGTGGCGACCCAGTTTTACGCCAAGGCCAAGGTGGTCTGCTCCGTGCCGCCGAGGTCGTTCAGACCCGCTCCCAAGGTTACATCAGCCRTTGTTCGTCTCGATGTCCTGCCGTCCCCGGCCGCCGATGTGGCCAGCGAAGAAGATTTCTTCAAGGTGGTCCGTGCCGGGTTCGCCGCCCCTCGCAAGCAGCTCCGCAATTCCTTGAGCCAAGGACTGCGCATCGAACCGGTCGCCGGTGGCCGGATTCTGGCGGAAGCTGGTGTTGACGCCACCCGCAGACCCCAAACGCTGGACATAGACGAGTGGGCAGGTATCTACCAGGTCTGGACCAGATCGTCCCATCATCAGGAAGGGGAAGGCTAGACCGTGGAAGTACCGGCCTACGCCAAGTTGAATCTGACCTTTGAGGTCCTGGGCCGCCGCGATGACGGTTTTCATCAGGTGACAACGATCATGCAGACCATCGGTCTGTCCGATATGTTGCGGATCGAGCCTGACTCGGAGCTAAAGGTAGAGTGCGAATACCCGGGATTGTCCGGCGAACAGAACCTGGTCTGGCAGGCGGCCGTTGCCCTGGCCAAGGCGGGCAATATCGAACCCGCGGCCCGGATCTCCATCGAGAAACACATCCCGGTGTCCATGGGCCTGGGAGGCGGAAGCAGCGACGCCGCGGCGGCSTTATTGGGTCTGAATGCCATTTGGGGCCTGGGACTATCGGTAGACGAATTGGCCGTCATCGCAGCAGGTCTTGGTTCTGATGTCTCGTTCTTCCTATGGGGTGGCACGGCGCTGGCCCAAGGAAAGGGCGAACAGATAACGAGCCTATCGCCCCTGCCTCCACTGGCCGTCACGCTGGTATTCCCAGACCTGCAGATCTCCAACAAGACGGYGGCCATGTACTCACGGCTGACCATGGGCCAGTTCAGCGACGGRGGCGTGACGCGCCAGATGATACAAATCCTAACCGCTGGTCAGTTCGTAAGAGAGTCTGTCAGAGGTCTGGTGTTCAACGCCTTCTCCGAGGTGGCTGCCCGKTCGTACCCCCAATTACTGGARATGTGCAGCCAGGTGGCGGACCAGGGAGGGCCTGTACTGCACCTTTGCGGCGCGGGTCCGGCTCTCTTCACGTTGCCATCCAGCGAAGAGGAGCACCAGAGGATAGCARAGCTATTGCAACGGCACAGCGCCGGGGTTTACCTTGTAAGCACGGTCCCGCCGGAAAAGTGCGGTATGGGATCATTACCGGCGGGCGCTCGATAGACCGCCCGACTTCAATACGGCGAAGGTTCGATCAATGGGCATACTGGCTAGCATATCGATCGGGATAAATCCTAACCTGATCGATTTCGCGAATTTCACTCTTTCCTGGCACGGTGTCATGACCTTTGTGGCTGTGGCGACTGCAGTCTGGCTGGTTTCCCGTGCGGGCGCCAAAGAAGGGATGAACGTCGATTCCATCTACTCCGTGGCCGTCTGGGCCATAATCGGCGGAGTGGTTGGCGCCAGGGTCCTTCACGTGATCGACTTCTGGGATGAAGTCTACCGGGRCGACTTCATCAGCGTGTTTTCGGTCTGGTCGGGCGGCATCGCGATCTACGGCGCCATCATCGGCGGGTTTATCGGCGGCGCGCTCTATATCATGATTCGCAATTCAGAGTGGTTTCTGTCGATGTGGCGGACTGTTTTCCCATTCATGGGCGAGGCCCACCGCGCCAACCTGCCGGGGATCGGCCGCTTGGCCGACATTACCGTACCCGGCCTGTTGATCGCACAGGCCATCGGACGGATAGGCGACGTCATAAATGGAGAGCACTTATCCAAAGTAACCGAGCTGCCTTGGGGTTTTATATACACACATGCCAACAGCCCTGGAATCTTCCGGCCGCCAACCCACCCGGCRGTGGCCTACGAACTGCTCTTTGACCTGGTCCTGCTGGCTGCTATCTGGCCACTCCGCGACCGGCTGCGCCCCAATGGGATGTTCTTCACCCTCTATCTGGCGACCTATTCCATAGGCCGGTTCTTCCTCAGCTTCATGAGGGAAGAATTCAACGAGTACTTCGGCGCCCTGAACGAAGCCCAAGTGGTGGCGATACTGGTGGTTATATTCACTGTTCCACTGCTCGTTTGGAAGGCCCAACTGGTGCGCCCCTCAACCAACCGGGCCTAACGTTCACTCCGGCAGAGGCAACCGCCACCGCCCAATTGTCATTCCGGTCSTTCCGTGGAAGGAGAGGAATCTCGTTGCCGCTGGGCCGACACGGAACAAGAACAAAGAGTCCCATCGTTAAACTCGGGGTGACAAGGGGGCTTGGGGCCACAGGGCGAGGGGTTGGGTTTGCCGGACTGGGAGGCTAATCGTCAGATYGCTTGAAATCCAACAACCGTAGAGCGATGGCGCCTTTGCCACGGAACGAGTCGTTCATTACGGTGAAGGCCAGGTCGGCGAATTCAGTGTTGGGCTGCCATTTGTCCGCTTGATTGAAGGCCAACGCCGTGMATTGGGCTCCGTTGKTCTCAACCCTTAGCCTAAGATGCTGCTGTTCCCGGCCCATGTGAAACGTCTCCAGAACTTTGACGCCCATGCTGGCGAACACCGGCCTGGGGTTGCCGGGGCCGTAGGGTTCCAARTCGTTGATCCACCGGAYCATCGTCTCGTCCAATTCATCVAGGCTGATGAYGGCGTCGATCTCCACCGTSCGGACSAGGCCTTGGGTCTCBAGARACTCGGCGGTGTAGGCCTCCAGACGGGATTTAAGCTGGGGGATGTCCTTGGTGGCGACTGTKAGGCCTGCAGCCTGGGAATGGCCGCCAAATCGCACCAGAAGGTCTTCRCAGGACTYCATGGCCGCTACGATGTTGAATTCGGGGATGCTGCGCCCGCTGGCGACGCTGAACTCGCCTTCCAMSGCRATCACCACAGCCGGGCGCCGGTAGCGGTCAACCAGACGTCCCGCTACCAGACCGGACACGCCACGCAGGAACCTTTCGTCGGAGATCACCAGCAACGGCGGAAGTTCACCCAGGTCTTCGACGAGCTGATCGGCGATGACGTATGCTTCTTCGGATGCGGCCCGCCGCTCCATGTTCAAAGACTCAAGCTTGTGGGTAAGCGCTCCTGCCTCTTCGGCGGACGTTGTGGTGAGCAGTTTGAAGCTGTCCATGGGGTCGCCCATGCGTCCGGCCGAGTTCAACCTGGGCGCRATCTGGAATGACACAGTTTCCGCGGTGATCTCGTCCGGGTCTACCCGGGCCGAACTGTAGAGGGCCCTTAGGCCGGGCCGGCGCGTTTTGGCCAATTCCCGGAGGCCTTCCTGAACCAAGTACCGGTTCTCGTCCAGCAGCGGGACCAGATCGGCAATCGTCCCAAGGGCGGCCAGTTCCAGCAGACCAGGGTCCCATGGTTGCCCGTAAAACTCGAATAATCCCTGGATAAGCTTGAAGCCGATACCGGCCCCGCAGAGCTCGAAGAAGGGGTAGTCGCCGCCGGGTAACTTTGGGTTCAAAGAGGTTACCGCGTTGGGAACGCCGTCGTGCGGCAGATGGTGGTCGGTGATTATCACATCGACCCCCAGAGACTTGGCGTAGTCCACTTCTTCGAAAGACGTGATTCCAGTGTCCACGGTCACGATCAAGGTCACGCCTTGTTGGGCCATAGTATCGATGGCTGCGTTGGACAAGCCGTGGCCCTCATCGACCCGGTGGGGCAGATACGGAGTGACCGGCACTCCCAACGACGTAAGACCTTCGGAGATGATGGCGGTCCCGGTGATGCCGTCCACATCGAAGTCGCCGAAAACGCCCACCCGTTCTCCGTTGTTCACGGCGGCATACAGGCGTTTCAGGGCAATGTCCATGCCRGTGATCCGCAAAGGGTCGTAGGGGAGTTTATGGGGCGGGTCGAGGAGCGCGCTTAACTTCAGGGGGGTGTCGATGCCCCGCCGCACTAGCACTTGTGCGATGGCCGGCGGCACGTGTCCGTCGAGCGCATCAGTTTCAAGGGCGRCCGGTAGAGACCAGGGGTGCTCCCTACCGCTGATAGTCACTTTCTAGCKGGCCGCGCCGGGCTTGCCAAAGACCAACACCGAGTTGTGGCCGCCGAACCCGAATGAGTTGCTTAAAGTGACGTTGAGCTCTTTGGAACGCGCCTGGTTGGGGGTGTAATCCAAGTCGCAATCAGGGTCTGGGTCTTTTAGGTTTATGGTGGGAGGGATGATGCTATTTTCCATGGCCAAAACACAGAAGCAGGCTTCCAGCGCTCCGCCGGAACCCAGAAGATGTCCGGTCATCGACTTGGTCGAACTCAGGGGAATCCGGTAGGCGTCCTCGCCAAGTGCAACCTTGATGGCCATGGTCTCATGGCGGTCATTCAGGGGTGTGGAGGTGCCGTGGGCGTTGATGTAGTCGACCTCGGAAGRATCGACGCCGGCCTCTTCCAGAGCTTTGGTCATGGCCTGGGCAGCGCTCTTGCCGGAGGCCATCGGCTCGGTTAGGTGATACGCATCGGAGGTTGCGGCATAGCCTTTGATCTCCGCCAACGGRGTTGCGCCTCTCCGCGTGGCGCTCTCTTCACTCTCCAGGACCAAGACAGCGGCCCCTTCGCCCATGACGAATCCGTCGCGGTTAACGTCGAAGGGACGGCTGGCTTTGGYGGGGTCTTCATTGAACCGCGATAGCGCTCTTAAGGCGTTGAAACCGGCAACGGCGACGGGCACCAACGGCGCTTCGCTGCCGCCGGCCAGTACGATATCTTCCTGGCCCCGGCGAATCATCGCCCAGCCTTGGCCCAGCGCATCCGCTCCGCTGGAACAAGACGAAACTGCGCAGTAGTTGGCGCCCATGGAGCCGGTGACCATTGAGACCTGGGCCGAGGCCATGTCGCCTAACATCATGGGAATCAGGAACGGGCTGACCCGTTTGGGGCCTCGGTCGATAAGTATCTCTTGTTGCTGAGAGAGCGTGCCAATGCCGCCGACGGCGCTGCCGATGATTACTCCAACGCGGTACGGGTCGACGCTGCCGCGTTCCAAGCCAGCCTGGCGGCAAGCCTGCTGGGCCGCTACCGCGGCGAACTGGGCGAACCGRTCCATACGCCTGGCGTTTTTGCGGYCAAGGTAGTTCTCGGGGTCGAAGCCTTTAACCTCGCCGGCGAAGTGGGTGTCGAAGCCYTCCGAGTCGAAGGCGGTGATGAAATCAACTCCGGACCGGCCGTTGATGATCCCGTCCCAGGTGGTTGCCACATCAAGTCCGAGAGGGCTTATGATCCCCATTCCAGTAATCATAACCCGGTGATTTCCGCTCATATATTCCCAGCCCCTACACTCACGTACGGTCCCAGWTRTGGGAYTTCATGRAACACAATYAGACATCATCGGCCCATGGCCAAGCCGTTGGAAAAAGACCTAAACMCGACYCCTGGAATCGGGACCACTCGGAAGACCGCTATTTCTTAGYGCCTCCCCTTGTAGAAACCATCACCGTCTCATCGATAAGCTCGGTAAGTTCGGTGATTCGCCCTGAGATATTCAGAGCTAACTCCCGGTTGCTCGACGAACCGGTCAGTAGTGTCAATGAATCCGACAACTCGTCGACCCGGTTGCCGATGGCGTCCGTCGCATCTTTCCTGGCGTTTGMTAGAGGCTGCGAGACGGAGCGAATCTGATCGACGAGTGCGTTCACCCGCTCCGTGATGTCTTCCCCAAATTCCAATCTGGTTAGCGAAGCCGCGTCAGACCAATTCCGGAGAGCTTCCGTGGCGTCGCTCAGCTTGGTGGCCAGAGTGTCGCTCAGGTCCCGGCTGGTGGCTGCAAGGCGCAGCTTGTATGTCCTCAAGATCCTGAAGACCCGGCGGTAGACATCGTCGACGGGATTCAGCTTGGCCGAATACCGGTCGAAGAGGTCCCTGCTCTCTTGCATGGTCCACCGTTTGTCTTGATGGACGAATTGGCGTCCGGTATAGAGGTGATACGGACGCATCGCGCCTTCTGCCAGCAGATCACCGTTCTCGTCCAGCGGGACCAACGAGTCCCAGTTGGAGGTGGCGGGCAGAGGAGTTAGGAAATTGACAGTCTGGTATTTGCTTACCGTGACCACCCAGTCCGCTAGGTCCATGATGCTTTTTTCAGTGTCGAAAGGCAGGCCGATGATAGTCATGGCGACCACCGTGAGCCCCGCTTCGTTGATGTAATGCAGGTCCTTGTGCATCTGGCCGGGTTCTTGCCGCTTGTTGATTGCGATCAAATTCTCGGCATTATCCGACTCGACGCCCACGTAGACCATCTTGATGTTGGCGTCTTGCATGGCGGAGAYCAATTCCGGGTCCTGGCCGACTTCAGCCCTGACCTGRCATATCATGTTCATTCCGTCTGTGTGGCCCTTCCAACCCTGGAGGCGGGCCARGCGCTCGTCACGGAACTTGAYGGCCCGCAARGGTGGGGCATGAAGGTCGTCTGAGATAAAGATTTGGAACGACCCGTTCTTAGCGGTGTGGACTAGGCCGTCGGCGGCCAAATCACGGAGTTGGGCCAGCCGTTTGAACTCGGTCTCCCGKGTGATCATCCTGTATCCCAAGAACTGCTGGATGACCTGGCAATAGGTGCAACTTTCGGTGCACCCTCGGATGGTTTCGATAACCGCGCCGACCATGGGGTTGTCGGAGTTCAGGTCTTTGATGGAGCGGAAATCAGGTAGTTCCACGAAATCGGGAGAGACCAACCCTTGGCGATTGGTCACGGCGATCCCGCCGTCTTTCCGGTAGCTGAGGCCGGGGATCTTCGCTAGATACTCGTCCCTATCGGCGCCTCGGTGCTCCAGAAGCACGTCCGACAACTGGCCGATGGTATCTTCGCCTTCGCGCTGGACGATCACATCGAAGTCGCCATATTTGAAGGCTTCCTCGGCCATGGGGCCCATCTGAGGGCCGCCGCCGATGGTTATGAGGTCAGGATGGAATTGTTTAGCCAGACGGGCAATCTCGTAACCACGGGGCGCTTCGTTGATCAGCGCCGTGACCATAAAGATGTCCACGCCTTCCAAGTCCTTGTCCGGGTCCATGAGGCCGGAGCGGTCTTCGAACCAGATCTCCCGCTCGTAGATGTTGGGTCCTTCCCATTGGGCGAGAGCGCCCGAAAGGAAAAGCATTCCCTGCCTGGGTATGGCTACGTATTCAAAATTCCCACCGGCTGACGCTGGTTGAAACAGCACCACCCGCTTAATTCGCGACATCGTTTCTCCTAACTTAYGGTGGCCAAGCGGTTTTATCCGCGATTCTTGGATCGATWATTAAGACTGATTCTGGTGGGCCAACCATCGRRTGAGGGTCGTGGCAGNACTAGACAGGAATCCACCGCTGCCCATGATCGGTCCGAARRATAKTATACAGGACAACCTGGAACTGGAATAACGGAANCCCGNTACCTGGAAGACCCGGTTTTTCCATTGGACCAGATTGGGAATCTCCGTTTTTTACTCTGRATGTCGGCCAGARTTACGATAGTACYYGAACATTCTACGCCAGAAACACTTAATTGTCATAATGYCGGCAGGCCGGTGAGTCTTCCACATATGAGTGGCCTTGTTTGGGCTGGAATCCTCCACCGCTTGCAACTATTGGTTGTGAAAATGCGGGACTAATTCCTTGGCGATCACCTCAAGGTGCCGCTCGCGGTCTTCTCTTGGGCAACTGATGCTGAAGACTATGTGCCGTGCACCGGCGTCGATGTATYCCTGTAGCTGCTGGATACAATTTTCCACGGTGCCCAGCAGACAATATTTCCGGACGATATCCAGGAAGTCGCCGCCGTASASMWMRYRYSYSMCYMSTTGTTCTGCAGCCACTTCGGCCGCCTGTTGTTCGGTGGGATAGATGGATATGTAAGGGAAGTGGGCCCATTGGAAATCTGACAGRTCTCTCCCGGCCTCGGCGGCGAAGCCCTTGATCTTCTCAACGCTGTCGCGGTATCTGGTTGCGTCGTAGAAATAGGGCATCCATCCGTCGCCGAACTTGGCGGCCCGGGCCATGGCCGCATCCCGTCTACCTGACACCCACACCGGCGGGTTGGGTTTCTGGACAGGTGTGGGGTTGATCATGGCATCGGTCAGTTGGAAATGACGCCCCGAGAATGTCACCCGTTCGCCGGTCCATAATTTCCGCAGCACTTCCAGGCATTCATCTGTCCGCCGCCCCCGTTGGTTCACCTGGAGGCCGGCGGCTTCGAATTCCACTGGATACTCTCCGCCGACTCCGACGCCAAGGGTCAACCGGCCGCCGGATGCCGCGTCCAGGGTGGCGGTCGTGCGGGCCAAGACCAAAGGATGGTAGAARGGGGTCAGGATKATGGAAGARAGGAYRCGMAGMTCGTCSGTCGCGCCGGCGGCCACMGCCAAYACCGGYAGSGMRGCGTGGGTCGSRCCSGGYGGRTCGCCGCGCATGAAATGCTCTCCGGCCGAGAAGTATTCGTAACCCAATTCTTCCATCCAACGGGCTTGCCGGGCGGTCTCGCCGACTCCCAACGCCAGCCCGGCGCCGAAATGCAGGTCCAGTTCCGCCATGTTTATTCCCTCGTGATCGAGTTCCGGAGTGTGTCGATGACATTCTACTCTAAGGATTTGTGTCCAAGAATCTCCAGGATCTTTTGAATGACTGTGCCTCGCGCTCATCCGAAATTAGGCCGTCTCAAACCTGTCATTCTAAGGGGTGCCATGAGCCGACGAAGAATCTGCCAAACATTATCGTGGCAGACCCTTCGCTTCACTCAGGGTGAAATATGGGCAAGTCACCGCCTTTCAAGAACCGCCATGGGTGTTAGAGACCGGTGTACCCGATTCGTCAATACCAAAACCCTTGACATCGGCCAACGGGATTTGCCACCGTTGACGTTGGCAACCGCACCTGCCCAGCGCTTGCCGACACGCACGGTGGAGTTATTGATTTTGGTTGTATTGGTCACCGGCGCGACCGGATTTCTTGGCCGAAGGGTGGTCCGTGAGCTGCTGGAACGCGGCCATGATGTGCGTTGTCTGGTCCATTCCCCAGGGAAAGAGAGGATATTCTCCCACCGCGAAGTGGAAGTCCAGTACGGCAGCATCCGGGAGCCGGTTTCCCTGGCCAACGCCTTCTATGACGTTGATGCGGTGGTACACCTGGTGGGTATCATCCGGCCCAAACGGCGCGACTCTTTCGAAGATGTCCACCGGGAAGGCACAGCCAACGTCCTGGCCGCGGCGAAAGAAGCGGGCGCCCGTCATTTCCTCCATTTGAGCGTCATCGGCGCGGCCAATGACCGTTCCTATCCATACCTATTCACCAAGTGGCWGGGCGAGCAAGAAGTCATTCGCAGCGGTATTCCCTACACCATATTCAGGCCTTCCGTGCTGTTCGGCGAAGGCGACGAGTTTCTGAATGCTCTGGCCGGGTTGGTGCGGCTGTTCCCTCTCGTCCCTGTGATTGGGTCCGGAAAGAACCGCTACCATCCTTTAGCTGCCGACGACCTAGCGCGCTGCATCGGGATCACTTTGGGCCGGGAAGACCTTAAGGGCCAGACACTGGACCTGGGCGGGACCCGACGGATGAGCTACAACGAGTTGGTTTCCGAAGTCGCTAAGGCCATGGGCAAACGAAGGCTGAGGTTCCATCTCCCTACTTGGCCGATGTATCTGATGGCCGCACTCACCCAAGGTTTCATGCCCAGACCGCCCATCACCACGGACCAGATCAAGATGCTGGGCATCCGCAGCGTTGCTGAGGTTGGCGAGCTCGAAAGGGTATTTGGGTTTACCCCCCGGCCCATGGAAGGTAACATTGACTTCGTTAACTCGGTGGGCGTGGTCGATGGGATCCAGATGCTATTGGGGTCGATGCCCCACCGCATCCGCGACCACTGAAGCTGCAATCGAAACCGTATGCGACCCATGATGAGAATCCTTCAGCGGAAGGACCCCGCGGAAGGACGCCTAGGAGCCAAGTGGACTACCGCGAGTCGATCGCCCAACTTCTGACCCTGGTTGACCATGAGAGAAACTTGGTCACGGGGCCCCGCCAGAAGGCCATCTACGACCTCACCCGGATGGAGGCTTTGCTGGGCCGGTTGGGCAGTCCGCAGAACCAAGTGCCCGCCGTCCACATCGCGGGAACCAAGGGAAAGGGCAGCACGGCGGCATTGTGCGATTCAGCCCTCCACGCGGCCGGGCTCAGCACCGGGTTCTACTCGTCCCCCCATCTCCACRCATACCGGGAACGCATCAGACGCGACTCGGAGCCTATATCCCAAGAAGGGTTCGCCGCGCTGGTGGAAGGACTTTGGCCGCTGCATGAAGAACTCAAGAGCGATTCAGTTGTAGGGCCATTGACGCTCTTTGAATTCCTGACCGGTATGGCTTTCCAGTGCTTCGCCCAAGACAGGACCGATGTGCAGGTCATAGAGGTTGGGCTGGGTGGCCGGCTGGACGCAACCAACGTTCTGGACGCCGGTGTCTGCGTCATCACCTCGATCAGCTTGGACCACATGGCGATCTTGGGCAACACTATCGGAGAGATCGCCGCCGAAAAAGCTGGGATCATCAAGCCCGGTTCAACCGTGGTGATCGCCCCCCAAGCTTCCGAGGCATTGTCGYCGATCTTGGCCGCCTGTCAGGAGAAAGAGGCGGCGCCGATACTCGTAGGCCGAGACGTAACCTGGGAGGAAGGGCGGACTGGAACAGACGGCCAGCGTTTCAAGGTGAGAGGTAGAAACGGCGAATACGATCTGTATATGCCCCTCTTGGGCGCGCATCAGTTGGAGAATGCGGCATTGGCGGTCGCCGCATTGGAGGCCCTCGGCAGCCAAGGGATAGATGTTTCGGCAAAGGCTATGGAAGTGGGGTTCGAAAATGTCAGTTGGCCGTGCCGGATGGAGGTATTATCGCGTTCTCCCCTCTTGGTGGCAGATGGCGCACACAACGTATACTCGATCGAGAGCCTTTTGAAGTCGTTGCCGGATTATCTGGCGTATGACCGGCTCATTCTGGTGGYYGGRTTCTCTCGGGACAAGAATGTARWSGGKATGGCCCGGGCCCTGGGCGAAAAGGCGGATATCATAGTAGCCACCGCCTCGCGGCATCCACGWTCGATGCAGGCGGTCGAAGTAGCCGGGTTGTTTCCCGAAACCGGTAAACCGGTCTTAGCCTCGACTCCCGCCGATGCCCTGAGATTGGCGATGGAAGTTGCTGGAAAGAAAGACTTGGTTTTGGCCACCGGCTCGCTCTTCCTAGCCGCCGAGGTTCGCGAAGCGGCGCTGGGTATCGAGCCTGAGATATACCCGGAATTGACCAAGCCCGGTTAATATAAAAGGGCGGAATGATGATAGCGAATAGAAGCGTCTCCAGTGGCTGATGAACGGGTTAGGGTTGTGATCACCGGGATGGGGGCCATGACCCCATTGGGTGAGACGCCTGAGGAATATTGGAAGAACCTSGCCGCGGGAACATCGGGCATCGGGCCCATGACCCTCTGCGACCCGGAAGGTTACCCCTGCCAGATCTCCGGCGAAGTTTCCGGGTTCGACCCCAGTACCTACATCGGAAGCAAAGAGGCCCGGAGGATGGCCCGATTCACCCAATTGGCCGTCGCGGCGGCGCTTCAGGCCGTTGAGAACGCCTCCTATGACATATCCAAGGACGACCCCTAYCGGGTGGGGGTGCTGCTGGGCAACGGCAATGGCGGCTTCCCAACCCTCGAAGAGAACTGCCGCATCCTGGCCGACCGGGGAGGGATGCGCATGTCGCCGTTCTTCTTCCCGATGATYCTGCCCAACATGGCCGCGGCCGCCGTGAGCCGGTACGTTGGGGCCCACGGCTATAACTCCACCGCAACCACCGCCTGCGCCGCTTCAAACCAAGCGTTGGGCGAAGCCATGGCCGTTATACGCCGGGGTACGGCAGACGTGATGATCGCGGGCGGCACCGAAGCGGGAATCAGCCTGCTGGGGCTGTCCGGGTTTGCGGTCATGCGGGCCCTCACTACCAGGAACGACGAACCCCAGAAGGCCAGCCGCCCCTTCGACTCAGGCCGGGACGGGTTCATCCCCTCTGAAGGGTCGGTYATCATGGTCCTGGAAAGCCTCGACCACGCATTGGGCCGGGGCGCCAACATCCTTGTGGAACTGGCCGGCTTCGGGTCGACCAGCGACGCCGGTCATCCGGTGCAGCCTGAGGAGTCGGGTATCAGCGCAGCGGCGGCGATGCARATGGCATTAGCCGACGCCTCCGTCGCGCTAGACCGAGTTGATTACATCAACGCCCACGGTACCTCCACTCCGTTGAACGACGCGTTGGAGACGGTTGCCATCAAAAGATTATTYGGGGAYYTGGCCTACAAGATTCCCATAAGTTCGACCAAGTCGATGATTGGCCACTCGTTGGGCGCGGCCGGGTCGTTGGACGCCGCCGCCTGCATCAAGACCATCACCSAAGGCATGATTCACCCAACCGTCAATCTGGACGACSCTGACCCGGAATGCGATCTGGATTACGTGCCCAATCAAGCCCGGGCCGCGGAGGTACAGGTGGCCCTCTCCAACGCATTTGGCTTCGGCGGACAGAACGCCTGCCTGGTTTTCCGCAAGTATGTTGAGTAAATACCTGACAGGAGATTCTTGACCCTTAGGGTAGACGCCCCGCTACAATGAACGGGGCCATTTGGGYGCCTGGGTATTTAGCGGGTATTTAGGGTGAGGGGAGGATTGGATGGCCGAGCGGCTGGTTTCCGGCGATCTCCAGCAAGAAGACCAAGATGTGTCTTTGCGGCCCAGGCGGCTGGAAGATTTTGTCGGCCAGGCGAATACCAAAGAGAACCTGTCGATATCCATYCAGGCCGCCAAGATACGTCAAGAACCTCTGGACCACGTCATCATCTACGGCCCYCCCGGCCTGGGTAAGACCACACTCGCCAACATCATCGCCGCTGAGATGGACGTGGCCATCCGGGTGACTTCCGGCCCCGCCGTGGAGCGGGCCGGCGATATGGCCGCCATACTGACCAGCCTCCAACCCGGCGAAGTGCTATTCATCGACGAAGTGCACCGTCTTAACCGGGTGGTGGAAGAGGTCTTGTACTCGGCCATGGAAGATTTTTTCCTCTCCTGGATGGTCGGCAAAGGACTGGCAGCCCGCAGCGTAAACCTGCGGATCAACCCCTTCACTCTGGTGGGAGCCACGACTCGGTTCTCCATGGTAAGCGCACCCCTGCGTGACCGCTTCGGCTCGGTTTGCCGTCTCGACTACTACGAACCCGAAGACATGAAGGTAATAGTCGACCGCTCMGCCCGCATCTTGGAGATGGACACCGATAGCGAGGGGATGGATCTGATCGCCTCCCGCTCCAGGGGCACGCCCAGAGTTGCGAACCGGCTGCTGAAACGGACCCGGGACTACGCGCTGGTCAAGGCCAATAACCGGGTAGACGGCGCCGTGGCCCGTGCCGCTTTGGAACAACTCAACGTGGACGAACTGGGCTTGGACCGGTCGGACCACCGGCTTCTAACCAGCATCATCGACAAATTCGACGGCGGCCCCGTTGGCCTGGAAACTCTGGCGGCATCATTGAACGAAGACGCGGACACCATCATGGATGTCTGGGAGCCGTTCCTGTTGCAACTGGGTTTCCTGGAACGGACGCCCAGGGGCCGGGTTGCCACACGCCGCGCCCACGCCCATCTGGGCCGGCCCTACGCCACCACTGACATCACAGATCAGGGTCGTCTCAACGGTTTCTGAGCCCGTTCCCTGACCATGCCCAGCCTCTTTCTACTGTCTTTGCCGCCTACCTTATTGCCCGCCCAGTCCCGACGGTCTAGAATAGTTCGATATTCTTGCTCGCCTACRGAGTATCCAAAGGCAAGCCGTTCCTTCCGTGGATGGAACGATGGAGTTCATTTGACGGTTTCCGTCCCTTCTGGCGAGGCAACCCAGGTTAGTCCTCCTTTGGAAGAGGTAATCTCCAAAGCTAAGGCGGGTTACCCCCTGTCCGATTCTGACGCCCTGTCTTTCCTTGCCGCAGGTCAAGACGCCACCCAGGAGATCTGCGCCGCCGCGGCAGACATGCGGGACCAGGCCAAGGGCAACACGGTCACTTTCTCGCCCAAGGTCTTTATTCCGTTGACCCATATGTGCCGGGATTTCTGTGGGTACTGCACCTTCCGCAAGGACCCACAGCAGGCTGGCAAAGATCTATACATGACTCCTGAGCAGGTACTGGACGTCGCCAATGCAGGAGCGGCGCTTGGCTGTACCGAGGCCCTCTTCACCCTTGGAGAGCGCCCGGAGCAGCGCTATCCGGAGGCCAAGGAGTGGCTGGAACACCGGGGATTCAAGACGACCCTGGAATACCTGACCTAYGTCTGCSRRYTGGTRWTGSARGAAACYKMKMTGCTGCCCCACGCCAAYCCMGGKACCATGRSCCGCCGKGARATSRWWGSYTTGMAGNCKTTNYAATCCKTCMATGGGWCTGATGCTGGAGAGCACCAGCAAGGCCCTCTACGCCAAGGGAGGCCCCCACGAGTTCGCCCCGAGCAAGCGCCCCAGRGTGCGGTTGCGCACGCTGGAATTGGCCGGACAGTTGCGAGTGCCATTCACCACTGGTATCCTCATCGGTATAGGCGAGAGCCGCTGGGACCGAATCGAATCCCTGTTGGCCATCGCTGGACTGCACGCCAAATACGGCCATGTCCAGGAAGTGATCATCCAGAACTTCCGRGCCAAGCCGGACACGGCGATGGGGAATGCCCCTGATGCGGAGACAGATGAGTTCCTGTGGACCGTGGCGGTAGCCCGGTTGATACTTGGGACGGACGCCAATCTGCAGGTACCGCCGAATCTGAGCGCCAAGGACTACCAGATATACTTGGGTGCCGGGATCAACGACTGGGGCGGCGTATCGCCCTTGACGCCCGACTTTGTTAATCCCGAGGCCCCGTGGCCGGCCCTAACTGATCTTAAGAAAAAAACCGAGGCAGCCGGGTTTAAACTTAGACCCAGACTTCCTGTATACCCGGAGTACTTCCTGAATACGAATCGATTTCTACTCGACGCCCTTTCCCAAAAGGTATCGGCCATGGCCGATGCCGAGGGCTACGTTCAAGGGGGAATGGAAAGATATGACGGCTGAATCCAAGGGAAACAACCAGGTCGAAAACCTGGGAGCGATAATCGGCGGGATCAGACCCGAGACGGCTGCGGTGCTAGACCGGGCCCTCTCCGGGGAGGACATCACCAGCGAAGAAGCGGTGGTTTTGTTCGGCGCCGAAGGCCAGGAATACAACGCCATGGTGATGACCGCCGACGAACTACGGCGGCGCACTGTCGGCGATATCGTCACCTACGTGGTCAACCGCAACATCAACTTCACCAATGTGTGTATAAAGGGCTGCGGCTTCTGCGCTTTCAGCCGGGATTTTCGGGAAGACGAAGGTTACCTGCTGCCGACGGAAGAGATCATCCGTCGGGCCAAGGAAGCTTGGGACTACGGCGCCACCGAAGTGTGCGTCCAGGCGGGCCTGCCTCCCAAGATGGAAGGAGACCTGTACATCCGGCTCTGCGAAGCCCTCAAGAAAGAACTGCCGGACATGCATATCCATGGCTTCTCGCCGGAAGAGGTACTTTACGGCTCCATCCGGTCCGAGTGGACTATCARGCAGTATTTGACCGAGTTGAAGGCCGCCGGAGTCGGCAGTCTGCCGGGTACTTCCGCCGAAGTGCTGGACCAAGARTTGAGGGACAAGATATCCCCAGGCCGCATCACCGTTGACCAATGGACCGAAGTGATCACCACCGCCCACGAGTTGGGTATCCCAACGACTTCAACCGTGATGTTTGGGTTTCTCGAGACCCCCATCCAGTTGGCCAAACACATGGACCTGATCAGAGGCATCCAACAGCAGACGGGCGGCATCACCGAATTCGTGCCCTTGAGCTTCGTTCACACCGARGCGCCCATGTTCATGAAGGGCTTGGTGGACGATGTTCGCCCCGGCCCCACCGGGATAGAGGTGATCAAGATGCACGCCATCGCGCGGATCATGCTCAACAATTGGATACCCAACATYCAGGCTTCATGGGTGAAAGAAGGACCGCGTATGTCCCAGTTGCTTCTGACCGCCGGAGTGAACGACCTGGGTGGGACGCTCATCAACGAGAGCATCTCCACCGCGGCCGGYGCCCAACATGGACAGCTCATGCGGCCTTCGGAGTTCCGGCAGATGATCCGCCAAGCAGGCCGGATCCCCGCCGAGCGCTACACCACCTATAAGACCCGGCGGGTGTTCAGCGACACGGACYMGGMANTYGACCCGCTGGACCTGGTCGGCGACAACGTGGAAGAGGTTTTTGGCTCGTATGCCCGTCTGGTCAAACTGGACACCTTCCGGTTTGAACATCCAAACAAAGCACCCATTGCCAAAGTCTAGGCGCCAAACGCCCTTATCCAGGTTGGCTTCCTCCGCARSTTACGCCTGGCTCGGTCGTGGATGCTGACTCCCGATTCCCCGGCTGTGTTGGCTCTGGCTGGAGGCGTGGGCGGTGCTAAATTAGCCTTAGGTCTTGCCCGCTGTCTGTCCCCCGACGACCTGATGATCTGCGTCAATACCGGCGACGACGAATCTTTCCACGGCCTCCATGTTTCGCCCGACCTGGACACCATGATGTACACCCTGTCGGGTTTATCTAACCAGGAAACCGGCTGGGGCGTGGCCGGCGACACATTTACTGCCCTYGAGATGCTGGGGAAATTTGGCGTGGACACCTGGTTCAACCTGGGTGACCGGGACTTTGCCACCCACATTCGCCGCACCCAACTATTGGCCGAAGGCAAGACATTGTCCGAGGTGACAATGGAACTTAACCGGAGCCTGGGTGTGTTTCACGGCGTTACTCCCATGAGCGACGAYCCGGTAAAGACCGTGCTACTGACCGACGAGGGCGAACTGCCCATGCAGCGGTATTTCGTAGGACGCAGGGCCGAGCCAAAGGTATCTGAGGTCCGCTATTTAGGCGCTGAGAATGCGGCAGCGGCGCCGGGACTACGGAACGCCCTGGCCAAGGCCGGCCTGCTGGTCCTTTGCCCATCCAACCCCTACCTCAGTCTGGGGCCCATCCTGGCATTGCCTGGYGTGCGTCAGAAGATGCGGGCCTTTCCCGGCAAGAAAGTGTGCGTTAGTCCCATAATTGGCGGAGATGCTGTGAAAGGCCCGGCCGGCAAGATCATGGCCGAGTTGGGAAAACAGGTGTCTTGCGTTGAAATCGCCAGAGAATACCGCGACATCTGCGAYGTGTTYGTGATGGACRTWCARGACSKKGMWCTKGCCCCKRARATMGAAGARATGGGRATAACWCCYCTTGTSACWTCGACYATCATGRAKACCGAAGAGGATAAGATTGCTCTGGCCCGCGAGATACTAGTCCTGGCGCGCTAAGCTCCGGAACGAAACCATATGGTCACCGAATCCCAAAACGTAATCGCCATCGTCCCTATGAAACCCCTATCCCAGGGAAAATCACGGTTGGCCCAGAGCCTGACCGAAGAACAACGGGCTGATCTGGCCTTGGGCATGCTCCACCGGGTGATCTTAGCCATCAAAGCGGCCTCTGTGGATACGGTCTGGGTGGTCGGCGGTGATGACCGGGTCAGGGAAATGGCTCGCGGTTTGGGCGGAATATGCCTGGACGAACTGGGTGAAGACTTGAACGACACTCTGAAAAAGGCGTTCGAGTTAGCCTTTGAACAGGGGAAATCGGCTCTATACGTCGCCGGTGACCTGCCGTTCTTAAAGCCCGCGGACATCCTCAGCATGTTGCAGGCGTCGCGGAGCCGGGGCAACGTGACCCTCGCTCCCGCACGCCGGGATGGCGGCACCAACGCCATACTGGTGCCGGTCGGCGTGGCGCTGCAGCCAGAATTGGGGCAGGGCAGTTTCATGAAACATCTGACTCAAGCTGCCCGGCTGGAGACATCGGTCGCTATCAACTCTAGCCAGGGACTCGGATTCGATCTGGATGTTGTCGATGACCTGGAARCGTTCCAGCACATGGAACCCGGACTGTTGGACCGGCTGTCCAATGAGCCCAAGTTGGGCCCTCMCAGCCGCTAGGACGATAAACTACAAGAAATTTGCCTGCCGGAGTAGGGCGTACCGTTGGCCAATGACAAGATAAAACTGGGCATCTTGCTGCCCACCCGGGGCCTATTGTTGCGAGGGGACCAACCCTCTAACACCGACCGAATCATCGGGTTGGCTGAGACCGTAGACCAGTCCGGCCTGGATTCAGTCTGGGTCGGCGACAGTTTGGTGGCGAAGCCCCGCATGGAGCCTTTGGCCGTACTTGCAGCACTAGCCGCCCGGACCAGCCGTGTCAGGTTGGGCACCGCGGTCCTACTGCCCGCATTGCGCCATCCAGTGCTACTTGCCCAGACACTGAACACGGTAGACCTGATATCCGGGGGACGGCTCGTGATYGGCGCCGGAGTCGGCGGGGCCTTTAACGACGACCAGAAGCTCGAATGGGAAGCGTCCGGAGTTTCGTCCAAGGGAAGGGGCCGCCGGTTCGARGAGATTATCGAGATCGTGCAAGGTCTCGGCTCAGGCAAGCCCTACGACTTCCATGGCCGGGATTTCGATCTGGACGCCACCCTGATGCGGCCGGTCCCCTCAAATCCGGGAGGCATACCGTTCCTGCTGGCCAGCCACTACCGGGCGCAGAGCCAAGCCCAGATACGGCGGGCGGCACGGCTGGGGGCGGGAATCATCTCCATCACCGACACACCTGAGGAATTCGCCCAGGTGATCCAACAGGTGAATGAGAAGGCCGCGGAGTACGGCCGGGACCCGGATTGTCTGGAGAAGACCTTCTACCTGACGGTGAACATGAGTCCRGACCTGGATAAAGCGGAAGCCGACGCTGTCGAGTGGCTGACGGGATATTATGGGTCCGATATCTGGGGCACTCGCTGGGGACCGTTCGGCGGCCCAGAGAGGGTAGCTGATCGGATCGGTGAGTACGTAGCCGCCGGGGCCGGGACCGTCGTCGTGCGGTTCGCCAGTTTTGAACCCGAGAAACAACTTGAGATATTCTTGGACCAGGTGGCGCCGCGCTTTTCGTGAATCAAGTTTCTTTGCCAAGGCCGGTGACATAGTGTCTGAGATGAAGTGTTAGAGAGGTAGCCAGGTGTTTCCGATAGACCTGTCCGGCAAGAATGGGATCGTATTCGGTGTGGCCAATGACCGCAGCATCGCCTGGGGCATCACGCAGGCCCTCTCCCAGGCTGGGGCGCGCATCGCCCTAACCTACCAGGGCGACCGCCTTAAAGAGCGTGTGGAAGCCTTGGCGTCCACCATGGACGGCGCTCTCRYACTCCCCTGCGATGCCACGGACGATGATCAGATCGCCCAGGTCTTCCAGTCACTGAAAGACGAGTTCGGCGATATCTCGTTCCTGGTGCACAGCATCGCCTTCGCCAACCGTGAAGACCTCGACGGCCGGTTCGTGGACACCGGACGGGACGGTTTTCGAATCGCACTGGAAGTCAGCGCCTATTCCCTRCTGCCCCTSGTGCGCCACGCCGCTCCCCTGATGACCGGCGGCGGAAGCGTGGTGGCCATGACCTTTGACGCGTCCCAGCGGGTCTATCCCGGTTACAACGTGATGGGCACCGCCAAAGCTGCTTTGGAGCACAGCGTCCGGCAGTTGGCCTACGAGTTCGGAGAGCAGAACGTTAGAGTCAACGCCATCTCGGCGGGCCCATTGGAAACCCTGTCTGCCAGGGGAATCAGCGGTTTCAGAGACATGCGTCACGCAGCGGCCGAAAAGGCGCCGTTACAGCGGAATATCACGGTGGATGAAGTCGCCCAGACGGCCCTTTTCCTCTGCAGCAGTCTCTCCAGCGGAATCACCGGCACGATCATCCCCGTGGACGCGGGCTACCACATCATGGCGGTCTAAAAGAACATCTTTAAAATGGTCTTGAAGCCCACCACTGCAACTGTCATTCTGAGGCGACAGCCGAAGAATCTGCCGATTGCGAGCTTGGCAGACCCTTCTCCTTCCRTGGAAAGAGAAGGGTGACATATTGATAATAGGCAATAAGAAAAGGGATTACATTTTCGTGGTCCCTTTTTAGTCTCATGCAATCCAACCGCCCGGAGTTATCCCGGAGAGGAAGTCGGGTCAAGTCCCTGGAGGTGGAGRCGGTCTTGCTCCGCCTGTTTCGGCCGGCCCAGTTGGGCGTAAGCCTCGGCCCGGCGCTGCCAAGCATCGATGTACTTGGGGTCTAAAGCGATGGCCTTGGTGAACTGGTCGATGGCCTCTTGAAATTTTCCTGCATCGAACCGCTCGATACCCYGGGACGTCATGACCGCGGCAGTTGGCGCAACGCCAACATCGTAAGTCCCCCATGGAACGTATTCCGTTGCCGGTTCTGGGTCAACATTCACTGGCGCATCTGAAGGCTCTGACACCGCATCGGCCGACTCTGGTGGAATCTCGGCAATGGACTCCGCCACGGAGGGTTCAGTGGCMACAGGCTCGGATGCAGGGGTCTCCCCGGTCTCCCGCGGTTGGGCGACGCCGGTCGAGGGCATAGTGGTCTGTACTTGAGGCCGCGCCGGGAAAGGCTGGCCGTCATCTGATTCTTCGGGYRAATACGCCTCGTTCAAGTCCCAGCCGCAACCGGTGCAGAAATGCTGACCATCGGCATACGACTTGGCGCACCGGGCGCAAGTTAGGCGGTCCGCTTGTTCAGCAGGCGCATCTGTGGGGAGTTTGATGAACAACAGGAATAATACGGGGAGAACGCCGAAGAGGTGCCAGGGCAATAGGCCCAAGATCAGTGCCGCCGAGCCCCATCCCCATGCGCTGCGCCCCTTGGTTTTCGCCAAACGGGCYGTCCAGACGGCCAGCAGGRRRANNNCAACTAGATATTGAAAGGTTTCACTCAAGGTCTATTTCCTTGATATTGCCCACGGTGGTTGCGGCCACCCAGTCGGAATCCCCCAAGCCTATAGGCAATGGCGAGTATTCTGATATTGAATATACACCCGTATAGAGCGCTCGGCAACGCCCAAACGCGGGCTGGTCAACGGATTGTATATCAAGTTTGAGACCMGGCCGAAGGGGCCGAGGATATCTCAGCCAACTGCCAGGATGCTCAAGAAATGGCCCTTTTACCTTCCCGCGATAAGCGGTGTGGGGCGGAAATTGACACGGCAAAATTCTTACTGCTAGAATTGGGCGCGGCCCGATCGGGGAAGCCAAAACACGCCTATGACGCGCCTGACGGATAAGGTCGGCGGTTGGTTGGTTTGCTCTAATATCGTGAGAAATCACGACGATTAAAGCCGGTTCTTCCAGATTGYCATAACATGTAGCGGTGGACCGGGCGTGGGCTGATACGGCTATCGGCCAGGAATTCTGGTAATTAGGCGGGGAGGTGGCGCGTGCCTGATGCAGGAAAGAGGATCACTCTTCAAGAATACGTGATATCAGAGTGTCGTGACAAAGGCCAGAACCAGGGTCTTGAGTCGGTCATCATGGCCATYGCCGAGGGTTCTCGCCGTGTYCAACAACAGGTCCAACAGGCCGCACTGGCCGATGCATTGGGCGTCACAGGTGAGAYAAACGTCCAGGGAGAGATCGTCCAACGCCTGGACACAGTCAGCTCCGACATCTTTGTTGAGACACTTTCCAAGTCGGGCCATGTGGCTGYCATCGGCTGCGAGGAGATAGAGAGACCGGTCATCGTCGAAGGCGATACCGCTGAAGGCTACATCGTGTTGATGGACCCGTTGGACGGCTCATCCAACATCGACGTCGCGGTCAGTATCGGTTCGATCTTCGGAATCTGGCGGAAGAACCCTGACGAGACGGTCAACGACGATTCCCTTTTACGGCCAGGCAATCAGCARGTCGCTGCAGCGTACGTTGTGTACGGTTCGAGCACGGTCCTGGTCTTGGCGACTAAGCAGAACGTCTGCGGATTCACTTTAGATATGGAGTCCGGTGGCTTCGCTGTAACCCACCCCAACATCAAAATTCCCGTGGAATGCCCTTATTACAGCACCAATGARGGCAACAACAAGGTCTTGGATGAGCCCACCCGGAAGGCAATCACCCTTCTTCGCGACAGATACTCCCAGCGGTACGTTGGTTCCCTGGTGGCCGATTTCCATCGGAACCTTTTAAAGGGMGGCATATTCGCCTATCCCGCGGACCAAACCCGGAAGAATGGCCGCCTCAGGCTGATGTACGAGGCGAACCCCTTGGGATTCGTGGCCGAACAGGCCGGCGGCGCCGCGTCAACCGGCTATGAAAGGATTTTGGATGTCACTCCGGTGGAGTTRCACCAGCGGACTCCCCTGATCCTGGGCAACAAAGACGTTGTCGAGGAGACGGTTGCCGTCATCAGTGGCGGCTAAAAAAGRCGTTGTCGAGGAGACGGTCGCCGTGATYAGTGGTGGCTAAAGCGGCTGATAACCTTGCTTGYTACCGGACATAACCAGGATAATACGGGAATGAGAGGTGATTCATGGATCRACAAAGATTAGTCCAAACCGCTCAGGCGTTAGTTGCGGAGGGGAAGGGTATCCTGGCAGCCGACGAAAGCGGCGGGACCATCAAGAGACGCTTTGACAGCATCAACGTGGAGTCCACCGAGGACAACCGCCGGAACTACCGCGAGATGCTATTCCGCACCGCMGGCGTGRMYGARTTCATMAGYGGTGTGATYCTGTTTGACGAGACCATTCGCCAAGACGGCGCCGACGGCACGCCGATGGTGAAGGTCCTGACCGATCAGGGGATCATCCCCGGCATCAAAGTAGATAAAGGCACCATTCCCCTTCCCGAATCCCCGGATGAACTCGTGACTGAGGGGCTGGATGGCCTGCGCGACCGGCTCAAGGAATATAACGAGCTGGGCGCGGGGTTCACCAAATGGCGGGCGGTGATCAGCATCAGCAACGCTACGCCTACCTCCTATGGCGTGGCCGCCAACGCCCACGCCCTGGCCCGCTTCGCCGCGTTGAGCCAGGAAGCCGGATTGGTGCCCATCGTGGAACCGGAGATCTTGCGTGACGGCGACCACGACATCGACCGTTGTTTCGAGGTCACCGAAGAGACGTTACGGGAAGTCTTCGACCAGTTGGCCCAGCAGAAAGTTCTTCTGGAAGGCATGCTCCTAAAGCCCAGCATGGTGATCTCTGGCGGTTTAGCCGCCAAGCGCGCCGACCCTCAGGAAGTGGCCGAGCGGACCATCGAATGCTTCATGCGGACTTTGCCAGCCTCGGTCCCCGGAGTGGTGTTCCTCTCCGGCGGCGAGCCCGACGACTCGGTGACGGCCAACCTCAACGCCCTGAACCAGCAGGCCGCCGCAGCGAAAGCGCCCTGGGAACTCAGCTTTTCATTCGGCAGGAGTTTGCAGGGAGCGCCATTGGCTGCCTGGGCCGGGAAAACAGAGAACACCGAAGCCGCAGCCCTCGCCTTCTACACCAGGGCCAAGCTCACCGGAGCAGCCCGTAAAGGCGCAGCATAGCGCTAGTCTTTCCATCGTTCCCAGGAATGACGGAACCCACGGTCTAACGCAGAAGATGAACGTAGGGGCAGGTTTCTAACCTGCCCTTTTTTCTTGCAAAGACGGTTGCCAATCGCTGGATAAATGATGGCGGCCTGCCAACTTCTGGCGGTAGAAGCGTGAATTACGCGAGCCTGGGCGGGTTAGAAACCCGCCCCTACGGGGGTGCGAATTTCCGTCATTCTCTGGAAGGACGGAATCCATACAACTCAATCTTGCGGTTGTTGGATGACTTGTCCAGAACCTTCGCCCTCACCCTAACCCTCTCCCACGCATGGGAGAGGGAATTCGTTCTCTCGTCTTTCCGGCGAAAGCCGGAATCCACTCCGCCATCGTCTCCGCGCTTGTCGCGTTGTGTTTCTAGGGCGTCCGTTAATCCGGCTTTTCGGTGGTCTGTAGATAGAGTTCGTCCAGTTGCGATTGGGCGACTGGGGCAGGGGCGTTAAATAACAGGTCGCTCCCGCTTTGCGTCTTGGGGAAGGCGATAACGTCCCGGATAGACGGACTGTTGCATAGGATGGCCACCAAACGGTCTATGCCCGGCGCGATGCCGCCGTGGGGCGGCGCTCCATACTCGAAGGCTTCAAGTAACTGGCCGAACTGGGACTCGGTCTCTTCTTTAGTGTGGCCTAGGATGGCAAATATCTTTTCTTGAAGTTGGCGGTTGTGGATCCGGATACTTCCGCTGGCAAGTTCGGAACCGTTACAGACCAAGTCATAGGCCTTGGACTTGATAGCTCCCAGGTCATCGCCGTCCAATTCTGATTCCTGACCGTCTTTCGGAGAGGTGAAGGGATGGTGGGTTGAATCCCAGCGCTTGGCGTCTTCGTTCCAATCGAACAACGGGAACTTGGTGACGAAGGCGAAGGCCAGCTCGTGAGGGTCGGTCAACTCCAGCAGTTCGCCGACATGGGTCCGCATCGCAGACAGCCAGGCATTCAGCCTAGGTTGGCGCCCCGCCATCAACAGGACCATGTCCCCGGGACCCGCGCCCATCTTGTCAGCCAATCGCTGGTGCCATTCCGCGGGCATACGGAGCCCGGCCGACTGGAGTATCTCCTCATCGGTCAATTGTCCGACGGGGTTGGAGCCACGATAACGGATGTAGRCTAGCCCGCCAGCTCCGGYGGCTTTGGCGGTGTCCTCTAGTTCTTTGACCTGGCCCGTGACGAACTGGGCCTGGCCGGGCACCACGAATCCCTTGATCTGTCCGCCGCCCTCTATCGTGGAAAGGAAAACCCTGAATTCAGTCTCGCTGGCAAGGTCCGAGACGTCGGTCATCTCCAGGCCGAACCGGAGGTCTGGCTTGTCCGAGGCATAACGCTCCATAGCCTCGTCATAGGTGATTCTGGGGAATGGCTTCCGGAGCTTCTTCTCAGGCGTAACCGACTCGATCATCCCGATGTAGAGCTCTTCGGTCAGGTCCAGGATGTCGTCTTCCTCGACGAAGCTCATCTCCAGGTCCAATTGCGTGAATTCAAGCTGGCGGTCGGCGCGCAGGTCCTCGTCACGGAAACAACGGGCGATCTGGAAATACCGTTCGACGCCCGCGACCATGAGGAGCTGCTTCATCTGCTGCGGCGACTGGGGAAGGGCGTAGAAATTGCCGGGTTGCATCCTGCTGGGCACCAGGAAATCCCGGGCGCCTTCAGGGGTGCTCTTGATCAGGATCGGGGTCTCGATCTCAAGAAAGTCCCGGTCGCTCAAGAAGTCGCGGATGTACTTCACCACTTTGTGGCGCAGTGTCAGGTTCCGGAGCATCGGCGGACGGCGCAGGTCCAGGTAGCGATACCTTAGGCGCAGACTCTCGTCAGCTTCAGCGTCTTCTTCGATGTAGAAAGGAGGAGTGAGCGAGCGGTTCAACACGGTTATCTCGTCCACCATCACTTCGATATCGCCGGTCGCTATGGCGGCGTTCTCCATCCCGCCGGGGCGGCGGTTGACCGTGCCTTTCACCTGGACGACCCATTCCCCCCTGACCTCTTCCGCGATGCGGGCAGCATCGGCGGCATTCTCAGGGTTGAAAACGACCTGAACGGAGCCAGAGCGGTCACGCAGGTCAAGAAAAATGATTCCACCGTGGTCACGCCTCCGGCCGATCCAACCCGCTAGGGTGACTTGATCGCCCGCATTTTCTTCTCTTAGGGAGCCGCAGTCCGCGCTACGCAGCACACAATTCCTCCGTTATCTTTTGGTGTGATGATACGCCCAATCCAAGGCCGGGGCGAAAACGCCGGCGGCCTGGCCATTGATCAAAGACTAATTACCGGGAAAGACCTGAAATATATCTTGAAACGGGCTCTCTTGTTGTTTAGTTAGCCCCGCCACCGCTTCAGCTAATTCCGCGGGATCGTCCACCGGTGGCAAACAAACGGTGTCCAGGCAGACGTGGGCGCGGGCAACGGTGTCGCCTTCGGCCGCCATGACGGTTTTGATGTCCAGGTTCGGTTGWGGGAGGCGGGCGGCAGCCGCGATGAGTTCCTGGCAGCCGGCGTCTTCGAGACGTCCCTCAACGGTTACTTCAACCATGTCGTTCTTAAGAAGATGCACCGCGAGACCGTAATCGGCGGCGAACTCTCCCTGCTCTCTAAAGGTTTCCACGAAGGCGRTCAGAGTGGCCTCGGCGATCTGCCGGTAATCCTCGTTCCTGGTGCTTTGGTGCAAGCGGACAAAAGCCTGGGCCGCGACGGTGTTTTCGGCCAATACCTTCTCTCTGATCTGCAGGTGTCCGATCCCCTCGGGCTGGTCTTCGATATCGAAGAATCCGCCGCCCTTTTGATCAAAGAACCGGTCCACCATGATCTGAGCTACCGCAACTGCCCGCTCTAAGTAGGACTCGGAGGCGGTGTTGCCGTGGGCCTGCATCAGGGCAGCCAAGAGCCAGGCCCAATCTGTGAAGAACGCCGGCACATCCGACGGTCCGTCCTCAGAATAGACGTGACTGAACGTATCGGCCTGTGCCATTGAATCCAACCGGTCAAGAATCTGCAAGGCAGTGGTCTGCAAAGAAGCGTCGCCGAGCTTCCAAGCTGTGTCCAAGAGGACCGTAACCGCCAGGCCGTTGCTGTTGGCGTAACAAGAAGGGTCGGGCGCGGGTGGGGCTGCTTTAGACCGGCGGTCAGGACTCATTGAGAAATATTCCGAATGGGCGCCCTGGCTGCCTCGGAATCCAGACGTGTCCGGGTCATATAGCTGACTCATCAGGTAATCGATGGTCTGCTTGGCAGTCTCGCGGTACTGAGGCCGGTCCAGCAATATGGCGGCGTTCAGGAATTCCCGGGCCAGACCCAGATTGTCTTCCAGCATCTTTTCGTGTTGGGGCTGCGTCCAATCTGCTTGGGCGCAGTGTCTGAAGAACCCGCCGTCGGAGTTGTCCAACACTTGGCCATCGGACATGCCATCCAACGTCTTGATCAACATGGCAGCGAAGAAATCCTCGCCGGTGGTGCGGTATCGGTGGTTGATAAAACGGATGACGGAGGCGTTGGGGAATTTGGGCTCGCTGCCAAAACCGCCGTTGACGGCGTCGTATGAGCCAACGACGATCCGGGAGACGCGGTCAACCATCGATTCTTCCAGTTCGTCGCCGGCCACAGACTGCCGGGCATGTTCCTTGCGGTTGTTCTGCAGGTCCCTGGCCTGTGTGTATAGAGTGGGACGGTCATTCTTATAGGCCTCGGCGAATTCCGCGACCATGGAGATCAACTGCTCGGGTGGCAGGTAGGTGGCCCCGCCGATGAGGCCTCCGTGTCCGGTTAGAAACGCGGTGGTGGGCCAGCCGCCCACGTTATATCGGGAGTTGATGTCCGGCCGGTGGTCGTTGTCCACCCGGATAGTGATGAAATGTTCATTCAGCAAGTCCTGGACTTCGAGGTCCGAATAGGTGGATTCGTCCATCACATGGCACCAGTAACACCACACCGCGGAGATGGACAGCAGAACGGGCTTGCCTTCTTCCTGGGCTTTGGTAAATGCGGCTGGGCCCCAGGGTAACCAGTTGACCAGATGGGCCTGGTTTGGATCGGGCGAAAATCGGAACTCGGACAATGGGGCCGCCTTTGTGGTTTTGCCTGGATCGATCTGTTGATATCGAGGGTAAAGAGGCGCGAAACGTGCTTAGCAACGTTAGCATAGGCCCTGTTGTTTATCAATTGGAGAGGCAGGACCAAGAGGTTTGGACCGACGCTAAACAGACACCAGATCTGGCCGGTCCATGGGGTCACCGGCGTGGGAGATCGGCACGCTTAGCGCAATCTTAGCCTGGTCCATGATCTCCGGGTCGACGTTGGCCAATTCGACGATCGAACCGTTCTCCATCGAGGCGATGGGCAGGCCGTCGCGGACGACCAAGCGGTTCCGAACAACTGACGGCACCCGGTGTCCGGGGGAGATTATCCCTGCGAGGTTCAGGGGGTCGCAGGCCGAAAGAGCGATGAAACTCCCGTCGGGGTCGGCGTTCCTGGTCTTACGGAGCAGTTCAACGGCTTCCGGCAGAGCGAACTGCTCGCCGATGAAACCGGACACGAATCTTCCTCCCCTGATCTCTCCCCGCGCTTCCAACCGCCGCAGCACACGCACCAGATCCCGCCACCGGTAGGTCAGSGCGTCRCGGGCCARCAAYTCSGGGAATATGACGCCGTAGCGGTCYAGSAGTTGCCGGGCGMTGGGCTCGCTRCGGTCRTCYACKGGGTCRAATGACTCYARWAGCGACCAWCGGCTRTAGCCACGKCKWCGKTCCAGRCCGGRGCGMCGATTACYSCGGTTRYCCCGKCCRTTGCGKCGGGGTCTTCKGGCMGTRCCGCCCAACCGYTGCCGMAGGGCCTCAACCCCGTCAACGGTSACCCGYCCGGASGCRGCCARTGTCCATAGCGCCTCTTCMAYRTCMGAGGGCARCCKCTGYGTCGCKGAAACGATGTCGGATAGGAAAGAYGCACCMCGCMGGCTCAGSACCTCGACMACTTCYTTGGCGGCGCCSGTGAGRCCYTCSGCGTCTTGGCCGTTGGGGCCCAAKATCCAGTCRAGYGAATCGCGCARWACCATGGTRATGGGCGTGGCCCTGGARAARGACGAACGGCCCAAKGGCGRCGRKSCKCCGTTCTGRYCCCCGTYGGTCTGTARYGAGACCCGMCCCCACAAAACCTCTCCGCCCAGACACAGCCGGTCCAGCATCACCGGGTCGTAGTCCGACACCCGGGAGAGCARCACTTCTTCTTCGATGGCCCCGGAGGCAGACTCGAATCCCTGCAGTTGYTCGATGGCGRCCAGCAGTCCACCCTCGCCGCGGAGCCGCACCGCCGGGTCGACGTGCTGCCAACAGAGCAGGAACCGCATGAATGCCGACGGCGGCACCGGTTCCACCTCCCGGCGCAGGGTGTCGATGGTCGAGCGGTGTATCCGCGAGAGGATGCGGCGGTCGCAGAACTCCTCCTCCTCGACCTCGGTCCTGAAGCTGCCGCGAAGCACCACACCCTCGTTCTCCAGACGTCCCAGGGCGTACACGATGTCGTCTCGAGGGATACCTAGGGACTCCACGAGTTCCGTGGCGGTCAACGGGCCGGAGCACTCCACCCAGCCGCGAAGCACTGAGTGGATGTTGTCTTCCCGAAGGCTTTCTTCCTGGTTGTTCGACACCAAGAGATAATCGGGCGGGGTAGGTGCAAAGACTGCGTTCGGGTAGACCGGTCTCAAGAGGGAAAGTCGTTCGGCGGCGGCCCAATAGGTGACGCCATCGTCTTCCATTCGGTAGACCCTGCCCGCGGCCTCCAGGGACTCAAACCACTCGCTGATGGCGCCCGTACCCTCGATGGCGGCGAAGGCTAGTGCGGTGGACTCGGGCAGAACACCCAAGACCAGCAGGGCGTCATGTAGCTCGTCGGCGTCTTGCATCCTAGGCCAGGCGTTGGCCGATTCCCGTTCGACGGCTGCTGGGTCTAGGGCGCTAAGGTCGCGAGAATCTTCGGGCAGCGCCCTCCGGAGGGAGACCGCTCGGGCCCGGCGCTCTTCAAGCGGCGCGTCGTCCAAGAATGCGTAGGGCATGGCATTCAGTATCTGGTGGGAGAAGGCCGACGGCTGCACGGTGTCGCGGCCGAAGATCTCGATGCTCCCGTCAGTGATGCCGGCCAGCAACTCTTTGCAGCCCTCAACGTCCATGGCCTCAGTCAGGCAATCGCGCATGGTCTCGAACACCAGGGGATGGTCGGGGACATCGATGTCGCCGGGCATAGCGTTGTCTTGGCACGCTACTTGGGCCGGGAACACCGCGGCCAACAGGTCTTCAGAGCGCATACGGACCAACGGGGCCGGCACTTTACGCCCCCCGGTGTGCCGCAGGATGGCCAGCGACCTGGTAGCGTTCCAGCGCCAGCGCGTCACGAACAATGGCGCTTGCAAAATGGCCTGCTCAAGGACGCCCTGGATGGTCTTTTCGTTCAGATACGTGAATACCTCATCCACGGGCATCGAAAGACCGGGYCCCAGGGCGAAGTTCAGGCCGTCGTCGGCGGCAGTGGCCTGTAACTCGAAGTCGAAGGTCCGGCAGATCTTCTTGCGCAAGGCCATGCCCCAGGCACGGTTGACCCTGGCGCCGAACGGTGCGTGAATCACAAGTTGCATACCGCCGCTCTCGTCGAAGAACCTCTCCGCGACAACCTTGGTCTTGGACGGGACCACGCCCAAGACCCGCTTGCCCTCTTCCAGGTAGGCGACCAACTGGCGGCTGGACTCTTGGTCAACGCCCGATTCGTCCATGACCCACTGTTGGGCCTTGGCGTGGTCGTCCAACCGTTGGTCGATGCCCTCCCGGAGTTSGGAAACTTCTTGGGACAATTCCCAGGTGCGGCCGGGCGCTTCTCCCAGCCAGAATGGGACGGTGGGCGGTTGCCCCTGGGCGTCCTCCACCCGGACCTTGCCGCTCTCGACYCGCCTGATCTTCCAGGCYGTATTTCCCAGCARGAACACGTCCCCGGCCAGGCTTTCGATGGCAAAGTCCTCGTTGACTGTGCCTATAAATATCTCTTCCGGGTCGAGAATGACATCGTAATCTGCGTTGTCGGGTATGGCCCCGCCGCTGGTCATGGCGGCGATTGGCGCCCCCCGCCTGCCTTTAATTTTGAGGTTGATACCGTCTCTATGAAGGAACGCCCCCCGCCGGCCCTGGCGGAGGGTGAACCCATCGGATAAGACTTCTACGACGTGGTCGAACTTCTCTCTGGGCAGATCGCGGTAGGGATAGGCTTTGCGGCAGAGGGCGAATAAATCGTTTTCGGTCCATTCCTCTTGGGCGCAAGACGCCACGATYTGTTGGGCCAAAACGTCAACCGGCCAAGGAGGGATGGTCAGCGTATCCAGATTGCCGTGTTTGATGGCCCGGGACAGGGCAACGCACTCGGCCAACTCGTCTCTGGTCAACGGGAAAAGCCGGCCCTTGGGCGTGCCGCCGACCTGGTGGCCGGAGCGTCCCACGCGCTGCAACAAGACCCCGATGGAGCGGGGCGAGCCAATCTGGCAGACCAGATCGACAACACCGATGTCGATACCGAGTTCCAGGGACGCCGTGGCGACGCATACCTTGACCTGCCCGCCTTTCAGTTTCTGTTCCGCGGCCAGCCGTGTGGTGCGGGAGAGGCTACCGTGGTGGGCCACGACGGCATCGTCACCCAGGCGCGCCGATAGCTGGTGGGAGATGCGCTCCACCATCCTGCGGGTGTTGACGAAGACCAAAGTCGTGCCGTGGGCGCGGACCAACTCAGCTACCGACTCYAACGCCTCGTCCCACATCTCGTGAGACGCGATTGGCCCCAACTCCCRCTGGGGCAATTCGATGGCCAGGTCGATGGTCCGGGCCTGGCCGGTGTTCACTATCAGACAATCGGGCTTGCCGTCGGGACCGATCGAGTCGCTGCCCACCAATAATCGTCCGATTTCTTCGATGGGCCGTTGGGTCGCGGACAATCCGATGCGGGTGATCGGGTTCTCTGCCAGCGCGCAGAGCCGGGCTACGGACAGGGATAGGTGGGAACCTCGCTTGTCGTCGGCCACGGCGTGTATCTCGTCCAAGATCAGCGTATGAACGCCCGTCAGGCCTTGGCGTCCGCTCTTGGAAGTCAGCAGGATGTACAGCGACTCTGGGGTCGTGATAAGGATGTGGGGTGGTCTCTTGGCCATCTTGGCCCGTTCGGTTGCCCGGGTGTCCCCGGTGCGGACCGCGGCCCGGATCTCGGGCAAGGGCGTCCCGGCGGCTTCGGCCAGCGCGGCGATCTCTTCCAACGGCGTGGCCAGGTTTTTCTGGATGTCATTGGAGAGTGCCTTCAGGGGAGACACATAGACCACTTGGGTCCTGTCGGGTATCTCGCCGGAGAGCCCCTGGCGCACAAGGTCGTCGATACAGGTCAAGAAAGCTGCCAGGGTCTTGCCCGACCCGGTGGGCGCCGCGATCAGGGTATGGCGGCCTTGGGCGATGGCCGGCCACCCTTCAACCTGAGCTTCGGTGGGCTCGGAGAACCTGCTCTTGAACCATTCTTGGACCAGGGGATGGAATCGGGAGATGGGCATGGRGAAATTTTAGCACAGCGCTTAGTCTGAGAACCTTTACATAATCTCCGTTGCAGTGACATATCACCAGGGCCGATTGTCATCTTGGCAGACGGCGCATCGGGTTTTTTCCGGCGCGGAAATTGGGTATGCTATGTTTCCGGTCTCYCAGGGTATGGGYATGACAGAGTAGCCTAGCTGGTTAATGGAGTTGAGTCGCAGATGGCAGAGATTTTGGAGTTCAAGCCGAACCCATTCAACGGCGCCGTCATCGATCGATCGGCGTTGCCCACCGACCCTGAAGARTTTGACGCCAGGCTGGCCGTTTCCATGGAGCGATGGACCGCCGATGGCTTCTTGACCGTCTGGCTGGATATTCCCAAAACATTGTCTGCGCTGATAGCCAAGGCCGTCGACCGCGGCTTCGATTTCCACCATACGGGCGACGACTATATCCTGCTCACTTGCTTRCTTGTGCATGGCTCCCATATCCCCCCCTTCGCCACCCACTACGTCGGCATCGGCGGCGTTGTCTTGACGCCGGAAAAAGAACTGCTGGTRGTCCGGGAGAAGTACGGCGTGGGTGGCCGCCCACCCACTCTGAAGCTGCCGGGGGGTGCGCTGCAGGCCGGTGAGCATCTCGGGCAAGCCGTGGAGCGGGAAGTGCTTGAAGAGACCGGGGTTAAAGCGGTGTTCGAGAGCATCGCCTGCTTCCGCCAGTGGCACGGCTACCGGTACGGCAAATCAGACATCTACTTCGTRGGGAAACTCCGGCCGCTTAGCAGAGAGATCAAGATGCAAGCCGATGAGATTCAGGAGTGTCTCTGGATGCCGGTGGACGAATTTATMGCCTCCGAGGATATCGCTAACTTCAACAAGCAGATTGTCCGGGCTGCGCTGGAATCTGACGGCATCGTCCAATCGTTCATCGAGGGATTCGGTGGGCCCGAAAGCCGAGAATATTTCATGCCCCGGCACCTGATAGACGGCGCCGGTGTGGTGCCATTTCCCTCAGATCTGGCGCCAACGCCCTAGACCTCTGATTCTCGCTACGGCCCTTTAGCTTCCAAATCGTGACCCAAATAGGTCACTCCAGGGGCACCAGGCGGACTAGGCGAATCTTTTGCATCTGCGAAGATGGGAGCATGGCAACAGTTGTAAATCACGCCAAAAGATACGATTCTAGGTGGGTATTGCKCGCGATCCTTGGCATCAATCTGGGATTGCTCCCAGTATTTACGTCGCTTATCATCGCCAGACTTCCCCTCTAACACCTGCTCTCCGTCCGCCGTCTCGTTCCTACAAATCTGGYCCGCTGACCTTTGTTARACTAGCTGGCCCGGGTYCGCCGGTAGGTGCCRATTTGATTCGCATGGGACCGATTTCATATRTACTGCYGGCCCCGTTGGCTTGACCGRAATGCGGTATCTTGGCGAGGAACGGCTTTGGACCAGGCCGGTAAAAATAYCCCAAGCGGATGGTGGTATTTATTAGCTGCGTTACTGGCGGCTGCCGGAGTGGCGGTATTCGTAGTTCTGCGAATCAGCAGCACCGACCCAAGTTTTCGTCTTATTTTGCCGGGCTCTCAGCAGATCACATTAGAAAACGGGAATTACACGCTTTTTTACGAACATACGACGATTCTGAACGGCACAGAATATACCAGCGATACCACGGTGCCAGAAATACGGTTTTTCGTGATGGCGCCCGACCAGTCCGGCGTTGAACTTACGGTCCCAGCCGTCAGTGAAAGCTACGCATTTGATGGAAGAGAAGGATATTCGGTGGTCAAGTTCACCGTTGACTCGCCAGATGAGTACACTGTCGGCGGTGGATATACCGACGGCCGTCTTAGTTCCCTCTTTGTCTTCGCCCTTGGCAGGAGTAGGTCCGGTTCGCTGCTGCTCGGTTTGATCTCGATCGTTGGCGGCCTGGGAATCGCAGCAGCGTTAGTCACCGGCTTATACGTCATGCGGCGGCCCCGTGTGCGCTTTACGGTCTAACTTCGGGAATCTACTAGGCGTTATAGGTGAGTCGGTAGATCGTGTGGGTATGACAGGAAAGCTGGGCTGCTTTCCTTTCTAACTGCACGAGCTATACAATAAAGACAAGAGACCCTTAAAAACCACACAAGCCAAAAAGAGAAGAGACCCTTGGTAGATACTCCAGTTTCGGCTATTGCCGTGACTGGTCCTTTTTTGAAGAGATAACTTCGCCAGAACTACAGCTTACCCGTGCGGCCATTGCCGGCCCCTCCGGCTCCTGATGAATATCAGGACACCTGTTTGGCACTGAGATGGCGCCTGACGATCTACTTTCCCTCGACTAAGGTCTGCGATCCGCGTCAGGATCGGCAAAGCCCGGACCACGGCGTTCTTCCAACGGCGCCCAACTTTCCATGAGTAGGCCGCTGACCGAGGACAGCGCGGTGTCGATCTCGAGACACTCCGAGTCCGCTAAAGCGTAATTCCAGTGGAATGCTGGACCCGTCCGAGGACCGCCGGCGACTGCGCGTGAAGAACCCCAAGGCGAAACCGACCGGCCGCTCTGTGACCGTGCTGCCCTGCTCTTAGGCTGGCAAAATATACCCGGCCGGACTATTGATGTTTGATCTGTCGCGTCTGTCTAGGATTCGCACCGAATCCTTGGCCGGACTCACCGTTTCRCTCGCCCTGGTGCCMGAGGCGGTGGCCTTCGCGTTCGTCGTGGGGGTCCATCCTCTCGTGGGGCTTTATGCCGCGTTCATCGTGGGACTCATCACCTCTTTGACCGGCGGACGGCCCGGCATGATCTCCGGCGCCACTGGCTCTATGGCTGTGGTCATGGTTTCCCTGGTCAGCGAGAACGGCATCGAATATCTGTTCTTCACCGTGGTTGCCATGGGCGTCATCCAGATCGTGRTCGGGGCGTTGCGTTTAGGCAACCTGATTCGCATGGTCCCTTTCCCGGTGATGCTCGGGTTCGTGAATGGACTGGCCATCGTCATCTTCCTGGCGCAGTTGGAAAGCTTCAAGATCGAGGGCGCTGACGGAACCAAGTCGTGGCTGCCCTTCGCTGACCTGGCGATCTTGATTGGCCTGATAGCCGCTACCATGGCCGTCATTTACCTGTTGCCCAGGGTCTCCAAGCGGGTGCCGGCGGCGTTGGTTGGGATAGTCGTTGTGTCGGCGGCGGTGATATTGGGAAACATCGACACTCCGACAGTGGGAGACCTGGCCAGMATCTCTGGGGGTCTTCCGCCCTTTTCCGTGCCCGACGTGCCGTTCAATCTGGAAACCTTTCGGATAATCCTGCCCTTCGCCTTCATCCTGGCGGGGATCGGGCTGATCGAATCGCTGCTCACCCTGTCTCTGATTGACGGAATAACGGAAACCAAGGGTYAGAAGAACCGGGAGTGCATGTCCCAGGGCCTGGCGAACGTGGTCACCGGGTTCTTCGGTGGCATGGGCGGCTGCGCCATGATCGGCCAGAGCATGATCAACATCAAGGCGGGCGCCCGGTGGCGGTTGTCGGGTATCCTGGCGGCATCGTTCCTGCTCGCCTTCATTCTGTTTGCCTCGTCGCTGATTGAACAGATACCCATCGCCGCGCTCGTGGGCGTGATGTTCGTCGTGGTCATCGGCACCTTCTCCTGGTCCAGTCTGCGTATCTTGCACAAGGTGCCGCTCTCCGACGCATTGGTCATGGTGTTGGTTTCCGCAGTCACGGTGGCCACCGACCTGGCCATCGCGGTCGTGGTTGGCGTGATCGTCTCCGCGTTGGTGTTTGCCTGGAAGACGGCGCGCCACATCTACGTTGACGCTGGAGTTGGGACCACCCTCCACCGGCGCGTTTATAATCTTCATGGTCAGCTCTGTTTCGCCTCCGTCAGCACCTTCAGGGACCTGTTCGAYCCGGCAAACGACCCGGATGAAGTGGTGATAAATTTCGCGAACTCGCGGGTCTGGGACCATTCAGGTATGGAAGCGATCGTTGAGCTAGCCCAGCGCTACGGACGCGCGCGCAAGCGGCTGCATCTCCTGAACCTAAGCCCGAATTGCCAAGAGATGCTGCAAAAGGCCAACGTGCTCGGTCCCCGCGACACCGAAGGCAACCCCAGCTACCGCGTAGCCGTCTCAGACTTGGGGGATTCTGACTGACCGCGGCACGCTGACCGGATGACGATGAAACCGAAGAAATGTCCTTAGCGTAAAAATAGACGTGGACATCCGGCGGGTAGGGATGGGGCTAATAGACACAAAATAACCGGCTCCCGCCGATTCAGTGGGAGCCGGTTTAGTCTAAGAAAAGTGGTGCGCCCGGCGAGACTCGAACTCACAACCCCTGGGTTCGAAGCCTGATGATACCTTGCTTACTTCATGTTATCAGGCGTGATTTCGTCCGCATCTCCTAAACTGTTGCCATAGGTTCCAAGCCTACGTTCTTATCCAGTCTTACCCGGTACTTGCTGGTGCGTTAGCAAAAGCGTTAGCAAGAACGAGATGTGCTTTAGGTACGAGGAATTCCCGGAACCTGAGTTGCGACTGAAGAACGGGCCGGTCTTGGTGTCAGGCGTTCGGGTTGCTCGGTCGGCYTGGCGTTCTGCCTCTCGTTCGTTCCATTCGCGTTCTACAATCGAAATGGTCAGACACGACTAGTTTGTATTTTCCTTCTGGAGCCTTGAGTCTTTCCTCTATAGCCAGCTATTTCCCCCTGATCTCTCCYTAAYAAAAAGTGTCCCACTTTTGTTGGTTGCCAACACTCAACACATATACCAGCTCGAGTAGGATTATTAAATCGAGAAAACCAAATTAATACCCCCCAAGGAATGGGATGCAGAAGCGGGTAGTGAATTATTAATTATCCGCCAGCTATTTTATTAATTCCCCGATGAATTGATTAMWYYAWMRMMMRSMSKKGWRSYGGAWRKCAAGGAYCCYAGTTGACTTRYARSTCCAAACCCYYGTATGAMGCSARRTCAYRCCTTWGYCCAAGCMACKWRGTCAACCTTACACTGNRGCCTACCTAGRTACGAATTTCCCAACTATTTGGTTTTTAYATATACACATGGTCRKWGTGGGTGGTTTCCTATGTTTGCAGTTTTRATCTTCATRSGATCGKTTGSGRTGAGWGATTCAGATCARGTATTGGTCGACTCKCTGTCCAAAACATWCTTAGCKAAGAACTCGTTCAGTGCATCCACCTGTTCATCGTAACCAGCATCATTTCGGGCGCCGATCTCCAGGTCGTACCTGAAATAACGGCCGTTCTTCCCTYTGACCCATATGGCKGTCTCATCATCAGCGAAGTGATCGTGTTCGTATGTCTCAGTCCCAACCTTGAACGGCAATGTCAGTATGGAYCTTAGTAGTTGCCAACAAACCGAGATCGCAAAGTAGAGARCTAAGACAGATATGGCGAAGATAAAKARCATCATAAGAAGCCTCTGAGGYGGACCCATCGTTCAGACGATAATGGGCCTTCAAAGCCAAGGTTGATCCCGGCCATCTGTTGGACTGRWCGCCCCGCGGACAGACGGGAAATCGATCGCTGGAGGMGGMGRCRGCGAAGTCTACATGCCATGTAGATATCGCCCGGACGGCACCGGGGATAGCCCCTATAAGGCAGCTACCACCACCGTGACATTGTCATGSCCGCCRGACTCGTTGGCAGCATCGATCAACGTCGCGCACACCTGGTCCGGCACAGTRAYCAACGATAGGCCAGCGATACCGGCATCAGTCACCATGGAGTTCARYCCRTCGGAGCAGAGCAGCAAGAGGTCACCATCCATCAGAGAGAGCATCCCTTTGTCCGCCACGACCTCAGGGTCCAGTCCTACGGCCCTGGTGACAACATGGCGGTCGGGGTGGGACCTGGCAGCATCCCTGGTCAAGATACCCGATACCACCGCCTCCTCGACCCAGGAGTGGTCTGTGGTCAATTGGCGCAGATCACCCTCACGGAGCAGGTATGCTCTGCTGTCCCCGATGTGGGCCAGGTAGAGTTGACCGGACCTGATTGCGGCTACGGTGCAGGTTGTCCCCATCCCTCGGTTGGGTGAGAACTGCCCCGCCGCGTAGACCTCACCACTGACCTCTTCCAACATCTGCCCCAGAGCGGCATCCAAGGCACCACCCTCAAGTGACATCAGATAGTCTTCTCTTTCTTYGAGCTTCCGGAYCATGCCGTCGACCGCCATCCTACTGGCCACTTCACCGGCCGCATGTCCGCCCAGGCCATCAGCCACGATCAGCAGTGCATCGATCCCTGCGGGACATCCATCACCGACCAGAGCGGCATGGCAGTCCTCGTTGCTGGTCCTGGTCCTCCCCACGTCGGTGGCACCGTAGACCCTTATACCTGTCACCATCAACTGGTCTGCCCCTGTCTGGGCTTTCCACTGGGTCTTGGCTTGAAGAACGTGGCACCTGTCTTTGAACCMCYCRCMGCGTAACGGGCCGCAGARTCSGTCAAGGTKGYGAATGCYTKRCCRGTATGCTTCCGGTCATAGGACATGGTGTTGCCGGCCGCTATCCCCAGTTCCCCGCCCTGCTGCATGGCATCTATGTCGCAGCCCAGGTAGACGAACTGCCAGCCGGCGGCAGTCTTCTCCGCCACCCTCTCGACGATCTGCTGCCTGGTGGCGGTCCTGGAGCTGTTCTCTTCCCCGTCGGTCTGGACGATGAACAGCACCTGTCCCTGGTGAGCTTTGATCAGGTCCATAGATTGCCACATGGCGTCGTAGAGCGGGGTGGCGCCGGTGGGCTGGTAGTGCTCGTGGTCCAGTCTCGGCGCCCGGTCCAGCGGCACACCGTCCACTATGCGCTCCAGCCCGATATTGGAATTAAATACCGCCAGAGAAAATAAGAGATCCCTGGTGTGAGGGTCGGCCTTCAGACCCTC
>NVWX01000080.1 GCA_002746355.1 Dehalococcoidia bacterium | reverse complement strand
CGACCAGCAACACGGCAGTTAATCGGAATCTTAGCATTTCTGAACTCCTTGCGATATTCAATTCGGTTCTAACACGGGRTCGAAGMTCTTCTCAATCGTCCCGGGAATCRAGATTTGACCGTTACCGGCTACCTTTGACCAGATCAGGCAGCCATAGAGCGATCTGCGGAAAAAGCATAACTAGTACAACGGTGATTCCCATACAAGCCATAAACGGTAGTACGCCTATCCATACGTCGGCGATAGTGCTCTCTTTCRSAATCTCATTTGCGAGTCGCGCTTGCTCGCGGTCGACATCCTGCCGTACTCCGTGGAGCACATAAAGGTTAATCCCCTCCGGAGGACTAATCAACGCAGCTTCAACCAATATCACCATGATGATGCCGAACCAAACCAGATCAACACCAGCCTGCTCCAAGGTAGGTACCAGGATGGGCACGGTCGTGACCATCATCGCGAAGCTTTCCATGAAAGTGCCAAGTATTAGGTAGAACACGATCAGCACGAGTACCAGCATAGTTGGAGACAGATCCCAACTGGTGATCGTATCCGCGATCTGCGCAGAAATTCCCAACCGGGCGAATGCAAAACTCAAGGTAAAGGCGGCGAGGATTATCAGGAAGATCATTCCAGTGGTACGCATAGTAGATATCATTGCGCTTACAACGATATCGCAGTTAGTGTTTAACGTTGCCCTCCACACCGCCCAATCTGGCATCCTGTGAGATGTCATTTCTTCTTTGAAGCTATCAGAGACTATATTGATCAATCCGGTCAACATTAGGAATTTAGCAAAAATTGGTGCGACTATGCCCTGAGAATTCATGAGAATTGCCAAGGCGAAAGCACCAGAGACACCGAACGCGGCTGCCTCACTGGGAGTCGCCCAACCCCCATAAATGCTGCCTAAGACGATGAATATCAGCACGATCATTGGGAGTAGGCCTACTAGACTGACTATCCTGTCCACCCAGCCGTCCCATGAACTGAAGCCCGCCCCTGCTTCTCGCGGCGCCATACCCTTCCACACGATGGCCAGCCCCGCAATCATTAACATGAAGATGCCAGCGAGCATGAACCCGGGAATGAATCCGGCGAGATACAGTCTCCCAATTGATTCTTCTACTAGAACACCATAGATGATCAAGCTGATACTGGGAGGAATCAAGATTCCCAAGGTCCCACCTGCAGCTAAGGATCCAATCACCATCCGCTCGGAGTAACCGCGTTGCCGGAACGACGGGAGCGATACACGACTGATCGTTGCCGATGTTGCAACACTAGATCCGGAGCAAGCTGCAAAGATGGCGCAAGATACAATGTTGGTGTGGATCAGGCCTCCCGGAAGAAAGAATATCCATTTAGATATTGCGSMATACATTTTCTCGCCCATTCCGCTGCGGTTCATCAACTCGCCCATTAAGATGAACAGAGGGACAGCCACGAGGATGAAGCTTGTGTTTGATTCCCATGCTTTGTTCGCCATGATGTTCCAGAGGGGAGCATCGGAGAAGAACCACATRATGACTAGAGAGAGGCATCCCAGAGCGGCGGCGACATACAGTCCCGCCATGAAAAATGCCCCCATTAGGCCAAACGCTACACCTAACGCCACTTTTAATACCCTCTCAATCCCCAGTTACAGAGGATTTTACTAAATCAGATATCCTTTGGAACCTAGGCCGGGCCCAAGCTACGCTGCGCCCGCCGCTTCTTCTTGGCCCATTACGTCTAAGGATTGGATCTCGTCGCCTCCCAGTTTCTTGTGCAACCTGGGCAGCCATGCCTCAGTAATCAACGATATCAKCATCTGCACTGCGGTRATGACTAGAAGTGTGAAGCCCAGAGCAACAACTATTTTAGGTATAAAAAGCGGCGTGAGTGGGTAGTCATTGGTAACGACACCCCGTTGGTAGTTGTCCACAACATTCGCCCACATCTTCCACGCTGTGATGTAAGCGAAGAACGCAACGGAGAATACGGCCACCCAGTCAGCAATCGCTCGGATGTTTTTACTCATGTAAGGRAGCAACACATCTATCCGAACGTGAGATCCAGATCTGAGGGAATACGAAAAGGCCCATGTGGCAGCCATCGCTAATACATATCCACTCATAACATCGGTCGCGGGCGCCATTACCCAAAGGAATTTACGTGCGATAACTTGATAAGTGATGAAAAACCCGAGCAGCAACAGTTCCAGGCCGCAAACCCAGGCCATCATGAAATAAATTTTGTCCGTAACTCGTGTGATGGCCCGAATTCCATACAGAAGGTTCGAGGCCACGGTCGCTTTTSCTTGGTAGCCAGCTTGGGCTTCTGACGCCATATCTATACTCCAGTTGGYGGTGCTCCAGTTRGCGGTGGCGGACTAGTCTAACACTATTCCTGAAACATTTCTGCGTTTATCTATACCATGGCGTCTCGAAATCAATCTGTTTGCTATCGTGGCATAGGGTATTTCATTACTGTGCGTCACTACCTAGGCCCTTTTACCTTATCTGGTAACCATAGTGCAATCTCCGGAAACACCATAAGTATCCCGATGACTATTGCCATACACGCCATGAACGGTAAAACTCCTATGTAGACATCATTTATAGTTTTGGGTTGTTCTGAGCCGTCACTAAATATATTTTGAGTTTCAATTTGAGCGCCACGAAGGGCAAATAAGCTAAGCCCCTGTGGTGGGCTGATTTGAGCAGCCTCTAGTAAGATGATCATGATTACGCCGAACCAGAGTAGATCGATTCCGCTTGCCTGAAGCGTCGGAACGATTAACGGCAACGTGGTCAACATCATTGAATAGCTTTCCATGAAAGTTCCGAGTACTAAATAAAACACCACCACTATCAAAATTAGCTGGACCGATGAGAGATCGAGGCTCACGACCCATCGCGCCATATCTGAGGAAATTTGAAGGTATGCGAAAGCAAACTGGAGGGTAAAAGCAGCCATCAGGATGAACATAATCATGCCTGTGGTTTTAATACATCCCATGAATGCCTCAGTGAGCATGTTGAAGATGGATAAGAGGGTTTGTTTGATTATCTGATTGTCATATCCTGCTGCCGTTTCGGCAGCTCTTTCGATCGGAACACGTAATCTTCTAGGCAGTATTGCCAGGAGCTTCGCCTTGCGGCAGGCTAATGCGCATACGTTAAACACCACTTCGTAGGTCTGGTTGAGGACTGCTATGATGAATGCTCCACTGACTCCAGCTGCCGCCGCTTCGGTAGGCGTGGCCCATCCTCCGTATATGCTGCCGAGCACAAGAACTATTAAGACAGCTACCGGGACAATTGAGAGGGTCCCGAGTAAACGGTCACGCCAGCCTTTGATGCTCATGTAACTATCATCGGAAGTCCTCGGAGCAATCCCCGGCCAAATGATTGCCGCAATAAAAATCATTAACATGAACGTTCCGGCTAACAATGCACCCGGGATGAAGCCGGCTAAGAACAAGCGGCCTATCGATGTACCTGTAGTCAAACCGTAAAGTGCGAGGAGGATGCTTGGAGGGATCAAAATACCCAAAGTTCCACCAGCTGCCAGTGAACCTACCACCATACGCTCGTTGTACCCTCTTGCCCGAAAAGCGGGTAGCGCTACCCTGCTGACGGTCGCCGCGGTAGCGATGCTAGATCCGGAGCAGGCGGCGAATATAGCGCATGAGGCAATATTGGTATGGAGGAGCCCGCCGGGGATAGGCGCAAACCAACGGTCTAACGCTTTGTACATTCGGTCGGCGACTCCGCTTCGGAGTATTAGTTCACCCATAAGTATGAAAAGCGGAATCGCGACGAGTAGAAATCTGGTGTAGGTGTACCAGGCGCGATTCGCCATGACATTCCACAATGGCGCATCGGAGAAAAACTTCATCATTATCAGCGACAATGACCCTATAGCGCCTGCTACATACAAGCCGGAGAGAAAAAACACGGCCATGAGTGCAAACGCGACTATTATCGCCAACACAACCGCCAGAGCGAAGGAATTGGGGCTATTGAAATGTTTTTGGCAAGGACTCCTGATTTAACTGCATGCGAGAAGGCCTCCCATGACACACGGTGATGATCTTTCAGGGTCCTTGCGAAAAGACCTCCTTTCCCGTCGCATCTCCCGGTAGACAGGGTATTAGCGTAGTACTCCTGAAAGTTTGCAGGTTGTAATTTATTCAGCAGGACGTTACCTCAAAAACCTCAAGTCAGACTGGCCGATACTAGCTCATGTTACAGGTTTTTTCTAGCTACGGCCTGAATGCTGGGACAGAACATCCCGTAACGCAGTATCACTACGGTGACGTATTAGCAAATACTAACGGGACCAATATACGAAAAGACTCTAATTCGAGGGGGCTTTCGGTATTTTAGAGACGGGGATTAGACAACTCTCACACTGTGGGCGTTCACCGATAATGGGACACGTTTAAGGGGAGAAAAACCTGAGGGTGGTGGTGGGTTTGGACTCGATGCTGACTCACGACTTGAGGAAGGCATTTGGTTCGGTGCTACTGACCAGGGGAGTGGACATCATGACCGTTTCTCACTGGATGGGCCATTCTAGCCCAGCAGTGACGATGAAAATCTATGCCAAGGTTCTCCCCGAAGCGGAGAAATGGCACAGCAACACGATAGGCAAGGCACTGTTCCGATAGGGCCGAATTAATGTGCCAAGGCGGTGCCACCGTCAATCGAAGGTGGCACATTTGGAAATCTGAAGCCCCTACATGGGGCTATTTTTATTTTTGGAGGTATCCCTATGGTTACAAAACTCAAAAAGCACAGACAGGCAGAAGCAACGGATTAACTGGAGAAGGCGCAGAAGGACGATGACATCTTTGGCAAGACTGCCAGAAGCATCAGCCATTGGGTGGACAGGTAGGGCGATTATCGGATGGCTTGGCACCACGGGATTCTCTTCCACTTGGAAACGTGGTTGGAGTTAGCCGAGGTGTCTACTGTCGTCAGGACTCATAGCCCTGAGATGGCCAGTGCCATCGGTGATTTCATCGAATACCATCTGGACAGGTAGCCCAGTGGTAGGTTCCATGATTTTGGCCGATTTTCTGGCCGAAGTGGGGCAAAATGTGGGGCAACCCACCATTACCAGCCCCAAAAGAAAAGCCTAAGACAGCTCAAAATGGTCGTTTAGGCTCGGTTAACAGTGGTGGGCGGTACAGGACTCGAACCTGTGACCCCCTGCGTGTAAAGCAGGTGCTCTAACCAACTGAGCTAACCACCCAATTTTGTGCCTACCGACAGTAGATAACTGATTTAGCGTTGACGCACACCGCTCCGACAGTATATAACTGGACATAATTATTTAGCTTTACGGCGGTGTTTTTCATGGCTAAATCGGCCTCAACCACGGCTATTGTAGCAGGCGGCGATATCGGTATTAATCTCGAATCCTTCGGTCGCCACCTTGCCGCCGAGAACATGAGCCCTCGGACCCAAGAGACCTACTCCGAATCGGTGCGTCAATTCCACACTTTCTTAGCGGACCAGGGGATGCCGCTCGAAGTGTCTCGCAAGCTCCCCGAGACACTTGCAGGAAACCAGGAGAGTGGTGGCCTGCGTTGGCGTGGACGGCTGGAACGCAGG
>NVWX01000008.1 GCA_002746355.1 Dehalococcoidia bacterium | reverse complement strand
AAAAATAATTTGAAAACATCATCCCGGACTCCTTCCTGATCATGGATATAGCAGGTGTTTAAGAAACTTTTCTGATCGTGGCTCATCGGTTTACGGTTGGCTTTCGGGCGGCTGTATGACGATTTATAGTTATATTTATATTTGGGGTGCAGTTTAGCCGCGTTTCGTGAGACAAGGGCCGCTTATTGGATTTTCGAATGTATCTTCAGCTTGAAGGGAGCCTTGTCACCGTTCACAGCCTTGTGATAGTCTGCTAAAAATTCGCTTCGGCAGGCGGACAACATGAACGCTTCGGTGAGCACTGTCCTCGAGAGGCGGCTGGTTGCCGTGATTCTGTTCCTGTTCGGGCTTGCCCTCATGGCAGCTTGCGGCGGCTCAGGCGAAAGCCCGGCCCCCACGGCCGCCGGCGAAACATCCCGGGGGCCGTCAGAATCACAGGGCCAAACTTCCACCGTGGAGGGAGTCAAAGTCATTGACGTGCTGACTGCGTTCGTCGAGCCCAGGTTCACGCCGGATCCGATCGTTTTGAAAGTTGGCGAGCCGGTGCAGTTCCGGGTTATCAGCGCCGACACAAGACATACCTTCACGGTGGACGAGTTGAACGTCGATCTGCAGATAGCTCAGAAATTATTGGGGGGAACCGCCATCTCCGAAGTGATCACTCCCCAGACAGCCGGTACTTTMCGGCTTTACTGCCGCATCCATATGAGCGTTTCMTACGGACTCATGAGTGGAGTGATTCAAGTGGTGGACTAGGCTCCATGAAGGATCTTTACGTCCTTCTTGAATTCCCTGGTTTGGGCAGAGACCACGATTCCTGAACCGCACCGGCCGAAAGGAGGCATACATGACCACAAGTTCATCGCACCCAGAACCCAACTACGACCCGTTCCCGCCCGGTGGAAGTCACCGAAGCATGGTTATCGAGATGGATGTCGAAGACATGGGAAGCATGCTGCGGCGAGGCTTCACCACAAGCCACGGGGACTTCACGATCTATTGTGACGAACCGGCGGCAATCGGCGGCAATGGAACCGCGCCGGCTCCGTTGCACTACTTCGCGGCCTCCATACTCTTTTGAGAGATGACGCAGATTGAGAGGTACTCTCAACTTATGAAGGTCAACATCGGCAAGGTCAGCGCCCACATCGCGGTGCATTTCGATCTAACCGGATCTGTGCTTGGGGGAACCATCCAAGCCGGGGCACCCAAGGTGGTCACCAGCTACGTCGTGGAATCCACGGACGACCGCGCAAAGGTGGCGGCGGTGCTGAAGAACGCCCGGAACGGTTGTTGGGTGAGGGCGGCGGTGGCGAACCCCACGCCCTTCGAAGATACACTTACTCTCAACGGAGAGACATTTAATTTCGACTAACGTCGACTCAGCGGGCCGCCTTGCGTACCGCCCGGCTGAAAATGCAGCGGCCAGGGAATCAGGCCAGATCGACCAGAAGACCGCCGGAACCGATTCCGGCGGTCTTCTGACGTATACATCTCACGGCGCTGAACGGCCCGAAATCTCCCGGGCTCCGATGACGGTCACCATCCCAGTTCTTCCTGAATCAATATCAGGTTTACGCGTTCCGGCGCCGTTTCGTACTCCATTATCATCAGCTTTCCGATGGGCGACGCCGATACTCCCCGTTCCTCCAACCATTGGTCATGGCGGTCAACCGTGTACCCCCTGACCCTTTCGATCGCATCCGCCAGATCAGCGCAGATTTTCTGAGTTCCCGCCACTAGGATAACGTTTTTGGCCCCGAAAGCGTAGGCGCTGATCTGACTGCCTGAGGCACTGGCGATCACGATCTCCCCCGTTTCCGCTATGGCCTGCACGCTGCCGATGAAATATTCGGCGATCGACGAATCCCTCCGAATGTTTTGCTGGGCGGCCGGGTCGGATGCTTGTTCCAGCGCGTCGTGCAGGTTGGTGTAGCGAGGGTTGCCGCGCACATAGTTGGAATAGCCGATGTGGTCCAAGGTTTCCGACGTGCTGTTGAAAATTTGGGACCCCTCGGGAATCATCTCGATAAGCCGATGTTTGGCGGCTTCTCCGCTCGTGACTACTTCGGCATGGACGTTCCGCCGTGCCAGAGCGGAAATCGTGCGCTGGATGGAGGCACTGTCTGCTAGGTAGGTCGGTCTCTCGGCGGTCAATGCAGCTACTCCTTCATCTGTTCGCAATGCTTGAGACCCAACTGGGGGCACACAGGTTCTGCGACGGCCCCCAGCGGTTTCTCCTCTCCGGCGCTCCCCGGAGCGCTACTGGAGGGGCGCCGCCGCAATCACCCTTGCGGCCATTTCCGTATCGATGCCGCGGGGCCATTCGCGCTTGGAGGGATCACTGATATAAATGATTAGCGGTGGGCCCAATCCCTCTATCTCCATGCGTAACTCGTCGCCGTCTTGGACCGCCCCTATCTGCTGGTGGTTGACCCCAGTGGCAATCACGTCCCCGGGCTCCAGGGTGGTTACCTTTGAGAACTCGGAGATCAGCTCTGGTATCTTGTGGGCCATGTCGCTGGTGGGGAAATCGTGACGCGGCTCATKGTTGTTCCACAGCCGTACCTKCAGGTTCTGCGGGTCGTCGATCTCATCGGCGGTAACAAGGGCGGGGCCCATGGGAGCGAAGGTGTCCCAGCATTTGCCCAGGAAAAAGCTGTTGCCAACCGCGCCCTGAAGACCCCGGGCCGACATGTCTAGAAAGTTGGTGTAGCCAAATACATGGGACATCGCGTCGTCTTGGGATATTTTTGAGGCGGTCTTGCCTATCACGAGCGCCAATTCCGGCTCATGATGAAATATCGTCGCGGGTGCCGGCGGAAGTTCGCAGGTGTCGCCGCTCCCGATGATCGCCGTTGGAGACTTTAGGAAAGCGTCCAACACCGCCGGCTCGCGCTGGCCGAACTCCAAGTAATTGACCGCCGCACAAATCAGTTTCCGTGGCCTTGGCACGGGCGCGCGCAGTCTCACGCTGTCCGCCGGCTCCGCTTCTTTACCTTCGATTGCGAACTCGATCTTGGGCTTCAGTTCCGTCCAGCCTGTTATGACCTCCTCCATCAAGTCCTGGGGACGCCGCAAGTGCAACCCTTCCAACGCCGACATGGCGTCCACTACCTGCTGGTCACGAAGCACACCTAAGCGGTAGTCGTTGTAAAGAACCAATTTCATGTCCATTCCCTCCTGGCGGCACCTTTGTAGACCGTCCACAGACCAACAAAATGATCACACTAAGTGAATCGTTGGATTTGGCCGGTCAGATGGCGAGTCTTATCATGCTGCTGGCGGCATTTTCGCACGCATTTCTAAAAAGGCAACAACTGGTTGATGACGGCGGTGATGCCTGTGGCTGGCTGCGACCTGACTGCCGGTCCCGTTTTAGCCATTCGAGATGGCGATAAATCAATCGAGAGCTTGGTATCGAGCAGGTACAGTTTCCAAAGTATCTCCGGCATTAATTCCGCGTTCAAGGAATTGCTTGATATAGATTTCCAAACAGTGATACGACGCCGGAAAAAAGTCGGCAAACGCCTTCCGGTTCTTGAGCGCCAGTTAAATCTCTTGATTGACTTCCGGCACGGTATTGTCCACAGATTCAACTTASATTTAGAACTTCGAAAAGAGCACATCGAGGAAATCTTTGATCTCACGACTGCAGTGATTGACCAGTTCGTCGACCACTTGGAGAAGCTTCGAGGTGTTCCCATTCGTGTTCCCAGCTAAAACGGATCTTTATAGGGATTCGCGGGAGTCAGGAAAACTCTCACTAATCGGGACCTGTTCAAACAAATAGGTTAAATCGTCATAGGAAATCTGGCAGGTCAGAGGAAAGCCACGGGGAAATCATTTAGTCCTTGGAGGAGCGGACGGTAACGACAGGTACTACCACATAGAATGCGATCTCACACAAATCCCACATTGGTTTGACCGAGATCGCGATCCGATTATCCGCGAGTAGGAATTGGCATGTGAGGTGGGAGGCGGCAACAATATGGATGACGACGAATCAAATATTGAAAGTTTTAAGACCGAGATATTTTTGGACAAGTTGGGCCGCACTGTTCGATACGCCAAACTTCGCTGTCTCTCGCCAACCGAAATTTTCGACCGCATAGCGGGTCTAGRCCKAGATCCTGAAGTGACCGACTATGTTTACAGGATCTCAGAACTAAGGTTGACCRGTTCAAATTTGGAACACCTCCTCGGTGCGATGAAAAATCTTGCGAATAGAAGCGAAAGTTCTTCATCCAAGGTGAGAGCMAAAATCGACCGAATTTTATTAAGGCTGGTCCGTCTGCTACCAACGGACATCGGCAACAACTTCGCTGAGCCATTCGTTGATCACCGGCTAAAGTCCCGAAGAAGATGGGCGTATTCTTCTCTACGCCAGAAGCCGATTTCTAAAATTATCGCCGTCAAGCTTGCGAACGTCTTCAAGCAGCACGGGGATCAGGACGCCCTAAAGCTAATCGCGAGAAACCCTAAACGAGTTACCGACGTCGGTGGGGAATTCTTACTGGCGAATATTAACGAGGAATATTGGCGGGCTCGAGTAGTCGAGGCCTTGCTTGACTATGACCGGCCAACCGCGCTGTTAATAGCGAAGCGTTATCCGTTTGAATTTGCTCATGCGGTTGGGCGCAGCGGTGACGATTCTCTTGTCAGCTACCTCACCGACCTGTTTCCAGCGAATCAAGACGACATGGAATTTATTTCGATCTACGCATTCGCCCTGGGCAAACTTGGTGCAATTGCAGAACTCGAGTCACTCGAATGTTTTATCGCGGTGCGTTATCCCAATTCACAGCGTCGCCAATCCACGGCGTAACCTCATAAAACCTCGTCCGATCTGTTCTAATCCGACGCCTGGCAACATAGAACCACGGATAGGCGAAAATGCTTCGGAAGCAGGTCATTTGAAAATCGGGGCCATTCGGGGGCCATTCCAATAAATAGAAAAGCCCGGATTGTTCAAATCCGGGCTTTTTCGTGCCTAAAATTTGGTGACCCGCCTCGGGGTCGAACCGAGAACCTACTGATTAAGAGTCAGTTGGTGAATCTCGTATTCTTCAGTTGGCTCAGCTTTATATTGCCTGCAAAACGCTACCAATACAACGGAAACCGGAAATAATTTGGTCGGGGTGAGAGGATTTGAACCTCCGACCTCTGCGTCCCGAACGCAGCGCGCTGCCCCTGCGCTACACCCCGACTCTCCCTGCTGCGTTCCCGCTTCCCAGCCGGAATCGGGCCTTGGGCAGGGCTGAGGGTATTATACCGCACGATTGGCCCTCTGGGACGGTTTTGCTTCTAGGATGTCGACTGCCCCTGGGATTTGGACAAAGCCACGCTGCGCAGGTGTCACCCTGGGCGAAGAGATGGGTCTGCCAAGGTGGGCCTTGGCAGAATGACAATACAGTGGCGGTAGGCTTGTTTGGTTGGCTAACTGAAATGCCCGCCGCGCAATCGAGCGTGGCGGGCATTTTCGAGCTAGGCAACAGCGGTGGTTACTGCGCCAGCATCTCCAGGGTCTTTTCTTCTAGGACGCTGCCGTTCAGGGCGCCCGTCCACTTGTTGAAGATCATGCCGTCCGCGTCGATGAAGATCGTGGTGGGCATTCCCAAAACTTGATAGTCCCTGACCACACTTTCGTCCTCGGTGAACCCTGCCGGGTAGGTTATCTCCAGTTCAGCCAAAAGTTCTTTGGCCTCCTCTTGGTTCCCCAAGCCGGTGAACTGGCCCAGGTCTATCCCCAGTAAGATGGCCCGGTCTTCAAACTTGTCATAAAACTCTTGGAGGTCCGGCATCTCCGCCCGGCAGGGAGGGCACAACCCGGCCCAGAAGTTGAGCACAATGGGTTTGTCTCCGAACAGACTGTGCAGACTCACTTCGTCGCCGCCGACCACATCTTGACCCTGGAACATGGTGACCGAGAAATCGGGGGCCAATTCGCCTGAGCTGGACGATTCGTCCCCAACGATTGACTGACTGTTATCGGTGGTGCTGTTGCCACAGGCGATCGCCGCCACCGTCAACACCAACGCCAACGGAACAAGCCAGCGAAGCTTGCTGCGTTTCCGATTGTTTTTGTGGCTGATGGTCTGATCAGCCATTGAATTTCCCCTCAAATCGCCCTCCATTGTCATGCCTAAGACGCGCGGTGTACCGCACACGTTACTGATTTTTAGATGTTCTCCCATCGAAGTGGGTTCAACGGTTAATACGCTGGATGGGCCGTGACGGTTTGCTGGACAAACGGCAGAACGGACCGGCGAGGGTCAATCGGCGGAGGCTTGGCCGGCGAGCGCCGTAAGATTTTCTTGGAAGACCAGGAAACGCTCCAAGACCCTCGTGAGGCGGGTGAGCCATTCGTCGCCCAGCCTGCGCAGCGGCATCTGCATCTGCGTGTTGCCGACCTGCACCGATGGACCCAAGGCCCTCTGGAGGGGCACCCGTGCTCCGCCCACCGGCACCCGCAAGGACAAGACGATGGCGTCGTTGCCCTGGACGATGGATTCCACGCCTACATCGGCGGCCAGCATTCTAAGGGAGGCCAGATTCAACAGGTTCTCCACTTCTTCGGGAAGGGGGCCGAACCGGTCTCTCAGTTCTTCGCGGATCTTTGGGATGTAGTCGGCGTCGCTCATTTTGGCCAGCCGCTGGTAGACCGCCAGCCGGGTGGGCAGGTGGTCCACGTAGTCCTCGGGGATGCGGGCGTTCATCGGCAGCTCGATGCGTGGCAGTTCCGGCGGTATCTCAACGCTGTCGCTGGTCCCGCCCTCTTCCTCCAACTCGCGCACCGCTTCATTCAAAAGCTGAGTGTAGAGGTCCAGACCAACCTCTTGGATGTGTCCGCTCTGGGACGCGCCCAAGATGTTGCCGGCGCCGCGTATCTCCAGGTCACGCATGGCGATTCGGAAGCCGGCGCCCAATTCAGATGCCTCCAAGATGGCCTGAAGCCGGTGGTCAGCCGCCTCGGTGATGCGGCGTCCCTTGGGCACCAGCAGGTAGGCGTAGGCCCGGTGCTCGCTGCGGCCTACCCGGCCCCTTAGCTGGTAGAGCTGTGCCAGCCCGAACCGGTCAGCCCGTTCCAGGATCAAAGTGTTGACGTTGGGCATGTCCAGCCCTGATTCGATGATCGTGGTGCAGACCAGGATATCGGCGTCGCCGTTTGCGAATCTCACCATCACCTCTTCCAGTTCCGATTCAGCCATCTGTCCGTGGCCGACCAAGATCCTGGCCTGGGGCACCAGCTTGTTGATGTCGGCGGCGGCCTGATGGATCGTCCGGACCCGGTTGTGCAGGTAGAAAACCTGGCCGCCCCGTTCCATCTCCCGCAGGATGGCCTCTTTGATCACGTCCTCCGAATACTCGGATACGAAAGTCTTAACCGGCAGCCGGGCTTCGGGCGCCGAGTCCATGGTGCTCAGGTCTCTGATCCCGGCCAGGGCCATGTTCAGCGTTCGGGGGATGGGGGTCGCGCTCAACGTGAGCACGTCCACCTGTTGGCGCAGTTGCTTGAGGCGCTCTTTGTGACTGACCCCGAAACGTTGTTCCTCGTCCACCACGGCCAGTCCCAGGTTCTTGAACTTCACGTCTTTCTGTAGCAGCCGGTGGGTGCCGATGACGATGTCCACGCTGCCGTCCTTCAGACCCTCGATGACCTCTTGCTGTTCCTTGGGCGTCCGGAACCGGCTCAAGACTTCGATCTTGACAGGGAAGGGACTGAGCCGTTCGCTGAAGGTGGCGTAGTGCTGCTGGGCCAGGACGGTCGTCGGGACCAGCATGGCCACCTGCAGTCCATCGTTCACCGACTTGAATGCGGCCCTGAGGGCGATCTCGGTCTTGCCGTAGCCAACGTCGCCGCAGATCAGACGGTCCATGGGACGGGTCGTTTCCATGTCGGCTTTGACCTCGACGATGGCCCTGGCCTGGTCCGGAGTCTCCACGAATGGGAAGGAGTCTTCCAGCTCCTGTTGCCAGACCGTGTCGCCGCCGTGTTCGTGGCCCACGGCCAGGGCGCGGGCGGCGTTGATCCGCAACAATTCCTGGGCCATCTCCCTGGTTGCGCCCTTCACCTTGCTCTTTACCCTGGCCCATTCGGCTGTGCTAAGCCTGGTTAGGGACGGCGGCTGGTCCTGGGCGCCCACATAGGCCGACACCCGGTCCAGATGGTCGGTGGGCACGTAGAGCTTGTCGTTCTCGGCGTACTCCAGGATCAGGTATTCCTTCTCGTCCTCGTCGTCGCCGATACGGGTGGTGCCGGCGAACCGGGCCACGCCGTGGTCGATGTGCACCACGTGGGCCCCAGGCACCAGGTCGGCTAGGACCACTTCCGGCCCGTGCTCGGCCTTGCGCCGGCGGTGGTAACGCTGCTCTTTCACCGTGCCGAACAACTCGGAGTCCGTTAGCAGGACCAGGGTGGTGACTTCGCCCTTCTCTCCACCTGCGGGCAGTTCTACGGTAAATCCGTCCCTGAGGTAGCCCGGAAGCAGGACGACCTGGCCAGCGGTTGGCGCGCTTTCCAACGAGTCCGCCTGGATCACGCCCACGCCTTCTTGTTCCAGTATCTCGGCGACACGGCGCTGGTGCTGGGTGACGGCCACCACGGCGTAGTTGGCTTCCTGGTGACGGCGCACGTCCGCGGCCAGTTGCTCAAGTTTGCCGTAGTAGGGAGTTGATGGCCGGAAAATCTTGTCTTCGTCGTCGCCTACCCAGGTCTGCAGTTGCATCTGCGGCACGCCGCTCAGCCGGTTGGAGAATTCCTCCCAGTCCATGTGGGGCGAAGGGAAATTGACCGGCAATTCTCCCCGGTCCTCCCTGGCCTCGCGCATGCGCTCGAAACGCTCTTCCAGTTCCAGCGCCTCGGCCTCCACCCGGCCGGAGCGTTCCAAAACCACCAAGCCGTTGGCCCCGATGTACTCCATGAGGTGGGCCTGATTGACCAAGCCGTTGTAGAAAGAAAGGGTCTCCGGGTTGGGCGCGGAAGTGAGGAGCGACAGTTCTTCGGCCATGCGGTCGCGGACTTCATTGCCGCATTTGGCATAGTCCAGCGCCTCGATCTTGGATTCCAACGTTTGCTGGCGGGCCAGGCCTGGCAGTTGCTCCCGCGCCGGCGCCAGGCGGACCTCATCGGCAGTCCGGATGGAGCGTTGGGACGCCGGGTCGAAATAGCGAATGGTGTCGATCTCGTCGTCCCACAGTTCTATGCGCAAAGGCCATTCGGACCCGGTGGGGAAAACGTCCAGGATACCGCCGCGGTGACTGAAGCTGCCCGGGGCCTCCACCACAGGCTCGTTGTGGTAGCCCAGGTCCAGCCATTGGCCGAGGATGGTCTCGATCCGTATCCGGTCGCCCTTCTTCCAGAGGCTTAATTCTCCGGTGGCGGGGAAAACGCCGGCCATCAACTCGGGTGGCAGGGTGTAGAGCATCGCGGAACCCACCGAGCAGACCACCAATGGTTGTACGTCGGGCTCAGCGCCGCCGAATCTCCCAGCCCCGGCCAGTGCCGCCAAGGCCGTCAGCCGTTGATTGCCGGTGTTGGCGTCGACCGCTAGGCGCTCGTATGGGAGCACTTCGGGTTCTGGCAGGAAGTGGATGAGCTGGTCTTCGCCCAGATAGGTCAATAACTGGTCGTGCAGACGGCGGGCGTCGTCGGGCCGGGGCGTGATCACTAAGACCGGCCCCCGCTGACGGCGCCATAAAGAGGCTAGGAAGGCCGCGCGGGCCCCCTGCCGGACAGTGACTGCCGACTCGCCACCCGATTTTCGCGCGGCGTCGACGTTCCCCCGGTGTTCGGGATGGCGGTCCAGTAACTCTAGGACTCCATTAAGGGACATACGGTGGTTGAAAGCTCCGATTTAGCTTGGCCACAGCGGGCCGAGATATAAAATTACACGCCAGAAAGGGGGCTGGTAACAAAGCCAGCCCCTTTTCAACTATTTTATGGCCTGAGCGAGTTTGTTACAAGCGGGGATGGATCATCCAAAGTCTACAACCCGGATGGACCGACCGCTGGTCACGCTTCAGGATGTTTCTATTTCGRTGTAGAATGCCACCACCTTATTCGGACGGGAGAGCCGTGGRCAGTTCGGGACAAACAAGCAGGATATTTGTCGGCCGTCAGCGCGAGATGGGCGAGTTGCGGGCGGCTTTGAAGGAATCCTTCGCCGGTCACGGCCGTATCGTCATGCTCATGGGTGAGCCTGGCATCGGCAAGACCCGTACGGCGGAGGAACTTGCCTCACATGCCGAGACCCAAGGGGCCCAAGTGTTGTGGGGCCGCTGCTACGAAGAGGACGGCGCTCCTTCTTATTGGCCTTGGGTGCAGGCGATCCGTTCTTACGTCGAGCCCCGAAACTCGGACCAACTCCAAGTCGACTTGGGACCAAACGCAGCCGACATCGCTGAGATCGTTCCTGAGATTCGCCGAAAGTTAACCGACCTGGAGACCCCGCCGGACCTGCCGCCGGAGCAAGCCCGCTTCCGGCTCTTCGAATCCATCACATCTTTCCTGAAGACTTTGGCCCGTTCGAAGCCGATCATGTTGGTCCTTGACGACCTGCATTGGGCCGACGAACCGTCTCTTCTATTGCTTCAGTTCTTGGCCCAGCAACTCGCGGACAGCCACATCCTGGTGGTCGGTTGCTACCGGGACGTCGAACTGTCCCGGCAGCACCCCCTGTCGGAAACCCTGGCCCGGATCTCTCGAGAGGCTGATTACCAGCGGCACGCGCTGAGAAGGATGGACCAGGATGACACGGCCCTATTTATCGACGCAGCGGCGGGTACCAGCGTCTCCCGCGCCGTGGTGAAGGCGATCTATTCCCGCACCGAAGGCAATCCGTTTTTTACGACGAAGGTGGTCCAACTGCTATCCGACCGAGGCGCACTAGCCGATGGTGCAGCACGCGGACCAGAGGGCATTCGAATCCCGGAAGGTGTGCGTGAAGTCATCGGTCAACGTTTCAATAGACTTTCGGACGACTGTAACCTGGTGATGAGCACGTCGGCGGTTATCGGAAGGGAATTCACGGTAGATCTACTCGGCCGTCTGATCGAGGACCTGACAGAAGACAGACTGTTGGAGGTCTTAGAAGAGTCCTTGTCGGCGCACTTGATAGAGGAATTGCCCCCACCGTGGGCCGGTACCAGTTCACGCCCGCGCTGATCCAAGAGACACTCACAGACGAGTTGTCATTGACCCGGCGGGTCCGCCTCCATGCCCGTATCGCCGAGACTCTGGAAACGTTGTACGGCGCGGAAGTCGAGGCCCACGCCGCTGAACTGGCCTATCATTTCGCGCAGGCGGAGGCGGTCACCGGCACGGAAAAGCTCGTCCATTACTCCCTGCTGGCGGGCGATAGGGCTGTGACGCTCCGAGCTTATGAAGAGGCATTGGCCCACTTTCAAAGAGGGTTGACGGCTAGAGGTGTAGCGCTTACGGGCCTGGAGCCAGCGAAAGATGAAGAGGCTGCGGCGTTGTTATCGGGTCTCGGCCACGCCCAGATGTGAGTCGTTGAACGGGCTAACTTGACGCAAGCGGCTGACACTTTTGTCCGTGCCTTTGACTACTATGTGGATGCGGGCGATTCAGATCGGGCAGTAAGCGTGGCGTTGGCCGATATTCGGGCGGCCACCGTGCGTGAAATGATTGAAAGAGCATTGACGTTGGTCCCGCCGGACTCCCACGATGCCGGGAAGCTCCAGGCCCGCCAAATCTTGGCGAACCGTGCCGACTATGACAAGGCGCAGGGAGCGTTCCAACGCGCATTCTCGATCGCTCGCAAACACCAAGACCAAAGTTTGGAGATGCAGGCGCTGGTTGCCTCCGCGTGTGTGGATTTTCACCATGGCCACAACGAACAGAGCTTGGAACGGAACCTGCGGGTCATTGAACTATCACATCTGGTCGATATGCCCTACGAAGAGACGCATGCCCATTACGATCTATTCCACGTTCTTTACGCGATGGGTGACTCGGACCAGGCCGCCAGCCACGCTGAAACCATGGTGGCATCCGCGGAACGGACCCGCATTCGCATGTGGCGCAGCCGCGCGATGGAAGCCAATGAAGCTCTGGGCAGCGCGAAGGGAGACTGGCAGACCGCCAGAGAGTTTACCGAGCAGGGCCTGGCGATCTCACCCCAGGAATCTACTTTGATGGGAGCAAGGGCACTAGTGGGATACCAGTTAGGTGAGACTGAGGCCGGCGATGCCTATCTGAATATCCTGTTCGAAAATTTTCAGGCCGGCGCATTTGATTCGGGATTCCAGGCAAATCACACTGTTCCTACTGTGGTCATTCCCATGGTCTCCTACATCACCGGCATTGAAGCTAGGTTTGAGTTCGTCGAGGACATTGCCCGGTCCGTATTTTCCTCGCCAGATGCTAATCCATCGGCCACTAATGCAGCCCATATCGGCCTAGCGCTGATCGCCGTCCAACGAGGGGACGAGACGGCGGCCAAGGAGTTGTATGGCGCATTGCAGCCGATCGCAGGGACCATGGCGCCTACATGTAGCTATGGCCCGGGGCTGGCGGTCGACCGCATCCGGGGCCTTCTGTCTCAGACCATGGGCAACCTTGACCAGGCAGCAGACAACTTCGAGCATGCCGCGGCTTTCTGCCGCAAAGCGGGCTACCGGCCCGAGCTTGGATGGACTTGCTGTGACTATGCCGACGCGCTATCCCTGCGAAACGGGCCTGGTGACCACAAGAAAGCGGCGGGTCTCCTAGACGAATCAATGGCTATCGCCACTGAACTAGGTATGCGGCCATTGATGGAGCGAGTGGCTGACCGCCAAGGGGCGTTGGCAACACAGCCGGTGGCGAAGGCCACCTACCCAGACGGCCTGACGCAACGGGAGGTCGAGGTTTTGCGCCTCCTGGCCCAGGGTAAAAGCAACAGCCAGATCGCCCAAGAACTGGTCGTTGCCGAGGGCACCTCCCGCAGGCACRTGGCCAACATCCACGAGAAGATCGATGTTGCCAACCGCGCCGAGGCCACCCGGTACGCCCTGAGAGAGGGCCTGCTTTCACTGGATGAATCCTCGGACTAAACACCGCTTCCCTGTTTCCGCCTTCAGCCTCGGTTTTCTCTTTTCCCTGCCGCCGTCTACACACTTCGGCACATGCGCTGCCCGTCACCGTTAAATATCCAGTTTTCAGAGTTGTGCACTTTGGTCGATGTTGGCCTCTGRCCTGTCGAATTAGTATTCATCCACACCGATTCGGCAGGCCAGGAGAAAACGATGATTATAGTAAGCAACATCCAAGGAACCATCACGGCCGCAGTCTCCCAGAACCCAGATGGCTTTCTAGACCGGGTGCTCGACTGGATGAACCATGTTGTTGACGCATTTTGCGGCCCCGCTCTCTCAGATACCATCCACGAAAATCCGGCGGCGGAGTACCTGTTCTTGAACCCAGGTTGCTGCGGCGCCGTGATCGACAGTGATCTTTGGGACCTGTTGACCGATCAACGCTCTCAGCCCGAGACCAAGGAAGCCAGCAATGTCTAGCGCCACGACAATCAGGCCAGTATCTATCGAGCCCAGGGAAGACCTGGTGCGGGCGGCAAAGCACGCAGCTTTGCGCATCGCCGAGCGGGCCCCTGAGGTCGRCCGTCAGCGCCGTGTCCCGGTGGAGAACATCAAGGACCTCCACGAAGCCGGGCTTTTGACCGTCACCATCCCACGTGATCTCGGCGGGTCTGAAGCTGACCTGGTATCCCAGATCGCGGTCTACGAAATCATCGGTGGGGCCTGTGCCTCCACCGCCTGGGTCATGGGCAACCACTCRACCCTATGCACTTTGTCCTTGGGCATGATGGGGGAAGGCGCCCATCCGCTGCTAAAAGACGTGGTTGAGAATGGCGCTTTGATCTCGCATGCAGCCATACCCGGGGGCGACACCAACCCCGCGCCCGGCGGGTTCGTCGCATCGGGGCGTTGGCCATTCGTCAGCGGTTCTACCATCTCTACCTGGATATTTCTCAGCACGATGGTGGAAGGCCGCAACCGCTGGATGTTGGTGCCGACCAGCCAACCAGGACTGACGATCGAAGAAACCTGGTTGTCCATGTCAGTCCGGGGTTCCATGACCAATGACGTGTTTCTTGACCAGGTGTTCGTCGCCGGGGACATGGCGCCTGAGATCAACCRCCCAGCTCYCCACGAACCATGGTTGCCCAACGGCCCGGCAGCTCTTAAGGCGCCGACCAAAGCCAGGGTCTGGATGGCGGCTATGACGTTAGGAATAGCTCAGGCTGCATTGGAAGATTCCATCGAGTACGCCAAGGGCCGCAGCATGGCTTTGGGCGGCAACGCTAAAACCAGTATGCCGGGCAACCAGTTCGCCGTGGCTGACGCCGCCATGGACATCGAGTCGGGCCGCGCGTTCTTGGTGCAAGAAGCCCGAGCCATCACTGCCAAGGCGATAGCCGGCCAGGAATTCGTTCCCGACGACGCGGCCCGCATGGAGATGGCTGGACTCGTGGCCAGGGAGAATTCTCAAAAAGCCGTGGACCGGCTCTTCGCCATAAGGGRAGCCACCGGGTTGTTTGAAACAGGCAATTTCGAGCGGTATTACCGGGATGTCCGCATGGGCACCCTCCACGCCACCAGTACTCCCGATCTGGTGCGTGAAGAGGTGGGCAAACACATCTTCGGCATCCCGCTGAATGTTCAGCCCCGGTGGGCCTAGCGAGTTCGTGCCGGGAGGAACGCGCGGCAACGGAGCCGAGAAAGGGGTTGGCGGTACTGCCAGCCCTTTTTCTTATTAATCAAGACCGGGGCTCCCCCATTACAGAAGGAAATCGACCACAAGTGAATACAGGCGGAACGAGGCGTGCGTGCTATAATCTTTASTGMGSGTGGCGGCCWCRGACCGCCYATTTTTNTYATNNNGATTTYCRGCMCYCMAGAANCYCAKATCATGGCCAGAGCAAGTCAAAAAACCAAGGCTGAAACAAGCACCCAGTCTGGCGCGCTCCGTTACCGGCGCATCGTGGTCAAAGCCGGGACCGGGGCCCTGACCGGGCCGTCTGGCTTGGACTCGGAAGTCATGGCCGACCTTGTGCGCCAGGTCTGTCAGGCCCGCGAACCTTCGGGTGAAGTGGTGCTGGTAGCATCAGGCGGCATCGCCAACTACATGGCCGGAGACATCGGCAAGACCCAAGGCCTGCGGTCGGACCGCATCGAACAGACACTGGGCTACCACTACGGCCAGGAAGTGGTCCACCGGAATAACTTGGTGCTTTTATAAGATGACCACTAAAACAGTCCAAGACGTAACCGCCCTGGGACTAGCCGCCCGGAATGCCTCCCGGAAGTTGGCGCGGCTATCGACCGAGGACAAGAACCGGGTGCTGCTCAATCTGGTCGAGTTGCTGCGCTCCGACCAGGCCGGAGTTTTGGCGGCGAACGCGGAAGACTACCAAGAAGCCAAAGCCGACGGCCTGGACGAATCCATTTTGGACCGGTTGCTGCTGACCAGCGAACGCCTCAACGGCACCGCCGACGAACTCCAGCGGGTCGCCGAACTGCCTGATCCCATCGGCGAGGTCATCGAAACAACTTCGCTGCCAAACGGGCTGGTCACCAGCCGCCGCCGGGTGCCGCTGGGAGTGGTTGGCAGCATCTACGAGTCCCGGCCCAACGTCACGGTCGATATATTCGGTCTCTGTCTCAAATCGGGGAACGCCTGCATCCTGCGGGGCGGCAAGGAGACGATCCGCTCCAACACGGCGCTGGTGGCCCTGCTTAGGAAGGCCCTGACCGATGCCGGAGTCACCACCGATGCCGTCCAGTTCCTGGATAATCCGGACCGGGCGCTGGTGGACGCTATGCTCAAGATGAACGAATACATCGACCTGTTGGTGCCCCGGGGCGGCGCCAGTCTGGTCAAGTTCGTGGCTGAGAACGCCACCATGCCGGCGGTCACCGGCGGCATCGGGGTTTGCCACACCTACGTAGACCGGGCGGCCGACCTGAAGATGGCGGTGAAGATCGTCCACAACGCCAAGGTAAGGCGTCCGTCCATCTGCAACGCCCTAGATACAGTATTGGTCCACGCGGAGATCGCCGCCGATGGGTTGCCCCTCATCGCCAAGGAACTTACAGCTTCGGGCGTCGAACTGCACTGCGACAACCGGGCCCTAAGTATCCTGGGACCCGACGCCCCGGACTTAGCCCTGCCTGCCAGTGAAGACGATTGGGGCAAAGAGTTCCTGTCGCTCACGGCTGCCGTGAAAGTGGTGGATTCCCTGGATGACGCGTTGGAGCATATAGAGACCTATGGTTCCGGCCACTCCGAGGCGATCATCACCGAAGACGACTCGGCGGCAAACAGGTTCCTCGATGAAGTGGACGCGGCGGCGGTGTACGTTAACGCCAGCACCCAGTTCACCGACGGCGGGCAGTTCGGCCTGGGCGCCGAAGTCGGCATCAGCACCCAGAAGTTCCACGCCCGGGGCCCCATGGGTCTGAAAGAGCTGACCAGCTACAAATGGGTCATCGTGGGCCAAGGTCAGATCAGGCCGTAGTCGCGCAATTGGCACAGGGAGGCCAGTATTGGCGGAATTGAAATTCGAGCGCGAGGTGCGCACACCGTATTCCGAAGCGTACTTGGTCATGGAACTCGACCGCCAGGTCGGCCGGGTGGATATCCATTTCACCTCCGAGATGGTCCACGTTGCCGTGTCGGTGGATGAGAGCCTAACGCAAGAGACCGTCCAGCAGATCATCGACACCATCGATGCAGACATGTGCGACGCGGTAGGCATCGCCCGCGGGAATTTTGTGGTCCACATCTTCCAGGGAAGGGAGACCGGAGTCCTGAGCGACGAGAACGAGAACGAGAACGAATTCAGCGAAGACGGCAGCGACCACTAGCCGTCTAACTTCGAGATCAAGCTGGCGACCGTTGGCCGATCTGCGGGCGTCTGACCCCGGTGTTCATACAGCACGGTACCGTCCTCCCCCAGGATAAAATCCCCTCCAAGCTGTTTCCAGTCGCTTGCCGCGTGTTCGTACCGCCGTCCCCTGGCGAAATGCTTTACGTAGGTCCAGACCGTCTTCGGCGAAAATATCTTCAGCAAGTTGCCCTGGGCCAGACTGTAGGCGGCGTAAACGTCCCGCTCCGGGTCTGAGAGGACTGGGTAAGGCAACTGGAGTTGKCGGGTAAGTTGGAACAGCCGGTCCCTGGGCTCAAAGAATATGGCCACCACCTCGGCGCCCTTTGCCTCAATATCGCCGTACSGCTGCCGCAACTGCGACAGATGCTCCCTTCARGGCACTCAGGCGAAATGCCTCAAGAAGAYTAATAAGATCTTCCGGYCTCGTAATTCCTGAAGGGAGAGGAACTCTCCCTCCGGCATCGGCAGCGTGAAGTCGGTCGCCGCACGGCCCACAAGGACAGGCCCAACGCCTTTCGGGTAAATGCTCATATGCGGCTCATAATAAGAGCGTCATTTCCATGTMTCATGATTTCCAACCGCCCAGTTGCGCCATCGTGCAGAATCAAACTGCAACACCCGATGCTATACTCGTTCTTCCACTCTTGCCAGTAAGAAGATCACGCTGATTCGGCCTTGGTAATAGACGCTCACTGCCACATCCTACCGCCCTCTTTCGGCGACCGCCGGGCCGAGTTCGCCCAGCGCGACGCGACCTTTGCGGCGTTGCTGTCGGACCCCAACGCCCGCATCGCATCCGCTGACGACCTGTTGGAAGCCATGGACCGCGATGGCGTGGACCGGGCCGTGGTCATGGGCATGGGGTGGACCGACCATCAGGTGGCCGTCGAAGCCAACGACTACATCATCCAGGCAGTTACGGACAACCCCGGACGCCTGACCGGTTTCTGCTCCGTCAACCCTGCCTGGGGAGAACCTGCAGTTACGGAAGCGCAACGTTGCTTAGATGCTGGGCTGGTTGGCATCGGAGAACTGCACGCCGATACCCAGGGGTTCGACATCACCGACGTCGCGGCCCTGGCACCGGTGATGGAATTGGCCCGCTCCGACCGGCGGCCGGTGTTGGTCCACGCCTCCGAACCCGTCGGTCACCAATACCCTGGCAAAGGCGCCAACACGCCGGACAAGCTGTACCGGTTCATCCAGAATTTTCCGGGCAACGTGATCATCTGCGCCCACTGGGGCGGCGGACTCCCGTTTTACTCGCTGATGCCCGAGGTTAAGGAATCGCTGAAGAACGTGTACTTCGACTCCGCGGCATCACCATTTCTCTACCGGCCGGAGGTCTTCGGCGCCGTATCTGAACTGGCCGGAGCGGGCAAGGTGCTATTCGCCAGCGATTATCCGCTACTGGAGATGTCACGGCCGCTGGAGCAGGCCCGGAGCGCTGGACTGGCCCCCGATGTAGAAGCGGCCCTGCTGTCGGGAAACGCGGCCAAGTTGTTTGGCCTATGAGCGCCAGTAGTAAAGCAACGGAAGAGTTTGTAACCCTCCCCGATCACCTGCGCGAGGGCCTGAACATCTTATTCGTTGGTTTGAACCCATCTGAATACTCGGCGGAAGTGGGTCATTACTTCGCCAATCCGCGCAACCGCTTCTGGCCGGCTTTCAACATGTCGGGACTGGTGGCCAGGCCGGTCTCCTCGGAGGAAGACGCGACTCTGTTGGCCGATGGCATCGGATTTACCGATGTCGCCAAGCGTCCCACGCCGATGGGGTCGGGACTGCGGGCCGCCGACTTCCGTGAATGGGCGCCGGTGCTGAAAGAGAAGATCGTGAGATTCGAGCCGAAGTTGGTCTGTTTCCATGGGTCGATGGCCTACAAGGCGTACCTGCAACATGGCGAGGGCGTGAAAGAGCAGGTGCAGCTCGGTTTACAGGACCGGATCATCGGCGCTTCTGCCGTTTTCGTCGTGCCCAACCCGAGTCCGGCCAACGCCAAGTATTCATTGAATGACCTGGCCGAATGGTACGGGCGGCTCCGGGAGGCCAGCAAACGATGACGGCATCTCGAGATAATATGGTCCGTTCTTTCATTGCCATCCCGGTCCCTCGAACAGGACTCGAGGTGCTGGAAAAAGTCGTTAAAAGGCTGGACTCGGAGATGGGTGGAAAGGTGCGTTGGGTGCGGCCCCGGGGTATCCACCTGACCCTGAAGTTCATGGGCGACATACCTGCCTCAACCTTGGAACAGGTTTTGGAAACACTGCCCCAAGTGACCGCATCTTTCGGCCCCTTCGAGATTTCCATGTCCGGACTTGGCGTCTTCCCCAACGCGCGGCGCCCACGAGTGTTGTGGGCGGGTATGGCCGGCGACTTGGAGACATTGTCAGCTCTGCAACTTGCGGTCGATGAGGCGGTGGGGCGATTGGGACTGCCCAAGGAGGACCGCCCGTTCTCGCCCCACCTGACTCTCGGACGGGTCCGCCGGGACACGAATGAGGAGCAGTCGCGGACGATTGGCTACCTCATGTCGAACACGGAATTGCAGGCCGTGCCACCCTGGTCCGTGGACGCGGTCAACCTGATGCGTACTGAGTTGGACCCGACAGGGTCCAGGCACTACTTGGTGGGCTCGGCAACGATTGGCGGTGGATGAGCGCATGGACCGGTTGACCACCGCCATCACGCCCGTGGCGCCCTTCGATTTCGAGTTGACGGCGGGCTACCATACCTATTTTCAGAGCCGCTACGGCACTGACACGATGGAGGACGGAGTCTACCGCCGACTCCTTGACCTGGGAGACAAGCTGGTCTTGGCATCAGTGCGGTCGGCCGGCACGGTGGATGCCCCGGAGCTCGAGTTGGAATTGCAGGGCTCGGAGTTAAGTACGGCGGACGTTGGTCTTGCCAAGGAAAGGGTGTCCTGGCTCCTGGGAGTAGACCAAGACCTCGCCCCGTTCTACGAATTGGGCCGGGCGGACCAGGCCATGGCCGAGTTGGTGGAGCGGTTCTACGGCTTGCACCTGCCTCATACCGCCACGGCCTTTGAGGCATTGGTGCTGGCGGTGCTAGGCCAGCAGATCTCCACCAGCGTGGCCCGCATAATCCGCACGTTGCTTATCGAGACATTTGGCCCGAACGCCGAGTTTGACGGCGAGACTTACTACGCATTTCCCAGACCGGAGTCCATCTGGGCGTCATCGCCCGCCGAACTCCACACCATGAAACTGACCCAGCGCAAGTCCGAGTACGTCCACGGTCTGGCCGGGTCGGCCCTGGACGCCGCCGTGGGCCTTGATAGACTGGGCGAGCTAACCGACGCGGAGATCGTCGCGAAACTGACTGCGCTGCGCGGTGTGGGGCTGTGGACCGCCCAATGGACATTGATCCGCGCGGTGGGCCGCTTCGATGCCTTGCCTCTTGGCGACCTGGCCCTAAGACGGGTCGTCTCGCGCCTATTCACCGACGGCGCTGAGGTGACGGACTCTGATGTGGAAGATATCGCCCAGCGTTGGTCTCCCTACCGGACCTTTGCCACCGTCTATCTATTCAGTGCGTTAAGGACCGGGGCGGGTTGATTGGCTGCACAGAGCAGGTGGTTCGACGGGCTCACCATGAGCGGACGAGATGGCCGCACTGTGGAAAAGACCTGGCAAGAACAGGAGATCTGAATGCCATTTCTAGGACTTAGACTGGGGAACGAGACCCAGTTGAGTGTCGCCGATATCCAGTCCCTCGGGACGTTGGCCGAGGAACACGGCTACGGCGAGGTCTGGATGACCGAGGGCGCTGGGCGCGACTCGCTGACCCAACTTACCGCCATCGCTACGGCCACCAGCCGCATCGGACTTGGAACGGGCATATTGCCCATGTTCTCCAGGACACCACTGATCACGGCGATGTCGGCGGCGGGGCTGGCCGCCGTTTCAGATGGCCGGTTCATTTTGGGGCTGGGAGTTGGCAATCGGACGGCGACCSAGGACGGCCACGGAGTGGACTACAKCCGGCCGATGGAACACCTATCAGACCTGATTCACATCGTGCGCGGGCTGCTGCGGGGCGAGGAGGTCAGCCATCAGGGCAAGGCGATCACGGTTAGCCGGGCAGGTTTGGGCGACGCTGCTCCCGCGAGGAAAGTACCCATCTACATCGCGGCCCTTGGTCCTCGAATGTTGGAACTGGCCGGGGCGATCGCTGACGGAGTCATGCTGAGCTGGACGGCCGCGAGCTATCTGGAGCAGGCCATTCAACTGGTCCGCGACGGAGCAAGCAAAGCCGGACGCGACCCATCCGAGGTGGAGATCTCGGGTTACCTGCGTGTTGTTGTGACTGACGACCTGGAGGCGGGCCGGGCCACCTTGCAACGGGAGATCGCGAGGTATGCCGGTGGCGGCCATTACCAGTCCTATTTTCGGAACACGGGGTTCGATGCCGAGATGGCGGGAGCGCAGGCGGCTCGGGACCATTCCGACAATCCAGCCACGGCCGAGGCTATCAGTGATAGTATGCAGTCGGAATTGGGCGTGGTCGGYCCAGCCGAGGCCTGCCGGGCAMGGATCGAAGAATTGCGCCGGATGGGTCTGACGAAGCCGGTGATCGCCCCTCTCTCCGTAGGAGACATGAAGGGCTCTTACGAACGGGCTATCAGGGCCCTGGCTCCTTAGATAGATGTYGGGAAAATCGACAAAGTGAGAGGAATATGTCCACAGTATTGATATTTGTATTCGACGGACTCCAGCCGTCCCAGGTCAACACCAGGTTGACGCCAAATCTTTCGGCCTTCGCTGACGGCGGAGTGAATTTCGCCAACCACCATTCGATCTTCCCAACCGTGACCCGGGTCAATTGCTCCAGCATCGTCACGGGAATGAGTGCGGGAGGACATGGCATGCACGGAAACAGGTTTGCTATCGTGGATTTTGATTCGAACCAGGCAATCATGGCCTTGAAGCCGGAGTTCGAGCAGGTCGTGGAAGCCGGCATGCCGGTCCTCCTGGCGCCGACGTTGGGTGAGATACTTGGCCGGCATGGGAAAGAATACGTGTCCGTCGTCGTCGGGACCACTGGAAACGCCTACCTCCATAACCCCACTGCCGAAGTATCGGGCGGCGCAACCATACACCGGGAATTCACTCTTCCCAGCGAACTGCATGAGTCGATCGTCAACCGTTTCGGTCCCTGGCCGGAGGAAGTGTTGCCCAACACCGCGATGTTGGCACAGGCCAGGCGGGTCTTGACCGAATATGTGCTCCCAGAGCGGATGCCCGCCGTGGCTTTGATCTGGGGCGCGGAGCCGGATAGCACTCAGCACGCGACCGGGGTTGGTTCCAGCCAATCTGACATCGCCCTCAAAGAGGCGGACGAACAATTCGGGAGCCTGATGCAATGGCTGCAAGAGACCGGCCGCGCCGACGATACCGACATCTTCGTCGTGTCCGACCACGGCGCCTCGACCGTTTCCGCGTCCGCCGGCATTGAAGCATGGGTAAAGGAAGCCGGCTTCCCAGCGGCGGGAGAGCCCGGTGGAGTGATCGTCGCCCAGAACGGCGGCGCCGCGCTTTTCTACACCCCGCCTGGTGACATGGACACGGCAAATCGCTTGGCCGCCTGGCTGATGGCCCAACCCTGGTGCGGCACTGTAACGGCGTCCGACGCTGTTGCCGGTATCCCAGGGACCCTTCCTGCCTCCCTGGCGGGGACTGAAGGGTCACGGGCGCCCGATCTGACGGTCTCGTTCCGCTGGGAAACAACCGCCAACGAGACCGGATATCCCGGTATGATCCCCTCCACCTACGGCGGTCCGGGCAAGGGGCAGCACGGATCGATGAGCCAGATGGAGATTCGCAACATCCTTTTCGCCTCCGGCCCCAGTTTCAAGTCCAATATCACGCTGGAAACCCCCTCTGGCAACCAGGACCTGGCGCCTACCATCCTCAAGATTTTGGGTATCGAAGGAGACAACGGCATGGACGGGCGGGTGCTTGCGGAAGCGCTGGTAGATGGCCCCAGCGCCGCCGACGTGAACTGGTCTACTAAAACCCACCAAGCCGAACTCGACTTGGGCGGAGAGGTCTACCGCCAGCAGATAAAARTCTCCACCGTGGGGACCACCTCGTATCTCGACGAGGGCAACAGGGTGGACTAAGGGAGAGGTCGAGGCGCTAACCCTGAGAGAGATCACAGTCGTCCAACGACGGACATTCAGGGTTCGTGTCTAATGGTCACAAATGGAATCCGGCGCACCTGAACCGGCAAAGTGAGAGACGTATGTCATCCGTATTAGTCTTCGTATTCGACGGACTCCAGCCGGCCCAGGTTAATCCGCGTCTGATGCCGAATCTCTCGGCGTTCGCCGCGGGAGGCGTGACCTTCGCCAACCACCATTCGGTTTTCCCCACAGTGACCCGAGTCAATGTTTCCAGCATGGTCACGGGCATGAATCCGGGCGGACACGGCCTAGCTGGAAACCGGCTAGTTATTCGGGAGTTTGACCCGGACCAGCACATGGGGGCTTTGGAGCCGGTATTGTCCCTTATCGCCAAGGCTGGGGTGCCGGTGCTGCTGGCGCCGACGCTGGGCGAGGTCCTCGCCCGGCATGGGAAAGAATACGTGGCCATCGGCGTCGGGACCACCGGCAATGCCTACCTCCATAATCCGAACGCTGAAGATTCGGGCGGAGCGACCATTCACCCGACCTTCGCCTTGCCCAGGGACCTGCATGAGTCGCTCATCGACCGGTTCGGCCCGTGGCCGGACGAAGCGGCGCCCAACACGTCGAGATTGGCCCAYGCCACGCGCATCATGACCGAATATGTGCTCCCTGAACGCATGCCGGCAGCGGCAATGATCTGGTCCTATGAGCCGGATAAGTCTCATCATGCGGAGGGGGTCGGTTCGATCCTCGGAGACACCGCCATCAAGGAGGCTGACGGGCAGTTAGGCGACCTGATGCAGTGGCTGCGGGAGACCGGCCGCGCCGAARMTACCGACGTCTTCGTGGCGTCCGACCATGGCTACTCGACCATATCCGAGATTGCGGGCGTTGAAGCATTGGTCAAGGAAGCAGGATTTCCAYCGGGCGGACAGCCCGGAGGCGTGATCGTCGCCCAGAACGGTGGCGCGGTACTGTTCTACACCGCGCCGGGAGACTTGGACACCGCTAACCGGTTGGCCGSCTGGCTCATGGCCCAACCTTGGTGCGGAACCGTAACGGCGTCGGACGCCGTCGCTGGTATCCCAGGCACCCTGCCCGCCTCGCTGGTGGGAAATGAAGGGCCGAGGGCGCCCGAGCTGACGGTCTCTTTCCGCTGGGAATCGACTGCCAACGAGGCCGGGTACGCGGGCATGGTTTATTCCACCTCCGGCCAGCCCGGCACGGGGCAACATGGTTCCATGAGCCGCCATGAGATACACAACATCCTGTTCACAAGCGGGCCCAGTTTCAAGTCCGGTCTCAAGCTGAATACGCCGTCCGGTAATCTTGACCTGACGCCGACTATTCTCAAGGTCCTGGGCATCAGCGGACACGAAGGGATGCACGGGAGAGTACTGGAGGAAGCGCTGGTAGTCGGCCCCGACGCGGCAGATATTGAATGGTCGACGGAACTGCACCACGCCGAGCACAACCTGGGCGAACAGGTCTACCGCCAGCAGATAAAGATCTCCACGGTGGGAACTACCTCATATGTAGATGAGGGAAACCGGGTGGATTAAGACATGCACACTCCCAGAATGTCAATCCGAGGCGCTCGCCGAGGAATCTCTTTACTGCTGGGAATTCAAAGCCTTGTGGCAGCTCGAAACTTCTCCTCCCGCGGAAAGATCGGTGCGCCAGCGATAGGCAGACGTCACTCGAATAAGCCCACGACAGAATCTTGTCTTACAATTCAGGCCACGTATAATACCGAAGACCAAGAATACGGCGCCGAATTTTGCAAAAAAGGGAGCCACTGAAGCCCATGAACGCTCGCAGCCTAAACCCTTCTGAACTCGCCGGCCGGCGGAACGAGATCCTGACCCACTTCGCGCGCATCGATAAAGAATTCGACCGCCGGAGGGGAGAGAACCGTCTGCTGGTCAAGGGTGGAGATATCCAGTGGGAGTCGGCTTCCCGGGTGCATCCCACGCAGCAAGAAGGCCATATGCTGGCCAGGATCATCTCCCCGGAATTGGGTTTCAACATACACACGTTCCGGGTTTTCAAAAGGCAGATCGGCGGTGGCGGTATTGACGGCGCTTTCCACACCCACGGCGACGCAGTCAAATACTACCTTGAAGGCAAGGGCAAAGAGATCATCGACGACCAGGAAGTAGAGGTTTCGCCGGGGGACCTRGCGTTTATACCGGCCAATATCTGGCACGGCACTGAGAACACCGGCGACGAACCGATGGTGTTCATCGCCTTCCACCAGATTCCCGGCACACACCTGCCCGTCCCCGCTTCGTGGCAGTACCATGCCGACGACCTGAGTGAGCACGAGAGCATCGACAGCCGATTGGTCACGATGGAGAAAGAGGACCCCGCGGCCATGGACTCGGCAACGCTTTATTCCTGGCGGCAACACCTGCTCCACGAACTGGGTGTCCTTGATGACGAGTTCAACCAACGGCGCAAGGCCAAGAACTACTTGGTGCCCAGGAAYGAAGTGCCCTGGGAATCACCGGCAGATAATCAGACGACCACCCTGATCGCGCCCGAATTGGGGTTCGATATCCACACCCTACAGCTTTCGGTGCGGGTTGTGCCCCCCGGTCACAGCGACGACACGTTCCACAGCCACGGCGAGGCTGTCCACTACTTTCTGTCCGGGCAGGGACATCAGATCGTCGGCGATGAATCCATGGCCGTCGAAACCGGAGACTTGGTTTTCGTTCCGGCCGGGACCGCCCATGGCATCCGAAATTCGACCGGCGAGCCCATGCGGTTCTTGATCGCCGAGCAGTTGCCAGGGACCTACCTGCAACGACCGGTGATCAGCCAAGAATAAGCATGGATAACCAGCCAACCTGACAAACACGGCTTGGAGGAAAAATTGGGACCGATGAATAACATGGGAGTCCTGCTGCCCACCAGGGGTGTCTTGGTGTACGCGAAGGGCGGCAGACCCAGGGTAGAACTGAACTGGCAGATGGCCGAGACCGCGGAACGCATCGGCTACGACTCGGTCTGGGTCGGCGACAGCATCACCTCCAAACCACGCCTGGAACCCTTGGCGGTCATGGCCGCCTTGGCTGCGCGCACCCACCGGGTCAAGATCGGGACCGCCGTCATGTTGAATGCCCTGCGGCACCCGGTGCACCTAGCCCACTCTATCGCAACCATCGACAACATCTCCGACGGCCGCATCATATTGGGTCTGGGCGCCGGTAGAAGCAACAACCAGATGTTCGTGGACGAGCATGCCGCAGTGGGTGTTCCCATCGAAGAGCGTGCCGCCCGCATGGAAGAAAGCATCGATGTTCTCCGGAAGCTGTGGACCGAAGACGACGTTTCGAACCCGGAAGGCTTTTATCCCCTGACTGGCATGACCCTGGAGCCAAGGCCGGTGCAGCAACCGGTGCCCATCTGGCTCTCCAGTAACTGGGTCCAAAGGGGACTTAGGCGAGTGGCGGCCCAGGGCGACGGGTGGATCACCAATGTCCCTTCCACGGAGATGTTCACCAGATGCTGGGACAAGATCGAAGAGAAGGGCCAAGAGCTGGGCCGGGACGTGAGCCGCATCCCGCGCGCCCTYTACATCTCGATCAATCTCAACGATGAAGACGAGGCCCTGTCTGAGGGCGACGGGTTCATGCGGGCCTACTACGGCATCCCGTATGAAGTGGTCAGCAAGCAGCTACTCTGCGTATTCGGCCCGGCCCAGAAAGCAATCGACGCCATCAAGCGCTACAAAGACGCCGGCGCCGATTACTTCATAGTCCGCTTCGCCTCCCCCAACCAGATGCAACAGCTGGAGAAATTCACGGAGTTGGTGGTGCCGAATCTGGGCTAGGCTAGGTGGGAAATCCCCTGGTGCATCGGAGAAAATCTCGCGGAACTCAGGACGAGCGGATCTGACTCCTTCTTGTCATTCTGAGGCGTCAGCCGAAGAATCTCGTTGCTGATTCACCAGCATTTCTCGAGAGCAACGAGACCCAATTTGTTGGCGGTTGATCCGCTGACGAGGATCTTGMAGTGGACCCCGACACTTTTGTTGTAGGAACTCTAAGCGCCACTAACGTGCAGCCCGCATCTCTAGTGGCTGGAGCTGTGGGGGACGTGGGTGTGACCTTTATTATCAGCGACCCACTACCTACCGACGGTAAGATCGCAATCACCTTCCCGTCGGGCTTCCGCTTAAACAGCGGATCGGCCACGGCGATGGGGGATGATGGAGCCAGTTTCGATGGCACCACCTCGGTCTCTGTCTCCGGCCAGATCGCCACCATCACACGCGTAGGTGATGGAGATTCAATAGATGCCGACACCGTCGTCACGTTGACGTTGACGAGCATTAAGAATCCACCGGTATCCGGCTCATCTAAGAGCTATATCATCAAGACCACCACGAGCTTGGATACTACCTTAGATGTTGACACAGCCGTGAGACCCGACATCATCACTCCAGGCGTCCTGGGTTTCACTGACGTTGAACCCGCTTCTTTGGTCGCCAAGGCAGTTGGACGTGTCACCGTGTCGTTTACCACTGCCAACCCGTTGCCAGGCAACGGAGATATTGTGATCACATTCCCTTCGGGTTTTGGTTTGATCGGCAGTGAAGTTATGAGTCTGGCAGGCGACGGACCCTCTATTGATGGTATGACCACGGTCGTCTTATCGGAACACAGCGTTATCATCAGTCGTTTGGAAGGTAGCCTGGTGGAAGCTGATACTAAGGTCTTCCTAGTGCTAAATGGCATCAAAAATCCACCAGTATCTGGCCCTACTGGAACCTATTCTGTCAAGACGAAAACTTCAGCAGGTGTCCCCATCGACCAGGCCACATCTGTTCCCAGTGACATTATGTTTGAGGAGGTTATCCCCAAACTCACTGAGAATCCCCTTCCCGATTCGTCCAAGCGAGATAGTAGATCGGATGTAGAGCCATTAACAGAAGCAGCCTCCGAGAAACCTGAGAGTATCGGAGCGGCGCCAGCGGAAGCAGCCTCTGAGGACCCTGAGAGTATCGGAGCGGCGCTAGCGGTAGCAGCCTCTGAGGACCCTGAGAGTATCGGAGCGGCGCTAGCGAAAGCAGCCTCTGAGGACCCTGAGAGTATCGGGGCGGCGCTAGCGGAAGCGGCCTCTGGGGACCCTGAGAGTATCGAGGCGGCGCTAGCAGGAGCGGCTGCTGAAGACCCTGAGAGTATCGGGGCGGCGCTAGCGGAAGCGGCCATTGAAGACCCTGAGAGTATAGGAGCGGCAATAATCTTTGCCAGAGAGATTGATGAACACGCCCTAGGACGTGCGCTACAAAAAGGCCGGTCGAGGAACCCAGAGGCCCTTGGAGTGACGAATGGTGTTTTGTCGCAAGAAGACCTAGGCTCTGGAATTTGGGTCATCGTCGGAGTCGCTGGTGGTACGGGTTTGGCGATCTTGGCGATTCTGCTGTTGGTGTTAAACCGGAATCGGAAAAACAAGAGAGAAACAGAACTCGAGACTAACTGATGATATCAATGGCGATCGCTGTATCGAGGAAAACTGCTAGGAAGCCAGATACGTGATTCCGGGTGCCATGAGGTCGAGGTGGCCGTACCAACGCTGTGAACCCCACAGCAATGCCTACTGTTCGTTACTGACGTCTCGACCCATTATGCCAACTATTCTATGAGACCTAAGGTGGCTCAAAGGTTGCATTCAGAACGGGTCAAGTTGCAGCGAAAGAGCTTCACGTTTTGGACGCTAACAGTTCTAGTGGAATTCTATAAATGTTACCAAGATTAGTGCGCATTAGGGCGTGCTATCTTGGTCAAAGTGATCGCCTCGGGTTTAGATAATTACTGCTTCGCTAACGAGCCAGCTAACACGATTTAACAAAGAAGAGGACTAACAGATTTAATATTCTGGACAGGACAATCCAAGGAATCACCAGACTCAAACGAGACAATACATGCTTAACTGCCTTCGGGAATTTTGCCACTGCCCTGCGGAGGCGGTGGCTGTGGGTTCTAATACCGTTAGAACCACTTATTTGGGCAAAGACAAGGCCCAGGGTATATAACCTGGGCCTTTATTTATCAAGCGTGCTAGCAACCAGCAAACCGCCGGGTTCATGGCCAACCGGATACCATCGGGTACCTCAAACAGTTGTTAAACGCATGAAACTATGCTGCCACCAACACAGAAGCCCGCGTTCTCGGTATGGTTCGATTCTCCGTCGTCTTCACCATAAACAACATCTCAGGCTACTCTGGATATCTGGTCGAGCCAAGTGCTGATCGAGAGTACGCCTATGCCTGATGCTAAGATGGATGCAGGTGGCGTTTGCTCAACCCAGGACAAACGAAGGGAGGGCGGCCAGATAACCGAGCCAAGCCGTGAGTAGGCCGTAGCAGATAAAAACCCAGCCGCGACCTATCCCTTAAGCATCTTCATCAGGGCCATGGGGTTTCGGGACTTGGACATCTGCTTCATCATCTTCTGAGTCTGCTTGAACTGGTTCAGCAGTTGGTTCACGTCCTGGGGGGTGGTTCCGCTGCCACGGGAGATGCGGCGGCGGCGGCTCCCGTTCAAGATCTCCGGCTTTTGGCGTTCCTGGCGAGTCATGGACCGGATGATGGCTTCGATGCGCTCGATGCGCCCGTCGTCCAGGTCGCCCATGGGCATCTTCTTGCTCAGTTGGCTCATCCCCGGAATCATCTCCATGATCGACGAAAGCGAACCCATCTTCTTCACGCTTTGGATCTGGGTCAAGAAGTCTTCCAGGTCGAAACTGGCCTGACGGAAYTTCTTTTCCATCTCCTCGGYCTGTTTCTCATCCACCRCGCCCTGGGCYTTCTCGATGAGAGTCAGGATGTCGCCCATCGCCAGTATCCGGGAGGCCAGGCGGTCCGGGTGAAAGGCCTCGAGACCGTCGGGACGCTCTCCCACGCCCATGAACTTGATGGGCACGCCGGTAACGCGGGTGATGGACAGGGCGGCGCCGCCCCGGGCATCGCCATCCATCTTGGACATGATCAGACCAGTGAGCGAGACCTGCTCGTGAAACCCTTCGGCGGCGTTCACCGCTTCCTGCCCGGTCATGGCGTCAACGACGAGCAGCACTTCGTGGGGGTTGACCGCTTTCTTGACCTCGCCGAGTTCCTTCATCGACTGTTTGTCGATCTGGAGGCGGCCTCCGGTGTCGATGATGGCCCAGTTGACGCCCAGTTGGCGGGCCTTTTCCACGCCGTTCTTGGCCACCTGCACCACGGTGGAGGACTTGGGATCTTCGGAATAGACGGGAATGTCCAGTTGCTTGCCCAGCGTCTCCAGTTGTTGGATGGCGGCAGGGCGGCGCAGGTCGGCGGCGATAAGCAGAGACTTGTGGCTCTCGCGGCGCAGGTGCAGGGCCAATTTGGCGGCGGTGGTCGTCTTACCCGAGCCCTGCAGACCCACCAGCATGATGATCGTCACCGGCTGACTTGAGAGAGTCAACGAGTTATCGCCGCCGCTGAGGAGATTGGTCAGCTCCTCTTGCACGATCTTGACCACCTGCTGGCCGGGGGAGAGGCTTTCCAGCACGTCCGAGCCGAGGGCCCGCTCCTTCACGGCCGCCACAAAGTCCCTGGCGACCCGGAAATTAACGTCGGCTTCCAGCAGGGAGCGCCGGACCAGGCTAAGGGCTTCATCGACGTCGCCTTCGGTCAAGCGGCCCTTACTGGTCAGCTTGTTCAGGATGCCGGTCAACCGCTCGGTTAAGTTCTCAAACATATCTGTTCTGGTCGCCCTTATTGGAAAGTTTCTGCATTGAATTGTAGGCTGGCGCGAGATTCAGGGTCAAGGTGGACAGAGGTTAAATAGCAATACCTGTCCATGATAAAATCCCAGTGTCGATTACCGTCCGACCGGGTATAGTCYGGGACACGGCGTCTTGGAGTGTCGATGAAAACATACGTCTTCCATGTTGAATTAGAACCTGACGAAGAGGGCTGGAGGGCGTTTTATCCGCCCCTGGAAGAGCAGGGCGCGTCCACCTGGGGTGAGAGCCAAGAAGCAGCGTTGCAGCACATCCAAGAAGTCCTCACGATGATCGTAGAAGAGCGGATCGAGGCGAACGAGCCGGTCAAAGAGCAAGAGAATGTTACGACACCGGAAGGACAGTTAGTTTCCGTAACTTTATGAGCAGCGTCGATTACTCCCGTTTACGCTCGCTTGCAGCCCGGCGGTTGATCAGAACCCTTCTAGATTAAGGGTTTTTGTTTGTCCGGCAACGCGGCAGTCATCGCCGGTATGCGCATCCTGATGGCCGCCGCGTAACCGTGCCATTTACTAGGTCTGGTGAGACATTCGCCGCAGGGACGCTRAAAAGCATCATCGAATTACAGGCGAAATGGTCGGGCGAAGACTTGCAGAGAATGGGACTGCTCTGACAGACCGGGCGCATCACTCCCACCGGAACAGCCTGACGGCGATGAAGAACGTTACCACCAGCCAGACGGTCAGTCCCAGCACGTTCTCCCATTGGGACCAGAGGCTCGCGCCGTCGACGGCCACGTTGCGCAGGGCGTCGGCCAGATAGCTCAAGGGTAGAAAATCGGCCACGGCCCGGAGCGGCTCTGGCATGGCGTCCCTGGGGAAGAACACACCGGACAGGAACATCATGGGCAGGGCGATGGCGTTGGCCACTGGGGCGGCCACGTCTTCGGTGCCCGCCCATCCTGAAACCGCGAATCCCATGCTGATGAATACCCCGCCTCCCAGCAGCGCCAGCAACACCATTACTCCCAGGTTGCCTTCCAGGTGAACGTCGAAGGCCAGCACCGCCAGGCCCACCAGCACCAGCGTCTGCAGGATCGAGATGGTCAACCGGGTGAATACCTGGGCGAAGATGAAACTGGCCGGCAGCACCGGCGTGGCTTTCAACCTTCGCAACACGCCCCGGCTCTTCAGCTGGACGAAAGAAAAGGCCACACTGAAAAGGCCCATCTGCATGATCGACATGGCGACTACGCCGGGCATCAAAAAATCGATGAATCTCAAGTTGCGGCTGTCCACCGGTGAGGCATCTATTTTGTAGCGGTCTGAGATATTCCCTTCTGCGAAGGTTATCTTGTCCAGCAGGTGTTGGATGATRGTCTGTCCGGCCGCCGATTCTTGCGGCTCGCCTTGGTTATAGATCACGGTGACCCGGCGTTGGGCCGGAGACTGGCCTTCACCGAAGCCAGGCTCGATGATCAACAGCAGGTTACGGTCTCCGTCCAAGAGCGCCTCCCGCTCTTCTTCCTCCGACAAGTCGTCGGAGATGTCGAAGGTGCCCAGCGCCCGGACATCGGCGATCAACTTCTGGGATGCGTCGTTATTGGCGCGGTCCACGATCCCCAGGTCGACGGTGCGAAAGGCGCCGAAGTCCAGCAGGCCGAACACGGAGATCAACACCAGGGGTAAAAAGAAGGTCCAGAAGATGGCCTGCCGGTCTCGGAACCAGATCCGCATTGAAGCTTTGGTGAGGCTCAGCGTGGGATTAGTCTGAAATAGTTGTCTTAACATTSCCGTTCCCGGAACCCGGTTCGCATCGAGGCTCTGGTGAGGCTGATCGTCGGGTTGGTCTGCAACAAACGGCTCAACATCACTCGTCCCGCAGCTCACGGCCGGTGATGTCYAAGAACACGTCTTCCAGGTTGGCCAGCTTCTCCGTGCGTTCCTTCTTGAATCCCTTGCTGAGGAGCGAGTCAACCAATGCYGCYGGTCGGTCCATGGCCACTATCTTGCCGTGGTCCATGATGGCGACCCGGTCGCACAGTTCCTCCGCTTCCTCCATGTAGTGGGTGGTCAAAAGCACGGTGCGGCCCTCTGATTTGAACCGCTGGACCAATGCCCACATGTGCCTRCGGGCCTGCGGGTCAAGCCCGGTGGTTGGTTCGTCCAGGAAGAGCAAGATAGGGTCGTTCACCAGCGTAGAGGCAACGGAGAAACGCTGTTTCTGGCCGCCGGAGAGTTCCTTGAACAGCGCGCCGGCCCGGTCGTCCAGTTCCACCTCCCGCAACAGTTCCAGGGCGTCGATCTTCCGGTGGTAAAGACTTGCCATCACGTCCAAGATCTCGGTCAGACTTAGACGGTCGAAGAAGGCCGAGGATTGCAGTTGGATGCCGATGACCTTCTTGACGGCCCGCGGGTCCTTTTGAACGTCGATGCCGTTGACGATGGCCGAGCCGCTGTCCTGGGCCCTCATGCCCTCCAGTATCTCCACTGTCGTCGTTTTGCCCGCGCCGTTGGGACCCAGGATGCCGAAGACCTCGCCGGCACTCACGGAGAACGAGACGCCGTCCACGGCTTTCAGGTCGCCGTAGCTCTTGCGCAGGTCATTTACCTGGATGATTTCCGCGTGATGAATCATGGGTCCAGTGTGTCCGGCCCTGTGCTAAAATTAKCTACGCTCCGGCCCCGGTCAACTTCAAGGAACGTCAGGGCCGCGGGCAGTCTTCTTTGGTGTGGTGGAGGTTGCAGGTGGCCGGTTTACGACCAAGCCAGGCAAGCTCTCTTTTTCGGGCCCGTTCGAGGCCCTCACCATGATACCCCTCAAGCTTACGGTCAGGAACTTCCTGTGTTACCGGGAGAACGTTCCTCCGCTGGACTTCACCGGTCTCCACATCGCCTGCATCTGCGGCGCCAACGGCCACGGCAAATCGGCCCTTTTGGACAGCATCACCTGGGCGCTGTGGGGCAAGGCTAGAGGCCGGGTCCAAGACGAGATGATCTCCTACGGCGCCGATGAGTGCCGGGTTGAGTTGGACTTCTCCTCGCGGGACCAGAAATACCGGGTCATCCGCAGCCACGCCCGGGGCGGCACTCGCCGCCGGAGTGGGGCGTCGGACCTGCAATTGATGGTCCTGGAGAATGACACCCCACGGGTGGTAACCGGCGATATGATGCGCGAGACCCAGGCCCGGATCGACCAGACCATCGGCATGGACTACGACACGTTCATCAACTCAGCATTCTTGGTCCAGGGCCGGGCCGACGAGTTCACCAACAAGACGCCCGCCGAACGGAAAGCCGTCCTCAGTAAGATCCTGGGCTTGGACGTCTATGACCGGCTATTGGTCCGCGCCAGGGAKCGGAACAGTTGGGCCGAAAACAGCGCYAAAGTAGCCGAGGGCACGGTGGACCGCCTGCGCCGGGACCTGGAGCAGATGGAGGCGCCGTCGGCGGAGTTGGAGGAAGTTGAATCCAGTCTCGCCGCGCAGAATAAAGACCTGGCGGAACAGCAGGCGAAAACATCTGGTCTGAGAGAACAGGTCGGCGAACTGCGCCGGCAGCAGTCGGGCCAGGAAGAAGCGGCCCAGCGAGTGGCAGCCCTGGCCAAAGAGATGGAGCAGTTCGAGTCGGCCCACAAAACCGCCCTGCAACAGGTGGYGGGTTTCGAGWAACTGGTGGGCCAGGCCCCGGCCATCCGCCAAGGCGCCGCCCAACTGGCCGCCGCCCGCACCGCCTTCTCCAGACTGGAAGAAGCCGGCCGCAATTTCGACGAACTCGTAGGCCAAAAGACCACGGCTTCCGGGGCCATCGACGTTAAACGGACCCTGCTGGAGTCCCAGATCCAACAACTAAACTCTGAGATCGAGACCCGTTTCAACCCGAAAGCCCAAGGCCTGGAGCAACTTGAGACCAGCAAGCAGCAGCTTCATGACCAGGGACCGGCTATCGAGGAGCAGGAGCGGGCCCTGGCGGCTGAGCGCGAAAGCYTCAGCGCTTTGGCGGTCGAGACTGCACAGACTCAGAGCGCTCTGGAGCGGTCTGCAAGTGAAGGCAAAGACCTGGCCGCCAAGAAAGAATTGCTGGACAGGGCCAACGGCCAGGAAGCGGTGTGTCCGTTGTGCCAGACCCCGCTGAGCGAAGACGGCTGCCAGCGCTTGGTTGAGACCTTTGAAACCGATATCCAAGCCAAGCGTGACGAGTACCGGAACACATCGGCCCAAGTGAAGACGCTGAAGGCCCAGACAGCSGAGCTGGAGGGACGCYTCCCCSAACAAGAGCAGGCGTTATCCCAGGCCCAAACCAAGCGTCAGGTGGCGCTACAGCAACTGGAACAGCAGATGCAGGAAGCTYTGCAGGCACGGCAGGAGCTGGCAGAGGCGACTCCCAAACTGGAAGCCATGCGGACGGCCCTGGTGGACGGTTCTTTCGCCGCCGAGGAGTCGGTCCAACTGCAAAAGTTGGAAGCCCAGATACAAGAACTGGAGTACGACCCCGAGACACGCCAGCGGGTTTTTCAAGAGACCGTCGGATTGGAAGAGTTCGCCCAGCAGGAGGGGCTATTGGAGCAGGCTGAAGCCGGTCTGCCCGCGGCCAAGRAAGCAGCGGAACAGAACGCGGCCATGGCTCAGCGCCGCAAGGAAGAAATGGAGCTGCTGCAATCCCAAGCCGCCGAGGCGAAAGAGGCTTTGGTTGGGCTGGCGGCCCTGGAGAGCGAATTCACCCAGGCTGAGCAAAGGGAACGGGAACTGGGAGTCAAGATCCAGCAGTCGATCGAGCGTCAGGGGTATCTTCGGAACCAGGTGGAGCGGCAGGAAAAATTGGGGCAAGAGCTGATCGCYGAGACGGCGCGYCTGACCGCCCTGCAGGACGAACAATCGATCTACCAAGAGTTGTCCACCGCCTTTGGCCGSCARGGMGTSCAGGCMATGCTCATMGAGACGGTSGTTCCGCGCYTGGARGATGAGACCAACGCGCTWTTRGGCCGSATGACSGACAACCGRATGAACRTSAAKCTKGARACCCAGCGGGAGCGGGCATCAGGGCAGGGCGACCCACGTGAGACTCTGGAGATCATGGTCAGCGACGAACTGGGTCCCCGCAGTTACGAGATGTACAGCGGCGGCGAAGCATTCCGAATCAACCTGGCGTTGCGCATCGCCCTCTCCAAGGTACTGGCCCAGCGCATGGGCGCGCCCCTGCCGACACTGTTCATCGACGAAGGCTTCGGCACCCAGGACACCGTGGGGCGGGAGCGAATCCTGGACGTGATCAGCGCCATCGGCGACGACTTCGAGAAGGTGCTGGTGATCACTCACCTGGACGACCTTAAAGAAGCGTTCCCGGTGCGTATCGAAGTCCTGAAGGACGAGTCGGGTTCCACGTTTTGGATCAATTAAGTCCGCCTGGTCGGACGTGTTTTAGAAAAGGGAGAGAGATTTGACTTCAGTACCCGGTAGCGACGTGCAGGTTCGGCGCGCTTCCTTGTTGCACGTCGACGCGATAATCGACTTCAACATCGCCATGGCCCAAGAGACCGAAGGCAAGTTTCTGGATAGCGAAGTTGTCCGGCTGGGCGTAGAGGCGGTGTTCAACCGGAATGACCTTGGATTCTACCTGATCGCCGAGCATACCAGCCGCCCGGTGGGCCAACTGCTCATCACCTACGAGTGGAGCGATTGGCGGAACTCTTTCTTCTGGTGGATTCAAAGCGTCTACGTAAAGCCTGATTACCGGCGGCAGGGCGTGTACCAGTCCCTTCATTTCTATGCCRCCGAAGTAGCCCGCCAGCAGGGCAACGTCGGTGGGTTGCGCCTCTACGTGGACAAGGACAACACCATCGCGCAGGGGGTCTACGCGGGACTTCGCATGCGCCCAACTAATTACGATATGTACGAGATCGATTTTGACGCCCCTYCGGCTAAAGCWATACTCGAGCCGGAATCAGAGAACGAATTGAAAGAAGGGGAGAATGATGCCGCTGCCGAATAATGTCAAGCAATTTACCACCGAGAACCATCAAGGAGTATTGACCTGTTTCCGAAGGAACGGCATGCCCCAGATGAGTATCGTCACGTGCGGAGCGTACCGGGACGGCGTGGCGTTCTCGACCACCGTCGACCGCGCAAAGCTAATCAACCTTAAGCGCGACCCCAGGTGTTCCTTGATGGTCTCCAAAAACGATTGGTGGGGCTACATAGTTTTCGAAGGSAAGGCCACCATCCTGTCCTCGGATAACACCCCCGCMGATGAACTGCGCGACGCYCTGCGGGACGTCTACCGCGCTGCCACCGGTGGCGACCACGCCAACTGGCCGGAATACGACCAAGCCATGGTCGACGACCGCCGCGCCGCGGTCATAGTGGTCCCAGACCAGATTTACGGCACGGCGGTCTGATATCCCCTCTCCCGTCGCAACGGGAGAGGATTAGGGTGAGGGCCGGGCTCTCTGGTATGAAAGTTGTATGTGAAGAACAATCCACCCTCACCCTAACCTTCCCCCTGAAGGGAGAAGGGACGGTTGGCACGGGAGAGGGCTAGGGTGAGGGCGTTCCCSATCCGCCACTCCCACCAACCCCGCCTATGCTACGATTGCCACCGTCATGACCGGTGACGGTAGGAGGGACCATGGCCGACGACGCTGCCAAGAAAGACCTACAGGAAGCTGGGCGGGAGTACGAGAGYAAGCTGGCCGACGCTCTAGCTCGCCAGAGCGAACCGAAACCAGCTCCGGAAACCAGCTACGGCATGCCGCTAAAGTCCGTCTACACCCCTGAGGACGCGGGGGGGCAGGACTACCTTAAGGACTTGGGGTTTCCCGGCGCCTACCCCTTCACCCGTGGGATCCGCCCGGACATGTACCGCGGGCGCCTCTGGACCATGCGCCAATACGCCGGTTACGACACGGTGGAGGAGACCAACTCCCGGTTCCGGCATCTGCTGGAGCAGGGCCTCACCGGAATGAACGTGGCCTTCGACCTGCCCACGCAGTTGGGCATGGACCCCGACCATCCCTTAGCCTCCAGCGAGGTGGGAAAAGTCGGCATTTCCTGCCCATCGGTACGGCAGATGGAGACTCTGTTCCATGAACTGCCCTTAAAACAGGTGACACCGTCCCTCACCGTGAACGCATCGGCCCAGTCCGTGCTTTCGATGTACGTGGTGACCGCCCAGAACCAGGGAATTCCCCTCGAGCAGATCGGCGGGACCGCCCAGAACGACATCCTGAAAGAGTTCATCGCCAGAGGGAACTACATCTTCCCTCCCGGTCCGTCCTTGAAGATGACGGTGGACCTCTTCGAGTACTGCGCCGAACATCTGCCCCGGTGGAACTTCATCAACATCTGCGGGTACCACGTGCGTGAGGCCGGGTCAAGCTTGGTGCAGGAATTGGCCTTCGCCTTCGGTAACGCCCGCGCCTACCTGGACGAGGCGCTGTYCCGGGGCATGGCGATCGACGATTTCGCTCCCCGTATCGCCTTCAACTTCAGCGTGTTCAACAACGTCCTTGAAGAGGTGGCCAAGTTCCGGGCCGCYCGCAGGTTGTGGGCCCGGCTGTTAAAAGAACGCTACGGGGCCAAGAACCCGCGTTCGCTGACATTCCGGACCGGGGCCGGCAGCGGCGGCAGCACGCTGGTCGCCCAACAACCGCAGAACAACATCGTGCGGGTGACTCTCCACACGGTGATCGCCGCCATGGCGGGAGTGCAGTCGATGCACACGGCGTCCATGGACGAGGCCCACGCCCTGCCATCGGAGGAGGCGGCCACACTGGCCCTACGCACGCAGCAGATCGTGGCCTACGAGAGCGGACTGGCCGATGTCATCGACCCATTAGGCGGCTCTTACTATGTGGAGAGCCTAACCGATCAGATCGAAGAGCAGGCCGAAGAATACCTGACCCGCATCGAAGAACGCGGCGGCATGGTGGCGGCCATAGAGTCGGGCTGGGTGGTCCAGGAGATCGGCGAGGAGGCGTACCGCTTCCAGCGCGAGGTGGAGCAAGGGGAACGCGTCGTGGTGGGGCTGAACCGCTTCACCACCGACGAAACGCCGCCCATCGAGCTGCACACTCCCGACCCATCGGTTGCCAGTACCGTGCGAGACGAGATCGACGAGCTGCGGAGAGACCGGGACTCCAAAGCCCTCTCTCGTGCTCTGGACGAGTTGAAATCAGTCGCCAGCGAAGGTGGGAACCTGATGCCGGCCACGCTGGAGGCCGTGCGGGCGCTKGCCACAGTGGGCGAAGTATCAGGGGCGCTACGCGAAATCTTTGGCGAGTGGCAGGCCCCGAACGTTTAGGGAGAATGCTAGCCCCGTCGCTCAGCGAAGGCTTGATGGTTAATCAGACTCGAGAGGGAAYCCATGATTGAAACTGGTAAAGTCGTTGGGCTCTTCACAGTGGACCGTATGGCTGGACCTATGAAAAAAGCAGAGCRATTTTCCGCATTAGCCGGACGCGGCATCGAGGGAGACCGTTATTTTCTGGGCACCGGGACCTACTCGAAGAAGCCGGAACCGGGCCGGCAGGTTACCTTGATTCAAAGTGAAGTGTTGGAGTCGCTCAAGGATAAGTTCAACATCACTGTTAAGCCGGAGGAGTGCCGCCGGAATGTCATCACTAGGGGCATTGAGATCAACGACCTGGTCGGGACCGAGTTCTTTGTCGGAACGGTACGCTTAAGGGCCCACCGAATCACCCAGCCATGTCTCTATCTGGAGAAGCTTCTGGGGCAACCCGGTTTATACGAAGAGCTCTGGGACAATGGCGGAATAAGCTGCGAAATACTGACTGACGGAATCATCAGAGAAGGGGACATAATCGCCACCTCCCTCGACTAGAGGCAATTCGGATAGTGGTCCGCGCTGCGGCAGAGAGGCTTGGTCCACGAGGAACGCTGGCCCTCACCCTAGCACTCTCCCGTGCGCGGGAGAGGGAATGCCCGTCGCAGGCGCGGGTTTTTAACCCACCGGATTTAGCCGCCGCACCAACTCTGCCCAGTGGCGACCCCAGGCGTTGCAGATGGCGTTGACTTCTTCTTCGGGGAAGTCACGCAGGGCCACCGGGCCGTAGTGGGACGTAAAAGCGTTTCCCTGGATGACCATGCCGTGGTTGAGCAGGATGTGGAGCATGCTGAGCAGGGCCAGTTCGGCCCCGCCGCCGGGACGGCCTCCGCCGGTGAACGCCCCGCCGACCTTGCCCGATAGCGGACCGGGGTAGTCCTGGAAGGTCATGACATCGAACAAACGCTTGATCTGCCAATCAACGTCCCCGAAACGCACCGGCGTGCCGATGATGACGCCCTTGGCGGACAACATCTCTTCCCACTGGACTTCTTCCACCGTACGGACCAACGTGCTGGCCCCCGCGTCTTCCATCCCCTTGCGAATAGGCTCCACCATGGCGCCGGTGCGGCCGTTCTTAGACGTGTAGATGATCAACAGATCGTGGACGTTGTCTGCCATTTGATGCTCCTAAGAATCAGACCTGGCATTTCGCGCAGAAATAAGTGCCTCGGGCGCGGATCCGGATCGCCGCCATGTTGGTCCCGCAGTTAGGGCAAGACGCCTTAACGTCGCGGGGGTGGCTCCAGGTGGTCAATGCCGTCGGCGGGTCGGGCCAGTCTTGGTCGCGGGCCCGGTCGTAAACCCCATAGGCCGCCGTGAGCGAGTCGATGATCGCCTGTCGCAACCGTGCGATCTCTTCGATGGAAAGATCGCTGGCTGGCCGCTCCGGGTGCAGGCCGGCCAGGAACAACGATTCGTCGGCATAGAGGTTCCCCAGACCGCAGGCCACGGACTGCTCCAACAGCAGGGCTTTGACCGGGGCCTTCCTGCCGGCGAAGGACTCCGCCAAGGTCTCAACGGTGAAGTCATCGTCGAATGGTTCGGGGCTCATGACTGGCAGCACCTCGTCGGGGGAGTCCACCAGCCACAGCTTGCCGAACTTGCGACCGTCTACGAACCGGAGCTCCCGCCCGTCGCCCAAGGGGAAGAAATGCCGGGTCATGGGGTCCGGTTCTTGGGACTGTGGTTGGACCCGGAGCCTGCCGGTCATGCCCAGATGCACGATGAAAGCGGCAGGTCCGCCGCCGGAAAGAGGGAAGATGAGGTACTTGCCGCGACGCTGAACGTCCTGGATGGTGCGGTCTTTCAGGCCCTCCGCCAGCTCCGCCGCCGAGGGTTTCTTCACTGTGTTGGCCCAGGTGATGTTTGCGCCGGTGATGGTGCAACCGGGCAGTCCCGCCCGCACCAGGTTCCGGCGCGTATTTTCCACCTCAGGCAGTTCGGGCATGTCGGGACAATCCTCCTGGCGATGTTGTGCTCATAGTTCTCGATTGGCAATCCCATTCTATACGGTGATACTCTCTACGACGAGTGGTAAACCAACGAACCGAGAGGGGCAGAAAGTCATGAAATTTGGGATATACAGTTCCATCGCCAACCCTCCCCGGGGCGAGGACCTACCCAGGTGCGTGGATGAGGTTATCGAGGAGGCCCAGTTGGCCGAGCAGGCCGGGTTTGACTCGTGTTTCTTCGGCGAGCATCATCAGGACAAAGACGGGTTCCTGCCGTCGCCGCTGATCGTCTGCACCGCCGTCGCCGCGGCGACAACCACGCTACGGGTCGGGACATCGGTGATCCTATTGCCGCTGCACCACCCGGTGCGGCTGGCTGAAGACGTTGTCACGCTGGATATCATCTCCAAAGGACGGGTGACCGTAGGGGTGGGACTGGGCTACCAACAGGCAGATTTTGATGCGTTCGGCGTCAACATGTCGGACCGCGTTGAGCTATTCGAGGAGAAGGTCCACATACTGCGCGAATGCTGGTCGGGCAAGGAGTTCTCATTCGACGGCAAACACCATCAGATCGAGAACCTTACGGTGCGGCCGGACACGGTGCAGAAGCCTCATCCTCCCATCTGGATCGGGGCCAGCGCACCGGTGAGCGCGCGCCGGGCGGCGAATATCGGAGACGCGTTGGTCACCACGCCCAGCACCACCTTGGACAATACTGTCCGGCTGATCGACCAGTACAAAGCGGCCGCAGAAGCCGCCGGCAAGACGCCTACGCCGGTGATCATGCGAGACGCCTGGGTGGCCAGCTCCAGGAAAGAAGCGGAAGAGGTCTATGGCCCCGAGGTAATGGCCGCCTACAAGTACTACTGGCGGAACGGACTCTCCGAGTTCAAGTCCATCAAGGACGAATCGGAGCTGACTCTGGAGCGCGTCGCCAAGGACCGCCTGATCATGGGAGACCCCGAAGAATGCCTGACAGAGTTCCAGCGCTGGAGCGAAGGCACCGGCGCCGAGTCCTGCCTGTTGCGCCTGCGGCACGCCCACTCGGGAGGCCCGTCCCACGCCCAGATCATGAAGACCATCGACCTGATCGGCGACCGGATCATTCCGTACATGGACTAACGAGCCTAGCGCGACGCTAAATGGAATCAGTTTGACCAAAGACATTCTGGGAAGGAGTCTCATATGCCTGGGCCGCTAGAGGGGTTGAAGGTTTTGGAGATCGCAAACTGGGTTGCCGCTCCGGCTGCTTGCGCGATTATGGCGGACATGGGGGCTGAGGTCGTCAAGATCGAACACCCTGAGACAGGTGATCCGGTTCGGAGCATAGACGTATCCTCACGCGGAGTCGTCCAGTATTCCGGCGGCATCAACACGATATTCGAGCTGCTGAATCGTGGAAAACAGAGCGTCGCGGTGAACCTTGAAAGCCCGCAGGGCCAGGAGGTCGTTCAAAAATTAGCTGCCCAGTCAGATGTGATTGTGACTAATCTGACACCGCATAGGCAAGAGCGCTATAGATTGCGTTACGAGGATATATCGGCGTTGAATTCACGTACGATCTACCTCGCCCTCACAGGCTATGGCACGGAAGGCCCCGAGCGTGACCGGTCGGGATTCGATTACGCGGCGTTTTGGGCGCGGTCCGGCATCATGGGTTCGCTGGGAGAGTCCGGAGGCCCGCCAACCCAGCAGCGGCCGGGTCAGGGCGACCAGACAACTTCATTGGCGTTGACCGCCGCCATCGGTATCGCTTTATATGAGCGTGAGCGTTCTGGGGAAGGGCAGAGGATCGACTGCTCATTGCTTCATACTGGGATGTGGGCTATCGGTCCCGACATTATGTCTGCACTGAAGACCGGGCAGCCGGTAGAGCGAGTGTCGAGAAAAGACGTCGGTAACCCGCTTTTCAACTTCTACCAGACGAAGGATGGCAGGTGGCTGCAACTGGTGATGATTGAGTCGGAAAGATTCTGGGACGGTTTTTGCAAAGCCCTCGGGTTGGAGGAGTTCGCCGCCGACCCAAAGTTCGACAGCCACGCGAACCGTGTGCAGAACAGCCACGAGTTGGTAGAGATCATAGACAAAAAGCTTTCCTCGGAGACCTTCAATCACTGGGCGGCGAAACTAGACGAACAAAAGTGCATCTGGGCGCCGGTCCAGACGCTGGACGAGGTCGTGGATGACCCACAGGTGCATGCGAATGGCTACACAACCACGCTAACGCACGCTGAAGAAGGTGAATTCAAAATTCTCACCGCGCCGATAAAGTACGGGCGAACTCCGGGGATACCAACTTCCACTGCCCCGGAGCTTGGCCAAGATACTGAGACAACGCTTCTGGAACTGGGCTACACCTGGGACGACGTGAATGCCTTCAAGGAGCAAGGGGCGATCATCTGATCAGTGTTCCGCGGCCTCCGAGGCTACCGGGTTGTAGGTCACGCGTATCACGGGCGCTTGCGATTCGTTCTTCCACTGGTGGGGTTCGTTGGATGGTACTAAGATAGCGTCCCCTGCGGATACGGTGTAGTCTTTACCGCCGCACACCAGGGTTGCCGTGCCTTCCAAGACATAGACGACGTGTTCCCACTCGTGGGTGTGGCCGCCGGTGTCTGGATGGCTGACGGCGCCCGGCATCATGGGGTCGTTGTGTAGCATCACGTAGTTGGGAGCTCCGTCGGCGTTGCTGATCAGCACGTGACCCTTGGTACGGTCTAAGTCAACGTGGTTCCGGATCACCGGCGGCTGTCCCGTTCCTTCGCCGCCATCGTTCCTCGCGCCCCCGCTTTGGGCGGCGATCAGCGGGTTGATCTCGATGCGGTGGATGTTGCCTGGCCCACCGTCGTTCAGCGTGTAATGGTCCACGTTGGGCGGAATGAAAATGGCGTCGCCGGCCTTGACCGGATATTCTTTGCCATCGCAGAACAGGGTGCCGCTGCCCTCGATGATGTAGACCTCATGCTCCCATTCGTGGATATGGTGGGCGCTCGTCTTGCCGGGAACTATTTCCGAGTAGGTCAGGGTGCAAGTAGGCGGACCGTCGTCCAGGTTGATTAGCCGCGCCGCGCTCGTTCCATCAAAGGTGTCGCGTACGTTTCTGATAACCGGGTCCATGATGGGAGCCTCCGAAGTTTGAGCTAAGCCTCTATTCCGTACACCCTGACCGCCGTGTCGTGGAACAGGGCCGCGCGGTCGGATGCCGAATATTCTTTGGACAGCCTCTTGAACGCGTTGTACATGACGTTGTAGGAAAAGGACACTTTGTCCGGCGGGAAGTTGCTTTCGAACATGCACCGGTCCGGCCCAAACTGCTCAATACAATGCTCCATCCAAGGGTGCATGGCCTCCGCCAGTTCCTCCGAGCCGATGGGGACTTCTCTGGCGTGCCAATCGTAGCCGAACCGGGGCATGCCCATGCCGCCGAGTTTCATGGTGACGTTTGGGCAGGCGGCCAGCGCGGTGATGCCAGCCTTCCAGACAGGTATGATCTCGTCGTCTTTGCCGGCGAAGATACCAACCCGGCTGACGCCGCCGATGTGGTTCACGATGATGGGCAGTTCCGGTACGGCTTTGGCGAAGACCGCGATCTCCGGCATCTGTGGGAAGGACTGCATGATATCCAAGCTGAGTCCCTTCTGGCTCAGGACCTTGGCCCCAGCTATGAAATCAGTGTTGGCCAGGATGCCTTCAGTTTCCCGGTTGTCCCAGGAGGGGTCGGTGTTCCAGGTCACGTTGTGGCGGATGCCCCGGAACCGGTTGGGGCTCGCTGCTTGCAGCGCGTCGAGGACCGGCGCCACATTGGCGCCAAGTTTGAGGTCGGCGTGACCCATGATAGCGGCCGCCGCCCGGCTTGGGCCATAGACGCCGCTGGCGCTGGCCGCGGCCAGGCCTTGGACGAATTCAACTTCGCCCACCGGACGCAGTTCTTCGGGGCCGCCGGAGCGGTACATGGACCTGGCTTCCAGGAAGACGGTGGAGCGGACATTGTGGCCGCTGTAGATGTCGGCGTTCAGCTCATGGAGGAGATACCGCTGGTAGGGGACGCTTCCGGGGCGGTGGTCCCAGAAATGGTGGTGCGGGTCGCAGATGGGGAGTTCAGGTTCCAGGGTGGGTTCTTCAGTTAAAGCCAGCCAATCATTGCTTCCGAATGGCATGTCGGTACCTCGGTTCGTCGGGTTCGAGGCCCGATGATAACACGAGCGGGCACTCGTGGCTGACAAGCGGTTGGGGGGAGTGCTTATTTCCCCGTTCGTGGTGTCCTTCCCCGGAAGGATGTCGAACTACGGCTAAAGGAGGGGATTTCCACCAGGACTATGGCTTATGCACGCCCTTCGACGGGCTCAGGACGAACGGGTTTAGGGCACTCCGCATTTAGGAAAGCGAGCCCAGTTCATTTGCTAGATCATGGGTTGGTTCATTAGGCGCCCTCGGAGAACCGGGCCACCATGCGTTCAGCTCTTCTTCGAAAAGGTCTTCTTTTCTAGGAAACCCTAACTCAAGAACATATCCGCCTGGACCAGCTTCTGTTCGACGTGGTCGGCGGCCAGGCCGAAGGCGGCTAGGGTGTGGCGGCCCAATATGGGCTCGCCGTCCGATTTGCCGTAGACGCAGATGGTGGTGCGCTCTTGGCCGTCGATACGCATGCGGGCTTCGGCCATGGGCAGCATCTCCCAACCGCCGCCGGGCAGGGTGAAACGGGACTCCCATTCCGCGCTGACTCCGATCATCTCCAGCAGAGTGGAGGGCAGCACCGAATAGATGTTTTCCGAACCGGCGACGACGATCACCCGCTGGAACCGGGACCCGTCCCTGGGCCCGATCTCGATGGGACAACGGAATGTGCCTGGCTGCGTGGTCATATTCCTAGGCCTCCCGTTATTTCCAGAGTTTGTAGAAGTGGTTCAAAGGGCCGTGTCCCTGTCCGATGGGAAATGAACGGCGGATGGCCTCAGTGACGAACTCTTTGGCTTGACCCACCGCTTCCTCTGTAGCTAGACCCTTAGCAAGTCCGGCGGCCACGGCCGAGGCGAAGGTGCAGCCGGTGCCGTGGGTGTTGGCCGTCTCTATCCGGGGAGCCGTAAACTCCGTGAAGTTACGGCCGTCGTAGTAGACGTCGGTGGCCGGCCCCTCACGGTGCCCGCCTTTGACCACTACAGACGCCGCACCCATGGCGACGATCTCTTTGGCGGCCTTCCGGACATCTTCATCGGTGGAGATGGCCAGACCGGTCAGGGTTTCGGCTTCTGGGATATTGGGAGTAACCACCGCGGCCATTGGCAGCAACAGGTTACGCAGGGCCCCAACCGCCTCTTCCTTCAGGAGCGAGTCGCCGCTCTTGGCGACCATCACCGGGTCCACGACCAAACGCCTCAGCCCAGGGACGTCGGCGTATTTTTTCAATGATTCGGTCACGCATTCTATGATGACGCGGCTGGATAGCATGCCGGTCTTAGTGGCGTCCGCACCGATGTCCGACACTACAGCGTCGATCTGGGCCTCGATTATATCGGTGGGAATCTCATGCACCGCGGTCACGGCCACCGTGTTCTGGGCGGTGATGGCGGTGAGCACTGACGTGCCGTAGACACCCAAGGCGGCGAAGGTCTTGAGGTCGGCTTGGACCCCCGCCCCGGCGCCCGAGTCGGACCCGGCGATGGTCATTGCCGAGGGTGTTTGTCTCCCCGTCTCATTCATCACGGCCACGTCTCCTCCTGGTAGGCCATCTCGAAGAATAGGTACTCGTAACGGAGGACGTCTCTGAATATGGCTTGCAGCTTATCGCGCTGTTCCGGGGTGGGCCCCGACCCATCGACCACGCTGCGGAGCCAGGTCACGAACCCGGACATGCCGGGACTGGTGTGGATATCGATCCAGGTCTGGTAGTAAGGGTCCCCCGGTTTCCGGCCCGCTTGCTCGGCGCGCTGGGCCCAGTCCAGGTAGGGCCATTCCATCGCCAGCAACGCGGCGGCAACTTCGATAAATGTGCCCTCGTAAGCTTGAGTGCGCAGGTAGCCGCTGTAATTCTGGGTGGTGGGCAGGTACTCGAGCGCTTTAACCGCTTCACGAGAGATGCCCCGCTCCCGAAACGCCTCCTGGAACAGGCCCTCCTCACCGCCCAATCCCAGGTGCAGAAACCCGACAAGCTCACGGGCGGCGTCGAAATCTGGGGCTTTGGCGGTGGCCAGGCTGAGCAAGATCGCCCAGTCCTTTAGGAATAGGTAGTCCTGGTCGAAGTATCTGTCGAACCTTACGCGGTCCAGTGAACCGTCGGCCATCTCGGTGAAAAATGGGTGGGTGACCACCCTCTCCCAGATGGATCCTACACCGGCCCGTAGTTCGTCGCTTAAACCCAAAGCACTTGCGTCCTCAATACCGGCGGCGCCGGAAAGGTTAGGCGTAGAGGCTATTCGTCACCCGGCCGGTTTTCCGGTATAAAGTCGGGGGTGAGTCTAACTGGCTCCTCTCGGTCTGCCGGGTCCGGAGGCGGCCCGTCACCCATGAAACCGATGGGGATGGCAGGCAGCGTCTCTAGATGGAGTCCGGTCAGCATGCCCAGTTCGAGGGACAATCTGGCCACGGCGTCATTGTCGTCGGCCTCGACCATCATCACGAAGTCATAACGGCCCAGAACGGCGTACTGACCCAAGATCTCCGCCCCTGAAATGCTGAGTTCTCTGGTGCGGTCCGTAATCAGGTTCGGATTGCCGTGAAGCATCCGCTGGCCGTCATGGGTCAAAGACCCCAATAGGAAATAGAGCGACATCTAGATTTAACCCCCATTAAACGCGCCTGCGGTCCAAGCTGCCGAGTTCTGTGAAAGTATATCACCGGACCTAGACCGCACCAGATCTATCTGACGTGCTCGTTACCTGGCGCCCTCCACAAAAGAGTTGGTGTAGGCGGCTGCGGCGCTGGAAGCGGAAGACAGCCGGCCGGATTCCACCATCCAATCGGCGAATTCCTCCCAGCGGGACTGTTCCTGCCAGCCAAACACTCCGTTGTCCGTTGCCCATAGCGGGGCCAGCAACTTAACACCGGGGTTCTCTATAGCCAGGTCAGTTTCCGGTTTAACGCTTTTCAACAGGGCCACTGCGTCCAGAGGATCAGCTATGGCGTCCTGATACCCCCGAGTGACGGCGCGGACAAACTTCTGGACGATCTCCGGTTCGTTGGCAATCTTGTCTTCGCTGGCTACGATGACCAGCTCGTAGAAGTCCGGAACGCCATTCTCTTCCATGCGCATGATGTTCAGTTCGAATCCCTGATTCGTGGCCGAGATGGACTCATGGACCCAGTAGGCCCCGACGATGGCGTCCACGTTCTTGCTGATCAGGGCRGGAATCAGGTCGAATCCAACGTTTATCATCTCAACGTCATCGATGGTCAACCCCTGGCTACGCAGCATCGTATCGATCAACGCCTCGTCCGAAGGCAACCCAGRCGCACCAACCATCTTGCCTTTCAGGTCCTTGGGCTCGGTGATTCCGGACTCCTTCAGGGCCATCACCGAGTTGAGCGGGTGTTGGACCATGGCCATGATGGACACTACTTCGATGCCCTGTTCACGGGCGAGGAGCAATTCCGGTTGGTAACTAATCCCGAAATCGTCACGGCCGGCGCCGACGGTCTGCAGCACGGTCGATGGGTCGCCGGGTACGTAGATGTTCACCTCCAGTCCCTGTTCCGCGAAGTAGCCCCGCTCTTGGGCGATGAAGAGACCGGAGTGGTTGGACCAGGGGAACCAGTCCAGGGCGAGAGAGACCTGGGTGAGTTCTTGGGTCTCCGATTCCGAGTCCCCACCGCAGGCAGCGGCCAACATGGTGACGACGAACAGTAACGAGAGCAAAATGGCGGCCCGCTTGGTGAAAAATTTCATGGTGCTAATCTCCTTGTGCCTGTGGGTTTTGAATTGTTTATAACTAGAATTGGCGCATCGAGTTGGCGCGCTTCTCATTGAAATGCCAAGGCATCATCATTCGCTCGGCTATAACCGCCAACACGAACAAACCGATGCCCATGACCGACAGGACGAAGATCGCGGCGAAAACCCTTGCCGTGAGGAACAGGGGCTGGGAATAGGTGATCAGATAACCCAGTCCTTCGCTGGCCCCAACCCATTCTCCGATGACTGCGGCGATCACGCTCACTGAGACGCCTATCTTGATGCCTGAAAACATGAACGGCAGCGCCGTTGGTATCTGCAGCTTGGTGAACACCTGCCACCTTGAAGCGCCCAGGGTACGGAGCATGTTGACCATGTCGGGGTCGGTGGCCTTCAGCCCGTCCACCGTGTTCACGGCGATGGGATAGAAGCAGATCAGGGCGACGATGATTATCTTTGGCGTGAGCCCGTACCCGACCCATATCAACAGCAGCGGAGCGATGGCGATGATGGGTACCGTCTGAGAAGCGATCACTATCGGGTAAACCGAGCGCTCCAGCACCCTGGAGTAGGCTATCCCACCGGCCAATACCAGCCCCGCGATCAGCGCCGCCAGGAAACCCACCACGATCTCTTGCAAGGTAACCAGAGCGTGGTCCCAGAGCAGGCTGCTGCTGCTGCCCAGTTCTTTGGCGACCGCCGAGGGAGCAGGAAGCTGCCATTTGGGAACATCCGCCAACTGCACCCATAACTCCCACGCAGCCACCAACCCCACAAGGATGGCAACGGGCAGTAGCCAAGTGAGCAGTCCGGCGGCTTTCTTCAAGAAAATCATCTGATTCAGTCCGTCTGCCCGGCGGATTGGCCTGCGGATTTGATCGATTGGATCTGTGACCGAAGAGGCTCCATCAAACGGGCCTTCAGGGCGCTGAACTCAGGACTGGTGACCATGTAGTAGTTGCGGGGCCGGGGCAACTCCACGTCCAGCACCAATGTGGCCCGGCCCGGTCTTGCGCTGAGCAGGTACACCCGGTCGGACAGGAGCAAGGCCTCGTCAACATCGTGGGTTATCAACACGATGGTTTTGTTCAGAGATTCCCATAATTGGAGAAGCCACTCCTGCATCTGGACCCGAGTCAGTGCGTCCAACGCTCCGAAGGGCTCGTCCAACAAAACCACGTCCTGGCCCATCAACATGGTCCTCAGGAACGAGGCCCGCTGCCGCATGCCACCGGAGAGCGCGTAGGGATATTGGTGCTCGAATCCCTTGAGGCCAAAGGCCTCGGTGAACTCCMWRGSSWGWTMYYSTKYCYGYYYRSRKSSSAYTCCCCGANKMTCYMWWCSCAAGATCGTATTGTCGAGCACTGAGCGCCAGGGCAGCAGCAGGTCTTTCTGCTGCATGTAGCCGGTCTGGCCCAGCTTCGCGCCGGCGTTCCCCGAGAGCTCGACTAGGCCCGAGTCAGGCTGGTCCAGCCCGGCGATGATGTTGAGCAGCGTGCTCTTGCCACAGCCGCTGGGGCCGATGATGCTGACGAACTCGCCTTCMTTCACCGTCAGGTCCACGCCGGACAGCACTTCCTGCCGCCTGCCGTCAATGACGTAAGACTTATGGACCGACTGGACCTTTATCTTTGGGTGGACCGCTGTGTCCGTTGACATCTGGTGTGTACTTCTATCGATGGCCGCTAGGATCGGGCAAAAAAATAGCCGCCAACGGYGRATATTGGYGGCCTAACATAATAGTTAGCACTCTAGTCCGTTTCCCTCCGCTGGCATTACCCAGATCAGGTTCGCAAGGGTCGGTGGCATTGAAGGCCGCCCTCTCAGCCCGGCTAAACCGAGCTCCCCTACGTGCCTAGATGATTCGGTTGTTAACTGTGTTACCCGTGCGCCAAGTCTACAGGGAATTATAGAAGGGGTGTTGAATGGGTGTCAATATGACTCGTATTGCGACATCTCCCAGGCACGGTCACCCGCTTTTTTAACTCGCGATTTCTTGACATGAATCTGTGGCCGCCATACAATCCGCCCAACTCTAATCACCCGTGACGGGTGCGCGGATACCATGCGTCTGCCACAGCCAGGCGATGCGCAGATACGGTAGAATATAGCCGATTCAGACACGTCCGATTTAAGGAGGGCCCAATGCCAGATTGGCCGATAGTGAAATACAAGGAAGAAGGCATGCGCGAAGGCATGCAGATCGAAGACGCCCAAATCTCTGTTGACGATAAGGTCCGACTGCTGGACGCCCTCTCTGAGACTGGTCTACAGACGATCGTTGTGGGCTCATTCGTCAGCCCCAAATGGACTCCCCAGATGGAGCGGATCGACGAGATCGTAACCAGGTTCAAGCCTAAACCCGGCGTCACCTACACCGCATTGGCGCTGAACTCCCGGGGCGTCGAACGGGCCAAGGCTTACTCACCTCCGCTGACCATCGAGCGGGACGCCTTCCCCAGGTTGAACGTTCACATGTGCGATGTGTTCGTCCGACGCAACACCAACCGGACCCAGATGCAAGAGATGGAGCGCTGGCCGCAGGTCGTCGCCCAAGCCCAAGAACTGCAGATCAAAGAGGCCGGCATCGGGACCAACGCCAGTTGGGGTTCCAACTTCATGGGCGAGTTCACGGTGGACAACCTGATGACCATGTACGAGCGTCAGCACAGCATGTGGGACGAGGTCGGCATCGATGTCCGTAGCGTGTCCATGGGCGACCCCATGAGCCATTGCACGCCGGCAAAGGTTGAAGAGAGCGTTTACCGGGTCAAAGAGATGTGGCCTGAGGTCAACCACATCCGCCTGCACCTGCACAACGGCCGAAATATGGCCATCGCTTCGGCCTACGCCGCGATGAAGGTGCTGGGTCCTGACGACACCCTGGAACTTGACGGCACCATCGGCGGGTTCGGCGGTTGCCCTTACTGCGGCAACGGCCGCTCAACCGGCATGGCCCCCACTGAGGACCTGCTCCATATGATGGATGACATGGGCGTCCCGACCGGCGTGGACATCGACAAACTGATCGACTGCGTCTGGATGGCCGAAGACATTATGGGACGAGAGCTCTACGGTCACGTTTCCAAGGCAGGCCCCCGGCCCAAGACCTTGGACAAGCTCTACGACATCAACATGCCGTTCGTTGAGACCGCGGAACAGGCCAGGCACTTCAAGAAGGGCGCATCTGCGTACGARGGCGGYMTCTACCCCTANCAGCNAGCCCATCACCAGCCCCTAYCGGGAACGGSTGGANGNCGGKGNGASCCGNCYTAYGAYRMSGCMAAYGGMRACTWYCCCTGGAAGCAGGACTGGTTYCCAGCCAAGAATTAACCGGTCTTACTTAGCCAAGCGCACCAAAAGCGGCCACCCGATTGAAGGGCGGCCGCTTTTCTTGAATTTGCAGATAGCCTCCCTAAAAGCATCGCCCCCACCCTAGCCCTCCCCCGCGAGCGGGAGAGGGGACAATGTTCCTCATCGCAACGTCCGYCCACCTCAGCCAATCGGTTCCCTCTCCTGTCGCAACGGGAGAGGGTTAGGGTGAGGGCACCTGCTTTTGAGCAGCCATCCCTGGTTCCTCAACCCCAGGTAGCCCGCAACCCCTTTGAGTGCTACCATGTCGCCACTCTCAGTCGCAGTCACACCATTAATGATCAACAGACAATCAAAGGAGACCCCCNACATGGCCACGACCAACCCCACCGACCCCAACAAGATTCGCCTGACCGGCGAGAACTCTTTCATCCGGCTTTCGGACCCGTCTACTAAAGAAGAGACGACCAGGGCAAGTCACTGGCGGGTGTTGTGGTCGCCTAGCGGAGCGGGGCACGTTTTGTTTCTGGAAAGCGACCTTACCAACGGCGAGGTGCGGATYTACTCCGACAACATCGCCCTTGCCCGCTGGCTTCAAGACGAGATCGAATCTCTGCTCCACCCGCCTTTCGCCGATCTGAACGCACAGATYATCGACGCGGAATTCGCCAAGAAGGGCGACCCGAACTCCTTCTGGACGGAGACTGTCATCAGCGACGAGGAAGATATCGCGATGAGCTGGTACGACTTCATGGAGCCGTACATGCTGGTGGTGCCCGCAGGCAGCGCCCAGGGACGTCCCCACGGCGTCTATAGCTGCTTCATCCCGGCCAGAAAATCTCAGTTGACCATCAACGGTAACGTGGCCTCAGGCGTGGTGGTCACCGACCGGCGCGGCGACAAGGACAGCAGTTCCGCCTGCCTAGCCTGGTCCGAAACCTGGGTCCGYCCCTAASCCCMSGCCRGCRCAGCCGGRTTTWGKTYRGRMRRRGCKGCMTWGGTCTGGTGGGGATTGGTTGAATCGGGTGGTCTACTGATTGTCCCTTAACGGAGGGTYTATGCGTATCGGACTGATCACTGGAGCCAGAGGTGMCGCTGTGGAACTCCCAGMCGTGGTCGAGGAAGTTGTCCAGGCCGAATATGACGGGTTCGACAGTATCTGGCTGCCCCAGGTTTCTGCGGGGCCCGGATTTGACGCTCTGATGGCCCTGTCATTGGCGGCGTCCAAGACCAGCCGCATCGCCGTGGGGACTGCGGTTGTCCCCATATTCCCCATACACCCCATGGCATTGGCGAAACATGCCCTGACCGCTCAGATCGCTTGCGAGGGCCGCATGACCCTAGGCGTGGGGCTCTCCCACCGCCCGATGATCGAAGACGTGATGGGGCTCTCCTACGAGAGTCCCGCCCGAAACATGAGCGAGTATCTAAATGTGCTGAGACCTCTGCTGGACGACGGCAAAGTTGACTTTCAAGGCCGATTCTTCAGCGTTAAAGCCCAGTTTCAGGTGCCCGGCGCGCTCCATGTTCCGGTGATCGTCGCGGCTCTGGCGCCCATGATGCTGCGCATCGCCGGCGAGCAGGCTGACGGCACGTTCACCTGGATGGCGGGGCCGAAGACGATCGAGTCGCACGTCGCCCCGCGGATCAACCGGGCGGCCGAATCGGCGGAAAGGCCGTCGCCACGTGTCTGTGTCGGAATGCCTTTGGCTGTCACCGACAACGCACATGAAGGGAGAGAACAGGCCGCCAAGACCTACGAGCGATATGGTCAACTGGTGAACTACCGGAGAATGCTGGATATAGAAGGCGTCGAAGGGCCTTCGGAAGTGGCTCTGATYGGCAATGAAGCAGAGGTCACGGAGCAGTTGAAGGCCTACGCGGATGCCGGGGCCACCGATTTCCTGGCTTCGGTCTTCCCGGTGGGCAACGACGAACAAGCATCGCTGGCTAGGTCAAACGACCTCTTGAAGAGCTTGGTGGGAAAGCTTTAGTTCGGGCGGGAACCACCTGCCTACCAGCCCGACCCGCCCGGAGGCAGCCCGAGTAGGACCTGGCCGCCGTACTCGAAGTTGGAGTGCAGGCCGGCTATGTGCTGCCCGGCGGTGTGGAGGTCCCGGAAGTAGAGTTCGAGTTCGTTGCTTTCGTGGATGGCGTTGGTGCCGGCAGCGTAGTAGAGCAGGTCCACGGCGCGGACGGACTCCCGCATCGCGTGGGTGATGGCCAACCTTGTATGTAGGACCCGAGGCCCGGGGTCGGTGATTGCCTGACAGGCCGCTTCCCACATGGACCCAACCGAGTCCAGCACGTAAGCCCTTGCCGCGCYGATGATCGCCTCGGCTTCGCCCACCGTCGTCTGGACAGCCGTACGGTCCCGCATTAGGACCGGCGTAGTGGTCGTACCGGAACTAGTGGCCAGGTGGACAAAGGTGTCCATTGCGCCCCGGGCCATCCCCAGAGCGTTGGCGGCCATCAGCGTCCAACTGATCGCGGACACCGTGCGCCGGTCGTAGAGGGGACCATYGATGGTTGGTGGGTCGTAGAGCAGGCAGGTATGTTCATCAGCCACGAATGCTTCTTCGATGACCACATCGTTGCTGCCGGTGCCCCGCATGCCTAAGGTCGACCACGTYCTCTCCACCACGGCCGCTGATCTGGGAACGATCATCAGCCTGGTGACCGGATTGCCTTGGGTATCTAAAACCGGCGTGGTGAACTGACCATCGCCGTTCACGATGTTGSAGTTCAAGACCAGCCAGTTGGCGTGGTCCGATCCGCTGACGTAATTCCAACGGCCGCCAATCTTGTAGCCGCCGTCGATCTTGCGGGCATCGGCGGTGGGCCGGAACGAYCCGGCGGCCCGGATGTCTAGGGGTTGCCCRAACAACTCCAGACCCACCTTGGCCGGGACCCAGGCGGCATACATGGAGATGGCGCCGGCGACGGCGGCGCACCAACCCACCGAGCCGTCCGCCTTGGAGAGCTCTTCAACCGCTCGAAATGCCGTGATTGGGTCGGTCTCCGGCCCTCCGATGCTCTTTGGCACGTAGAGYTGAAACAGGTTGCCCTGGGCCATGCCCTCGACCAGTYGGCTGGGGAAGGCACATTCCGATTGGATGTATTCCCGTGCCGCTCTTATCTGAGGCGCCAGCTCTGTGGCGGCCGCCACAGGGTCGTTCGTGATCGAGTCGGTCACTAGGCCGAAGCGCAGGCGATTGCCTTAACGCTGCCAGCCATCTCCGGCAGCACGTGGGATGACCACGTCTGGCCGCCGTCCCGGGTCCCGAACACCTCACCCTGCCTGGTGCAGAAGTAAACCTGGTCCGGGGCGTGCTCGTTAACCGCTATGCCGAATGTGGTGCTGGCCGGGCTGATGCCCTTGTCGAACCGTTCCCAGGTGTCGCCCTGGTCCGTGGAGCGCATGACGCCACCCTGCTGACTCCCAAAATTCATGCCCACGCAGGCGTAGAGAGTATCCGGGTCGTTGGGCGCGGACTCGACGCCCCTGGAATAGAAGATGTCGGTGAACTTGGGGAATTCCAGGTTATCCCAGTTGGTGCCCCGGTCACGGCTCCGCCACACGCCGGTGCGGTTGGAGATGAAGACTGCCGATGAATCGGCGGCGCCCACGGTGACACCGTGMAGRTCCATCAGATCGACATCGCCGTCGAATTCTTTGTTCATGATGGTCCAAGTCTTGCCGCCGTCGGAACTATGAGCGGCCCCACCGACTTCCAGAGCGGCGTACATCTGGTCAGGGTTCTTGGCTTCGATGCCGATGCCCAGGATGCGGGTGGCAAATGCCATCTGGACCGAGTCTTGATTGATGATGGTGGCCAGAAGATCCCAATTCTCACCGCCGTCGGTGGACTTATATACCTCGCTGCCCTCCGTGCCCAGGAACATGGTCTTGGAATCGTTGGGATGGAACTTGATGGCCCAAACGTGGCGCCCTTCGGCCATGTTCATGCGCTCAAAGCTGTCACCGCCGTCCTCAGTACGGTAAACGCCCCGCTGCGTGCCCACGAAGATGGTTTTGGCGTTGTCGGGGTGAATGGCGATGGCCCGAACCTGGGGCGAAGGCGGCATGCCTTTGGCCAACTTTTCCCATTTGCCGTCCGACTCTTCCTTACGGTAGAGACCGTCCGCTTCCGCGCCCACATATATCAAAGTCTTTCCAGCCATGATCATATCCCTCCGAACGTAATTCTTTGTGGAATCCAGTATTAATTGGGGCCATTTTGCGCAGATTGCCGCCCCTTGTCAATCGGAGCTCGGAAAATGCGCATACACCGAAGAGATAAGCGTGGGACCCTAYCGGCAAGAGATTCCATTGCGATTATTCGGACAACTGCGGATAATGTGAGTCCTATCCGGGATTCTCAATGGCTGGACCGGCATGCCAGATTCGGCTGTCTACCTGCTGTTTGCCCTGGGCGCGGTGTTGCTKGTTGGCGGAATCGTCARGCCCCATCGGCTAGGTAACGCCGCGAATCCCGGCGGCCTGCGCATCCGCGACCGGCTTCGTCTTGGCCTCTTCCGGTACCGGCGGCCGGGGCTGGTTCTTGGGGTAATAGTCGCCGGACTACTATGGTACGTGGTCAGTCCATCCCCGGCCCCGGATGACCCGATCACGGAGCCTGCTGCCAGCCCTACCGCGACGGCGGGGAGCGCCGCCAAACGCATCTATCAGTCCGAATACATCGAAATCGAATTGCCAGGCGGCTRGACGGCGCATGATGTACTTGGTCTCGGAATCTTGGACATCGACTCCTCCCAGCTCCCCAGGGCATACCAGGTCTCGATCGCGGCGATACCGATGAGGAACGACGACCTCCACCTCTTCGCGTTCGACAAAGACTTCCAGGCGACCCTAGTTATATTGGCCAACGAYACAGATGCCGCCAGCGTAACCACCCAGTTGGACCGGAGGTGGGCCCTATATACCTGGATCGGGRTCCCGGTTTGGGAGACGCGTGCGGACCTGGTGATCAATGGAATGGATGCYGGGTCGATGGTGCTTGAACCGATGCACCGGTTTGAGTTATTCCGGGAGAAACAGTATCTGGTCTCCACCGAAGAACAAACATATACGTTGATCTTCTCAAYATTGGCCCGTTCTTATGAGGACAGCGAGCCTAYGTTCGAAGAGATCGTCGGCAGCTTCCGCGTTCTCTCAGAGTCCTGAACGCCCTTTGAGCCTCGGGAATCAGCGGCCGCCGAAGAGAACAGACCTCGTCTTGTCTATCACCGCGCTTAAGAACCTGAGGGCGAACTCCAATGCGATGGTGAACCCGAGATAGTAGAAGATGATTTMCCTGTTGTCGTCCGCCTGTTTGAGGACCTCCAAAGAATCTGCAGCATCGAAAGAAGACAGGTCGAGAATCAAGAAAGCGAGTACGGCGAAGGGAAGCATCTTTGCCAGGTCCCGAGCCAGGTCTTYGGCGATGTAGGCGCAGACCCTGATGATTCCCAATGATGATCGGATTTTCGGCTCCACCYGCTCTCTAGGCGCAGCCTGNTARCTCATTCGTCATCGTAGATGGTCGTTTGGTACACGCTGCGCTCCAAACGACTCGTGCCCGCCCTTCAAAAAATTGCCGGCCTCGGATCCGGTAGATGCTTGCGAGCAACATTCAACCACACTCCATAATCTGGCATAATGACGCCCCTAGATACCAAACCAGCAGAAGTATGACAACTATGGAGGTGGAACATGGCCCGCTTAGCAGAGAAGATCGCGGTGATAACGGGAGGAGCCGGGGGGATCGGCCAGGCGGCGGCGCGGGTGTTTACCGCCGAAGGCGCGCGGGTGGTGTTGGTTGACCGCGAAGAGGCGACGCTGCAGGCTGTCGTCCAGTCCCTTGGCGAGGACGTGGCCAGCTACKCCGTGGCCGACGTTACCCAGCCCGAACAGGTCCAAAGCTATGTCAACGAGGCCGTTCAACGCTGGGGCGGCATAGACATTTTCTTGGCCAACGCCGGCATCGAAGGCATCGTTTCGCCGATACCCGACTATCCGATAGATATGTTTGAGCAGGTCATGGCGGTCAATGTACGCGGAGTCTGGCTGGGCTTGAAATACGTCATTCCTGCGATGCGTGAGCGGGGCGGCGGCAGCATCGTGATCACCTCATCCACCGCCGGCATCGGCGGGACCGCGGGCATGTCGGCCTACACCACCAGCAAGCACGCGGTGATCGGCATGATGCGTAGCGCCGCGTTGGAATGCGCTCCCATGGGCATCCGGGTCAACACCGTCAACCCAGCTCCCATCGAAACGCGGATGATGCGCTCGCTGGAGGAGATGAGGGTTGCGGCGGCGGACGATTCCGAGGTGACGGTGGAGCGGACCAAACAGTCTTACTCGGCGCGTATCCCGCTGCAACGCTACGGAGACCCCGAGGAAGTGGCCAGGTTGATGCTGTTCCTCGCCAGCGACGAGAGCACCTACTGCACCGGCGGTGTCTACATGGTGGACGGAGGCAGGTCGGCGGGCAGTCCGTAGACCTGRATTCTGGCATAATAACCCGCCAGAGAGTCGGCGAAAGGCTAAAATATCGCGCTGCCATATGGAGGGGCCAAATGGGGATGTACCGGATCTTCGCGGGAAGCGACGGCGAAAGCCATATCGAGGAACTGAAATTGGCGGACCACCCCGAATTGGGCGCCATGACCAATGTCAGCGAGGTCAAGGTCCAGGAGTTCGAGGGCACCAGGAACATGCCGTTGCACCCGCTGCCCGAGCGACGGCTGATCATTCACCTTTCCGGTGAAGTGGAGATCACGACCAGCGACGGCGCCAAGCAGATATTCCGGGCCGGCGATGTCCGGCTGATGGACGACGTTACCGGCAAGGGCCACGCCCACGTTGACCTAACCCCATCTGAGGCTGTTTACATCATTCTCACCGACTAGACTAGGTCCGGCAAAAAGCAGACCCGCAGGAGGAAACAATGGCTATCGAGAGAAGCAACCCATCAGCGCTGGCCAACCCGCCGGGATACAGCCATGTGGTCAAAGACGGCACGACCGTTTATGTTGCGGGCCAGTTGGCCCGGAACAACAAAGGGGAAACCGTGGGTGAGGGCGATTTTGCCGCCCAGGCCGAGCAGGCGTTCAAGAACGTCCAAGCGGCCTTGGAGTCGGTGGGCAGCGACATGAACCACATCATGAAGATGAACGTCTTTATGACCCACCGGGAAGACATCCCTGCATACCGCGTCATCAAGTCCAAGTTCGTTCCGGACGGCGACCTGCCGGTGAGTACCTTGATCCTCTGCTCCGGGCTGGCGGACCCGGTATTCCACATAGAGGTGGAAGTGATCGCGACCGTCGCTTGATCACGCYCTGATATCGGCCGGGAAGCGCGCTTTCAACGTCCAGCTATGGTTGGCTTGACCGTGATTGGAAGGGCTGCTYAACATAACGATAGTAGGGTTGGAATCGCGACCCTCCTATCTCCCCCTGCTCCACYCCGATTCACCGGGGTGGAGCATTTTTNGTTCAACGATACGGCTGTTTAAACTTGACCGGAGGGAGATTGTTAATTAACATAACGTRTAGATAAAAAGACTCCCTTCTCCAGCGCGCCGCCTGGTTGATCCTACCAGGCGGCGTTTGTATTTTCAGACGGTGTGATCGAGACTTCTCTGCCATTTGGCCAGCACCTCGCGGTCTCGCGGGAAAGCAAGTTCGGGCAGATCACCAATATCGAAGAAACCGACTTCCAACGCCTCCGGTCCTGCTTCCAGTGTGCCTCCGGTTTCCCTCGCTGCGTACACTGCCACCATCACAGGGTTGCCTGACTCCGAAAACAGACCGATCAGTTCTCCGGTTTCAACCTCTAGCCCTGTTTCCTCCCAGACCTCTCTGGCCGCCGCCCTTTCCACCACTTCGCCCCGGTCCACGTAGCCGCCCGGCAGCCCCCAGAGTCCGTAGCCAAGGTCGGTGGCCCGGCGGATCATCAACACCCTGCTATCCCTAGGCACGATGCATATGACGGCCACCTTGGGGTCGTAGAAGATAACGCGGCCGCAGTCCGGGCACACAGGCCGATCGTGCCCAAAGACSTCTTTGATCTCCAAGGTGGCGGCGCARGACGGGCAGTATTTATCGTCTCTGGTCAACACAATCTCTCTTTTGAAGTGAGCGCGCATCCGGGGGGTTGGTTAGATACAAGTGCCGCTGATTATAATATGCCTTGGCCTTGCCGCATGGGAGTTCAGAACAGGGACTAAATTTCGCATATTATCCGGCCGGCAACCGGGGAGTAGAGTCAGAAAATTCTAGGATTCAGGGAAAATCTCAGGCGAGTGATYACGCCCAAGCCTTACGCGTTGGGATTTGTGATGACGTCAGTCGTCGCGGTATTGATCGTCATCGCCATCGTGGTGCTGGGCGAATACACCAAGACCAGAGGGAGGTTCCTRATCACTGCTCTGGTGGTCGAGGGTTATTTCTTCTGCAGCCTGGGACCGGCCTGGGTGGCCGAGCGGCGGCCCGATTCGCGAGTTTGGCCGGTTGCACTSGTTGCCGCTGCGGCCGGACTGCTGCTGCTCTTGACCGGAATCTGGGGCACGCCCGATTCCGATGGTTTTTGGAAGAGCACTGCCATCGTAACGACGCTGGCCCTGGTGCTGGCCTACGTCGCCGTAGTGGACGTTGAGCCTGGGAGGGTGGCCCGCAGTTTCGCGGTCAAAGCCGCGGCTTTGGCTACCGTCATAGCTTGTATCGGCATGGCGGGCGGGATCAATTGGCCGCCCTATTGGTGGGTCTTCACTCTGGCGTTTTTGGTCTGGCTTGGCGCGCTGCTGGTCCCGGCGGTGGGTTATCTGGGACGGCGTTTGAAGAGACGGTTTCAGCGCGGCTGACTGCGTATCAGTTCCTCGACTTGGCTGCGTTCCGGCATCGAGTCCTGGGCCCCGGTCCGGGTCACGGCCAACGCCCCGGCGGCCGAGGCGATGATCACCGCTTCTTCCAGGTCCTTGCCTTCGGCCAGCGAGACGGCTAGCGCACCATTGAAGGCGTCACCCGCCGCAACCGAGTCCACGGCATCCACATCGAAGGGCGGCGTCATGCCGCGGTTCTTTTGGTCAGCGAAGTAAGYCCCCTGRCCCCCCAGCTTGATCACCACGATGCCTACTCCTTGGTCCAACAATGCAGACACCGCTTCGGCTGCCGAATCAGGTCCGGTGACCGGAAAACCCACCAACGCCCGGGCTTCGGTCTCGTTGGGCGTGACCACATCGCAGAGACTAAGCAGCCCTTCCGGCAGCGGCCTGACCGGACCGGGGTCCAGCATGACCGTGACACCCTGGGCCTTTGCTTCCCGGGCAACCTCCAATGACAGGTCYSSKGYRRCKTCNCRWCKSCRANAGSRRCSCGNRWKBNGYSGSSGWGKNCSYGCYTGRCCGCCGCCGCTTCGGCCGGTCCGCAGGTGGCGTTGGCCCCCAAGATCTGGGTGATGCAGTTTTGGGCCGTCTCGTCTACGCCGATCACCGCTATCCCTGAACTTTCGTCGGGGTTGACTCYGATTCCGGATATGTCCACGCCGGCCGCCGCCAGGCCGTCCAGCAGCTGCGGGCCGAACATATCCCCGCCGACCCGTCCCACCATAACGGCGTTGGCCCCCATTCGAGCGGCGGCCACGGCCTGGTTGGCGCCCTTGCCGCCGGCGTAGGTGAGGAACCGGTCGCCGACGACCGTCTCTCCGGGCCGGGGGAACCTTGGCGAATAGGAAACCAGGTCCATGTTGATCCCGCCGAGGACTATTATCTTTGGCGGTTGTTGGGTCATTGCACGACCACGCTAGCACCGGCTGCCCAGGCGGTCAACGGAAGCGAAAAAGGGATGACGCTTGGGCTCGTGCTATAATCGCCCAGGCGTATTCGGACGCCTGATATCCCCAGCTWAACCGATAGTTCAGGAGAAATAATATGGTTGCGGCGTTGGATAAGATCAAGGTAGTAGACCTGACGCGCACTCTGGCCGGACCCTTYTGCACCATGTTGATGGGCGACATGGGCGCGGAGGTCATCAAGATCGAAGAGCCGACGGGTGGCGACGAGACACGCAAATGGACGCCCTTCGTGAACGGCGAAAGCACCCAGTTCCTCACCTTCAACCGCAACAAGCGCAGCCTTTCGGTCAACCTGAAGGAACCGGAAGGCCTCAAGATYGTCCAGGACCTMGCTGCCGACGCCGATGTCTTGATCGAGAGCTTCCGGGCTGGATCCCTCGACCGGCTAGGCCTGGGTTACGAAGTGATTAAGAAGACCAATCCGGGAGTCGTCTATTGCTCCATCTCCGGGTACGGCCGCACTGGACCCATGGCCGAAATGCCGGGTTACGACCTGCTGATCCAAGCCTACAGCGGCCTGATGAGCCTGACCGGCGACCCGGACGGCAGCCCGCTGCGCATCGGTTTCTCGCTGGTGGACCTGTTCACGGGAATGATGGCCTACGGCACCATCTTGACCGCCCTCCGGCAGCGAGACCAGACCGGCAAGGGCCAGTGGGTGGAGTCCGCTCTGCTGGACGGTCAGGTCGCCGCGCTTAGTTACCACGCCACGGGCTTCATGGGTACTGGGGTCGAGCCCAAGCGAATGGGTTCCGGACACCCGAGCCTGGTGCCCTACCAGAGTTTTTCGTCTTCGGATGGCCAGTTCATCATCGGTTGCGCCAACCAGGGGCTGTGGGAGCGCATGTGCCGCGCCATCGGCAAGGACGCCATGCTGGAAGACTCTCGATACACCACCAACACCGACCGCGTGGAGCACCGGGCCGAGTGCGTGGGCGAACTGAGCGCACTGTTCGCCCAGAAGAACACCGCCCACTGGGTTGATCTGATCGTTGAGGCCGGGGTGCCCTGTGGACCCATCAATACCGTCTCCGATGTGGTCTCGAACCCCCAAGTGTTGGCCCGAAACATGATCGCCGAAGTGGACCATCCCAAGGTCCCCAACTTGAGATTCCCAGCCTCGCCATTGAAGCTGACCGACTCTCCAGCCACCATCCGCCGGGTCCCGCCGATGCTCGGCCAGCACAACGATGAGATTCTGGAAGAAGCCGGCTATTCTCCCGAGAAGATTGCCGACCTGAAGGAGAGAGGGGTCCTCGGGAGTTAAGATTCGGGACAAACAGTGGTTCGACAAGCTCACCATGAGCGGGCGGAAACCGGGTGGRSRSMKRKTRYMMACCGRGWRGRCGMWTMYYRCYCAYCSWGRRKWSRRYWMMCGCYMMYYSYRWSCMTRTYRRMRKMMSGYWWYAGTCAGCTAATTTCGAAATCTAAACAACCCTTAGGTTCGCGTACTTGTACCCAGCTTCCCGCGACCCTTATCCTAAAATAAAAACATGCCTTCAAAAAAACTGCGCCTGATACATACCTCGGACACCCATTTGGGCGACCACACCGGTCATCCGGAGTCGGCGGATGCCGTTTCTGCYGTGGTGGACGCGGTGGCCGATAACGGCGGCGACATGCTGCTTCTAGTGGGGGACATCTTCGACAACGAACGGGTCTCGGACGAGGTACTGGAGTGGTTCCTAGAGCAGATGGGCCGTTTGCAAATGCCAGCGGTGGTCCTGCCAGGCAACCACGACCTGATCCACGAGAGTTCGGTGTACCGCCGCGAGCCTTTCAAGAAAGCGCCGGACAATCTCTTTGTATTGAAGGGCACCGAGGGCGAGTTGCTTTCCTTCCCGGGGTTGGGGATCGATCTCTGGGGGCGGGCCATGCCCATGCATACACCGGAATTCAAGCCCTTAGATGGGATGCCGTCGCCGATGGAAGATAACTGGCTTGTGGCCCTGGCCCACGGCCATTTTCACTATCCGGAAGACCGGGACCAGAGGTCTTCACCCATCTACCCTCAGGAAGTCGCCGACGCCGGCTGCCACTACCTGGCATTGGGCCACTGGGACCGCCATGTGGACGTCTCCCAAGGGAACGTCACCGCCGTTTATTCAGGTTGCCCCCTTGGCCCTATCGGGAGCCCCGGCGCCGGAGAGGTAACGGTGGTGGACCTAGACCCCGAGACCGGAGTGTCCTACAGGCAGGTGGCGATCAACTAGGTCTGGGTGTTTGCCGTTGGCGGGGAAACGTTACGACGGAATTGAAGATGTGGTAGTTTGACACCGTTAAGCTCGCAAACCACGTACTGAAAATCTCCCAGAATCCTAGAGGGATCGGTCCTTCAGCCAGACAGCCTCGACGGACTGATCGAACGCTTTGGAAGAGAACACTCACGCCTTAAGCATTGACATCGGTGGCACATTCACCGATTTCTCCCTTCTTGATCTTGGAAGCGGGCAGATCACTATCCACAAGCTGCTGACCAACGCCCTGGAGCCTGATCAGACTCTGATTCAAGGCGCCACCGAGCTCCTCGCCAACTCAGGCGTCGGGTTCTCCGAATTAAGTGTCATCATCCACAGCACCACCCTGGTCACCAACGCCATTATCGAGCGCAAAGGCAGCAAGTCGGCCCTCTTGACCACCCGTGGGTTTCGCGATGTCTTGGAGATGGGGCGGGAACAGATCTACCACATGTACGACCTTCAAGCCCGGCCTGCCGAACCCCTCGTGCCCCGTTATCTAAGGAGAGAGATCAACGAGCGGAYCACCCGAGACGGGACCGTGCTGCAAGCTCCCGAAGTTGCAGAGGCAGTGGAGATCGTTGCAGGATTGGTCGAAGACGGTGCTGAGTCGCTGGCRGTGTCGTTGCTTCATTCGTACCGCAACCCTGAATCGGAGCAGACGCTGAAGGCTGCCATATCCTCCCGGTTCCCCAAACTGAGTATCTCCATCTCATCGGAAGTTGCGCCGGTTATCAACGAGTTCGAGCGGACTTCTACTACCGTGGCCGACTGCTATGTTAAACCGGCGGTGTCACGTTACCTTACGCAAGTAGAAGGGTTGTTGTCCGAAGCCGGATACCGGGGCAAATTGCTGGTCATGCATTCGGCGGGCGGCGTGATGGACGGCGAGAAAGCCCGGCAGAATCCGGTGCGCCTTATAGAGTCCGGCCCGGCGGCCGGCGCTTTGGCCGCCCGCTTCTATGGCGGCTTGTTGGACCAAAACGACCTCATTTCGCTGGACATGGGCGGCACCACCGCCAAGACTTGCGTGATCGAAGGCGGCGGCCTGTCGCTGTCCAACAGCATCGAGGTGGCTCGGGTGCACCGGTTCTTAAAGGGCAGCGGACTGCCCATCGTGATACCCGTCGTGGACCTGGTGGAGATAGGGGCCGGCGGCGGCAGCATCGCTTGGACGGACCAGATGGGACTCCTCAAAGTTGGCCCGCGCAGCGCCGGAGCCGATCCGGGACCCGCCTGCTACGGCATGGGAGGCCACGAACCTACCGTGACGGACTCGGACTTGGCGCTGGGTTATCTGGACCCAGATTATTTCTTGGGCGGCAGGATGAAGCTCGATCAGGATGCTGGTCTGCAGGCCATCGCAACCCTGGCCAAAGCGATCGGCATGGAGAATCACCAGGTTGCCGCGGGGATCCATGAAGTGGTCAACGAGAACATGGCCGCCTCGGCACGGATCCATATCATCGAGCGCAACAAAGACCCACGAAATTACTCGATGATCGCGTTCGGCGGCGCCGGACCCTCCCACGCCTGCGGAGTGGCCCGGATACTGGGGGTCAAGAAAGTGATCGTGCCCTTGGCGGCCGGCGTAACCTCAACGGTGGGGTGTCTGGCCGCTCCCATCTCCTTCGAAGAAGTGCGCTCCCTGCCGGACCTGCTTGCGGACACCGACTGGGCGGCAGTGGAACGCCTGTTTTCGGAGATGGAAAGCTCGGGCGCGGCGATGCTCCAGGAGGCCGGATTAGACCCGGAGGGCATGGAAGTGGTGCGTAGCGCGGACCTGCGTCTGGTGGGTCAGATACACGAACTCAACGTGACTCTCCCCGATTGGCCGCTGGGCTCATTCAACGTCCATCATCTGGAAGAACGATTTCACGAACTCTACCAATCTCTGTATAGCCGGAGGAACCTGAATATTCCGGTCCAGGTCCAGAATTGGCGGCTATTAGTCCGGGTGTCCCAACGGGAAGTCAATCTGCAGGAGCAAAGGCTCGCGGACGACCCTGACCCCAAAGACGCCCTCAAAGGGAGSCGGAGGGCCTACTTCAAAGAATCCGGGGGCTTCGTCGATTGCGCGGTCTACGACCGGTACCGGCTGACGGCTGGCCGCCACATCGAAGGCCCGGMYAYSMYKGWGGRKSSRKRMYYGACYTYGSTCATCGGTCCCAACGATGTGGCTGAGGTCGATGCATTCTTGAATCTGTTCATTGAGATCGGATGATTTCTGTCGCATTACCGAGGATGGTGTAACTATGGCGAGATTCGACCCAGTCTCCTTGGAAATCATGTGGAGCCGGCTGATCAACATCACCGAAGAGATGTGGACCACCACGCTACGGACGGCCGTTTCCACGATCATCGCCTCAGCCAATGACTTTGGCTGTGAGGTCCTCGACGCTGAAGGGCGCTCCATCGCTCACGCCTACCGCAGCATGCCCGTGTTCAACATGACCATGCCCAACGTGACCAAGGAGATACTGAAGAAATACCCGGCTACAACCATGCGTCCGGGAGACGTATTTTTAACCAACGACCCCTGGATGTGCGCTGGACACCTGCCAGATATAGCAGTGGTCACGCCGGTTTTTTTCCAAGGGAAGGTCGTCGGATTCGCCGGAAATATCGCCAATACCTCGGATATCGGGGGTTCACTGGACGCCAAGAACGTCCGCGACTCATATGAGGAAGGCATCTTCTTCCCCATGTGCAAACTCTACGACCAAGGCGAACCCAACGAACTGGTTTTCGACATGTTCCGGTGGAATGTGAGGGCGCCGGACATGGTGTTGACTGACCTGGAGGCACAGGTGGCGGCTAACGCGTCGGGCTGCGAAAGGGTTGTGGCATTCCTGGAGGAGTACGGTCTACTTAACTTGGATGAGCTGTCCGCCGCTATACGGGAGCGCTCCGGAGAAGCCATGCGGGCCGCCATCGCCGAGATGGCGGACGGCGAATACACCAACGAAGTGTTCACCGATGGCATGGGCACGCCCCTGAAGATCGCGGTCAAGTTGAGAGTGGAAGGCGATGGCATCTTGGTGGATTACACCGGCTCATCGCCTCAGATTGACCATGGCGGCATCAACTGCACGATGATCTACAGCTTGGGCCACACCCTTTACACTCTGGCCTGCCTGCTCACGCCTGAAATTCCGGTCAACGAGGGGTGCTTCGAGCCCATCAGAGTGACTGCGCCGGAAGGCAGCATCATAAACTGCACCTTCCCTGCGTCCGTCGGCTCCCGTGTCAACACCGGCTGGTACATCCACGGCGCGATCTTCCAGGCCCTGTCGGCGGTGTTGCCGGACCGGGTCCAAGCCGGAAACGGACTGATGTCCATACTCCAAACCTATGGCGTGGAGGCTGATGGAAGCGTATTCAACGCCCACTTTTTCTGCGGCGGAGGCAGAGGAGCTACCAGCGGAGGCGACGGCGCCGGCCAAAACATGTTTCCCAGCAGCGCTTCGAATGTGCCGATCGAGGTATTCGAACTGAACAGCCCGGTGTTGATCAACGCCAAGGAGTTCATTCAGGATTCGGCAGGTCCAGGAAAGTTTCGCGGCAGTCCCGGGGAACGGATCTCGATATCCAGGCTCCCCGGACACCCTCACGCGTTGCAGATATATCTCCATCCGCACCGATTGTCATTCGCCGCCGACGGGGCTTTTGGCGGCAAGCCAGGCACCAAGACAGTGGTGGCGCTGAACGGCGAGACCCTAAGCGACGCCAACTCACCCATGGAGTTGGGCTACGTGACGCTCAATGACGACACGGATGTATTGACCGTCGAATTCCCCAGCGGCGCTGGAATGTTCGACCCATCTGCTCGGGATGCGGGACAGGTGGCCGAGGACCTGCGGAACGGCATCATTTCTTCGAACGAGGCTGATTGAGTAGCCGGGCTTAGGCGCCGTCAGACTAGCCGTGCACTTAAGACGTCCTACGAGTAGGTTCTTCTGATCGACTCTATGCCTTCAGACGCCAGCGTCCATGAGCCCGGTTCCGGCAGCTCGCCGCCGTTCCACTCTCTGAGGTGTTCTTCCGACTGGAAGAGGTTGTTCTGGCCTCAAGTGCCACCCCGGTGGACGACGGCTTCTTCGGGGCGGACTCGCGTGACGGTCCCGTGATCGGCCTCAAGTTGAATACGTTCGGCGCAGTGGGCGCAAGCGTCGTCCAGCCTGATCTGGTGTTCGCGGTATTGGCTGTTGACCAACAGCAGGAAGTCGATGGCTCAAGGAATCCCGAATCGTTCATCGCCGTCCAAAGTCACCGTATGGAACGAAAACCCCAGTCCGTCCAGAAACCTGCCGTGGTCTTCGGTCAATGAGTAACCGGCAACGTCATGAACGGCCGCGATGGCCAGGAAGCCCAGCTTGGCTAGCATTCGGATCCCGCTGGCCGTCTCTTCGAGTCCCGTCCCGACCGAGGCCGCGATTTCTTCTAGCGATGGCAGAGAGGACCGGTATCTTCGGCGGTACAGTATGTGCCGGGCAATCAGTTTTTCGTCGTCGGTGAGCAAGATGGACGCCCGGTCCCAACTGCCAACTTGATCGCGCCAATGTTCAGTGAGGCCGGCTTGATCCTCCGCGGTGGTCAGGCCGATCGCGGAATTGACTTCTTGTATCTTTTCGGGCGCCTCCAACGTGCTGTGCCACAGGGCGTCCATGTGGTTGGCCATCTCCCATCTCTGATCAATATCGTTGGAGAAACCCAGACGGCGCATCGCCTGAGGGATGGTCGTGATGCGCAGCCCGGAGGCCCAGTCCTTGATCAGTAGAGATTCGATGGCGATGGCGTTCTGGTCCATGGTTTGCTCACTTTCGGCCGATTCGGGACCGAGGCGGCCTGATATTCGCTTTGATGATGATCGTGGCGTGTTTGGATTCAACCAACGATAAGATCCGCAACCCTCTCGGCAATCATGATGGTCGTGGCGTTGGTGTTGGCCCGGGGTATCTCCGGCATCACGGACGCGTCGATGACCCGCAGTCCTTCGACACCGCGTACCTGGCAGAACTGGTCTACCRCCGCTTCCGGGTCGGACGCCGGGCCCATCTTGCAGGTGCGGCAGGTGTGGCCGGCGATGGACATGGTCCCGGCGATCCAGGCGTCCAGCAGTTCATCCGAGGCGATCTCCTCCGCCGTGGGCGAGATTAGTACGTCGATCACCCCGCGGAAAACCGGATCCTCAAATAGCCGGGCGCATTCACGTACCGCCTCCCGCAGCCGTAGCACGTCGGAAGGATCATCCAAAAAACGGTAGTCCAACTTTGGTTGAACGTTGGCGTCGGCCGCTGTGATGGTTAGCTCGCCCGCGCCTTGGGGGAACTCCAGCCGGCAGCCCACGCGTATCTCGTCGGCCTCGTGGCCCAGCGGTCCGGAAGTGAGGGTCTGCACCTGGATGTCGTTCTTGATCGTGGAGTCCTTTGCAGTGAAYCGCAGGCCCACTTGGTTCCTGGGGGAGCCGGTCTCCAGGGAATAGCCGTCCACCGGCTTGTACCGTAGCGAGACTGCCGGATGGTTYTTCATGCCTCGGCCCACGCCAGGTGAGTCGTGGACCACCGGTATCTGCAACCCGTCCAGGATATCTTTTGGCCCGACGCCCGAGAGCATGAGTAGCTGTGGAGAGGCGATGGCCCCGGCGCTCATTATGATCATTTCTCCGGAGAGTTCGAACATCTCGCCGCCACTTTCGACCGATACACCCACGGCCCGTTTGCCCTGGAATATGACCCGGTGGGCGGTCACGTTGGGCTYGATAGTCAGGTTAAGGCGGTGTCGGCAAGGGTTGATATAGCCGATGGCCGTACTGACCCGRATGCTATCTAAATAATTCAAAGGAATGGCGCCGACACCCTCGGCGTCGGGGCCGTTCATGTCCGGGTCGTCGCGGTATCCGGCGGCTAAGCAAGCTGAGTGGAATGCCCTCTGCAACGGCAGCCAGTCCTCCTGCTTGTGGCGAGTCACTGAGATTGGCCCGGTTATCCCGTGAAAATCACCGGCGATGTCCAGGTCGGTTTCCAGTTTCCGGAAATAGGGCAGGACCTTGGTGTAGGACCACTCATCGTTGCCCAGTTCTGCCCAGTAGTCGAAATCTCCGGGCAGCCCCCGGAGGAATATCTGGTGGTTGATGGCGCTGGTGCCGCCGAAGACCTTGCCCCGGGCCACCGCGGCGGTCCTAGCGCCTTGGGAGTCAGTGGTGCCTTCGAAGGACCAGTTGTGGGGAGCGTCGGCCTCGGACGCCCTCTGGTTGTGGTCGTGTTTGATCTCGTCGGGCATCAGGTCCATGTCCGGGTAATCGGTCCCGGCGTCCAGAAGCAGCACCGACCGCTTTGGGTCTTCGGAAAGCCGGTTGGCCAGGACGCAGCCGGCTGAGCCTGCGCCGACGATGATCACGTCATATTGCATGGAAACCTCTTGGGGTTGAAGTAGCGCGGCAATTATAGCTCGGGCGGCAAGACGGAATGTTTTTCAGCGGGCGATTCCTCAAATTTTCGCAACCGTGCCTGCCCTCCGTAAACCTGTCATTCTGAGGAGTGCCGTAGGCCGACGAAGAATCTGCCAAGCCGATCACGGCAGACCCTTCGCTCCACTCAGGGTGACAGTGTTGAGGCGAGCGACACTGCGACGAAATCGCGGGCGTGGCCAGCGAGATCTGTTTCCGTCCCCGGCTCCCTCAAATGGTATTAGAATGKCSSMGAGRNAMATNGTSSKGKYMNCACCATNNCMCWMSTRANTRYWGTYTNGGKGNCMKGTKGRYRMWGCGRANATTSRGSYWCACYSWGARCSAKSMACMSCTGKYSWYCRACNCMGMCGGTRTSSTWSGTMCMYKKCSYGAWSKWGTCRRCMSTCCSSSARWYNTCGNGCMSGMCMMRKYGWCSWNGSGAGAGGCCCACAGGGAGGGGCTCCGCACCATCATTGACGTGACGACCATCGACCTGGGGCGTGACGTGGAGATGATGAAAGAGGTCTCGCAGGCCACTGGCGTGCAAATAGTCGCCGCCACCGGCAACCATTTGGCAGTGCCGCGGCCGTTCGCCGACCTTCCCCCTGAGGTCATAGCCGACCTTTATGTTAGAGAGATCGAGGTTGGCATCGAAGGGACCGGAATCAAGGCGGGCATCATCAAGGTCGCCAGCGACGAGGGAGGGGTTACGCCGGCTCAAGAGATAGTGCTGCGGGCCGCCGGTCAGGCGTCCGTGCGCACTGGCGYCCCCATCTCCACCCACACCTGGTCGCCGGACCGGGTGGGGGACGAGCAGGTCCGCATCCTGATGGACGAAGGGGTGGACATGGACCGGGTCTACATCGGCCACAGCAACGACGACATGGATATGAGTTACCTGCAGGGTCTTTTGAGGAAGGGAGTCTGGCTGGGACTTGACCGTTTCCCCGGTGGACGCCGCCCGGGAACGCCTTATTGGGAGGAACGGACCCAGTTGACTAAGCAACTGATCGACGCCGGCCACACCAACCGGATCATGCTCTCMCACGACCACTCSGTGCCCAARGCCCGGTACGGWCTRGCYGTGCAAGAAGARCGCATCAAATACAACCCCGACGGCTACAACTTCATCACCCGGAACGTGCTCCCACGCCTGATGGACATGGGCGTTTCCGAAGAGGTCATCAACCAGATAATGGTGGAGAACCCAAGGCGGTTCTTTGAGGGGAAGTAGGGGCTCTAGAACAAGTCTTACGAGTTTTACTCGATGGACGCGCGCACTCTGCGGTCTGTTAGACCCTCTATCAGAGGGCTGATCACGCTCTTCGACTTCACGTTGATGCACGCTGGAAGTCCGCTGGCGAACGCGCGCTCCATGGCCGATGACAGGTCTTCTATCTCTTCAACCGTTTCGCCGTAACCACCCAGGCCCACCACCATCTTATCGAAGGGGATATCCCTGAAATCCGTCTGGAAGGATTTGCCGCTCTTGAAGAGCCTCATCTGCTGTTGCTTGATCGAGCCGAAGCCCCGGTTATTGTCGATTACGACGGTGATCGGCACGTCGTTGGCGAAGGCCGCCTCGATGCTGAGCCCCCCGGCCAAGAACGCGCCGTCGCCCGAGAGGAGCACAACCCTGCTTTCCGGACTATTCATCTTGGCGGCGACCGAGAACGGGACCCCCACGCCAAGTATGCTCAAAGGGCCGGGGTGCAACACACCGCGCAACCTTATTCCCTCCGCGGCGGCCATGTTCACCGCGATCTCCGCCCAGAAATGGGTATCGCCGCCGTCTATCACCAGGTAGTCGTCTTCGTTGAGCGATTTCATGATCTCGCGCGATATCTTGAGGGGATGCAGCGGACCGTCGCCTTCCTCCGCCAACATCTTATTCATTCCTTCCGCCCAGTCCCTGCGACGCTGCCGGTTAGCCTCGATCCACTCGGCCCCAACATTCAATTGCTCGGCGGTGGCCATCTCGCCCAGGGCCGTCAGCACCGCGCCGGGGTCGCCCAAGATGCGGACATCAGCCACATGGTTGTCGGCCAATTCCTCGGTGGAGCCGTTGACGCATATGAGGGTGGCGTCTTCGGGAAACAAGGGAGGATTTCCGAAGTTCAATAGATTATCCAGCGGACAGCCGATCACGAGTATGACGTCGGCCTCGGCCAGCGCGGTCTCCGATGGCGGGTTCAGGTGGATATCGAYGATTCCCAAAGAGACTTCGCTGCCGATATCCAGCACCTTGTGATGGTACGCCGCGTTGTAAACCGGTATCCCAAGTTGGGCTGCCACACTCTCCAGTTGCGACTCCGCGCCCGACCACCAGACCCCGTTTCCCGCCACGATCACCGGCTTCTTCGCATCCCGCATTATGGCTTCCAATTTTCGCATGTCATCGGGGTTGGGAGACGGCCGGTGGACCTCACGCCGCGATAACTTGAACGCCCGCTCACCCTCCTGGGTMCCTGGTTCATACGACGAATAGAGAAGATCTACTGGGATGCTGATGTGCACCGGACCCGGGTTCCCGTTCACGGCCATGTCGTATGCTTTGTCCACGGCCTCCGCGATGCGCTCACCGGCGTTCACGGATATGGTGTATTTGGTGATCGGCTCGGCGACTCTGTTATGGGCGATCTCTTTAAACCCACCTCTACCGTCGCGTTTCAATGTGCTGGAGCTGGTGATGAAGATTACCGGAGACCGTTGGAAATACGCCTCCGCCATGGCCGGGACTACGTTCGCGAAACCCTCCGGGCCGACCAAGCACACAACGGGCTTGCGGTTCAATCGCGCCCATGCGTCGGCCATGTTTCCAGCCACTTGCTCGTGGGGAAGATTCACCACGGGAATCTCGTACTCCATCAAACCCTCGAGCACAGTGTTTATGAAGCCACCGCTCAGGGTATAGACCATCTCTATCTGCTTCTCGAAAAGCGCCTTTGCCAGCAGCATCCCGCCCCTGACYGCTGTTGATGACTCGTCTGTGCTCATTGACTCTTTCCACTCCCGGCTGTTCGTTCCAACCCTTTTATTCCACCAACACTCTGACCTGTTGGGCCATGTTGTTGCCCATGCCTTGAGCGTTCCAGAACTGTTCGATAGGCTGTACGTTTTCATTGGTGTCGGTGGCCCGCACGGAAAGGGTATGCCATCCTGGGGCCGCGTTCCACTCGAAGGACCAGGGCCGCCAGGCAAAGGTTGAGACCTGTTCGCCCAATTCAGCATCGGTCCAACCTAAGCCGCCGTCGACGCTGACTTCCACTCGAGAGATTCCCAATCGGCCTGCCCAAGCCCTGCCGGTGAGCAGATGCGTCCCGGCGGTGGCTAATCGCCTTCGTGTCATCGTATCCGGGATGCCGGGAGGGACCATCAATGCCCTGACYCGTATCAACGTCACAGGCTCACCGGGTTCGCCTTTCACCTGGGTGTAGCGGTAGGAGGTGGTCATCTGGAATCCCTGAAACTCTTCGCTGACGGCCTCGATCGTATCGAGCCATTTGACGCTGGCCATCCCATACCAGCCCGGCAAAAGAAGCCTAAGGGGGTAGCCATGCTGGGGTTGCAAAGCCTGCCCGTTCATCTCATAGACCAACATCATCTCTTCGCGGTTGGCCTCTTCCAAGTTCAAGCTGCGTTGGTAAACTTGGACCTCATCCCCTTGAATCCCCTGGTCGGCGCCGGAAAAAACGATGTTCACGGCCAAGTCTTTGAGACCGGCTTCATCCAAGATTCCCTTCAGGGGAGTGCCGGTCCATTCGGCGTTGCCGATCCCTTCGGTGAACCACGGCTGGCTGATAACTCTCGGATTCAACAACGACCTGCCATTCCCGGCACACTCCATGGTTACCGCCATGGTGCGGGCGGGCCGCGCTTTGATTTCATCCAGGCTCAAGCTGAGGGGTTTGGAGACCAGGCCGCCTACGTTCAGCCGCCATGTGTCAACATCAACGTCAGGGATATCGAAGTGGATGACGAGATAATGCATACCCGAAGGCGTTATCGGATAGCGCATCGCCTCCAGCGGCATACCCCGATTGCGCAGAGCAAGCTGCAGTTCTTCTCTGTGGAACTGGTCCACGGTGTCCCGTTCGCTGATGTCCGGGATGGATGGAAAGCGAGGAGATGGGTTCTGCTGGGTCATGTTCGCCTCGTTGAATTGATTAAATGGACCATCGKTTATGGCCAGCTCCAATCGAAGGGAGCATAGTGCGCGTTCTTGCCGGTGTTGTCCCAGGTCATGCCGTGGTCGGTGTAAGTCGCCTTGGTGCCCTTGGCGATGTAGAGGTCCCGGKTAACTGGGTGGCCGGCATTTACGAGCTGCATCGCTTCATCCTGGCCCGGCTTGGCGACTCCTTCTACTTGAAAGTCGATGATGCCTGGGATATTGATGCTGTGGATGCGGCCTTCCGACTTGAATTCGATGGGCACGTATTTTATGCCCCTGAAATCCGTGGTCAGGGCTCTCCACCGCTCTGCGGGGCCGCCCATCTCACCCGAGAGGATCTGTTCCATGGCTTCCCTTTGCTCGGGACTGGCTGATTCGTCCACATAATATCCCGCGGTCCAGTTGCCATCGCCCATGTTGCCGGGGGTGTAATTTGCCGCCAAAAAGTTCAGACCATCCAAGGAGACGCCGTTGARATCGCCTTCTTCGATATGAAAAGCCAGACCAACGTCGCAGTGCCCATAGGTGGGCTTAACGGACCCAGTCTGCACGATGCAGGGGCAAAGAATCTCGCAGTTGCAACTCTCGAAGTATTGGCCTTTCAGCCGCCATCGGTTCGTCGTCATAGGTCTACTCCATAAGGGCCAGCATTCCTGGAATTTAATATCTACCCGGTCTGCATCGGGAGCGACGGGTCTGCGGCCCATTCAGACATCGACGCGTCGTATACCGCTACGTCCTCGTATCCCAGAAGCGTCAGGATGAAGGCGTCGTTGCTGGCGGCGATGCCGCCTCCGCAGTAGGTGATCACCCGCTCCGCGCGGTCCGCGCCGACTYGGGCGAACCTCTTCGCCAATTCTTCTGCCGGCAGATAGGCGTGAGTCACGGGGTCCGTTAGGCTTCCGGCGGGAACGTTGACGCTGCCGGAAATACGGCCGGCTCGCCCGTAGTTGGCTCCGCCCGAGCCTAGGTGTTGCTCTTCACTCAGCGCGTTYAACACGCAGGTTGCACCTTGGTCCAGCGCCGCCAATACCTCATCTTKATTTGCCATGAGTCCGGACCTGGGTTTGGCCAGGAAGATAGCGGGAGGATAGGTTGATGGGTCGCTGTTCACCGGGCGGTCTTCCAGTTTCCATTTGTGCAGACCGCCATTTAGGACATAGGCGTCGTCGAATCCGATGGCCCGCAACATCCACCAGATGCGGGTGGCCCAGGAACCGGAAGTGGAGTCGTATAGCACCGCCCAGGTGCCGGCGCCCACACCGCAGCCCGAAAATGCCTGGGCTAGCTGTGGGACCTGGGGAAGCATGTACCGGAAAGATGCGTCATTGTCGGAGAGATCGTTGACCAAGTCGGCGTGTGCTGCGCCTGGGATGTGTTCCATCGCCCACGATTCGCGGCCGCTTTCGGCCCGTATACCGCCGCTCCCGTCGGTCCGGTTGAAGGCAGTACAGTCAAGAACGCGGATGTCGCTGTCATTCAGATGGTCAGCAAGCCAGTTAGTCTCGACTAGGAAATCCGGGTATTTAAAGGCCATCTTGATGCCTCCGCTGATTTTGTTTGTGCTTCATCTTTGGAAGGCAAATAGCCGTTCAGCCGCAATCCTATGGTGGACTCAACATCCTGTCAATCGAAATCATTGCGCGGATAGTTAGCACTTTCGAGAGACGCAGCCATCTTCATCCGCTCATCCTGGGTTGAGCAAACGCCACCTGCATCCATCTTATCATCAGGCATAGGCGTACTCTCAGTCTGCACTTGGCTCGACCAGATATCCAGAGTGGCCTAGATTGTCGTTTATGGTGAAGACGGACTCTCCCCCGTCTCCACCATGCCTAGAATTAACGCCCCGGCTCAANAGSCGGGGCGTTTTTGTGCCTAGAATATTGGACGGGGAGACGGGGGGTTGTAATGAGTCAAACTCCCCCTCTAGTCTGGTTTCACACTCGACCAATTCAAGAATGGGCAAAACGGGACGAGATTCCTGTGGTACGTTAATGGCTAGGATGGGTACGGTACCTTGGAGCCGAAACCAAGTCCTTTTGGTGCCCTTAATAATATCGGTCGGAGCGCCCCGAGTTGGATCGGGTGTGGTGTAGATGCTAGGAAATCTAATGTTTAACGGGTGGTCGAGACTCAAGAAGTCTTCAGCAAAACAGCACCGCGTATAATTCGTGTCATAATATCGGCAACTTCTCGGGCAAATTCGAACGACCAGCGAAAACCAATAGATGAACTGCCGATTCTAGACGGAATAATCGTTTTTCGGGTWCCAGGCTACACCATAAACTCGGACTYGGTTCGYTCAGAATTTCCAGRTCSACKAAGAGCYCATCAGACCCAATATKTGACAWTCTKTTACCGGTAGGAGGTCCCGTGGCATGAACATCAAGTTRCGTCGGCATGCCAAACCYCGCGTCACAGCTGCTGAAATGTACCAAGTGCAAGAMTCGTACGTTCGTTTCAATCAGAAAGAYCATATGGGCTCRCAGATGGTKTGGGACGCCCAAGTCAAGGCTGAACGAGASAAACTAAARGTMAAGMAACGRCAGCTTACGGAAAAGGGACGCCCCGGWTTCGAGGCTACTGCGTGGAGCCTTGATGCMGCGGCAGACTCCTTGCTATCTCTTATGGACTTTTCAAAGAATCAGGCGGACGCTCCAGCTACTGCATGGCAATCCAAGGTGGAGCCCGCGCCGACGGGCCGACCGAAGACTTCCCCTAAAGAGGCCTCCCAGATTGTGCGTAAGGCCGCTCATTTGTTCGGAGCGGACCAAGTTGGCTTTGCCGAACTGGACCGCCGCTGGGTGTACTCCCATTACTTCGATTCGGAGACGAAAAAGGAWTACCCAATCAAGTTCTCCGATGAACCCGGTTACGAACAGTACGACCAWCCCATTTGYCTTGAAGATGGGACACGGGTRATCCCGAAGGAGATGAACAACGTMGTGGTGTTGCTCCACGAATGGGGTAAGGATGTGGASGGTACRGAMYATGCACCGWCCCTACTCACTGAGGGTCTCAGTACTCTGGCATATGCCCGAATGGCGCCGACCCTGTGGATGCTGGCTGAGTTTATACGAGGACTGGGGTACAATGCCATCCCCGCGGCGAATGACACAGCCATAAGCATCCCTCTGGCCGTCGATGCCGGCCTCGGSCAGYTAGGGMGACAYGGYYTRTTAATCAACCCTAAGGTGGGATCACGCTGCCGWATCTCCAAGATATTCACCGACCTWCCGCTTGAGGCCTTRGGCGCAGTGGACTCGGGCATCACTGAATTCTGYAACKCATGTTTGAAATGTGTCCCGAAGTGCGGTACGRRAGCGATCACAACAGGCAACCGTAGTTTCGAGGCTTTGGACGAGAGCAATGCRTCGGGAGTATTAACCTGGAAGGTAGATGCTAAGAAGTGCATGACCTTCCARATCMGTGTYGGGASCACCTGTAGTACCTGCGTCCGCAGGTGCGCATGGACCAAGCCGCCCCGAAGAATATATGCTGTACCTCGCTTCTTTATAAGGAACTTTCGGTGGCGGTGGTTGAACAAATCCTGGGTGTGGCTCGACGATAGGTTGGGACATGGAAAGTTTGACAAGCAGGCTGATGACTTTTGGGTCGTGCGTGGGCATTGACCGATCGTGCCCGACGTATAAAGACCATTKAATTTTGTTTCGGTCGAAGAGCCGAATTAACGACTGCCGGACAAGKTACCGCAGTGCTCATTCCTAGTGGTGAAACGCGGATTCTCTAACCAACTAWTCACCACCAGCACCGSCAKYCCGYGTTYYMGGTGTGGTTTGACTCTMSYCCGTCTCCYSRTMCMCTAMKKYWSWTMSSYYMMKKYWKTGACTCAATTTTCAACGCCCAACAAAGTAATGCCGGAAGGCAACAAAATATGGGTATCGGGAGATGGAATAGGGGCGAACTACACCAGGAACACGCAATCGCAGTGTWCCTGGGTCGACTTGGTTGATCTAACCGCAGGCTTTGACTCGGGTAAGAACGAACAACTTACTCTAAACAGAGATGAGGCAGAAATCGAATTCGTTGGGACTGATAAGAGCATTCACCGCGAAAACTCCCCTCGATCTCAGGCAWGATAGATGCTCGGTCTTTTTCCACGTGGGCRRACGKGRRTTTTACTCGAGAATGAACCCCTCATACCCATTGGCCGCGACCTCTGCTCGCTTGGCCCGCATGGCCGGAGCCGTATCTGGGGCTGTGAGCAATACCCGTGCCTTGCCCGGAATATTAGCTCCCACAAACCAAGAATTTGCCTGTGTCCTTAGTATATTGGCCCCATCCTCATTGACGTGTTTGACCCAAGCGTCTTCAGCCTCGATTGTAGGTGTAATACGCTTAAGATCGTTGTCCCGAAGGTAACYCATTGTTTCGCTTACCCAATCCACCAATGGCTCAGCAGCCCGGACAAAATTCCCAACAGACGCTGCATTTACGGTAAACAGGTTMGGGAATCCTGCGGTGGTAATCCCCATGTACGTCCTTGGCCCGGCGGCAAATTTTTCCTTCAGTTTCTGGCCGTTTTGGCCGGTGATATTCAACTTGATCAACCCCCCGGTGATAGCATCAAACCCAGTGGCATAGATGATGACGTCTAATTCGTACTCCGCCTCTTTGGTCTTGACGCCCTTCGAGGTGATTCGCTCAATGGGGGCTTCGCGGACGTCGACCAGAAGAACGTTGTCTTGGTTGTAAACCTCGTAATACCCACTCTCGCATGGCAGTCGTTTGGAGCCAAACATGTGGTCCTTGGGAACCAACATCTCCGCTACGACTGGGTCGTGGACGCGTTCCCGAATCTTGTTGCGAACGAATTCAGCGTAGTCCTCATTGGCTTCTCCCGGAATCATCACGTCATGAAAATTAGAAAGCCACTTCTTAAATCCGGGCTCGGCCCACAGCCGTTCATACTGCGCCAGACGTTCCTCTGGAGAAACATCCATGGCCGACCGTTTGTCGAATTCATGCATGAACGATCCGGCGGTTTCCATGCACTTCCTGAAAATCTCCGGGTAGCTGGCTTTGATCTTCTTCTGGGTTTCGTCGTCAATCAGGCCGTTACGAAGGGGAGCGCAGTAGTTCGCTGTCCGCTGGAATACGGTCAGGTGTGCAACCTCTTTGGCGATCTCCGTAATGAGTTGAACGCCGGTGGCGCCGGTGCCGATGACTCCAACTCGTTTTCCGGCTAGGCCAATTCCCTCTGCCGGCCATCCTCGAGTGTGACAAGAAATCCCTTTGAAGCTGTCGATCCCCTCGAAGTCTGGAACGTAACCGGCAGAGAAACTTCCRACCGACGTGATCAAGAACTGGCCACGCGCCCGGCTCCCATCTTCTAAATCGATTTCCCAGCGGCTCTCTGCCTCGTCAAACGTCGCCGACATAACTCGCGAATTAAATTGTATGTCCCGACGCAAATCGAATTTATCTGCCACATAATTGAGGTAGCGTTCGGTCTCTGGCTGGCCTGAATAATGTTCTTTCCAGTCCCATTCCTGTAAAAGTTCCTCGGAGAATGAATATCCATAAGAGTAGCTTTCAGAGTCAAAACGGCAACCTGGATAGCGGTTCCAGTACCATGTGCCTCCCACTCCACCAGCGTCGTCGAAAGCCCGGACCGAGAATCCTAGTTGGCGCATGCGATACAAGGAATATAGCCCTGTAACCCCAGAGCCGATGACGATTGCATCGAACTCTTCAATCTCATCAGTGCGCTCTGAACTGGGTACCGATGTTTCTCTTAGAGAATCAGCCATCTCTCTGCTCCTTCAAATCTCCTCTTTGTCTGGTTAACTACAAGGCCCAGTTAACAGAAGGAGGGGTAATTTATCTCGCATTTATCGAATGTATCGTTGCTTGGCATCGATTCATCTCATCTGCTGTGCGCCTGATTTTATATCCGAATCGAATAACCTGCAAGAAAGATTATTATAAGATGCCACAATTATTAACCACAGTTTTTTCGCTACAAAGACATATTTCCCGCGTACGCTTCCATCTGGCCAGGGTCGGCAAAAAATGCCGGGGCTGCCACATGTAGAACAAAGCGTTAGACCATCAGGTGGTGCTTGACGCACTCCTACAACGGACTTGAGAGTAATATTAATACGGAAAATTATTAAGTCGGGTTGTAAATCAAGGGTACGGCTTCGTAGGTGGCGTTGGCACAAGTTTTGACTTCAGATAATAGCGAYGACACGATAGCTAATCGACTTTCTTTCATGTGGCCGAAGCGTAAGGCGCAGATGGTGAGGCCAATCAAGACTCAGCAATCACCCAATGGAGTCCAGACGCGGGGCTTCAATGGACTAGACCAGGGTTCTGTCTTAACATTCAACGAATAATCAGGAGGGAAAATGCCGAAGATAATCCCGGTTCCCGACGAGGTGAGCAAGCCTTTTTGGGACGCCGTCAACGAGAAACGCCTGTTGTTGCAAAATTGTACCGTTTGCGACAGGCTCCAATACCCACCGCGACAGACATGCCTGTCTTGCGGTTCCGCGGAGAAGCTGGAATGGAAGGATGCGAAAGGGAGAGGTCACGTATCTACCTATATCGTGATAGAGGATGGCCGGCTGAACCGGCGTATGCCTGACCAGCCTTACAACCTGGCGCTAATAACCCTGGACCAGGACCCGAGCATTAATTTTTACTCCAACCTTCCGGGAGTTCCACCTTACGAAGTCCCCGTGGGGGCTGCTGTCCAAATGATTTTTGAAGAAGTTGGGCCGGACCAACTGATCCACGAATGGCAGGTGGTGGGTTAAACTGCCGGTCCGTCCCAAAGACTCTTGTAATGAGAATAGGTGAGTGATGGCTACGCAAACTCCATATGAGTGGCGAAGAGATACAGACGGGATGGGGGTCTGGGAACACCGGGGCAAGGTAGCGGTGGCTGGATTCGGTCATTCCCCCGTTAACCGGCGCTGGGACGAGACATCCATGAATCAAACCCTGGGCGCATACTCTATGCTCGCCTGTGAGCTGGCCATGGAGGACGCGGGAGTTACCCCGGACCAGATCGATGGTGTCATCTGCTGCCAGAGTCATATCGCTGGCAACAGTGGAGGCTCCTCGTCCACCTGGGCGCCCCGGCCCTACTTCGACCCTCCCTACGAGTCTGAATGGGGTCTTACCCTGATAAACGCCGATTGGCTTGTCAAACAAATGGAGTTGCCTAACGTAAAATACACCCCGTCCAACGTACCCACCATTGGGGAAATGATGGGTCTTGCCGCCCAGTCCGTAGCCGACGGGCTTTGCACCACCTGTTTGGTGATATATCCAACGGGAAACCTCGAAGGCAGGTATCGCCGCGGCGGCGAGAACGCGGAGGATTATGCAAATGGGGCCCGGCAATGGACGGTCCCCTGGGGGAACCACGGAGGCAACGACTTCATCAACATCTTCCCCCACAATCAATATTGCCAAAAATACGGTGGGACCCACGACGACCTGGCCCCTTTTGTGATCAACCAACACCGAAACGGACTTTTGACCCCGTGGGGCTACAATGCCTCCAGTGGGATGGTTCAACTTACCGAGGAGGATTACGTGAATTCCAGGTWTATCCTGAATCCGCTCCGGATATTTGATTGYGACAGGCCGGTCAATGCCTCGGCCGCCTACCTGATCACTACTGCCGAGCGCGCCCGGGACATGCGGCAACCACCCGTGTACGTACTCAACCATTCCCAGCACAATTTCACGCAGCGCACCACCCAACCGGATTTGGACGAGATAGAAGACTGGACGGACCGCGCCGCTCGGAGAATGTTTGAGGGCGCCGGGCTCGGCCCCGCAGATGTCGATATTTTTAACCCCTACGACGGTTACGCTACGATGGCCCAGTTTTTTCTGGAGGCCTTCCAGTGGCACGGCGTAAAGAGAGGAGACGCGTTCGCCTTTTACGCGGACGACATTAGAGTGGAGGGTCCGCATCCTTTCAGTTCCAGCGGTGGCAATCTGGGGAACGGCCGTACCCGTACCGCCATGTATACCGATAGTATCGAACAGCTTCGAGGATCGGCCGGCCCACGGCAGGTAAAAGTGCGAGCTGAAACCGCGTTGGCGGCCTTCACTACGCCCAGTAGKGGCGGCTGGATGATGTTCGGCAAGCATCCCAGCTAGATAGTTTCATCGACTATCCCTTTTCAGGAGATASTCATCACTAATGTACCCTTCCCAGTCATCAGGGACAGGGAACGAACTCACGCTTGAACTCGCCCATTTGATTATGAACTCGTCCAAAGTAAGTASTTATGAGAGCCGAGATGCCGCAAAATCGAATTCTTGAAGGYGTTCGCGTCCTCACCCTAGAACAGGTTCACGCGTTGCCTTGGGGAACCTCTTTCCTGGCTGACCTGGGTGCTCAGGTCATTCGCGTGGAAAGCTTGGCCCATCTCCAAGACCGCAAGGCAGGGCCGTTTCCCGACGGGCAGCCCAGCCAGATATGGTGGAACGAAGGGGGTAATTTGGCCTACTTTGGAACCCGCAACAAGAAGAGCATCTGCCTGGAAGTGGCCACTCCCCAGGGCAAAGAGGTTTTTCTCAAGCTAGCTCAAAATTGCGACATCGTCACCGATAACTTCCGGCCTGGYACCATGGAGCGGTTCGGCTTCGATCATGAGARCCTGGCCAAGCTAAATCCGAAGATCATCACCTTGAGCTCCACGGCCTATGGCTATACCGGACCGTGGCGAAGGGCCGGTTCTCGAGCCCGCACGGTGGATGCATCCTGCGGCATGTCTTACCTCACCGGTTACGAAGATGGTCCGTCCTATCGGGCCAGCAATAACTACATGGACCACTCAGTGGGCAACAACGTGGCCTATGCCCTGTTGCTGGCGCTGTATCAACGCAACAAGACTGGTAAAGGAATGCGCATCGACCTCACCATGCAGGAAACGGGCGTGTCGGCCATCGGCCCCGCTATTCTGGAAACCCAGCGTGGGATAACTCGCTCTCGTCTGGGTTGCGGCCATCTGTGGAAGTCGCCCCACAACGTCTTCCCCTGCCGTGGTTTCGACCGTTGGATAGCCATCGCAGTATCCAGCGATGAAGAATGGCGGAGGCTAAGACAGGCTATGGATGAGCCGCTGTGGGCAGCCGATCCTCGCTTCGACACGGCTCAAGGCCGCTGGCRCCACCGCCACGACTTGGGTGGTCTTTTGTCAGATTGGACCCAAACCAAAGACGATCAAGAGTTGATGAACCATCTCCAAAGCAATGGCATTGCCGCAGGCGCGGTATTGACCGCTGAGGACCTAGTGGCTAATCCTCATCTAGGGGAGCGGGGTTACATAGAGGAGTTTGAAAACGTCAACGCGCCACATGCCGGCCCACGGAAATATGCCGGTCGTCCTTTCCGCATGCCGGAAATTCCCTTTACCATCCGTCATGTGGCGGCTCTGGGTGAGCACAACGTGGTAACGCTGCGGGACGTTGCCGGATTGTCCRATGAGGAGATCACCACCCTGGCTAACGAAGGCGTAATCTCCACTCAACCACTACCCACCGAAACCCCACCCTAAGGCCTAACTGCTCACGCAGGGCCATCGTGACGAATCGCAAGCCGGATACAGTAGGAAGGACCCTCTCCATAGAATTTTGAGGTTTCGACTAAATTGGACATTTTATCGGATATAAAGGTATTGGAAGTGGCCAACAGCCTGTCGGGGGCTTTCTGCGCCAAGTTGCTGGCCGACCAGGGCGCCAATACCGTCAAAGTGGAACCGCCTGGTTGGGGCGATCCAGCGCGCCGGGAGCCGCCTTTCATCAATGGCGTTCCCGACCCCGAGGGTTCCACTATTTTYTTAGCTTTCAACACAAACAAGAGGGGGATCACTTTRGACATTGAACAACCCATGGGCCGTGAGTTGCTGCTGCGACTAGTGGCAGATGCGGACGTCCTGATTGAAAGCTATCCACCRGGRCATCTGGAAAGCCTGGGCTTGGGATACCAGGTTTTGAGAGAAACGAATCCCGGATTGGTCGTCTCCTCCATCACATATTTCGGCCAGACTGGCCCTTACCGGGACTACCGGGGCGGCGACCTGGTGGTCCAAGCGTTGGGRGGATTCCTCCACGCAGTGACCGGTTCAGCGGACCTCCCTCCCATGGGCACAGCCCTGGAGCAGATGGAAATCACCGCCGCCCGGAACGGAGCCATCGCAATAATGGCTGCCCTATTCCACCGCCAGCAATCCGGGGAGGGTCAGCACATAGACCTGTCCACCATGGAAGCCGCCGTTAGCACCCCCTCCGGCTTGATCCATCCCTACAGTTTCACAGGCCGGAGCCCCAAACGAGGGGGAAGCGATGGGAATGTGATGGACGGGATGCACCTGTCCACCAAAGACGGCGAAGTGACATTGACCACCGCCGGCACCGGAGGGCGACCGATGGAGGCCTGGTCCGAGTTTCTCGAGGAGCCGAGGTTGCTGGATCCAAAATTCGCTACCCGGCAGGGCCGCATGGAGAATTGGGAAGAACTCCACAGCCTGGTGGCCCCGACGCTGGCCCGTTGGAATAACCTTGACCTGATGCGGGAAACCATGGCTCGGGGATTGGTCATAGGGTTGGTCCAGAATCCCCAGCAAGTGGTGGACTCACCCCATCTGGCAGAGCGAGCCTATTTCGTGGAAATCGACCATCCGGAAGCAGGAAGCCTCAAATATCCGAGTCCCGGTTTCCTGATGGACGGGGTGAACTCCATGAAGGGCAGCAAGGCGGCTCCGACGCTAGGCGAGCACAACTCAGAGATAATCGGCGGCGAGTTAGGACTTTCCGCTGAAGAGTTGGGTCTGCTTCGMGCCTCCCAAGTCATCTAGAAATTTNATGTTTBGACGATBGTTACGCTBTRGCGCCAAGATTTBCACCTVCAGCATGACAGCGCCTTTTCCCTTCATTTGCCGGACTGCTACGCTCTAAATCCGTTCAAAATTCGGACCCCTACCCAGCGACAATTTAGACATTGCCTCTAGACCTTCTAAAAGGTCACCGCAGTAAGCCCGTTTGATCTACCGCTTTAAAGATTGCGTGAGAATCCCAAGGCAATTCGACTTTGGGCCGACTCCAATCCCATAATCGGTGTTCGAACCGCATCGGCTCAGACTTCATCTATGGCATCCGGACAAGTTCGACGGCGACGTGGCCGGAAATCCGTGAAGTAGGAGAACACAGAGTCGGCCAGCGGTTTCAAACCCGGCTTCTAGGATGTTAACATCAAGACCGTTGTTGTTCTGCACCTATCGGGAACGAATCTCTGGTGGGAGCGTTTCTTTCCCATAGAAGACATTGCTGTTTGACATACTGGCCTCTCGTGAATCCTACACCGGTGAGCTTTCTATAATTGAGACTACCTATATATTATGGAGGAGGAACTGCGAGATGAGCGGACGACCAAGCTGGTATTATGGCGACCACCCTCCGGCTTGTACTTGCTCGGAATGCCTTGATCCTTCTAACCGGTCGCGAAAGAACATCTGGAAAATTCTTGTGTGGGTAGACGTCGCTGTGTTGGCTGTCTTCGCTATCTGGAGATACCGGAAGACGAAACGATGAACCGTGGATCCACACAAAACAAGTCGAAGAATCCTGCTCATTCTTCTGATTCGCGCCGCCCTAAATCGTATGAAACCACGGCTCCAGCGATCAAGATCATGGCACTGGGACTCTTTTGGGAGTCAATTTGTCGACGGCTTCAAGGACTTCGGTGGCGGCTCTGTCGATTTGGTCTTCAGTCGTAAATCGTCCAGTTGATAACCGGACCGTCCCCATTGCTACTTCTATCGGAATCTTCATCGCCTCCAACACGCTCGATATGGTCACTGAGTCACTATGGCAAGCCGCTCCAGCGGATGCCGCTACGGTCTCAAGGGAGTCAAGTATTTCGTTTGCCTTCAGACCTTTGAAACTTATGCTCAACGTGTTGGGTAGTCTTTTGTCTGGATGGCCATTGACCTGCGCATCGGAGGCCTTCGAAACTATCTGTGATTCTAAGTTATCCCGCATCTCCCGCATATGACCAGAGTACTTTTTGAGATTTACCTCAACCAATGCACAGGCTTCACCCAAGGCGACGGAGTAAATAACATTCTCAGTTCCGGGACGTCTGCCACTCTCTTGGCCCGCTCCCTGCATAAGTTCGTCGATTTGGGTTCCACGTCTGATGTAGAGTGCACCAATACCCTTGGGAGCATATATCTTGTGCCCGGCTATCGAGAGCAGATCGACTCCCAGGTCGTCGACGTTCACCGCTATCTTGCCAACGGATTGCGCACAATCGCTATGGACCAAAACTCCATGCTTTCGACCGATCTCCGAAATTTGTCTGATCGGCTGAACGGTGCCAATTTCATTGTTAGCATGCATGATCGAGATCAAGACGGTTTGGACCGTAATAGCCTCATCAACATCATGCGGATCGACCATGCCGAATCTGTCGACAGGCAGATACGTTACGGTAGCCCCTTGCAGCTCAAGAAATCGGCACACCTCTAAGACCGCTGGATGCTCCACCGCTGACGTGATGACATGATTGCCCCGGTGAACTGCCGCTGCTATGGTTCCCCGAATCGCATGATTGTTGGACTCTGTCCCGCCGCTAGTAAAGAACACCTCGTCTGGCCGACTTCCGAGARCTGAAGCAACTTGGCTCCGGGCTCTTTCGATAGCATCCTTGGGCTTGGTCCCGAACATATGCGAACTCGATGGGTTTCCGAAATGCTCGTAGATGTACGGGAGCATCGACTCCGCAACCTGGGGGTCTATTGGGGTAGTTCCGTTGTAGTCCAGGAAAATGGATTCCAAAGTGATCTCCTAAGTGCTCGACTGAGCAGGCGYTGGCATACCAGCTATCTTTAGTTGGATTCGGGCATGGGCATATGGGCTCCGMAGRATCTTGCCGTGCAGCATCCCCGGTAAGTGGATATCCGCTGCGTATCTGGCCCGGCCCATAACCTTATCGGGTCCGTCATGTCGGATCGGGCGAGTGCCCACAACCTTGAATTCCTAGGTTGAAAGAACCATGTTTGGCTGGTRATCAATCAATTTATATTCCTCCTTTCGCCAGGTTAGCCTAATCTGAGTTGTCTAATGTCGAACTGTCTGGGTGGCTTTGCTTGGTTCTTGATAYTTTCTTCTTTTAGGTCGAGTAACGAATAACTGATCAGATCAATTCAGCCGTTACCATGCGTCCCGCAAAACGGACATGATCGGTCCGGCGTCGCTGATGGGCTTGGGATTGGTGGCGAGGCYCCGGTCATGTAAGGTTGCAGCGGCGATCAGCTCAAGACCTTCCTCTGGGACTCCTACAWCTCTTAACCGTTCCGGCAATCCAAGAGTGCGACAAAGCTGGTCGACTCCATCGGCTGCGGCCATTCCCGCGTCCAGGTCAGTCATTCCAGATGTGTCTATGCCCATGGCCTGGGCAATGAGGGCTTGCCGGTCGGCGGAATCGTCCAGATTGAAACGCATGGTGTGGGGAAGGAGTATGGCATTTGCTTCGCCGTGAGGGACGTCATACAGACCACCCACATGGTGTGCAGTGGCGGTGTTCAATCCCAAGCCCGGCCGAGCAATCATAACCATGCACGCTGCCGACTTGGCTTGCAAGAGATAGTCGATCTCTCGGCTGGAGCAGCGAGGGAGATAGTCGACCAGCATTTTGATCGTATGTAGCGCCAAGGCATCACCAACCGGATGGTGGTCAGTGGAATACACACTCTCTACCGCGATACGCAACTGACCGATCCCGGTGGACAGCAATATGCTCATTGGCGTGGTCGCGAGGGCCTCGCCATCGATAATCACAATTTTCGGAGTCGTGCCTTCGCCAGCCAGCGATAGTTTGCGGCCAAGGGATTTGCTGGTGAAACCTCCGCCCCCGCTTCCTATCTCAGCTCCGCCAAATGTTGTTGGCACCGCGATAATTGGAATCTTTTTGTTAGGGGTCTCCGGGATAAATATCCGGTCGGGCGGCTCGAAACGAATCACATAGTCGAGTATGTCTCCGCCCTCCGCCAGAAGTACGGCAATTCCTTTGCAGGTGTCACTAGTGCTGCCACCTCCAACGGCTATGAGGGCATCCGGTTGAAGTTCTCGGGCTGTGGCGACTGCTTCTTCCAGCATCTCAACAGGAGCGTGGGGAGCAACGCCTGAATACAGCCCGATGCAGCGGTCGCCCAACGCCTTTTGCACACGCTGGACTACGTTGGAATGTTCAAGAATCGTTGGACCGCAAACGACTAGCGCCCGCTTTGCACCCAATTCTTCCAGAGAGTTGGCAATGCCGGAAATAGCGTTGGGCGAACAGATGATATGGCGGTCGGCAGTGCTGACTTGATAGTCCAAAGGTTTTTCTAAAGTCATTGATTTCCCTCTTGTGAGAGCCTTTTCGGATCGGTCATTTGTCTGGCCAAAGCCAAGTATGAAATGATGCATCTCTACGTTGATCAACCGGCCTAAACGCTTGGTTGTCGTCCAATTAAGTCCATTATTTCGGAAATGTCAGCCACATTTTCTAGGTCKTCGATCAGACTCACYAAACGATCGGCGTCCTGGTCGGTCAGCACACGGCCTACGCAGTCGATGACTTTGTCCATGCGTTCCTCTCGGCTCATAGGGTTCCGGGCAGACCCTCGGAAGCCTCGACATTCTGCTTCTGCGGAGCGTCCGTCTTTCAGTAGCGCAGTTACTTTTACGTCGGCTGAGTCCTGGTTACCGGGTTCCACTTGAATCTTTCCTAATGTCTCTTCCATATCAGGTGAAAATCGACGGTCGTCGGTGAAGGTTTCGATGCCGACTTTCCCATCCAATAGCGCGGCTGCYGCGCAATATTCGATACTGAACTTTCCGTCAAGCCCGCTCGCAGGCAGCGATCCAGAATGCCCTCGGCCGCCCGTGTGGACGGTTAAATTTTCAACGTCATCGGCTCGAAGGTTATGCGACTCCAGGAGGTTTAGTACGGCTTCGATAGGATTTTGCATGTGAASCTGGGCAGGGAACCGCTTGATGTCGAATCCGGGATCGACTAATCGGTAGGATACGCCTAACCCATTTGTTAGGATCTCCCAATCCATGTTGCCATCGAAGAGAGCATCCGAATAACCGTTGGGAGCCTCTAAGATCGAGTCGCTGCTGGTATAACCTGCGGCGGCAAGGATGGCAGCCTCTGCTCCCATTCGGGCGGCGTTTCCGGTGTGGGTGGATTTAACCATGGTGCCGGTATTGGCAGTCAGCCCTCCCGTACGAGACGCAGCGATGCCCATAGCCATCTGGATATGCCACGCATCTAGTCCAAGGACTTTCGCACCAGCGACGGCTCCACCTAAGGGTCCTACCAAGCCCGGGGGGTGATAGGCCGGATTCGAAAAGGCGGCGGACGCGGCCCTCAGCCGCCCTTGAATCTCCCATCCCATGACGTATGCTTCTATGATTGCCTTGCCGTTMGTAKGTCTTTCCTCTCCAAGAGCCAGCGCCGCGGGTAGGCAAGAAGACGTACCGTGAGTCGGCGGGTAACCTTGAATCTCGAAATCCAGGCAATGGCCAAAGACTCCATTGGCGAAAGCGGCGGACGGAGCGTTGGTTTTGAATCCCCATCCGACTACCGACGATTGCGGAGATCCACCCATATCTTGGACGTAGCGACCGAYTATWCTCGCTAGSTCCTGAGTAGAGCCCGCCAACATGTTTGCAACTCCATCTAGAATAGCGATCTTGGCAGCCTCTACGACAGAATCATCGAAATCATCGTAGCGGGAGTTGGCGACAAACTGGGAAAGGGTTTTGGTTGCGTTCATACATAGCCTCTGTGGGTCTGCTCGATTAGGCGTATTGGATACTCGGCCACGCACGTTGGTCGGTAACTGGAGGTAAACTTATTTTGTGTCAACTGCGATTTCTCGCCCTCGGTCCGAAGACTCCCTTATATCGTCGATGAAGCGATGTAGCTCTACGGCTTCGTTGAAATCGGGCTGGCAGTCGTTACCCGACGAGATAGATTGGCCAAACTGGTAGTACATTTGCCCCACGTTGTATGGCTCTCCTTCGGGCATCCCTTCAAGCACGAACCTATATTTCCCCGGTACCTCTAGGTCCTCCAGCGTGTTTCCCCCTTTTGCACCCTGAATACGAACAGCGCTCGTGTTCGCAGATCCCTCTGAAGATACGATCAAGGTCCCGCCTCGTCCGTATATCTCCATGCGATAGCCGCTGCCAACCCATGGATTGCTCGCTACGTGTACTGAGCCAACCCCGCCGTTTACGAGTTTTCCGCTGACCAAGATGTTATCTGGGGAGGTGACTTCAACTGTTTGCTCAGTGTCGACCTCAAACCATTCCTTAGATTGGTTACTCACCACTGCAGAAATATGACTGAAGTTGCCGACCACGAAACGTAACGCGTCGATCGTATGCCCACAAGCGATGGTCAAAGTGTTAGCGCCGAGGTCAACATCTCGTTGCCAGGTCCGGTCCGAGGTTCTCTCGAGGCCACCGCCATTGATGCGGCTTACGTGACAGGACATCACATCTCCAACATAACCGGACGATACCAAGTCCTTCACGAATAATATGCCCGGATTCGCACGGGCTTGAAGTCCAACCATGTTTCGGACTCCCTTGGCCTGAGCCAAATCAGCCATCTCCTTCGCTTCGGCGGTAGTTCGCCCTAGAGGCCACTCCGTGTAGACGTGCTTCCCTGCGTTAAGAGCTGCCATAGTTGGCTCATAGTGCGCTGGGACCCTCAGGCTAACGGCTACTGCGTCTATGTCAGGATGRTCTATCAACTCATGGTAGTTATCGAACGCCAGTCTCGCCCCGAATTTTTGCCTGGCCTCATCGGCACTCTCTTGGCGGGTGGTGCAAACAGCGGTCAACTCGAACTCGGGGCTTGCCACCACCGCTGGCAAATGTGCTCTTGGCGCCCATCCCCGGTGGATATTGGCTCCTATGATACCCAAACGTATTTTGTCGGCCATCTGTGCCCCCTGAAAYCRGCGAATTTCTCCCCATCCTACCATTGATATRGTCGGGAAGTTCACCGCCTGCCGTAGCGCTCGGATGGTCACACAGATCAGTCTGTATAACCCTTTAACCCGTCCATGAATTCTGGAGATCTGGACTGTCACCGGAGGTCCCAGACAAACTCAATGCTTGTGCCGCTTGATTAGGCTTCATGTAGACTACGGAACCTGAGTCGTAAGCTGATCACGATATCGGCATAAGAGGAAAGGGACCCGAGAACTTGCTGTCGTCGCGTCATCAAGTGAAGGGTAAATCGACCACTAATTTGTGGAAAGGACATAGGAAGTGTGATGCAAGACAAGAAACGCATGACCACAAGACTAAAGGAGTTGTTCGAGCGTCCGGAAATCTTCGTTTTGGCGGGCGGGATGAATGCTATGGGCGCCAAGATGGCAGAAGTACTGGGATTCGAGGCGTTTTACATGTCCGGGGGGAATACCTCGGCCCAGCTGATGGGTTGGACAGAGGGTGGCACCAGTATGCGGGACATGGTGGATAATGCCCGGCGCATCGTAAATACCGTGGACATCCCGGTGTTTGTAGACATGGACACTGGATATGGGGACGCCATCACGGTACACGAGACTGTAAAAGAGTATATCCGCGCCGGAATAGCGGGCACTCATCTGGAGGACCAGACCTACCCGCCCAAGTCGGGGCCCCGCCGCC
>NVWX01000041.1 GCA_002746355.1 Dehalococcoidia bacterium | reverse complement strand
GATCAACATTTATTAGAAAAGGAAAATGCTCAAATTAAAAGTTAATGATATTGATATTGAAGAACTCTCAACCGAGCCGTGGTTCGTTCCCGAAGCGACAACTTTATATGACCAGTTGCAGGCCTTTAAATCCCGCCGCGAACATTTCGCGGTTGTCGTTGATGAATATGGAAGCTTTATGGGGATTGTGACCCTGGAAGCCTTGCATCATCCCGGAGAAGGCGTTCATGAGCATCCGTTTTGGCATATTCAAGCGTCCATAGAGAAGCGTTGGCGGGAAGCGTTCCGGGCCGGTCCAAGCCGCTATCAAACGGTCACCGCCCATCATATTACAATCGGTCTGGCATTGACCGGCGCTCTAGTCGGCACTATCGGTAGTACAATACCCCCGCCAAGCACAACTAGGAGAAACGAAACATGCGCTTCGGGCATTTCTTTTATCCCATGAAGTTTGACGACAGCCGGGACGGGCAGGAGATCCAGGCCTGTCTGGACGAGGCCCAACTCGTTGAGGAGTTGGGGATGGACGCCATCTGGTTCGCCGAGCACTATTTCACCGGCGAGGTCGTCTACGGGGACCCGTTGGTGTTCGCCAGCGCGGTGGCCGTCAAGACCAAGAAGATCATGCTGGGCTTCGGCATCCTGGAACTGCCGCTGCACAACCCGGTGCGCGTGGCCATCCAGACGGCCCTGCTGGACAACCTGTGCCAGGGACGGCTGGTGGTGGGCACGGGCCGGGGCTCCAATTACAACGCCTACGAATACGTCGGATTCGGGACCTCCACCGGTCTCGGGGCAGCCCAACTTGATGAGGCCGAAGAACTTCTAATAAAAGCCTGGACCGAAGACAACGTTAAATTTGAAGGCGAGTTTTTCAACGTTTCGTTCCCGTCGGTCCGGCCTCGACCCTACCAGAAGCCCCATCCGCCGTTGGCCCGGGCCTGCACCGGCGACGCGTCGTTGATGGAGATGGCCAAGATCGGCCGGCCCGTCTTGATCCGGGGCAACTCGTGCAACGTCACAGGAGAGAAGATCAAGCTGTACCGGGACACCATGTCGGCGGCCGGGTTCAGCGAAGAGGCGGTGGAGCACAGCCTGGACCAACTCTGGGTCTGGCGTGAGATGCACATCTCCGAGACTGACGACCAAGGTTTCGACGACTTTCTGGCCCCCCATCACGCCGCCTACCAGCACCTGGAAGATGTCCGCGCCGTATGGAACCCGCCCGAGATGGAGATCTCGGTCCAGAGGGCGCCGTTGGGCCGTTCAGACTACGGGGAAGCCCCCAACCCGGACGCACCGGAGAACTTAGTCGGCGGATACAAACGTGTTGCCGAGCAGATGTCATCGCTGCGCGACGTTGGGGTCAGGAACCTGATGCTGACCAACCGGGGCCTCGTCTCCCAGGAGAAGGCCAACAAGTCCCTGAGGCTGCTCAGCGAAAAGATCATGCCGTTTCTTCGGTAGCTAGCTAAGAATAATTTGCCAACCTCATTCCGGAGACCCTGTCGAAGGACCCTGATTTGGTTTTTTCCGGTTGAGATGGCCAACCCGAAACGGTGGTTCGACAGGCTCACCATGAGCGGAATAATAGGGTTACCACCAACAGCTTGACTGGCTCACTCACAACGGAGACCGCGCACTCCCCTCAACCGTTCGTCCTGAGCCCGTYGAAGGATGCGCATCAGTCAGGTTTCGGTCCGCCTAGATCTTCCCCTTGTCCTTGGTGAAGATTGGGCTCAATTCCACGCGTGTTGGGTCACCGTCGAACCAGGGCGAGACGGTCTCACGCCATTTGGTGTAGTGGGGCGCGGCGCGGTGGGCAGTCTCCCACGCGTCGCGGTCCACGTAGACCTCATATAGATAGACCGTGTTCTCGTCGTTGGGGTCGGCGTGGACGTCGAACTGCAGGCAGCCCGGCTCGTCGTTATTGGACCCAACGGCGTCGCCCATGGTGGCCTCGATGAATTCGTCGCGGTGGCCGGGCTTGATCTTGGCGGTTACAAATAGCGCAAACATGACTTCTCCCCTGATCATCTGTTGGTCTTTATCGCTTGGCTGACATAACAGTGCGGCCAGCCTGCGCCATTATAGCCACGCGAGTCAGACGGGACAAGAAGTTGCGGTCGAGCCGGATGACACCGGTGCACGCCCGTTGTAGAATGGCACTTATCAATGATTAGGGAGTCTATTTCATGGCCGRCATCCCAGTGGTTTACACGCTAACCGTCTGTCCCGCCTGCGACGCCTTGCGCGCCTCTTGGAAGAAACAAGGCATCGAGTACCAGGAGATCCGGGTGGACCAGAACCAGGACGACCTGGACACRGCATTGGACTACGCCGACACGGTGCCCATCATCATCTACCCCGAYGGCCGGGTGGAGGTGGGCTTCGAGGGCATGACYGGTTGAGAGATCGGCTGACGGGCCGGCGGCCCGCCCAAGAGTTTCAGGTCATTGAGACCAAAATCACCTAATGAATTTGGAGGAGCCATGGCCAGAGAGACCAGTGTTGTAACCCCGGAGCGGTTCTCCCAGGGAYTCGACTATCCCAGTTATATGGAYCAGATCAAGGTGAACAAGGCGCGGTTCGAAGGCTACTACGACGGCTGCAAGCTGAGCACGGAAGACGCGGCCTACTTCAAAGAGCTGGCCCAGCGCCCCGACGGTCCGGCCAAGATGCTGGTCCTCGGCGAGGACTGGTGCGGCGATGTGATCCGCGGTCTGCCGGTGCTGGCCCGCGTCGCCGAAGCCGCCGGCATCCCCATCAGCATCTTCCCCCGCGACTCCCACCCTGACATCATGGACGAGTACCTGAAAGAGGGAAAGTACATGTCYATMCCSGTGGCSGTSTTCTACACYGCWGACCACSRGTACATCTGCCACTGGATCGAGCGGCCCGAGGTCGCGGCCATCGAACAGCAGGAGATCGAGAAAGCCATCCGCGACGAGAAACCGGACATCGACGACCGGGAATTTGGCCAGCAGCGCCGGGCCCGCACCGCCGCCAGAGCCGACGACTGGATCGCAGCCACCGTGGTGGAGCTGAAGGAACTGCTCACCAAGAGTCTGGCTTAGTAGACAGATCGTCCGGCCYAYTTSCTCGCCGGTGATTGGAACAAGAGAGGCCCTGCCGAGACATATCGGCAGGGCCTCTCTCGTCAGGCCGTTCCGTGGTCATAGGATAAGGATTCCATCCACGCACCCTCCGTCTTTCTGGCGAAGGCCAGAACCTTGATTGGTTGGGTTAGTCAATTGTCAWGTTCGCAAGAATACTGGATTCCAGCCTTCGCTGGAATGACGAAAGGGCGGGAGGCGTGACTTYAGTCTAGGTAGCTAATGCGCCTCAGGCAATCAAGGCGGCCCGAAACCGGGGCCTACGACGCGTTGACCGCGGGCTTGTTCTCGAGGGTCCCCGGTAGTTTGGGCTTTCTGGCGATCAGAAATAGCACTGCGCCCGCCATGTTTAGTCCAGCCAACAATAGGAAGGCCATGTCGTAGTCACCCAGCTCGTCCCGCATGAACCCAGCCATGGGCGCTGCGAYGAGCAGCAGGACGTTCATCGGCACGGTGGAGATGCCCARTATCTTCCCGAAAGACGCCCGCCCGAAATAATCGCCYCTGATGGCGGTGGTTAACGGCGTGCGGCCCCCAAAACCRAYCCCAAACAACACCGCGAACGCATAGAAATTGATCATCTCAGGACCCAGCGTCAGGAAAACCACACCGATACCCTGAATCGCGGTGAAGATGAACAGGGCCACGTTCTTGGGTATCCGGTCGCCGATCCAGCCTCCTAGGAACTGGAAGATGATGGCCACCGCAGTCTGGACCATGATCACCCAGCCGGTGGTCTGCAAGCCGTACCCCATGTCCCGCAGCAACAACCCCAGATGGGACATGATGGCCAGAACGACCATCGAACCCAAACCGTGGCCGAAGGAGATGCACCAGAACGCCTGGGTGCGCAAAGCCTGGCCGATGGTCAGTTCCAAYTCGGGCTCGGAATCTGCGTTCAACGCTGTGGCCACAACYGGCGGTACRCCGTCGGGGTGTTGGCCGACATCCTCAGGSTTGTTCCGGACCACCTTGGGCAGCACGATCGCCGAGACCAGGGAAACCACCGCCAATATCTCCAGGGTCCGCCGCCAACCCAGCCGGTCGGCATCAGGGTCGATCAACCAGGCGATGACCGGGACCAGAATCAAAGTGCCGATACCCATGCCCACCATAGCCAGGCCCATGGCCATCCCCCGGTGCCGCACGAACCAATGGTTCAACAAAGTCATGACCGTGAGCCACCCGGCCTGGCCCTGTCCGACGGACATGACGAAATAGGCCAGGTAGAACATCCATAGGTTCTGTACCTGGCTGAATAGGAAGAACCCAACGGTGAGGACCAGGAGCCCGGTGAATACCATGAACCGGGTGCCCATACGGTCCACCAGATAACCGGCGATTGGACCGGTGAGACTGCCCTCAACACGTGTGAAGCTAAGCGCCAAGCCCARCTGGGTGCGGGACCAACCGAACTGTGACTCCAACGCCACGGCCCAGACCGCAGATGCCTGGAAGACCGGCACGGCRGTGAYGACCATGATGAACCCGCTGACGGCGACCATCCACCAGCCGTAAAACCCGCYMCGCGCCTTGGCCCAGGGGTTGCCTATGCTCATTAGGCCAAACAATCAACACCAAAATCGGCCATTGCGAGGAGTCCAAACGGGGAGCCACGCCATGGCCGGAAATCACACTATTGAATCGCAGTCAAGAATACGACAGCGCTCCCCGTAATACAACGARTCGTTATTAGTGTGTAAAACCGGGCATTAGGTACTCTTGACCGSCCGCCACCTCCAGGCTGCCTCTATGACATTTGCCCGYGGGGCGCTAGAATGGKCTCTCTCGCCAGGCGCTGGCGAAAATGTCGTTCTTGGAGTGACCATGGAGTACGGAATCTTTATGATGCCCTCCCATCCGCCGGAACGGGAGGTCTTTCAAGCCCACCAATGGGACCTGGATTGTCTGGTGCTGGCCGATAAACTTGGGTTCTCGGAAGCCTGGATCGGGGAGCACTATACCGCTCCGTGGGAGCCGGTCCCATCGCCCGACCTGATGATCGCCCAGGCCTTGATGCTGACCAAGAACATCCGCCTGGCGACGGGGGTGCACCTGCTCCCCTACCATCATCCCGCCGAACTGGCCTGCCGGGTGGCCTATCTGGACCACATGGCCCAAGGGCGCTTCATGTTTGGGATCGGCTCCGGGGGACTGCCCACCGACTACACGATGTTTGACGTGGACGGCATGAATGGCCAGCACCGGGAGATGACCCGGGAGGCCATCGACATAATCCTTCGGCTTTGGGCGGAGGATGAGCCCTTCGAGTACAAGGGCGAGTTCTGGAACGTCAATCTGCCAGAGCCCCAATTCGGCACTTTGAAACACCACATCAAGCCCTTCCAGAAGCCCCACCCGCCCATCGGCGTCGCCTCGGTCAGTTTTGGCTCAGAGACGCTCAAGATCGCCGGCGAACGGGGATTCATCCCCATGAGCCTGGCATTTAACCAGGAATACGTCATCAGCCACTGGGAAGCGGTCATGGAGGGCGCCAAAAGAAGCGGCAAGACTCCCAGCCGAAAGGACTGGCGGATCACCAGGGATGTTTGGGTGGCCGATTCGGACGACGAGGCCTACGACCAGGCGATCAACGGTATGCTGGGGCGAGTCTGGGGCGAGTACCTGCTGCCGCTATTTGACCAATTCCAGTTGCTCCACGTGATCAAGCACGATTCCGAGATCCCGGACTCGGCCGTTACTCCTGAGTACATGGCCGAGCATGTTTGGCTCATCGGCTCGCCCGACACCGTGGAGAAGAAGATACTCAGCCTCTACGAGATGTGCGGCGGMTTCGGGACCCTGCTCTCACTGGTCTACGACAACGCCGACAACCAGAAAGGCTGGGAGAAGTCCATGAAGCTGCTGGCMGAGGAAGTCATGCCCCGGTTCGCGGGCATGGACCCGGACTAGGGTATCTCGAAACAGGCTTGCCGCTTGTGGCCCTGAGTAGTGGGAAGAGTCCCGTTGCTTTGATCAAAYGTTTTCATCTCAGGCRAAGAGATTCCTCTCCTTCCTCGGAAGGATCGGAATGACAGGTTATAGCGCGGYGGAAGACCRGAACCAGTGGCGCGAATCACACCACCAGCGCTGTCTCCAAAGACAGGATCGGCGGCAGCTGTAGAATAGATCTTTGGCCTACTCCCMGATTTTCTAAGCCCGTTTGGCGATCACTTCCCGGCCGAAGTCTTCGATCAGGTCACGGGCGCCTTGGGAGTCGGTAACCGAGATGGCCACGTTGTCGATCCCGCTGGCCTCCATGCGGTCCAGCTTCTCGATCAGCTCAGGGCCGGTGCCCGTGAGCGACCTGGCTATGACCTCGGGGGTGGCGAATTGCTCCTCCCCCGGCTTCAGGAACACCATGTGACCCCGGTGCACGTCCAAATACAAGCGGTCGGACGGCGTCCCATGAGCGCTGGCGTACTCTTGTATATACGCCTCGTAGGCGTCTCCGATCTCAGCATTCGGCTCCATCCCCAGGTTCGAACCTGGCCCGTAGGTGGCCTCCCATTGGGCATGCACTCCCGGCAAGACGCTGGGGCCGACTCTGGCGATGACACGCTCAGAGGTTAAAGACTCGCCTTCCCGCAGCACACAGCCGTAGGTTAGGGCCACYGTGTATGGTTTTTCGGTGTTGCGGCCAGCTTTACCGGCCGCCTCGGCGATGGTGGCAAAATCGCCCGCTAGATCACTCCTTCCCCTTAGCGTGGTAACCCAGCCGTCGGAGAGTTCACCTACGACCTGCAGCACCCGGGGGCCGTTGGCCGCAAGAATGACTTGGATCGGGTCCTTGATGTTGATGAAATCGGCATGGTCTGCATGAACAAGCCTGATCCAGCGCTCCCGGTCTCCCTCCGTGAAAAGCACGTCTTCCCCGCGCAGAAGGCCCTGCACCTGCTGGGTGTATTCTCTCAACGCTTTAACCGACATCTGGGGCAGTCCCATGGTGTTGCGCCCCGTATAGCCGGTCCCCATRGCCAGGATGACCCGGCCTGGCGCTAGCTTGTTGATGGTTGCGATGGCCGACGCGGTCACCGGCGCGATGCGGTTGGTGGGTATGGCCACCAGCGTACCCAACTTGATGCGGCTGGTGTTCTGGGCCGCCAGGGCCATGGTGGCGTAGACATCGCTGTAGATAAGTTGAGAATCGTAGAACCACGCGTGGGTGAAGCCGGCCGCCTCAGCCGCCTGCACCTCACGCCAAGCGTCGATATATGAAGGGATCCCGATACCGTAGTCCATGTCTCTCCTTCTTTGCGATCAGACTGGCTTTGCGATCAGACTGACTGGCCGGAGCAGCTGATCAATTCATTTGAATGACGTTGTCCGGCGAGTGATGGACCAGCGAAACGATCTTCCATCCGCCGACGGTTTTTCTCAGGACGAACGTGGCCCCCCTACGCTCAAGTTCAACTCCGCCCTCGGAATACCTAACGGCCAAGCTGCTGGCGATGGCGGTATTGTCGTTCAGCACTTTGACGCTCCCTTCGGCGCGCTCAGTATGGCCGWAGCTCTGTGCCTTCAGGTCGTCGAACCGTGGCCCCCAGAATCCTTCAACCTCAGATGCAGACGTGAAGACGAATACTTCTTGGGGCACTATGAAGGTGCATGGTAGATGGAAGTAAGAAACGATGGCTTTCAGATCGAGATTGCTGAAATCCCTGAAATAGTCTACAAAAACCTGGTCTACTTCCTGTTCAAGGTCCGTCATTCAATGCCTCTTTCGCTCATTGATCAGTCTAAGACATGAGTCATTCCGGGGTTAGGTGGGTGGATGCCGGCGACAAAGGACAGCAACTGATGGTGGCAGCTTTCCGGAGATACAGAAATAGCCCGGCTCCTCCCAAATTGTCATTCCGGTCCTTCCGGTGAAGGAGAGGAATCTCGTCGCTGACGGGAGACCAACTCCCGGTCCCGCGACGATACCAGCTTTGAAGTCATGCNAAGAGATTCTTCGCCGCTGCGGCTGGGTCAGAATGACAGGTAGCGAATGTGGTAGCTCTGTCCCGCCGTCATTGCGGCCTGAGTCTTTTTAACTGCATTTGCCCAAGAGTGTGCCATCCAACAGGAAACTTGGCGATGACTCATGCCTCTTTTTGAGGTCTTATTACCTGGGCCTCAGGACTTCTTCTGCCTCAACGGCGCACTCACCCCATGGAGGAATCCAAGTATCTCCTTGTGGGACTGCCACACGCTGGTCTCGTGAATAGGGATCCCCTTTTCTTCTAAGAAAGAACGCACGATGGGTTGAGACCTTTTGAGGTTGTTGCGGGGCATGTTTGGGAACAGGTGATGCTCGACCTGGTAATTAAGCCCACCGTACCAGAAGTCGGCCAGAGGACTGCCCTTCACGTCTCGGGCCGTCAGGACCTGCTGGTGCAGAAAATCCAACTCGGTATCTTTGTCCAGGATGGGCATCCCTTTGTGGTTGGGAGCGAAGACCGAGCCCATGTAGACCCCTCCCGCAGCCCGGTGCACCGCGATGAAAGCCGCGCCGTACCAGGGTCCCAGGAAGAAGAATATCAGCGTCAGATAGACGGCAAGTCCCGCGACCACCAACGCTGGCTCCATGATTGGGTAACGCATCCGCTCTTTGCGTAACTGGTAGGCGATGCCGCCGAACARCAAACTGAGCGAGGTAAGCGTCAACAGCGGGTAGAAAAAGAATGCCTGGTATCTGGCGGTGAAACGGCCAATTCCCTTCATGCCCATTGCCTGTTCCTGGCTGAAAGCGAAGAGAAAGACCTCGATATCGCCGTCGATCTCCATCTGGTTGGGGGCACGGTGGTGGGTGTTGTGCTTGTCCTGCCACCAACTGGGGGTCATGCCCGTCATAAAACCAACGGCCAGCAGTACCCAGTCGTTGTACTTGGGCTTTTTGAAGATCTGGCGGTGKCCGGAATCATGTCCTAAGAACCCTAGATTCGTGAACGTCAGGGCCAGGAAAACGGCGTTCAGCATCTGGATCCACAACGYGCCGCTGAAGATGACCAAGACGGCGACGCTGGTGGCGACCATGGCCGCCACACTGGGAATCTTCCAGGCATAGTAGCCGTATTGGCGCTCAAGTAATCCGGCTTGGGTTATCCGGCGCTTCAGTTCAAGATAGTCGCGGTCGCGTTCCCTTTTGATAATCGGTTCCACCGAGTCAGCTTCGGTCATCGTCCGTGAAAAAAGACCGACCGCAGACCCGGTTACGTTTTTTGTGCTGATGGTATTTATCTCCCAAGACTCTTGGCAGRTCCCGGTGGCCAGCAAGGCCGGCGCGTTGGTTYCTGCCGGATATCGTCACGAATTATAACCGGTAGACCCACCGGCCACCAACAGTTGCCGTTGCGCGTTGCGACTGATCCCTTGCAGGACGGCTAGACCGCAACTGACTTGGCCACCTCTTCACGGATTTTCTCGGCCGACGCCTTAAGCGCGTTCAGGACTATGGTCGGCGGCGCCGGGGCCACGGAACTGTAATTGACTCCCATCTTGAGCAGGTCCTGGGGCGTGAACCGGCAGGCAGCATGGTTCACCGGGATGTAAACGCCGGCCTTGCCAACAGCTTTCACCGTGGCCGCCAATTCCTCGAATGTCTGCTTCAGGCGCGGGTCCGCCGGGTCGGTCATGCCCAACGCCGTGCTTATGTCGGTCGGGCCCAGTGCGATCAGGTCGACACCGTCAACCGCGGCGATATCAGCGATCTCCGCCAGTCCCCGCTTGTCCTCAGTCATGACTATGAGCAGAATCTCCTCGTTGGAAGTCTTCATGTGCTCCAGCCAAGGGACCGATCCGTAGCCCGCGGCCCGGGAGCTGCCCGCCCCACCCCGGTCTCCTAGTGGCGGGTAGCGGATGGCCTCCACTGCCTTCCGGGCGCCCTCCGCTCCGGCGATATGGGGCACCTGGATACCCTGGGCGCCCATGTCCAACAGCCGCAGGATGGTCTTTGGGTTCTCGTCTGGCACCCGGACAACGGGCGTGATGCCGCAGAGGTCGGCGACCCGGATCATCTCGCCGACGGTCTGCAGGTCGAAGATCGAGTGCTCCATGTCTATGAATGCGCCATCGAACCCGGCGCTGGCTATTATCTCGACCACTGCCGGGTCGGCGAATCCCACGTGGCTCACGAGGGCTAGACCGCCCTCGCGCATGACCTGCTTGATCCTATTCGGTTTCATGACTGGCTCCCTCTTTGAGTGGCTGCTAAATGGTCGAAACGAGTGTAGATAGGGGCGGTACAGGTGTCAAACTTGGGCGGCAGTCCTGGACCAGATCAGATAGCCGGTGCTTGGACCAGTTCCACCTCGTCGCCCATCGATACGATGCCCGTGGCTTCAACCGCGCCGTATACTCCAAAATAGGGAGCGCGGGCGCTGGGGCGGTAGCTGAGGAGCAGCCTGGGCACATCGATGTCCCGCTCCCCTGTGTCGGGGTCCAAGGTGGTGATGGCGCAACGAGGGTCTGGCGCCACCAGCCTTATCCTCAGGTCAGGGCCGATCCGGACAACACCACCCAACCAGGAGTCTTCTTCATAGGGAGAACAGCCATCTAAGAGGAAGTTGGGGCGAAACCTTCTGCCGTCGAAATCCGGGCCGCCGTCAACCCGGCCGCCCAAGTTATCGACGGACGCCTGGGAAAGCATTGAGACCGGATATTCGTCAAAGCTTTCGCAAGGGTTGTCGGACTTAACCAAGCGGACCGGCAAACCACAGAACTCGGAAAGCGCTTCGCTCCAAGGCCCTACGGCCTCCCGGCCAGAAACCTGACGTCCCCACATCACGGTGGTAACCGCGTCGCCCAACTCAGTTGCTCCGTCAACACGTTCGCCGTCGGGAAACTGTAGGCTCAGAGCTTCAGACTCGGCGGAGTAACCCGCTTGGACCAAGGTCAAGCGGCCCTGCTGGCGTTGGGTCACCAATCGTCCTTCGGCATCCACCAGATGAAACCGGCGGTCTTCAACGATGCCGTTGGGGCCCACCGCCACGGATGCGGAACGTGACAGAGCMAGGGATTTTACAGGCGAGGTAAATATCGCCGCGACAGAAGACWATGGACCCCCTTCATCGATGGCTGACTAATTAATTATTCTGACCGGACTTTAGCCGGGGCGGGTGCCCAGCACGATTGGAAGCTCCTCTGACGTGCCGTTCTCGTGGATAACTTCCAGCATGACCTCATCGCCGGGCCTGGTGTTGTTGGTGAGGTAGACGATGAGATCGGTCATGTCCGTGATCAATGACCCGTTGATGCCGGTGATGGTGTCTCCGCCCAGGGCGTATTGTATCCCGTTCACGACCTCAACACGGTCGCTGCCGGTGAGGCCGCCGTCTTCCGCCGGACTATCTTGGCTCACGCTGATTACCAGAGCTCCTCGGGTGCCCTTGGGCAGGTCCATCAGCTCGGCGGTCGCAGAGTCCGCCGGCCCGCCTGAGATTCCCAGCCAAGAATACTCATACTTGCCGTCCTTGATCAGGGCCGGAATCACCTTCTTGGCGATGTTTATAGGCACAGCCAGGCCGATGCCGGCGCTGACGCCGGAGCGGCTGATTATCTGGGTATTGATGCCCACCACTCGCCCGTGGCGGTCCAGCAGCGGCCCACCCGAGTTGCCGGGGTTTATGGGTGCGTCGGTCTGGATCACCTCAGGAACGGTAAACTGGCTGGAACTGCCCCGGATGGTCCTTCCGATGGCGCTGACGATGCCGCTAGTCATGGTGAAAGTCTGCCCAAACGGCGCTCCGATGGCAACGGCGAGTTGCCCCACCAGCACGTYGTCGCTATCGCCCAGTTCGATAGGCACAAGACCTTCCACATCTTCGAGCAGCTCCAAGACCGCCAGATCAGAATCAGGGTCTCCGCCCAGCACCCTGGCTAACACCTGGGTGCGGTCGGGAAATATAACCGTGACCGTCTCGGCCCCATCAATCACGTGTTGGTTGGTGACGATCCGGCCCTCGGTGTCCCAAACGAATCCGGACCCCTCACCACGTTYCAAGAAATCGTCGGGGATCCCGGGTATGTTGGGGAAGCGGCCCGTCCCGTCATTCCCCTCGCGTCCCTGAATGACCTGGATGTTGACCACCGAAGGCAACGCCTTCTGGTAGATCCGGATCATGACCGATTCTTGGGCCGCCACCAGTTCGTCGGCGGCAGTGTCATCGGGGAAGACCCGCTGCGTGGCCTGGGCCGTCTCCGCCGCCGAGGTAGACACCGCACCGGTCTCGGGCGTGGCGGTGGCGTCGCCTCCGCAAGCCGCGATGACGAATAACAGCAATCCCAGCRCKCCGGGAATCAGCMAGGTTTTAAGTTTGTTTTTACGCATTGTGTTTGATTGGTCCATCCTCATCCAGTTCCATGRTCGTGATTTGCCAATTTCCAATATACGTAAAATACGTTCGATAATCACGCCACGGATTTCAATCGCGGTTTCAAGCGTRATTTCCGGGTGGTTATCCGRTGCGTTTCTTGCCCGTTTTCTCCTCGAAAAGTTGCCAGGTGAGGTCGTTGAACGGGTAGTATTTGCCGGGCGAACACTGCTCGATCTCCAACTGGGCCTTGATCACCGCTTCCACCTCCTCCCGCTCGTGGGCGATGCGGATGACTTCGTCGACCACCGCAGCCGGCACCACCACAACTCCGTCATCATCACCCACCACAGCGTCTCCAGGGCGCACCAGCACTCCACCGCATTGGATGGCGTCGTTGACCTGCCAGGGCCAGAACTCCGCGGGGCCCTGCTTGGCAGTGGTGTTGGCGGCGTAAACCGGGAAGCCGTAGCCTTTCAGGGTGTTGCTGTCCCGGGCGGCACCGTCGGTAACCAGCCCGCCGGCTTTCAGTTGCATCATGCGTAGGAATTTGATGTCGCCTCCCACGGAACTATACTCCCAGCCCAAGGCGTCGATGACCAATATCTCTTCCGGCCCGCAGAGTTCGATGGCGACGTATTCGGCCGATTGGTCGCCCTTGGGCTTGTCCGCCATCAGATCAGGCCKGTGGGGCACGAACCTGAGGGTAACCGCCCGGCCGGCCATGTGCTGCCCGGCCTGAAGCGGCTTGGCGCCGTGAATGAAGCTCATGGGCCAGCCCATCACCCAGAGTCCGTCGATCAGGGTCTGGGTCGGGATGGTCCGGAGAACTTCTAGAGTTTCGCTGGAGATCGGCTTGGCGTCGGGCATGTTGAATCCTCTTGATAGCCGAGGTTGGTTGAGAGTTATCGAGGGCCCCATCTCCGACTCTGTCGAGAGTCTCGACTTCGTCGGACCTAACCTTCCCCTCCTTACGGGGAAGGGCGGGAGAAGGGATTCTGTGTCTTTGGTGCGTAGGCGGCCGGTCTAGATTGTCAATTGGTCCAGATGGTATTCGGTGTCGCCAAGGTTGGCCTCCGCTATCTTGGCGCGGGCCGAATAGAGCTGCATGTCGTGYTCAACGGTAAATGAGATTCCGGCAAAGATGGAATGACCGGCCTCGGTGGCCAYCCGGCTCAGCATTCCTGCCTGGGCTTTGGCCATGGAGACCTCGTCACCTGACGGAAGTCCTTGGTCCAACTTCCATGCCGCTTGATAGGTGAGCATCCTGCCGCCGTCCACCGCGACTCGGAGGTCGGCGCAGCGGTGCTGGACGGCCTGAAATGTCCCGATCGGGCGTCCGAATGCGACGCGGTGACCTGCGTATTCCACCACCATCTCCAAGACCTTCTGCGCCCGGCCCAGGGTCTCGGCGCATTGGACCACGGTGGCCCGCTGGACCGCCAGGTCCAAAGCCGGCRTCCCCTCRGCGATCTCCCCCAGCACCGCGTCATCGGGCAACGGCACGTCGTCGAAATCGACCAGGAACTGGGGATAGTTGGCGATGGACTCCATGGCGGTCAAAGTCACGCCGTCCGCATTTGGGTCCACCAACACCAAGGTGGTGTCGGGCGAGGCTCCGATAGCGGGGTGGGTGGCGCAGATGATTTGGGTGGCCAACCCGGCGTAAGGAACGAAAAGGCTRTCTCCRCTGAGGGTCAGCCCACCGTCCCGTGACGCGGTCTCCAGGCGTTCTCCCCTGGCCAGCGTCAGGATGATCTCACCGCTGATCACTCCAGGGATCAAAGCTGCTTTATGAGCGTCGTTTCCGGCGTTCAGCACTATCTGGGCGGCTAAGACGGACGATGTTAGCAGAGGCCCCGGCGTCAAGGCCCGCCCGATCTCTTCGAACAGCACGGTCTGGTCGGTGAGCGAGCCACCGGTCCCGCCGAACTGCTCCGGCAGCGATATCCCCAGCCAGCCCAGTCCGGCCATCTTCCGCCATAGTTCAGGCGCATGGCCTTCCCTTGATTCCTCAGCCTCGCGCACCACCGAAGTCGGGCATTCTACCTCAAGGAACTCCCGGGCGGAACGGTGGAGGATCTCCTGTTTTTCTGTCAGGGCAAAATCCATATACAGATATCCCTAACGGGGCATCCCGAGGCCGCGTTGAGCGATGATATTACGGTGAATCTCGGTGGTGCCGGCGCCGTGCAGATGCATGGCTTCTCGGTGGATGCCTTCGATATTTCCGAGGAGCGGCGCCAATGGGGAGCCGCTACGTAGGGTGGCGTATGGGCCGAGGACCTCCATGGCCATCTCGGCGAAACGCAGACGCTCTTCGCTGCCGTAGAGGAAAGCCACCGACGCCTCGGAGTTGGGCAAGGCCCCCGAACTCTGCATCCAAGCCACGTTCCAGCAAAGCAGCTTCCAAGTCTCCATGCCAAGGCGGCGTTGGGCCAGTTGGTGGCGCACCAGTGGGTGCTCGGCCAACGGCTGCCCGCCGTCGGGAGAGGAGTCGTTGCAAAATTCGACAAAGTCGTCGAACACCCGCCGCACGTTGGCGTAGCGCCACAGGCCGGACCTCTCATAGTCCAATGTAGTCATGGCGTGGTACCAGCCCCGGTTCTCCTCGCCGATCAGGCAGGACAACGGTAGCCGGACATTATCGAAGGTAGTCTGGGCCGCCATCTCGCCGTTGATGTAGGGCAGAGGAGTCAGGCCGATGCCCAGAGTCTTGAGGTCGGCGATGAACATGCTAATGCCGCGGTGCTTCTGGGCCTGTGGGTCGGTCCGGGCCAGCAGATACATATAGTCGGCGTGGTAGGCGTAACTGGTGAACATCTTGGAGCCGTTCAGTACGTACTCGTCTCCGTCGCGCTCCGCCCGCAGTTCCAATGACCCCAGRTCGGACCCGACGTTGGGCTCGCTGAACCCCTGGCAGTACTCGACCTCGCCCTTAGCGATGGCGGGCAGGTACCGGTCTTTCTGGTCTTGGGTGCCAAAGACCATGATCGCCGGACCGACGATTCCCAGGCCGATGGAACCGCTCTTTGGCACCYGCCAATACCCCATGTCTTCAGCCAAGATGCCCTGTTCGACGGGGCCTTTGCCGCCGCCGCCATGTTCTTCCGGCCACCCKAYGGCCAGCCATTTCCGTTCCGCCAGTTTCAGGTTGATCTCCCGGCCGAACTGGTATTGTTCCTCRGTCAACAGGCCGAAGACCTCCTGCTTTTCCAGGGGGACTTCAGCCGTGAGGAATTCGCGGAGTTCTTCTCGGAAGGTGTTTTGTTGGGGGGTGAAGTTGAAGTCCATGTTTGGTTCTCGTGCGGGTGGGCGCACAGGGTGAGGTTGCCCCCATCTCCGACTCCGTCGTGATTCTCGACTTCGTCGGACCTAACATTCCCCTCATTCCGCGGAAGGACGACGGGAGAAGGGACATTCGGTTGCAGGGCGAGAGTTTGGRRTGAGTATATCAGGCTGGAGCGCAGGCTCGGATGATCTCCAGCGCTTGCTCTTTGGCGCCCTCGCCCATGAACCGTGGCGAGACTATGGGAAGGGTGATGCCGGCCTCCCGGTAGCCGGCCAGTTTTTCGCGGACCTCTTCGGTGGTGCCGACCAGGCCGATCTTGTCGATGAGGCCGCCGGGCACCAGGTCCAGGGCTTCCTGGATGTTCCCCGCCTCCCAGGCCGCCCGGACATCCTCGATCTCCTCGGGGAAACCGGCGTCGATCATGAGTTTGCGGTAGCGGGGGAACCGGCCGGCGTAGGACGCGATGGGCATCCGCATCAGGTCACGGGCGGCATCTCGGTCGTCGCTTATGGCGCACGGGAGCAGGCTGGCCACATCCACTTCCGCGGGGTCTCGTCCGGCGTTGCGGGCGCCGAGGCCGACGTGGCGTGCCGCCTCTGCCGCGTGGTCCATGGTGCACCAGGTGAGGATGGCTCCATCGCTGATCTCGCCGCAGACCTCCAGCATCTTGGGGAACACTGCGGCCACATAGATTGGTATCTCTTTGCGCAGGGGTTGGAACCATAGGTCGAAACGTTCTATGTCGTAGATCTCGCCGTGGTAGTTCACGTCCGAGTCTTTGAGGATGRCCCGGACGATGTCCACGCATTCCCGCAACCGCTGTACCGGGCGGGTAAACTCCAGGCCGTGTTCCGGTTCCACCTGGACCTTGTGGCTGCTGCCCACGCCCAGGATGAAACGCCCGTTGGAGAAGTAGTCCACCGAGGCCGCCGCCATCGCGATGGTTGGCGGTGTGCGGACGAAGACGCTGGTGATGCTGGTGCCCAGTTTGATCTTATCGGTGGCCACCGCGCAGGCGGTTAAGACAGAGAACTGATCGCCGCCGTGGCCTTCGGCAACCCAGGCCGACTCATAGCCCAGCTCTTCGGCCACTTTCACGCATTCGACTATGTCTTGGGGCGACATTCCCCCKGAAAACCCGACTCCTATGCGCTCCATCTTCTGTCCTCTCAGGTCTGAAATCTATCCGSTTGGTGTTAAAAACTTGGCATTTATGCCTGTTAAGGGTCTATGATATGCCATGCCGTCAACGAACCGTTGCCTTGCGTCGCCCAATTTCGAGCTTGAACGCAGTCAACCAACCATATCGGTCCGGACCTAACCACCATTGACTTCCCAGTCTGCGCTTGTCTATAGCAGATACCGCTGGACGGTCATCAGCGTGTGGCTATTCTCCAGTGTTTCCTCTTTCATGGTGTTGAACACCTTGGGGATYTTGCTGCCCGCCATCAGTGCGGACCTCGATCTCTCACCCAGCCAGCAGGGTTTGCTGGGGTCGGCGTCCCACTGGGGAAACATCGCCTTGGCCATACCCCTCAGTTGGGCCACTTCCCGGTTGTCGCCCAAGTGGCTCACCGCGGCGACTCTGACCATGGCCACTGGATGCCTGTTCCTCCAGAGTTTCGCCCCGGTATTTTTCGTGCTGCTGGTGGGGCGTCTGCTGTTCGGCATCACCAACATCGCYCAGATGCCGGCCAGGGCGCTTCTGACCCGGCAGTGGTTCCCGCCGAAAGAAGTGATCCTGGTGAACGGGCTGTCCAACGTGCTGTTTGGCCTGGTGGTCGGCGGAGGGCTGGTGGCGGCGCCGGTGATACTCGATCTGACGGACGGCGACTGGCGGATGACGCTGAGGATATTCGGCCTGTATTTCGCCGGCATCACCACGCTGTGGGTAATCTTGGGAAGGGAGCGGACCAACGAAGCTGACCAAAACGTGGCCGTGTCCCAGGGTCTGGACGTGGTCAAGAGAGCTCTTGGCCACCGGGACTTATGGATCGGCGGCCTGGGTTTCGTAGGGTCTACATTATCCTTTGGCGCGTTCTTGGCCTTCTATCCCACGTTGATGCTGGAAGATTTCGAAATATCCTTGCGCCTTACCGGSGCCATCCTAGCGTTGGGTGTGGTAGTGGGGGGTGTCGGCGGTATAGCGATCGCGTGGGCGGCGTCTACCTCCGGCCGCGAGGGCCTGTACCTTCAGATTCTGGGGACCTTGATGATCGGCACAAATGTGGGCATGGTTTTGACCGGGTCGGTGCCCGCGCTATTCATCCTGTCCTTCTTTAACGGAGTGGCCTGGGCTTTCTTCCCAATCTTGATCACGGTGCCGTTCCACCTGCCGGGAATCAGGCCGCGGGAGCTGGCGGTGGCCTTCACGTTCACCATGATGATGACGTCGGTTGGAACATCTATGGGCCCGCTGATCACCGGATTCCTGCAAGAGGCCCTTGATGACCTCAAGATGGCCCTGCTGTTAATMAGCTTCGCGTCGATAACCCTAGTCATTGCAGGAGGCACCCTGAGGTTCGGGGCGCAGCGTCAGGCTACCGGAACCTGACGGCCGATAGCTGAAAGCTTCGCCTACTCCAAAACCCCGTCTTCTTCCAGCGACTCGTACTCGTCGTCGGTTAGACCGATCAGGTCTTTCAAGACACGGGCRTTGTGCTCCCCCAAAAGCGGGGCCGGTGTGTCGAGGCTGCCCGGACTTAAAGAAAAGACCATCTCGCTACGGTCGGTGGCATAGGGACCGATCTCCGGGTGGTCCAGCCACTGGAAATGACCCCGGTGTTGCAGTTGGGCGTCGTCGAAGAGGTCCCGGCAGTCGTTGACCATCCCCGCTGGCACCCCGGAACTCTGCAACGTCTCCATCAGAGCTCCAACGTCCCAAGAGCTGGTCCATGTCGATAGTAGCTGCTCCAGTTCGTCTTCATTGGCTTTCCTGCCCAAAAGGGTGGCGAAATCAGGGTTRTAGGGCCAGCCGGAGCCGTCGGGGGCGATRGTCCGTTGCAGTCCTTCCCAGTGATCGTCGGAGAAGCAGCCCAAGGCGATCCAGCGGTCGTCTCCGGCACAGGGGAAGRCTCCGTGGGGAGCGGCGCCGGGGTCGCGGTTGCCGGCGCGGGTCTGCTCACGGCCGTTGACCGCGTAGTCCAGCAGCACCGGGGCTGAAAAATGCAGGGTGGTCTCCAGTTGGGACATATCTATATGGATGCCCTCTCCAGTCCGGCGGCTGCGGTCCAAACCGGCCAGGATCGCAGCGACGGCGAACCTGGGGACGATGAAATCGGTGTAAGCGCCGTACGGGTTGACGGGGTCACGGTCGGGCCAGCCGGTCAGGTTGGTCAGGCCAACCAGCGACGASAGCACCGGCCCGAAGCCAGGCTGCTTCTCCATRGGYCCRCCCCGGCCCATCATGGAGGTGCTGAACATCACGATGCCGGGATTGACTTCCTTGAGCTGGTCGAACCCCAGCCCCCAGCTTTCCATAGTGCCCGGGGTGAAATTCTCGGTAACTATGTGGGCCCACTTCGCCATGCGCAGCATCAACTCGCGGGCCCTGGAATGYCGCATATCGACCGTGATGCCCATCTTGTTGRCGTTGTAGCTGGCGAAATAGGCGCTGCGGTTGATGCCCGAGACGCCGTCTTTGAAGGGCGCGGCGCTGCGCAGTGTGCCGGGGCGTTTCACCGATTCCACGCGCACCACTGTCGCCCCGTACTCGCCCAGGTATTTAGTGGTCATGGGACCGACGGCCACCCAGCAGAAATCCAGTACGTTTACGCCGTCCATGGGTTTGGCTGTTTCATGTTGAGCAGTCATATAACACCGCTGCGCTTGAGGGACTCGATCTCCGCCCCGGATAGGCCCAGCTCTTCTTGGTATATCTYCAGATTGTGTTCGCCGATCAATGGGGGCCTGCGGTAGAGGCCGGCGATATCGGCGCCGTCGCCCGATTTGATGAATGCCCCTGGGTACTGGACGGCGACGCCCAGTTCYGGGTGGTCCAGTTCCTTGAAGTACCCACGGGCCTCGAGCTGCGGATGGCCTTGGAGGGCTGCCGGGGTGGCTACAGGGAAGAGTAATATCCTCCGGTCGAGGCTGCCCTGMACCAATTCCGCCCTGGTGTGGCCCTTGAAGAAGTCKCCCAACGGCCCGCCCAATTGGGCCATGAGTTCCGGGGTGATCGCCCCGTACCCCATTCTCTCCCAATCGATGGCGYCCAGGTCCGTGGTGTCGWACCCGTCCTCCCCCATCCACCCCAGCAACGCCCTGGTGCTGTAGGAAACAGACCCGCCCTGGACCATATAGTTGACATGACCGTCCTTGCACGGCCAGTTGATGCGCACCCGGTTGTCGCCGGAGGTCTGACGGTACACGCCCTGACGCTTCAGAATAGCGCCTTCGATGTCCCAGATCTGCGGCGCGTGGGCYAGKGTCTTGGCCACRGCCTGYTGACAGGAAACRTCGACGTAYTGRCCCTKCCCGSYGATSRTYCGRTGGGTGTGRGCCAGCATGGCGGCRGTGGCGCCRGCRGCCCCKCCRTGSAGRTARAAATGGGGGAAGCTGATRCGGACGGGRGSGCGGTCGTCGTCMCCGGTCAGATACATGAACCCGCCCARCGCCATGCCCACGATGTCGGTCGCCTGATAGTTGGAGTAAGGTCCGTCCTGGCCGAAGGGGGTGATCGACACCATTACCAGCTTGGGGTTGATCTCGGCCAGACGCTTGTAGTCCAGGCCCAGCCCTTCCAGATAGCCAGGGGAGAACGACTCCAAAAGGAAGTCGGCTTCGGCCACCAATCTCYCCAGCAGCGCCCTTCCGTCTTTTCGCTCTAAGTCCAAGGTGATGCTCCGCTTGTTGGCGGCGTATGCCCACCAGAAAAGGCTCTTCTCGGGCAGCGGGTCGTCGCCGTGGAACGGTCCGATGTTCCGGGCCGGACTGCCGCCCGGGGGTTCGATCTGAATCACGTCGGCGCCCAGGTCGGCCAGTATCTTTCCGGCCAGGATACCGCGCTCGTCGGTCAGGTCCAGAACGCGGTAGGGTGCCAGTAGAAAATCTATCCCAGTTGAGTCTCCGGGCATGGTTACTCCAGGGTCAGCGTAAAGTTGCGGGGTTATAACGCAGATATTGTAATATCCCCCCAATTTTCGTCAACCGGCGCAGCCGGGTTTACTGGGTATCGTTGCAAAGATTGCTCTGGTTGGTTGTGTGGGAGTAGCTGGGGTTGTAGGATAGTGGTACGGGGAGTGTCGAACCCGATRGCGACCAAGGCRATCAGGAAAGTCATGGCTACTAGGACCAATTGGTACAGCGATCACCCAGCGGCCTGCACCTGTGCTTTCTGCAATGAGAAGCGCACGATGCAGCCCGACCAAGGCAAGATCGGCCGCAACGCCAAGTGTCCCTGCAACAGCGGCAAGAAGTACAAACGCTGCCACGGCAAATAACTGTTTTCATCCATAGAAGAGAAAAGAAGGAGCGGCCCWRKTWAMYWGGGCCGCTCCTTCTTTTTTGATTTACGCTGRGAAAATYCCAGAWTCTGGTGTTGCTAATAGTTGTCGCTGGAGAGCTTGACTTCGTAGTTTGCCAACTCGCCGCCCAAGATGAAATCCGGGGGCCCTCCGGAGTGGGCCTCTCTGAATGAAGCGCTCTGGGTCCAATTCTTGAAGTCCTCTTTGGTCTCCCAGCGGGTCACCACCAAGTATACCTCGTGGTCTTCCTCGACTTCCTGACGCCACAGCTCAAAGCTTTTGAAGCCAGGCTCGTTCTCGACTCCGCCGCGCTTGCCAAAGGTCGTTTCCATGTCGCCGCCGTGGCCTGTCTTGACCCTTATCCGGTTCGTTACTGCGTACATATCCCCGCTCGCTGCCGGGCTGCCGCCGACAGTCATCTCTGGTTAATCTGGGTAGATTCTCTCGCGAATCGCAGGTGGGGGCAAGCCAAGTATCAAAAGGCGAGTTGGTACACCACGATGCCAACCACCGCCCCGACCCCAGCCCCGACCGAACCGGCTTTCATTCCGAGGGACATCATCATGCCGCAGTTTACGACCTCACGGTGACGGTATTCGGGGTCCAATGCTCCAGGCATACGRATACCYAAGTCGCCCCGGACCAGCAGCGTGCCGAAGACAGCGATCAAGCCGCCGATRACGCCGCCGATGATGATGGCAAGGACAACCATTGCTGCCTCCTGGAKCCCGGCGGCCCAACAGGTTGGGYGGCACAGGCCGTGTATAGCTTAAGTTTAGTGGGCCATTGGCGATGAATTCAACCCTGCTAGGGCCAATGTCMGGGCATTGCCAGCCGTTGATGAATGCCTTCAGATAGAGAGGAGTTAACTGGATTCGGAKACGGTTATTCTACGGTACAGCCCCGGAGTTCAACGCCGAGAAACAGTCTGTCGCCTTGGCCTTTCATCGAGACGGTTTGGCCCTCCTTGAGCTTCAACATGACAGCATCTTCATTGTCGCTGAAATTGCAGCGGACGCCGGCTTCCAATTCCACGTACGGGGTCTGGAGGATGCCCCGGTAGATCGTGCTGATAACTCCCGTGACCAAGACCACTTTCCCTTTGTACTTCTCGTTCCCCGCGGACTCGCTTTCCGCGTAATCCGCCACCATCTCGGCCGCGGAAACTACGAACTCTGGTTCCTTGTCCGCGATCTCTTTGGCGATACCCATTTCAGTTTCGCAGGCGACCAGGATGGCCAGCAAAGCCAATAGCACCGCCAATGGAAACAATTTCATCTGCATCTTTGGAATCCGGCCATATTTGRTCCACGATCACCGTGTCTGATTCCGATTAGCTTATCATGTGCCTGAGACGGCGTAGCCACCTATTTGGGACCTCCCATTGGTTGGTTTGGTCCGGGAACTATCRGCGCCTCTGCTCCGTCTTAATGATTGCAGTATATTTAGATCGGACTGTGGGAGGACCAAATAGTGGGCATCAGATTGTTTTTANTTCTTGGCCGGSCTCATTCTTTTGACGGTTGCGGCCTGTTCATCTGGAGAGTCCGCCACCGTTGTGCCGGTGGCAACGGACACCACMGCGACTCTCCCAAACGAAACCCCCGTACCAGCTCAACCGACGGGAGTATTYGCCGGCKYGGTCAAGATCGGGCCGCTCTGTCCAGTCGATCCATGCTATYAGGCGAACGGAGATACCTATTCCTCCAGGCAGCTCCGGMTTCAGAGCGAGGCTGGGCAAGAGATCATGGTCCAGCTACGCCCCAACGGGACGTTCCTCAAGATTGTTCCAGTCGGCGAATTCACAGTAAATCTCACAAACTGCGATTTCTTGGGCTGTTCCAGTTCACTGCCGGTAGCCGTGGTGATTAAAGAGGGGGAGGCCACCGACATAAGCATAGACATCGACACCGGCATTCGGACGCCTGCGGTCCCGCCTTCGATTTCCAATTCCCGGTTGGCCGATGACCTGCGAGTTGCCGGAGCGGACGTCGAGCTTGGCGCTATTGGCCGTAGCTCTAATTTTGGTGTGCCGATCCGTAATTTCATGGTGAACGATGCATTGATCCATGTTTGGGAATTCCCCAGTGAAGACGAAGCCGCGGCTGGGGSCGCCACCGTGGGGCCCGACGGTTTTTCTGTAGGTAGGGCGTTTGTGGACTGGACAAACAGCCCTCATTTCTACTCAAGTGGGAGCCTGATCGTCCTGTATGTCGGCAATGRCGTGGGCACCCTTACTCTGCTGGAACGGGTTGTTGGCGATCAGTTCGCTGRCAGCACCACCATTACGTCCGGCCAACTTGACCCAGGGGGCAGAGCCAGCCTGACTGCCCACAGGGAGTTGAGCCCACGGCTCGGAGTTGCGCGAGGGGACCTGCGGTTGGTCTATTCTCGAATCTTGGAGTTCAGCGACGGCTCGCTGGGCTGTCCTGAACCTGGGTTCGGCTATACGCAGGCGATAATCCCCGGCTACATACTGTTGTNNNNACNGAACGGAACGAGATATCCATTCCATGTCAGCACTGACGGCCGTATCTACACCGACTGCCGCGGCGAGAACAACGTGGCCGTTCCGTTCCAAGTGGCTGRCRGCTTCGTTACGGTCAGAGATGCGTTCGAGTTGGACGGAGGCGGGCCTTCGCATCTGGGACCGGAGGTCGTCTTACGAACGAGAGCAGAAGCAGAGGCCTATATAGCCGAGTCAAACGGTCTGGTGSCGATGGATGTCGACCTGGTGGACTGGGAGACCGAAATGCTGGTTGGCACCGTGATCACCGGGTCCGGTTGCTCATTCGATGTGGTGACCCCCTTGGTCCTGATGCGGCATCTAGGTAAAACGGTKGATGTCTATGTGGAGGCTGAACAGACCGGCTCGTGTGAAAAGGCGTGGGCGCAACCAATGTGGCTGGTGGTCCAAGAAGTCCCGAAAGACTATTCCACYAGCTTTATACTCGCCTACGCCGAGAACTAGGTTGGTGGCAGCCGTCCCGCGTATGAGGTTTTCATCTGGGCCATGTACCGATCTATAATCGATATACGGTTCGAGGGACTGCTGAATGAGCAATATTGTCACCATGGAATGCAGCTTGGGGCACCGCTGGATCTTGCCGCTGCGCGGGACGAGCTATGTGGTCTTTYCGGCCCAGTGCCCCAAGTGCATCAAGGTCCCCAACAAAACGATTGCCGCCACCGTAACCTTTCCGGACAACGGCTCGCCTTCGGTCGTGATAGAGAGGCAGTAGTCGTGGGCCGCTTTGAGACCAGGAGYTATARSGCYGGAATTATCTCGTCACACAACAGCTCGATCGCTTCGTCGATGTCCGGTCCCAGTTCGGAATACATCAACTGGTGAAAGCCCTGAGACTGGGCGGTGGACTGGACCTCAATCATGCGCTCMAGGCAGTCACCGGGTGTCCCCGCGATGAAGATGGCGTCAATCATGTCGTCTGTGACCAGGTCGTCGAATTCCGCGGAGGACACCCCGGCCTTCTCGGCCTGGTCCAGTTGGTCCACATCCTCCAGATCGACTCCCAACCGCTGAATGTCCTCATGGCTATAGCCCCGGCGGTACATGTTCAATATCCGGTTTCCCGAACTCTCTTTAACGAAGTCCCTGGCTGCCTGGCCGTCCTTGGATAAAGATAGCTTGATCTCCGCGACCCTGGTCACGCCTTCGCCCACCCCGGAATCATTGGCGGCGTCGTTGAATATCTGCAGTTGTTCCGGCACGCGTCCAGTACGTAGCGCCGCCATGTAATGGCCGCCGAATATGAGCCCGTCCATGTTCCGGCCGCCAACTTCCAAGCCCAATGGGCCGTTAGCGCCGCAGTATTGGAGGATGGGGGTCTTGGGGGCGAAATTCAGCTTGAACAAGCCTTTGGGATTGAAGTTGAAATACTCGAGCAGGTTTGGATAATCGGCGAAACAGACCTCTTCGCCGTTCAAGAGCCGACGCAGGCTCTGGGATGTCTCCCGCAGGAAACTTATGGGCTTGGGGGTGTCGACGAATGTGTAGGTCCTGGGATTGCCGAATCCCAGGCCGATGCTGAGYTCCCGTCCATCCATCAATTCGCTGAGCGTCGCCACCATGTCGGCCAGGTCGACCGGGTTGCGGAAGTATTGGACCGTGATGGCAGTCCCAAGCTTGACCTTGAGATTACTGGCAAAAGCCGCTAGCACGACGAAGCTGTTGCGGCTTCTAAGATTGTCGGTAACCCAGAATTGGCCGACGCCCTTGGCCTCGGCCTTCTTGGCCAACTCGACCAAGTGGGGCATTGGCACGTGTGCATAAGTGGGCAGATGAAATTGGACCCCAGTWTCCAGACCTGGCATTTGTTTCTCGCCTTCCTTATTCTTGAAAACTTATCGGTTTATGAGTTTGGTGGTAGATGTAGCTGATTGCGCCATCTTCTACCCGCAGCCGAAGCGCTCATCCGCCAGCCAGAATCCACCTTCACGCCAGCCGCACTTTCTTAGAGAAATCGTAGTCCGGGGCGATGTTGGACTGGAAACGCCAGATCACCCGGTCATCGGAGAATTCCCCGGCGTGGACCCGCTCCATGAAATCCAGGATCATCGACCAGGCTTGTTCCGATTCCTTGGGTCTGTAGCGGCCCGGCATCGTCGAATTCATCCAGCCGTGGGGCATGCCGGAGAACAGGGTGAATTCGTAAGTCTTCCGGTTGGATTCCAAGACATCTCTCAACCGGCGCATGTCCTCCACCGAGACCACCTGGTCGTCCTCACCCCAGATCCCAAGGACAGGCGCTTGGACCTGCGCCAAGATTGACTCGTAAGGCTCGGGCCGTTCCTCATTAACTTCCCATTTGCTGGYCTGCGCCCCGCCGTAGATGACGATGTTGGCCGCTATCTCATCGCGGACGCTGTTCAGGACCAGCGGATAATCGCCGCTCTGGCAAACCCCCATGGCGCAGATACGGTCCGGGTCCACTTGTGGGTGGGTTAACAAGTAGTCGAGGCTGTTGCCCATGTAGGACTTGATGTCCGCATCGGAGATTCTCACGCTGATGTCGCCGCGGGTTAGGGCCTCTTGGTCCCCGTCCCACCGCGAAAACATGTCCGGGGCCAAGGCGATATAGCCGTGGGCGGCGAACTTRGCCACAAGATCAAGGGTGTGTTGGACCAGCCCGTACCGCTCGTGRCCCAATATCACTGCGCCAAAGGGGCCCGGTTGGTGTTCCGGCACGGCGAGAAATCCCTGGAYCCGGTCGCCGTAGCTGATCATCGAAGTCACGGCRCCGGGATAGGTGGGTTGCTGGTTGATTGGGGAACTCATAGTCCGCCCTTCTCGGCCCGATTTTCAATCTGKTGCCGACGATTCTACACCTAGCCCGGCCCATGGGCGGGTATTGCCTATGGCTAAATATCACCCGAGGAATGGACCACCTGGCCGCCGACCATGGTCAAAATCGAGTTGAGTTCAGGAATCTCGTCTTCGGGGACAGACAGGTAGTCGTCGGATAAGACCGCGAGATCGGCCAGCTTACCCGCCTCCAGRGACCCCCGGCGGCTTTCCTCAAAACAGAAGTAGGCGCCTCCCATRGTGATCGCCCTCAGCGCTTCCATCCGGGTGATGATCTGTGTTGGGCCGAGCACYTTTTTCGTCGTGCGCTCTTGCCGGGCKACCGCCGCCCAGATCGTGGGAAACGGACTGTACGGTTTGTTGTCGGTCCCGAGACCGAAATTGACGCCTTGRTCCAGGTAATCGCGGTGGGCCACGGCTTGATCCGCTGCCTCGGGTTCCTCCAAGAACCGGTTGCCGCGCAGCCACAGGTGGGTCAGGGGGATGGTCTCAATGATTAGACCCAGTTCCCGGATCACCCTTAATTGCTCAGAAGACGTTTCGATCACGTGGCCAATCATCCAGCGTTCTTTGTCGATCGGAATCTCGCGGTGTACGCCTTGAAAGACCTCCAACACCTCATCCAAACAGTCGGCCACGATCGTGTTGACCCTGAGCTTGTGCTGGGCTGCCAGCTCGACCAGTTGGCGGAATTTGGCTGGGGGATTGTAGCCCTGAGCGAAGCCTGCCCAGCCGGTGAAAGGAAGCTCGGCGGACCTGGCACGGGCCGTGTATTCGCTGCCGCGGTAGTGGATGTAGTAGCCGCTGACGTGGAGCATGGAATCGCCGAATCCTTGGCCTGAGGCCGAGTGCGCCCACCGCTCCATCTCTTGGGCCGCTTGGGCGACAGTTTTCCAACCAGGACTAAGAGTGAGGTGAGCCCTAACGGTCATTTCCTTGGCGTCCCAAACTTCCTTATAGACCCGCATCACCTCCGGGGCTACGCCGTGGCCTTCATAGGTGCCGGTCGTGCCAACGGCGTTGTAGAGCCGCATAGATTCTTTCAAGGCGGCAACACGTTGTTTGTGGGTGAACCGGGGCACGACCTTCATGAGGGTGAACTCCACTGACGGGAATCGACCAGTATCGACCATGATTCCCGTGGGCTCGCCAGTGTCATCATGTTCGATGGCTACGCTTGAATCGGGCGACTGGGTGTGGCGGTCGATTCCGGCCAGTTGCAACGCCGCGCTGTTGGCGATGGCCACCGACGGCGGGACGTTCCAGGGGGTCCAGATGCCCCGGATGTAGACCGGGTTATTGGGCGATACTTTATCGAGGTCCCACCGGTTGGGGAACCGCCCCTCTTTGAGACTCCCTGGTACGTCCGCGTAATTCGGCGGGTCGCCCACCGGCATGGTGACCACCCATTCGCCTGGACCCGTCTGGGCCACCTGTTGCTCGATGATGCTCAAGATCTCGGGGATGGACTTTGCGCCTTCAAGGGAGGGATTGATCCGCTTCAGGCCCTCGCGGTCCATGTGGGCGTGTATGTCGATGATGCCAGGGATCACCGTTCGTCCCCGCAGGTCGATGGTCTTGGTGTCCGCACCGGCCAAGGCCATCACATCTTGATCGCTCCCCACGGCTTGGATAGAGTYCCCGCGGATGGCAACCGCCTGTTCGATGCTGTCTTCGGCGTCGGCTGTGAGGACTTTTCCTGCGTGCAGAATCATGTCGGCTTTTTCAGAGTCTCTTGTTGYCACGGTCATTCTCAATGTTTTAGATTGTGCCTGAAGTCCTTTGTTTTCTGGCCATTTTGATCAACGAATGTAGGAAATTTATTTCGGCAGATTATCCCTGATTCGCGGATGTGTTCGCGCTGTTGGCCCTACTAAGAGCCTTCGTTGAAAATCGGACGTCCGATAGTATAACCTCTCGAATGAATCCCGATGTCCGATTACGCTTCAAGTAACCGCTATTACGAGTAAGCACTAGATCAGCCAGGAGATTTCAAGATTCCCCCGCGTTAAGAAATGACCACTTTAGACGGCTACATACCTTCGCTGATGGGCCGCTGATTGACGACTCCCGATAGCACCGAGGCCCGATCGGAACATGCTGGCTATCGACGCCGAATATCTGTCGTTTGGCGGGAGATTGCGTTTCGCTGGTTTTGGCTAAGCGTAGTCACGCAGTCACTAGCCCTCGGCATGCAGTTCCTGGTGATTGGTTGGCTAGTGCTAGAGATTACCGAATCTTCAGCCCAGTTAGGTCTGGTCATATCTTTATACGGGATTCCCAACGTCTCAGTATTGCTGGTGGCCGGGGTTGTTGCCGACCGGTTCCAGCGCCGCTACGTCCTGATGGCGACCCAGACGGCGGTGGCCGGTATCGTTGCAGCGCTGGCGTTTTTAACCGTCGCTGACCTGGTCGAAGTTTGGCACATCTACGCTGGCGCTGTCCTGTTGGGTGTTACTCAGGGCATCAACATGCCGGCCCGGACGACATTGATYGGCGATCTGGTCGAGGAAGATTCGATATTAGACGGCGTCGCCCTGAATTCCGCAGCCATGCAAGCCGGAAGCATCATCGGCCCGCCGTTAGCTGGGGTCATCATCGAAGTGTGGGGACTGGCCGCCAGTTTATGGGTGATGGCCGGTTGTTACGTTGTGAGTGTGGCCTGCGTCGCCAAGATTGGACGCACCCGTCAGTCGGATTACTCTGCCAGGCGGTCTGTATTCAGCGACTTTGCTGATGGGCTGACCTACGTAAAAAATAGTCCGTTCCTCCTGACGGTCATCGTCATAGTCTGCACCTTTGGCGCCTTTGGCATGGCGCACAACCATATCGTTCCGGCCATGGCCAAAGACGTCTTGACCASGGGCGCCGCAGGCGTGGGGCTGCTCTTCCTTGGGTCGGGGATCGGGGCGTTTATGGGTAGTCTCATCTTGCCGATGATCCAACCCGCCAACGTCTACCGCTCCCTTTTATTCAGCTTGGTGATATTCACATTCATCCTGACGCTCTTCGCTTGGTCGAGTTGGTTCTGGCTTTCATKGATACTTTTTCTGTTGGTCGGCTTGGTGGGCAAGGGATTGGTGTGGCCTCTCGCGACTACGGTGGTCCAACTGGAGACACCGCTCGAGGTGCGGGGCCGGGTGATGGGTGTTTTGCACATCACGCCGGCTGTCCATTATCTCGGGGCCTATCCGTTGGCGCTGGCCGCGGGCCAGTGGGATTGGGCATTCGCCATAACCGGTTCCGCCATGGTCAGCCTCGGGGTGACCGCCTGGTACGGCCTGGCGCGCAGAGGGGCGCCCAARATCAGCAGGCCGGCGGCGCCGTAAAAGGCGAYGCGGCGCTCCGTGAGCCGGGTGTCAAGAATCCGTTGCTAAACGTCAGATCCAAACGGACACGCGGTCAGTCGGAGACGACGGGTTTTAGACGACCATCCTCCTCTGGATCGACCACGACGATAAGCCTTTTGATTTTCCCTTCTTTGACCAACAATATTCGCAGATGATGTTCCAAACCTGAAGCGGTATGGGTCGTGTCTTTACGCTCGATGCGGCAGACAACGAAGTCACCCCACAACTCGATCCCCTTTAGCTCAACAACCTGTTGGAGKCGCCCTGAGCGCCGGAGGAAGCTTTCACGGATAGCCGATYTGCCCACMGCCGGGTCATGGCCGACGGTGACTCGTATGGCATCGTCGGTGAAGAACCCCATCACTTCGTCTATGTTGGAGCCGTTGGTAACCGTGCACCGGTCTAATGCGTCGTTATAGGCGACTGCCAGCCGAATCAATTCGCTGGAGAGCGCCGGTCCAATCTCTATCTTTTGATCAGCCATTGTTGACCCCACTCTTGGATTATCGAATGCCTGGCGGCTGCTAAGACTTTCCCTCCATGCAGAATAGCGTTGGCTTATTCAGAATCACTCGGCATCAAGGTCACGTTAGGATTTTCGGTTATCGAACCCTTGCAATCCTGACTGACTCAGGCTGTCATTGCAACACTGGTCCACTCGAGCATGGCGGCGAGGATGTAGAATGCCAGTAAAGTATTCATGAACTAGGAGACGAATATGGCTGTAGCAGAAATGGTGGACGAAATTACCGGCAGACTTGGCGAGGAGACCCATCTGAGTGATTGGCTGACCGTGGACCAGACGATGATCCAAGGGTTCGCCGACGTGACAAAAGACCACCAGTGGATCCACGTTGATGTGGACCGTGCAGCAAAAGAATCACCCTTTGGAAGCACCATTGCTCACGGATTCCTGACATTGTCGCTGATTCCTCATCTTGGTGGACACGTCGATGCCGACCAGCCGCCGTATCCAGGTCTGAAGCTGGCGGTCAATTACGGACTGAACCGCGTCCGTTTTCCAAATCCCGTGGCCGCGGGTTCCAAAGTGCGGACCCGGAGCAAGTTAGCGAGTGTCGACCAGATCAACGACGAGTGCTTTCAGGTGGTCACAGAAGTGACCATCGAGATAGATGGGCAGGAAAAACCAGGTTGCGTCGCTGAGACCGTGACCAGGTATTACTTCTAAAAGATGGCTGAGGAAGAAACTAGTCGACAGTAATCTGTGGGCGCTATAGCAAAAGGCCCAGACCTCTTTGACGAGGTCTGGGYCAATYTNGTKMYYAAAACGNTGGTGCCGAAGGTCAGAGTCGAACTGMCACRGRGTCRCCCCCACCGGTTTTTGAGTCTGGTGCGAGTAGTTCTAAYTAGTGTTATCAGGCGTGATTTAGTCSAAGCGCCAGAATATTTTCMTGCAARCGTTCGTGMCTAAATGTYTTGCTRTGTCAGATAGTGTTATCAAGTTCGTTATCAATTCGGTTATCAAATTCTGGTAGCGATGACAGCGRATCATAGTAGATTTGCGGCCACCACTGATGGGGTATACGAAAGCCTCATCTTAAGGATCTGGGAGCAACTGGTTAAGAGTTAGTCGTTTCCCATGTTCATGCCTACCGTACTGTGTTGCCTGTTACATGGTTCGTGCCTGGCAACACATAAAAACACGGGTCAACAGGATGCGGACGTGCACTTTTCTGTGCACTTTTTTCCCACTAACAAGACGTACTTAACATCTCGGTATAAAGTCCAGGATAGACCTTGCCGTCCATTTTGACTGACCATTGACGGTGAACGCCCACCCCCTCCCCAACATAGGTCATCACCTCTTTCTCATCTGATGGCAATAACAGGAGAACATAGTTGATGCCTGGCGAGCCGATATTTGAAGCCTCAGGAGTCGAATTACATCGACGCTTTGATGCCCTGGAAACGTAATTTTYTAGAAATAGTACCTGGACACCATCTCTGCAACGCACGCTGGCTTTTCTTTTCCTTCGATTTCTATGGTTACTTCCCCTACAACCTGGAAGCACTCGTCGTTGATCTTGTCGACGCCCACTAGCTTGGTACGGGTCCTAACATTGGTGCCCGAGGTCACGGGATTTGGGAAACGGACCCGGTTCAGGCCATAATTTATGGCGAGTTTTAAACCTGGGTAGGCTGGTTCCGTAGCGTCCACCATTCCACCCAGGCGCGGTATCAAAGACAATGTCAAAAAACCGTGGGCAACAGTGCTTCCAAATGGAGATTCTTTTGTCGCCCGATCGACGTCGACATGAATCCACTGGTGGTCTTTTGTCACGTCAGCAAAC
>NVWX01000079.1 GCA_002746355.1 Dehalococcoidia bacterium | reverse complement strand
GATTCGTGCCTAGAATATACTAATGCGTCCGCATGGTCGGGTGCAGTCGTTGGAAGTTTGGTCAACATTTGGTCAATGAACTGACAGGCATTTCTTGCGTCGCCCCACGCTAATCCCATACGTTCCAAGGCATAAGTTCTTCCTACAGATTCAGGCCTGGAGACCGGGTGAAGATAATCTCAGTCAAGCACCAGGGTGCTAACGGGACGGTAGATGCCCTGGTGTTGCAAGGGAAGTTTGCCCTGGGGCGAGCAGTCATCGCCAAGCCGGGTATGAGCTAACCGCTGAATAGAGAAGCTAGTTCACGGTCTCCTTCAACAGTCAATCGTCCTTCCGATTCGGCCTTGTCCAGGGATGTGCGGCCATAAGCGAGCAAGGCAAAGGTTTCCGTCTCGCATGTGAATGTGACGCCGGTCGGCCCCTTCCTGGCCGTTTCCATATGGGAGTCGCCGTTCTCCACCACTATGTCGTGGCTGCCAGAAACCACTCCGGTCAACTCAAAGCGGAAGCGGCCCGACGCAGACTGCTTGTTGCCCGGCCGGAACAGCGTCCCCACCACGAACGCGGGCATAAGGTCCATCACGGCCGGAAGGCACCGGCTGGACAGTTGGGCCGAGGCGTCCAGCTTGGAGCGAATGTCCCATTCGTGAACGGCCAGCTCGGCCAAACGGAGGTCCACATAAGTGGCAACAGAGATCACCTTGGCCGGATGGTAGCAGAGTTTATCCCAGTCCCTTGCGGCCAACCCTTCGAGAAGTTGGGTCAAGTCTTCACACCGTGCGGCAAAGGTGGTCAAGAGTTGATCGCCCATGCTCTCCCGCAGGCTGATGGCCCGCTGGGCCCCTGCTTCCATCCTGGCCATCAAAGAACTGACACTGGCTGGAGGGAAACCTTCAGGCGGGGTTGAATCCCCTTGGACGCCCCTGGAGATGTTTGCGGCAAACAAATCGACGCCGCCGGTTAGGTGGGCCACCACGTCCCTGACCTCCCAGGCATCGCAAGCGCTAGGCCGGGCCATATCTTCGGCGGAAAGGACGCCCAAGTATTGCTGGATGCGCAGGGACTCGGACTTAACCAGCTCCACGCACTGTTCCGGTGAGGCCATTTATCACTCTCGTCTTATACCAAATCAACTTGTGGAAGGTGAACGTAACTAGTCCAACTTCAACAACGCCAAGACCAACTCTGCCGTCTTAGTGGCGTCATAAAGGGCATCGTGGGCCTTGCCACTATCGAACGGGACTCCGTAATAATCGCACGATTCACCTAGACCCATATAATCCGTGAAACCCAACTTCGCTCTCGGGAGATGGCCTAGGCTACGTACATCGATTACCTTGAAAGTGAATGGTACCACCCTGTCGATACGCCGGAATGCATCCCGGAGAAACTTGGTCTCGAAGTCCACACCCCAAGCAGCAAGTACCGTTTCGCTCCAATTCACCCCACTGCTGAAGTCTCTCAATGCCAGCTTTGCTGAGATTCCCTCAGCTTGAAGCTTTTCGATGGTGAGCTCATTGACTTTCATCGCCTCGTGATCGCGCTGATCCCAACGCGTGGGTAGAATGTACTCGGACGTCATCAGGCCGGGGATTATGGTTTTTTCTACGGTGTCGATTACTACCCGGGCAATCTGGATGATTTCATGTCTTTTCGGTTCAAGGCCGGTACACTCCAAGTCAGTAACGCACCAATACCTAGCATTTGTAGGCTTATATGTGACCAATTGTTAAAGTCCATCAAGGAGGATTTCACTTCATTACAATCTTTATGTTTCAGTCATCTTGTTTTACCACGTTCTGACCATGCAGCACCAGAAGTCCAAACACCCCACATCGGGAAGCTATAGGGGTGGGGTACTGGGACGGTGGGGGTGTGCCAACAACGTGAATCCCGTCATATAATTCTGGTGTTATGACAGAGACTATCTTGCACCCTACCAGTAGTCTCGACGGCTTATTGGAACGATTGCCGCTAGAGCCACACCTACGAGGTGAGGAATTTGAACGCGCGGCTAAATGGTTCCTAGAGACTGACCCCGGGTACGCTTCGTAACCGCGAGATGTCTGGCTTTAGCGCCTAAGAACTCGAATACTCCCTCGGGCGACATTCATTTGGATAAACGATTGAGGTGTTAGACATGCTAGAAAATAAAATACGGGTCGGAATAATCGGAGCCAACGCCAATTATGGTTGGAGCATGCGCGCTCACTTGCCGGCGCTGCTGGCATTGCCCGAGTACGAGTTAACAGCTGTCTGTACATCGAACGCTGAGACAGCAGCTGAATCAGCCAAGGCTTATTGTGCCAAGTTACCATTCCATGATTATCAGGAAATGGTGGTCCACCCGGACATCGATTTGGTGTCGGTTTCAGTACGGGTGCCACTACATCACGATATGGTAATGGCGGCCTTGCAGGCAGGAAAGCATGTGTTCTGTGAATGGCCTCTAGGAGCAAACCTGGACGAAGCCCAAGAAATGGCCTCTTTAGCCCGTTCCCAAGGCGTGACCAATATGGTTGGTCTACAGGCCCGCGGCGCTCCGGCCATTCTGCACCTGAAGGAGTTGATAAGCCAGGGATACGTGGGGGAAGTGTTGGCTTGCAATATGACTATGTTCCTGCCCGGTGTGCTTCAAAGAGGTCTTAGCATGCCCTGGATGGCCGACCGGGAAAAAGGCGGGAATACCCTCACCATAGGCACCGGTCACGCCATTGACGCTCTCTGTTTCTGTGTTGGTGAATTCAAGGAGATTTCGGCCAAGGTAGCAACGCAGGTGACAGAATGGGAAACATCGGAGGCTGGCAAGACGGTGCCGGTTARCTCAGCGGATAACGTTTTGATYAACGGAACACTGGTTGGAGGCGCGGTGGCTTCGGCTCATGTMGCAACAATTCCGTGGCACGGYACCGGTTGGAGGATGGAGGTTTATGGCCGGGATGGCACACTGACAGCTTCCTCGCAGGAGATGATTCAATACGGTAATATTACGATTCGTGGCGCCCGCGGAGGCGAGACTAAATTCGTCGAGGTGCCAATCCCTGATGGCTTAACTCACATACCAAGCGAAGTTCCAACGGGTGCACCATTCAAYGTGGCGCAGATTTACCGGACTCTCGGCCAAGCCATCAAAGATGGCGCTAAAACCRTGCCTGATTTCGACTTTGCGGTTGATCGGCATAAGCTGTTAGTGGCCATGGAACAGTCTTCAGTAGCAGGCGGTAAATCGGTAGCGCTTTAAAAGCAGATGCGGGAGTGACCTCGTGTCAGTTCGGGTCAGGACATAACATAGTAGAAAAATGATGCCCACTGCTCATAAAAGAGGCTATTCTTGTGGTGAGCATCCAGGCAATTAAAAGGAGGACTACTTATGGCAGGTGAAAAACAAACCGTCGAGATCGAACTTAACAACGATCATGTAACCTTTATGCGGATCATGAAGGACGATTACAACATTCCCACTGAGAGCAAGGTCATGCGAATCATCATAGACTACCTACAAGAAAATAATGATGTACATGACACCGTATTTAAACAAACCCGATGCCTACGTTGCGAATAGATTGTCCAAAAAAGCYTCCAGACCGAAACTCTGAAGGCTTTTTGCCGACTGTTAACGGAGGAGTATTTCGAGGGTCCAAGAAATACTAGATAGCCATATTGGGCGTTATCGCTTGCCAGACTGATCTCGAAAAATTACTTGGAGAGTGACGTTAGGTGGCTGAARTAGGCAAGCGAGATTAACAYTTGGGCATGTGCCAGCTGCCGACCAACAAGGGGGTTGTATGAAAGCTATTGTCATGAGACGGTTCGGTGGTCCGGAGGTGATGGGCTGGGAGGATATCCCCACACCCACGCCTRGCCCTGGAGAAGTTCTGGTCAAGGTCCGCGCGGTCTCAGTAAACCGTACCCTAGACTTAGACCTCCGCGCTGGATTAGGCAATTACGGCACAACCCTGCCCCACATCTTGGGGGTTGATCCTTCGGGAGAAGTGATAGAAGTCGGTTCTGGTGTGGCTCGACTGAAGGTTGACCAGCGGGTGGTGGCCTACGGTGGTGTCCGTTGTGGCAGGTGCGAGCAGTGCTTGCGACACGAATACCTACAATGCGTTCAGCCACGGATGCTAGGGGTTCAATCTTGGGGAGGATACGCCGAATATCTCTGCCTTCCCTCCTGCAACTGGGTCTCCATCCCCGATACCCTGCTTTTCCCCGAAGCCACGTTGGTGGCGAGGCACTTTCCTCTGGCCTTTGGAGAGGCACGCCTGGCCGGCGTTAAAGAAGGCGAGTGGGCATTGGTTATGGGCGCTGCTGGGGGTCTCGGTAGCTGCATCGTTCAGGTACTCAAGACTATGCAAGTACAGGTCATCGCTGCTGCTGGAAGCGATGATCGGGTGGAGACAGCCCTTTCTTTGGGGGCTGACCGCGGGGTGAATTACCGTAGGCAGGACCTGGAGAGGGAGGTTGCCGGTCTCACAGAAGGCAGTGGTGTTGCCGCCGTCTTCGAGAACGTCGGTGATCCTACTATGTGGGGGGCAGCATTTAAAAGCCTGGCCAGAGGAGGTAGATTGGTGACGGTCGGTTCTCATGGCGGAGGCATGGTGACCCTGGATTTACGTCGGTTGTACCAAAACCGTCTCCAGGTTATTAGCGGGCTGGGAGGCGAACGGATGGAGGACTTGGAACGGTCGTTACAAATGGCAGCCCAGGGCGAGCTACGCCTCTTGATAGACCGGGTGATGCCACTCCGGGAAGCCGAGGAAGCCCATCGCTTGGTAGAAAAGAACGAATCCGTGGGTAAGGTGGTACTAGACCCGACTCTGTGATAGTGATCAGGCGATGGCCGAAAAATAATTGGGTACAAATTGGGTGCAAAACAGAAAAAAGAAGAGCCACTGGAACCGTCTAGTTTTGGTGAACGGCAAAATGCCCTCTAGAACTACACTAGAGGGTTTTTATTCTTTAAGGCCGGCTAGCTAGTCGGCTCAGTCATAGGTGTAAAATACCTGCGGTTCTAAAGACATTAATCTTTTGAAGTACGAGCGAGACTGCGGGGGAGTTTTAACAACTGAGTACTGCAGATATGCAGATGGCGATTAGTGAAGGAGGCAATATGGTTCAAAAAAAGATTGAGGCGAACCTAGCAATGGTGGAAGCCCATTTTGGCAGTGAGGCTGACGGGCGAGTCGACGAGGCTGTGGGCCTATATACCGACGATATTATATGGGAAGCACCTTCTCGAAATATTGTCCTACATGGAAAACAGGAAGTGGCAGACAACTACCGGGAGATGTTTTCCGGGTTCAAAGACGTGGAATTTCGAACTTTGGACCGTTTCGCAACTGAGGACAGAGTCGTCGACGATAGCGTCATATCTTTAGAGATAACTAAGGACGGTTTCATGCCATTTCCTGTGGGTACCAAGGTCCAAATGCGTCTGACCCATATATTCGAGATTCGTGACGGAAAGATCAGCAAAGAAATCGGTATCGAGGGCCCGCCGAAAGCAGTCTAAAATACGCTACTGAAAACACCCATCGAAAGTAAAGGCTTCAATACGACGGATCGAGTAATTGGTTGCTCGGGGGAAAGATTGGAACCTTTGGGCTCGAAGTGCCGGCCTGTTGGCAACCAGCAAAAGTGGGACACTTTCGTAAAGGAGAGATCAGGGGGAAATGGCCGTGTTCTGGGACTCCCGGAGCAGGCGGTTG
>NVWX01000040.1 GCA_002746355.1 Dehalococcoidia bacterium | reverse complement strand
TACGCAAATTGGTTCCTGTGCTGAACTTGCCGTTGGAACGCAGCTAAATTTTGCGGGACACTACGAGGTAGCACACCGAGTGTCCATGAACGAACCTGACTTCCCCTGAACATCATGGCCAGGAACACTTCATCAGGCCGCGGCTTTAGGAATTTCAGTCAGACCCGACGGTTCTTCCTTATCGAATCCACTAGCCCGTAGTTCGACATCGTCCACGCTCGTACCGTCCTGGCGGATCCAGGTCCGAAACGTGACCGTGCCTGAGACCTTCACAAGTTCTCCCTTATGCAAGGCTGCCATGGCTTTTTCGGCTAACTCTCCGTAGATAGAGCATCTGATCCACTTCACTAATTGTTCGTCTGGGCCAGGTGTGACCCAAAGCAAACTGCCGATTCTTCGACGAGATTATCCGCCAGATTGTGCAATCAGTATTCCCATGGGTCGCTTGCCCGCAGAATAAGTCTCGAGGGGTGTTAGTTCACCAGTATCACCATTTATTCGGTATGAGGCGATACGATCCGACTCTGAACCGGCGGCGAAGATGAAATTGGCTTCGGGGTCTAGACTAAACGCGCTGGGAACGGCTTCCGTTGACACCCTACCTATGCTGGTCAACCGCCCGGTGGAGGCGTCCACGGAAAACCCGGCGATGCTATTGTGGCCTCGGTTGGGAACATACAAGAACTTCCCAGACGGGGTAATTTGAATCTGGGAGCAAGTGTTCCTACCGGAAAATCCATCTGGTAGAGTGGTCGCGGTTTGGAATGCCGACAAGGTCCCGGCGGAAGTGTCCAAACGATAGGCGGTCACGCTGGACCCTTGTTCGTCAGAAAAATATACGACGTCCAGGTTTGGGTGGAAGCAAAAATGGCGCGGACCAAGGAATTCTTGCATCTCCAATTTCAACGGCGAATTAGGGGTAAGATTTCCGGTTTTTTCGTCGAACTTGAATTGGAAAATGGCGTTGGGTCCGAGGGCATCCCCGGGAGGCTGCGTAACATTGTCGCTCAGCCGTGCGATATGGGGTACGTAGGCAAATTTGTTTGACCGATCGGTCTGAATGGCGTGGGCGGCGACCGCGGTTTCTAACCATTCAATTGGGGGATCACTCACCGAACCATCATCCCTGATCGCATGCACCGCTACATGGCCGCCCTGATAATAGGCTGAGAGCAGAAATCTGCCGTTGCGGTCTGTCGCTAGATAGGTGGGTGAGGCTCCTACTGACACCTTGTTGGTTTGTGAAATGTGTCCGGACTCTAAGTCTATCCGATAGCTGGAAATCTCATTGCTGTTCCGATTTCCCACGTAAAAAGACCTTTTGTCCGGGCTGATTGCCGACGACGATGGTCCACCTTCGGCAGGAACCGTTCCCTTGGGAGTTAATTTCCCAGTGGCAGCATCCATAGCGAAGATCAATATCTTGTCTTCGTCTTGTAGTGAAACGTACATATGGCAGGGCATGAAATCCTCCTTTCGAGTCACCGATGCATCCGGCCGCCTAGAGGGCGATGCCTACGATGGAATGGCTACTCTTTCGCCAACTACATCAAATGGAGCGGCGGTCAGGTTGGGTCGCCTAATCCCTTGGGATATGGGCCATCGAGAACTATATGTCGACACATCTAGCGAGTCAACTTGAATTTCGACCCGCAACACATCAGCTTAAGGGGTGGAGTCTAGATAGGCTCCTCAGTGTCGTATAATTTGGGCGTTCCGAAGTTGCAATCACATGGAGGGAGAAAAATGGCACGCGTCCCCGAATTGTCTAGAGAAAATATCCCAGAAGACCAAAGAGCCACATACGATGGTCTGATACAGCAGCGAGGCGAAGTTCCCACTACCGGGCCGGGTTCCGTGATGCTTAACGCCCCGGAAGTCGCAGAGCGTGCGCTCGGACTCGCACTTTACCTGCGAACGGAAACATCGCTGCCGCCTCGCATCCGAGAACTCGGAATGATGGTTGCCGCCCGCGAGAACGATTGCCAGTTCATCTGGCACGCCCATGCACCGGTTGGTCGGAAAGCTGGTTTGAAGGATGAATCCGTCGATGCCCTTCGTGACAAAAAGGATATCCCAGGATTAGAAGACGACGAAGCCGCGGTCGTCAATTACGGCCAAGAGTTCTTCCGTACCAGGAAGGTCAGCAAGGACACCTTCGATGCAGCTTTGGCGCAATTCGGTGTTCTCGGGTTGACTGAGCTAACCAACCTCATGGGTTGCTATTCCATGCTGGCCTTCAACGTCAACGCATTTGGAGTCGAATTACCAGAAGACAGTCCGGAAATACCACTGCCGGTTTAGATATTTCCTCTAAGGGGAATCAACTAGTTCGAGGAGGCGGCAATGACATCGTCTCTGATACGTGGGAAATACGTTATCGCCAAGATCACCGGTCCTTCATCTGCCGATGTCGTAACCGATGGAGCTGTGCTGCAACAGGACGGCCTGATCGCCGAGGTGGGTGATTACCAGGAACTCAGGACCAGGCATCCAGAGGTAGAGGTGATTGGGTCCTCGAATCATCTCGTAATGCCCGGCTTGGTCAACGACCACTTTCACGTCGGCCTAACCCCTTTCCAGCTGGGAGCCCCCGACCTACCCTTGGAGATGTGGAGCCTGGCCAGGATCGGCACCAGGTTGATAGACCCTTAYCTGGACCAGCTGTACGGCGCGGTCCAGATGATCGAGTCCGGGACCACCACGGTGCAGGCGATCCATACGCCAGGGCGCGGTTTCGGACCCGTCAGTATGGAAATCGCCGACAAGGTGGTGAAAGCCTACCAGGACTCGGGCATGCGGGTTTCCTATGCTCCTTCCATCGCCAATCAGAACTCCATGGTCGCCGGCGCGGGAGGCGGAGAAGAGGAGTTTGCCGCCCAGATGCCCAGCGACCTGGGGGAACGGTATAAGTCTTTCATGGCTCAGGGTTACCGGCCGGTGGAAGAAGTGATGCCCGTCCTCAAGGAGATCAGCAACAAGTACGGCAACAACCGTTACGAACGGATCCAGGTGACCATGGCACCCAGCAATGTGCACCGGTGTTCGGACGAGTTGTTGATGGAGCTGAAAGCACTGGCCACTCGTTACAACACCGGCATTCACATCCACCTCCAGGAAACCGTGTACCAGAAGCTGTACGGGTTTCGGGCCTGGAACAAGACCCCACTTCAGCATCTCCATGATCTGGGCTTCCTGGGACCCGAGGTCACCTGCGGCCACAGCGTTTGGGCCACCGACGAAGACCTTGATCTGATGGCCTCTACCGGGACCAACATATGCCATAACGCCAGCTCCAACCTGCGCCTGCAAAGCGGTATCGCCCCCTTGGGACGTATCTTGGCTGCGGGGATCAAGGTGGCCATTGGCAGCGACGAGGCCGGGATAAACGACGACAAGGACCTTTTTCAAGAGATGCGGTTGGTCCTGAAGCTACACCGCGTTCCGGGGATCGACCTGGACCCGCCTACCGCCTACCAGGTGTTGCAGATGGCCACGGAGAACGGCGCCTACGCCAGTTGGTTCGGCGACCGTATCGGCACCCTGGAGCCTGGCAAACGAGCGGAYATGGTGCTGGTGAACCTGCGAAACATCGAAGAGCCGTTCCTCGACCCCGAGGTATCTGTTGTCGACGCCCTCGTACACCGTGGAAGGAGCGTCGATGTGGACACCGTAATGGTCGATGGAGAGGTGCTCYTACAGGACGGGCAGTTGACCCGGATCAATAAAGAGGACCTCTATAAAGAGATCAAAGACGCCCTCGACCGGCCTTTGTCTGCCCGGGAGCTTGAGCGCAGGGAGCTAGCTCGGTTGGTGGAGCCCTACCTGCGGCGGTTTTACGTGGGGACGATGCCCCGAGACGCGGTGCCCCATACTGCATACAATGCACGNTCCTGATGGTTTGGTCTTATGACGCGCAGCGGCAGTAATTAGCCGCACATCTCCAACGCCGCCAAGGCCAGGACTTTGCTGCATAAGACCATCTCGTCGATGTCGGCATAATCGTCGCCGTAGGAACCGCCGGACGGGCCGTAGATTGGCGCCGGGATTCCGGCTTCCCACAGGTGGGCGTCGTCATCTCCATAGCGGCCTCCCAGTTGAGTCGCGGGCGGACCGACACCCCGCGGTTCATGTCCGGTCACCTGCTTATAGCCCGAGACCAGCGCGCGAACTATATCCTGGTCCACCGGCATGTCCATGGGGGGGTGGTCCAGGATCCAGGTGCGGAATTTTCGTTCCACCGGGTGCACCAACTGGTAGTCGAAGCCCGGGTTCTCCGCCTTGAGCCGGTCAAGGGTGTGCTCTAGGTCTGTGCGGATGGTRGCCRCCGTCATYCCNGGGANCCGTGCTGATRGCCACGAAAGCRGTACACARATCCGAGTTACGGCTTAYCGAACGCAGGTCGTAGTCCTCSCCTCTTCCGCCGATGATCGAACCGATCTTCAACCAAGGYAGCCCCTCMAMGGTCCACWRCYGGTGGGTGAGMTTKGTKTCGTAKATAGCGSTGATGGCTTTGATCATCTGGGGRATGGCGTCRACACCRTGGAYGTCGYCYCCGCYGGGAYGCCGACCCTTGATATGTAGGGRAAAATCGTCATGCCACCGTGCTTGGTGACGACGTGGTGCGCCCCATAGGGCTCGGTGACCACGGCAGCGTCAGTTTCGTAGCCGTTGTCGAGTAGGTGCTTTGTTCCCAGACCGCCCTGGAGCTCCGCCAGCACACACGCGATGACCAAGTCGCCCGCCAGGCTTACTCCGGACTTTCGGATAGCTTCAGCGGCGTGGATCATCGCGGCGACGCCGCTTTTCATATTGCGAATGCCCGCTCCGTGTAGGCGGTTCCCCTCTACCCACGGGTCGAACGGATCGCGGGTCCAACCCAATGCCAGGGGATTGATATCCAGGTGACCGTTGAACATGAGACTAGGATCGCGTCCTGAGCCTTTTACGGTCGCGACCGTTTGGAACCATCCCCGCTCCACTTCTTGCAACTCCACTTCGTAGCCGCGCGCTGACAGGTAGCTGGCCACCCAGCGGGCAAGTGGGGTTTCCTCGCCGATGAAGCTGGGTATGCGGACTAAGGACTTTCCGAGATCGACCAGTTCCTCCTGGTCGATTTGCTGTAACACTCTTTCCGCCGCTTCCGGGTCCATTAATCCCCACCCTTTTTAGGAAGCCTTCGTAATCCAGGAGATCAGCTTCCGGGTTTCAATCCTTCGAAGTACCTTTTGGGATTGCCCTTCATTAGTTCGTCGATGACTGACTGCCCGACACCGGCCCTCTTCAGCCTTGGGATCACCGCCCGGGTCAACCACAAATATCCGTCCGGATTCTCTTCCCTGGTGGGAAATCCTGGCGACGCCAGCCGGGTGAGCACTATGTTCCAGTCGTGGGATAACATTAAGTTTCTCCCGAGGTCCTCGTCCAATAGGTCTTTTAGGTAGTCGGTTCTCTGCTGCCAAGACGGAAGGTTAGGACGACCGAAAGGATTGTTTATATCCCAGCCCAGCCAAACGCCCAACCTGAGCCTGTCGAAGGGCCTCTTGGCGGAGGTTATGGACCGGTAGAACCACCGTGATTGCTTTTGTTCGCTATCTTAGATGATCGTTGTGCCAGCACAACCAACCTGTCCCAATCTCTGGCGATCAACGCCTCTTTCTTTGCCCGGGACCAACCTTTTATCTGTTGCTCCCTAGCGATCACATCTTGCCGGGTTGGCATTTCTTCAGAAAATACCAAGCAGACCGGACGGCGTTTTTGTGTGTAGCCCTGGATTATTCCCTGTTGATGGGCGGTCAAGCGTGCTTCCAGCCGTTTTGTATGCCCAGTGTAGAATGAGCTGTCGGAACATCTCAGTATGTAGACGTGGAATACCATCGCTTGGGCCAAATCATACGAACTGGTCCAAGCGCTTGCCACTGTGGGATGTCAGTCTGACTTAGGCGCGTCCATGATCCGACGGGGCTCACCACGAACGGTTGGTTGATCAGAGCATGCAGCTAATTTATCGCGGGGAGTTACCGCGCCGCGTAGTTCTTTTCTATGGTCAGGCGGGCTTCTTCGGGGGAGATGTTGTTGGCTACGGCGCAGGGGCTGGTCTCTTCCATGATGGCGTCGATGTCGCCCGAGAGCACGTGCTTCTTATGCAGGTCTTCGTGCTCGATGCCCAAGGCCCGGCCCACCAAGGTCAGGTAGTGCTCAACCTTCACCGGATAATCAGCTTCGTAGCGGCACATGTGGCGCTGGCAGCCGTGGTAGAGGGTGGCGAAGGTGTCGGCGCCCTGCTCGATGGCTTTTTCCACGAATCCGGTCGCCATGCCTTCCCACGCCTCGTCTCCCATCTTTTCGCGGACCGCGGGGGTGCAGTGGCGGCCGAATCGGGCGTCGGTGCCTACGTCGATGAGTGTTACACCGGGCAGCTTGGATAACAGCAGATGGGCGCTCCGGGCTTCGGCATCCGACTGCTCACGTCCCGTGTGGTAGTGCATCGCCACGGTGGTCTCGGGTTGGGGCTTGAAGTCCAGCTCATCGATATGGTCCACCAGGAATTCGGCCACGTGGTTGAAGTCGAAGCTCTTGCCGCGCATGTCCATGATGTCGTCATAGAAGTAGATGCAAGACGGGCACCACATGACCACCTGCTTGGGATTGAACTTCTGGAAGTTGGCGGCGGTGGTGGCGGCCACCGAGCGGGCCGCCTCCTCGTCTCCCCGTTGGTAGTGCTGGATGCCGCAGCAATAGGTCTTGCCGCCGACGGCCGCGTAGCTCACCCCCATCAGCTTGAAGATGTCGGTGACAGTCTGGATCATGTGGGTGGTGCGGAGGACGTTGCAACCCAGGTAGAGAACGACGTCCGACTGCTTCACGTTGTCGGGGGGCGTGGACAGGAGCCATTCCCGGTCTTCGGGTTTGGTCTGCAACCCATGGACCACGTCGATTTCCCGGTAGTACTTCGAGTAGAAACCCCGGTCTTTCCGTTCCTGAGCCATGTGTTTTTCCTTTTTCCCTACCGTGATTCTGGTTTGGTCAGTGAATATGTAAACGCGGCGAGCCGCTTAATAGCCTACGGCGCAGCCGTCTTTTCTGGGTTCCGAGCCGCCGCGCAGGACTCCGGTGTCCGGGTCGCGCTGAATGATCTGCGCCCCGCCGATGGACACCCGGTTGTAGCCGGTGATCTGACCCACGTTGTGCCCGCGTGACTGGAGGTCTCGGGCTACCGACGGGTCCAAGCCCTCTTCCAAAAGGACATTGTTGTTGCCCACCATGAAACGCAGAGCATTTATGGCTTGCTGCGGGTCCATGTCGTGGTCCACCATGTTGCTGATCAATTGCAGGTGGCCCTGGGGCTGCATGAACGCCCCCATCATACCGTAAGACAGGTGCAGCTCGTCGCCGATGGTGGCCATGCCGGGAATGATCGTGTTGTACGGCCGCTTGTGGGGGGCCAGATGGTTGGCGTGGTTGGGGTCCAGGGAGAACAGCGAGGCACGGTTGTGCAGGACGATGCCGGTGCCGGGAACAACCATCCCAGACCCGAAGTTGGAGAACACGCTGTTGATGAACGAGCAGGCGTTGCCCTGGCCATCGACCACGCTGATATAGACCGTGTCCGAGCCGTTCAGCACCTTGCCGTAGGGCACGGTGGCCATCGCCGTCTTGGAATTCATCAAGGCCCGGCGGGTGGTGGCGAATTCCTTGGAGGTAAGTTCATTGATGGGCACGTTGGCCTTGCGCGGGTCGGCAACGTATTGGTAGGCGTCGGCGAAGCCCAAGCGCATGGACTCAATCAAGTGGTGGTAGGCGTCCGGTGACTGAGCGCCCATACCCCTGATGTCGAAGCCTTCGGCTATGTTGAGCGCCCCCAGGGCCGCGATGCCCTGGCCGTTGGGCGGGCATTCCCAGCAGGTGACGCCCCGGTAATCGGTGGAGATCGGCTCGTCCCAATCGGAGGTGTGAGTGGCCATGTCCTCCACGCTCAGCCAACCGCCGTGCTCCTGAACGAAGGCCGCAGTCTTCTCGGCGATGGGCCCGTTGTAGAAGGCTTCGGACCCGCCTTCGGCGATGGCCCTAAGTGTGGCGGCCAAGGTCGGCAGCTTCACGAAGTCGCCTTGAGAAGGGGTCCCGCCATTGGGCAGCATCTCTGTGCCGGACGGGAAGGCGGACAGCTTGCCCAGACATTGTTGCCACTGGAAAGAGATGATGTCTGAGACAGGGAAGCCATTCTCGGCGTAGTCGATGGCCGGACACAGCAACTTGCTGAGAGGCATGGTGCCGCAGGAATCCAATAGGGTTTCCCAGCCGTGGACCGTGCCGGGCGTGGCGACTGAGTACACCCCGGTGTCCGGCATGGCGCTGAGCCCTTTTTTGGTAAGCTCTTCGATGTTGGTGGCTGCTGGAGCGCGTCCGCTGCCGTTCAGGGCGCGGACGCTCTTTTCCTTGTTGTCCCACACCAAGGCGAACATGTCCCCGCCCACTCCGGTGGACATGGGCTCCACCACGTTCAGCGCGGCAGCGGCGGCGATGGCGGAGTCAACGGCGTTGCCACCCTCCATCAGTACCCGCAGGCCGGTTGTGGCCGCCAAAGGCTGGCTGGTGGCCACCATTCCGTTGGTGGCCAAGATGCTAGACCGTCTTGAGTCGAAAAACATGCCTGATGCTCTCTCCGGGGGTTCTTAGCACTCAATCAGATGAGTCCGGACCGGGATTGTCAAAAGATTGTACCATAGGCACGGACCGCGCCTGAGCGCGAGGCCTGTGTTAATATAGCTTCGACCCGGCTTCCGGGCTCGAATGGCACATCTCCGCGGACGTCTCGCCTAACATCAAGGCGACTGAAACGGTGACACCTTTACTCTCCCAGGAGGACTAACCATGGCAGCAGAAGTAGGGCAGCAGGCCCCAGATTTTGAATTATTCGACACCAACAAGCAGCCGACGAAACTAAGCGATTCCAAGGGTAAAACCGTGGTGTTGGCTTTTTATCCCGGAGCCTTTACCGGCGTGTGCACCACCGAGATGTGCACCTTCCGTGACCGGTTCGACTCTTTCAATTCATTGAATGCCCAGGTCTTTGGCATCAGCGTAGATGTGTTTTTCTCCCAGAAAGCGTTTTCCGACGCAAACAACCTGAACTTCCAACTCCTCAGCGACTACACTCGCGAGACGGTCAACGCCTACGGCGTCGCCCTGCCTAATTTCGCCGGCATGGACGGTTACACCGCGTCCCAGCGGGCCGTGTTCGTCATCGACAAAGATGGCGTCATCAGGTTCAAATGGGTTGGCGAAAACCCGGGCGTCGAGCCCGACTACGACGAGGTCCAGCGGCAGGTTGACCAACTCAAGTAGCGGACCTGCACGATAGGCGCCGGAGACTCCAACATGAAACCCTACGTACTCGTCCACGGCGCCTGGCATGGCGGCTGGTGCTGGAAGAAGACCGCGCCGCTGCTGCGGGATGCCGGGGCTGAGGTGTTCGCACCCACGCTGACAGGCATGGGCGAACGGGCCCACCTCAACGACCGGCTCGACCCGGCCCAGATCACGTTGGACGTACATATTCAAGACATCGTCCAACTGATGCGTTATGAGGGCCTCGAAGATGTGGTCTTGGTGGGCCATGCCTACGCCGGGATGGTCATCACCGGGGTTGCTGAGGTGTGTCCCGAGCGCATCGCCCACATGGTTTACGTCAACGGAGTCATACCGGCCGACGGCGAGTCCATGGCCGACCAGCTCATAGCGGTCCGCGGCGAAGAGTTTGCCGCGTGGGTGCGGGACCAGATAGAGAACGGGGATGGCTTTTTGCCTGCCCCGGCATCGGCTGAGGAAGTCGGACGCCGTTGGGGCATCACCGACCCGGAGGACCTAGCCTGGGTTGGGGCCAACGTGACTCCCCAACCAGCCGCCGCCATGGCCAGCCCGGTACGCATGGGCAACCCCAAGGCGGCAGAGATCCCAAAGAACTTCGTCGGCGGCGGCGAATCGGGGTTTGACTCGGTGTCGGAAAGAGCCAGACAGGCCGGGTGGGGCATCTACCCCGTGGACTCCGGACATGACACCATGATCACTCACGCACCGGAGTTGGCGGATATCCTGCTCGAGATCGGCAGCGAATAGCTAGGAGAAAATGGCAATGGACTCATCGCAGATCAAGGCCCTGGTTTTTGACGTATTCGGCACTGTTGTGGACTGGCATACCTCTGTCACCCGCCACGCAGAGAATTTCGGTAAGGCCAACGGCGTAACCGCCGACTGGGTAGACTTCGCCGAAAGTTGGCGGGCCAAATACCGCCCGTTCATGGACAAGGTTCGCTCCGGGGAAATGCCCTGGACCGAGCTGGACACGCTCCACCGCATGGGCCTTGAAGAGCTGCTGAACGACTTCGGCATCACCGGCATCAGCGAAGAGGCCAAAGCCGACTTGAACCTGGCCTGGCACCGGCTGGACCCCTGGCCGGACTCGCCTCCAGGATTGCAGCGCTTGAAGTCCAAGTTCATCTTGGCCACCATGTCCAACGGCAACATCGCGCTGATGGTCGACATGGCCAAATACGCCGGGCTGCCCTGGGACACCATACTGGGCGCCGAACTGGCCCACGCCTACAAACCCGACGCCAAGACCTACCTGACCGGCGTGGAGTTGCTGCACCTCAAGCCAGAGCAGGTGATGATGGTGGCCGCCCACCAAGGCGATCTACTGGCCGCCGCCAAACAGGGACTGAGGACCGCGTTCGTAAAGCGGCCCCTGGAACGCGGGATCAACGGCAAGGTAGACACGACGCCCGACCCGTCGTTCGACTATGTCTGCGATGATTTCCGGGACCTGGCGACGCAACTGAGCGTCTAACTGATATCTGAGGAGCGACCATGGCCCGCTTCGGTGTGCGACTGGAGAACGACCCGAACCTATCCCCCCAGGACTATCAAGAATTGGCGTCCCAGGCCGAGAAGAACGGTTTCGAGGCCGTGTGGGTGCCCGAGGGCGGAGGTCGGGACTCCCTGACTTCACTGGCGACCATCGCCATGAAGACCAACACCGTGAAGCTCGGCACGGGGATTCTGCCCATCTTCGCCCGCACTCCCACCAACACCGCCATGGGCGCGGCAGGGATGGCGGCGGTCTCAGATGGACGGTTCCTGTTGGGTCTGGGAGTTGGGCACGCTCCCACTGTAGAGAGCCGTGACGGCATACCCTTCAAGCAGCCGATGACCCGTATGCGGGAGACCATCCAGATCATCAAGGCGCTTTTAGCCGGCGAAGAGGTCAACTTTACCGGCAAGCAGTTCAAGATTACCGGCGCATCGATGGGCGCGGCCACTCCCAAGACCAAGGTCCCCATCTACATCGCGGCGTTAGGTCCTCATATGTTGGAGATGGTCGGCGAGTTGGCCGACGGCGTGCTGATGAACTGGACGGCCGTGGACTACCTGGGAGAGGCCATCGGGCACATCAAGCGCGGCGCCGAGAAAGCGGGCCGCGACTTCGACGAGATCGACATCGCCGGGTATGTGCGCGTGGCTGTTGGCGACAACCTGACTGAATCCCGCGAATCCCTGCGGCGTCAGGTGGCCCGCTACGCCAGCAACCCCTTCTACCGGAACTTCTTCGCCGAGACCGGGTTCGACAAAGAGATGTCCGCCGCCGCCGCCGCGTTGGCCGAAGGCAACCTGGACAAAGCCGCCGACTCGATCACAGAGGAGATGCAAGACCAAGTGGCCATCGTCGGCACCGTTGATGAATGCCGCGCCGCCTTGGAAAAACGCCGCGCCGCCGGCCTTCAGCTACCGGTCATCGCCCCCTTCGCCGTTGGCGACAACATGGCGTCCCACAGGCATGTGATTGAGGCGTTGGCGCCAAACTAAGGTACGTATCTAGTCCCCTGACTCTATTCTGCTCCCGAAATGTCACCCTGAGTGAAGCGAAGGGTCTGGCAAGGTCATCATTGGCAGATTCTTCGTCGACCTACGGCACTCCTCAGAATGACAGTTATGGGGCAGGCTCATAGATGGTAGGAAAGGGACTTAAGCTTCCCCCTTTCGTAAGGGGGAACCGAGGGGGATTTTCGTTCCTCCGCCAACCGGGCATAACGGAAAAAACCAGCCGCCCTACCCTACCGGCGTCAGCCCGCAAACATCGGCCACCAGTTCGTAGGAATGTACGCGGTCGGCCAGACTGTGGGTGATGGTGACTACGCTTAGGTCGTGGGTCTGGTACATCTCGGCCAGTTCGTCCAACCCCTCTTTTACCTGCTGCGGGTCGCCGTCCACGCACACGTTCTGGTACTGCTTGACGAAGGCGGCTTCGTCCGCCCGGTAGATGTATTTGGCCGCATCTTCAGGGGAAGGGATGCCGTTGGCCCGGCCGGTGATGTTGAAGAGCCGGGACAGATTTCGGCTGGCCGAGATCCGCGCCGCTTCTTCCTCGGTTTCGGCGCAGACCACGTGAACGCCCACATTGATCATCGGCTCGGGGAAATGTTCTGAGGGTTGGTAGTTCTGCAGGTAGTTCGCAACGATGGCCGGCCCTTCTTCCACATTGATGCCGAAGAAATGGGCGTAGGCGAAGGGCAACCCCAACTGAGCGGCCATATTCGCGCTCTCGTAACGTGAGCCCAGGAGCCAGACATCGGGAACCTCGGGTTCCCCCGGTCCGGCGCTGATCTCGGAGAAGAAATGGCTGTCCTCCAGGTCGTTGTTCAAAAAACCCAGCAGGTCGACCACCTGTCGGGGGAAGTGGCGGATCTCTCTTGGTTGGCCGGGGAAAGACAGCGCCGCCGCAGTGACCTGGTCGCTGCCCGGCGCCCGGCCGATGCCCAAGTCGATGCGGCCGGGGTAGAGCGCGCCCAACATGCGGAAGTTCTCGGCTACTTTCAGGGCGCTGTAATGGGAGAGCATGACCCCGCCGCTTCCCACGCGGATGGTTTTGGTGTGGGCGGCCACCTGGCCGATCAGTATCTCCGGGCTGGTCCCGGCGAAATTGGGCAGGCTGTGGTGTTCGGCCAGCCAGTACCGCCGGTAACCCATCTTCTCCACTTCCACCGCCAGTGCGATGGTGTCGCGCAGCGCCTGGCCCGCCGATTCKCCGGCACGCACCGGCGATTGGTCCACGACGCTCAGATCAAGTTGCTGACTCAAAGAAAGTCCTCAGTTCAAAACCCCAAATTGGCATTTCAGACGTCGTCCGACCGTGATGTTAGGGACGTCCGGAGCCTGGTTTTTACAAGTATACAAGCTGTTGTTATGAATCGTTGGGGAAATTGGCCGAAGGCTCTATTGCGCGTCCCTTTAGTGCGGCATATAATTTTCGATGGATGAAGACAAGGAAGTGGATTTTAAGCCGTTCTCCGGGCTGGAAAGCCTGGGGAACGGCTTTTTTTTGCGCAATGGCCTTTTTAGTCGCATGCGGGGCCGGGACAACGGACATCGACGGCTCCAGCACCGTCTTTCCCATCACCGAAGCGATGGTTGAGGACTTCGGGGATTCCATCGGCGGGTCGGCCAGGTTRGTCATCGGGGTATCGGGTACCGGCGGAGGATTCAAGAAGTTCTGCGCCGGGGACACCGACATCAATGACGCCTCCAGACCGATCAAGGCCAGCGAGGTAGAGAAATGCGCTGAGAATGGTGTGGAATTCATCGAGCTCCCCGTGGCCATCGACGGTCTGACCGTGGGCGTGAACCCGGAAAACGATTTCGTCCAGTGCTTGACCCTAGACGAACTCCACACTATGTGGGCGCCGGAATCGGAGGGCGAGATCAAGCGTTGGAGTCAAGTGCGCCCAGGATGGCCCGAKGAAAGGTTGCAGCTTTATGGGCCCGGCGTGGATTCAGGGACCTTTGATTACTTCACGGAGACCATCAACGGCGAGGCCCAGGCCTCRAGGGGGGACTTTACTTCCAGCGAGCGGGACAATGTCTTGGTGGTGGGGATAGCCGGGGACCGGGGCAGCTTGGGTTACTTCGGGTATTCGTACTTCGTGGAGAACCAAGATATCCTGAAGATGGTGGCCATCGACAACGGAAACGGCTGTGTATTTCCGACAGATGAAACCATCAATAACGGCACCTACGCGCCTCTGTCCCGGCCTCTGTTCATCTACGTYAGCAAAGAATCTTGGGCGGAGCAGGAAGTGAAAGACTTTGTGAGTTATTACGTGAGTTACGAACGGGCCGGCCTGCTCCGGGAGTTGGGGTTCGTGCCATTCCCCGAGCCGGTGCACGATCTGGTGTTGGACCGGTTCCAGCGGGGACTCACGGGGACGATCTTCGGTGGTGAGCACCCCCAGAAAGGGACTGTTGAAGAGATACTCTCCGCTAATCGATGACAAGAAATGATGAAAAAACACCGTCAGCAAACAGACTTGAGGAACGCGGTTAGCATTGGCTAGAAACGTCGTGAGCCCTCCTTTGGGTCAGGGGACGCGGAACGCCTGGAAACGAAAGTTTCTGGAGCGGGGCATCGCCACACTCTTGTTCCTTTCAAGCTTCCTGTCCATCCTGATCACGATCGGGATAGTTGCCGTTCTCCTTTTCGAGGCGATCWCCTTCTTCGCCGATGTTTCTTTCTGGGAATTCATCACCGGCACCCGCTGGACGCCCCTCTTCTCCTCAAAGCAGTTCGGTGTGCTGGCATTGGTGGCCGGCACCACYCTGACGGCCGTGATGGCGATGGTGGTGGCGCTGCCATTGGGTCTGATGAGCGCCATCTACCTCAGTGAATACTCGCCTGACAAGGTCCGCCGAGTGGTCAAGCCCGTACTGGAGGTGTTGGCGGGAATACCGACGGTGGTCTACGGATATTTCGCGTTGTTGTTCGTAACGCCCATCCTGCGGTCGATCTCCGGCGACATAGCGGTGTTCAACGCCCTCAGCGCGTCTATCGTCATGGGAATAATGATTCTGCCCATGGTGTCTAGTCTCAGTGAAGACGCCATGCGCTCAGTGCCCAGGACCCTTCGTGAGGGCGCCTACGCGCTGGGTTCGACCAAACTGGAGGTCTCAACGCTGGTGGTGGTCCCGGCCGCCCTGTCGGGTATCGTGTCGGCGTTCATACTGGCGGTTTCCAGGGCCATCGGCGAAACGATGATCGTCACCATCGCCGCCGGCCAGAACCCCAGCTTCACCCTGAACCCTTTTGTTCCCATAGAGACCATGACCGCCTATATCGTTCAGGTCAGCCAGGGGGATGCGCCGGCCGGGTCCATCGAATTCAAGACGATCTTCGCCGTGGCGCTTTTGCTGTTCGCCATCACCTTGGTCATGAACCTATTGAGCCAATATGTGGTTAGCCGCTTCCGCGAGGAGTACGAATAATGGCGGTTATTCCCCAGACCGAATTCCAGCGAAGACGGGCCCGCCGCAAATGGATGGGCCGGGCTTTCCACGCGATGTGTCTGCTGTCGGTATKCRWMGMTNTSSGAMTGYKRSNNCGSWGTKGCWKNNGCCKAWCNGCTKRNCSWMRSSWYAAYMSGCAKCAGTTKGAGNNCTTCCTGACCGGCTTCGCTTCGCGCCACCCCGAACAAGCCGGGATYAAGGCCGCGATCTTGGGCAGCATCTACGTGGTGGTCGTGGCCGGTGTGGTCTCGTTCACCCTGGGAGTGGCCACGGCGGTATACCTGGAGGAGTACGCCGCGCGCAGCAAGTTCGCMAAGATAGCTAAGATCAACATCGCCAACCTGGCCGGGGTGCCGTCCATCGTCTACGGCATCTTGGGGTTGCAGATATTCGTGCACAGCCTCCATCTGGGAAAGAGCGTTCTGGCCGGTGGGTTTACACTGGCGTTATTGGTCTTGCCCATCGTGATCGTGGCGGCCGGAGAGGCCGTCCGGGCCGTGCCCCCGTCTTTCCGGGAAGGTTCCTACGCATTGGGCGCCACCCGCTGGCAGGTCATCTGGCACATCGTGTTCCCGCTGGCCTTTCCCGGCATACTGACCGGGGTGATCCTGGCCGTCAGCCGGGCCATCGGTGAGACCGCGCCACTCATCGCCATGGGCGCACTCACCTTTGTGCCCTTCTCGCCGGACAGTCCCCTCAGCCGGTTCACCGTACTTCCCATCCAGATATTCAACTGGACCTCCCGTCCGCAGGAAGGATTCCAGGAGGCCGCCGCAGCCGGTATAATCGTGCTGCTGGTCATACTYCTAATGATGAACGCGGGGGCGGTGATACTCCGCAACCGTTTCCAGAACAAGTGGGACTGACAATGACTGCAAGCCCAGGCATATTCGCCGGAACGCTGAAAGGATAGAAGAGAGATTGCAAGACCAGGGACCCATCCTTCAGACACGCGGGCTGAGCGTCTATTACGACACGAAAAAGGCGGTCACGGACGTAGACTTGGACGTCGCCCGCAACCGGATCACGGCGATCATCGGCCCATCTGGCTGCGGCAAGAGCACGCTGCTACGGTGCTTCAACCGGATGAACGACCTGATCCCTTCAGCCMGGGTGGAGGGGCAAGTGCTGTTCGACGGTCTGGACCTCTACGGCCACGACGTTGATCCGACCGAGATYCGCTACGAGATCGGCATGGTGTTCCAGCGGCCCAACCCATTTCCGAAGTCAATCTTCGACAATGTGGCATTCGGTCCGCGGATCAACGGCTTCAAGGGCAGCATCGATGAAGTAGTCGAAAAATCATTGGTCCGCGCGGCCCTCTGGGATGAGGTCAAAGACCGCCTGAAAGCCAGCGCGCTGTCGCTCTCCGGAGGCCAGCAGCAAAGGCTCTGCATCGCCCGGGCGTTGGCGGTGGAGCCCAGAGTTATCTTGATGGACGAGCCCTGCTCAGCCCTGGACCCCATAGCCACGCTGGCCATCGAAGAGYTGATGCGTGAATTGTCCGAGGATTATTCGATCATCATCGTGACCCACAACATGCAGCAGGCGGCCCGCGTCTCCCACTACACTGCGTTCTTGATGGTGGAGGAGGCGAGGGTGGGGTTCTTGGTGGAATTCGGCGAGAGCCGCCAGATATTCACCAACCCCGAGGACGAACGGACTGAGGCCTACATCACCGGCAGGTTCGGGTAGGCTGGGTAGGCGCTATGGTTAGAGCCGATTTNGCCTAATGGGCGGATGAGCAGAAGATTGGCTTAAGTGTCGGAGGCGTTATGGTTAGAGCCGATTTTGATAGAAATTTGGAAGATCTTGTGTCCGAACTTTTCGGCCTGGGCGAGATGGTGGAAAAGGCCATCGTGAAGTCGATGGACGCCCTGCAGCGGCGGGACTTGGCCATCGCCTATGAGGTGGTGGCGGAGGACGACCTCATAGACGAAAAGCGCTTCGAGTTGGAAGAGAAGTGCATCGACCTCATCGCCACCCAGCAGCCACTGGCTATCGATCTTCGGACATTACTGGCCGTCCTACACATCGCGGTCGAACTGGAACGCATGGGCGACTACGCCGAGGGAATCGGCAAGATATGCATGATAATCGGAGAAGACGAACCGACGGAAACACCCCAGCAATTGGACCAGATGGCCCGGATGGGAGTGGCCATGCTACAGCGCAGTCTGAAGTCTCTGATGGACCGGGACATTGACCTGGCCAACGATGTCTGGGACTCGGATGACGAAGTGGACKCGCTTTATGACAGCGTCTGCCACGATATATTCGTGGAGATGGGGGAGCATCCCMAGACCATCGAGGCCGCCACCCATTTTCTTTGGGTGGCCCACGACTTGGAACGGATCGCCGACCGGGCGACGAACATCTCTGAGAGGGTGATATTCTTGGTCACAGGCCGCATCGGTCGCTACAAACCYCCTGAATCGACCGGATAACCGGCCTGCTACACCTTAAGACCCGTGCCTACCCACGCCCAAAATAACGTCTACCCGTTAATGATTATGTACTGTATAATCGTGGTAGACGCTTGAGCGTGAACGCACGTCTGATACTACGGTAACCGGCATTCATGCAAGACAAGTACCAAMAAGAGATTGAAGAGATCCTGAAGAATGCGGGTGAAGTCGCGCCCGATGAGTCCGGCCGGGAGTTGGAGAAACCCCTGGAGGACCGTCCCAGGGCCGTGCGCCAGGCGGATGAAGCCAGTAAACCCCAGCCCTATCAAACTCCCAGGGGGCGCTGGCCTTCCATAACACCAGGCAAGATTCTGATGACGGGTCTGGTCGTTTTCATCATCGCCGCCCTGCTCCAGATATGGGTGTTGATCTGGGTTGGACTCGCCTTGTTGGTGCTGGGGTACCTGCTCTTTTTCATCACTCCCAGGAACATCTCGATAGAGAAAAGATGGCGGGGAGAGTCCATCGAGSACAAACCGCMGTCTGTTTGGGACTCGTTCAAGCGCTGGATCAAGAGCTGAATCCAGCAGGATGACAAGCCACGTAGGGGCAGGTTTCTAACCTGCCCTTTTAYTTGTCCACCSTGTTCGTATAATCAATGAGGWTGTTGGGAAGAGAGGGGTTAGCGGGCGAAATCGTCGATCGGTTGGAAACTGAATCACGATTGTAAGGGCGGGTTGGAAACCYGCCCTTACGTTATGAACTTTCCGGTACGTTCAAGACGAGCTCCCCAGGGCTAGTCCGTTTTGACGTAGTCTGGGCTCAGACGCTCCGCCAAGGCCAAGATCAGGTTGCCCATGTGGGGGTGGTCCGGCTCAACGTCCACCCTGAATCCGGCCTGGAGCATACGCTCGGTGCAGATCGGCCCAACCGAGGCCAGAATCACATCGCCCTGGTCTRGAACGTGTCTTAGAGACTTCTCTCTCCCTGCTTGGCCGGCGATGGACAACAGATTGTCTACCTGTATCCGGCTGGTGAACGCCAGGGCGTCGATCTGGCCGCCTTCCAGAGCTTCGATCAAACCCAGTACCGGAGCGACATCTTCGGCCAGCCCCCAGGTGTACAAAGAGACTTCGCGTGCGGTGGCGCCGCGCTCTTTCAGGGTCTGGACCAGAAGGTTGTTCGGCCCGCCGTAAGCCTGTACCGCCACGTCTTTGCCCTTAAGGTCCAGTTCCTCGATGGCGGCCAAGAGGTCTGCGGAGGTGAAGGGCTCCGGTGGCATGTGGTCGATGCGGACCTTGTAACGGCGCAGAACAGCTGCGGGCTTGGGGCTGCGGGCGATCACGGTCATAGAGGCGAGGGCTTCCAGCGTTTCTGCCTCTCTGCCTTGGGACGCCGCGCTGTCGAAGAGGGCCTTGGTGCCGACACCGGTCTGGAAGACCATCACCTGCAACCTRCCGGCGCAGATGTCCGCCACCAACTGCATGACTTCGGGCGTGTCGCCCCGGTGGACTTCCTGCATTACCGGAGCAGGGTAGGGRATCCCGCCGTTACGTTCGATCAAGGCCCCCATCTCAGAGAGCATGCGGGCCTCGACGTAAGCGATGGTTTTTCCTGCCAGGGAAGAAGCGGCCAAATCAGTAACGCTCTAGACGGCGCACTCGCCCTCTCCCCGTTCTASCTTGTACTGGTTGGTGCGTTCCCAGTCGACGTACATGTCAGATCCGGGAGCGGCATCCGCAACGGCTTGCTGGGCCTTTTCGGCGACCTCGGTCAGCTCTTCCAGCCCGACACGGTCCAAGAACTGGTTGAACTTCTCGCCATCGTTGCGGTTGTCCTTGTAGTAGTTGACAACGTATTTCAGAACGCCCGGCACCGACTTAGCCGGAATCTTGACTCTGGGAATCCGCGTTCCGATGCGGGAGTCCTGCACGTTGACGTCGCCGTAGTTGCCGCCCAAGAACATCTCGTAGGCGGGTATCTGCTCGCCGTCGGCGCCCTTGGTGGCCGCGCCGTGGAAGCCGATGTTGGCGATGTGRTGCAGSCCRCAGCCGTTGGGGCAGCCGCTCATCTTGATGCGGATGTCATTGACGCCCTCATCTTGGAGCAGCCCGTCCCAGCTCTCGATCTCTTCTTTCAGGGCACCGGCCAGGCCCATGGATGAGGTGATGCCCAGTTTGCAGCTATCGGTGCCGGGGCATGAGACCACGTTGCTGATGGAATGGGCGTTGGCTTCCGCCAGGCCGATCTCGGTCAGCGCGTCCCACACGTCATGGAGCATGTGCTCCGGGATGAACCTCAGGGCCAGGTTCTGCTCCTGGCTGGTGCGGGCCCTGCCGCCGGTGTGCTTGCGCATGATGTCGGCCAGGCCGTGGAACTGGTCCGCGGATATGTTGCCGCGGTCGGGCTTCACGTGCACGACGTAGTAGCCTTCTTGTTTCTGGGCTTCGACGTTGGTCCGGCGCCACTCGGCGTAGTCGCCAYCGCCGTTGCTACCGTTGGCCGAACTTGCGGCCAACGCCGGAGGCGTCTCCCGCATGATCTCTTCGACGTTCATGAAGGGCTTGGGGTCGAGCGGGCCGATGTTTTCCAGCTCAGCCTCAACCTGCGATTTAAATTCGTCCAAGCCAATCTTGTCGATCAAGACCTTTAGCCGGGCCATCATGCGGTTCTTGCGCAACATGTCGGCATTGTTGAAGACCGTGAAGATCGCCAGGGTCAGCCTGAGGAAGTCTTCCTCAGGCAGGAATTCGTAAAGGGGTTTAGCCAGCCGTGGCATGATGGACGTGCCGCCGCCGACAAACACCTTGAAGCCGCGCTTCTCGACGCCATCCTCGACCCTGATCTGAGATACAAAGGTCAGGTCCTGGATGGCGGCGGCGACATGGTCGTGGTCGTCGCAGCCCGTGAAGGCGCTCTTGAATTTACGGGGGAACGCTTGGGTCAGCGGGTGCCGTACCGCGAACCGCACGAATGCGGCCAGGTAAGGCGTGGGGTCGAATATCTCTGACGCACAGACCCCGGATGTGGGTGCGCCCACCACGTTTCGAACCACGTTGCCGCAGGCCTCGCGGGTGCTCAGACCGGCCGCGCCCAGCAGTCGCAAGGCGTCGGGGCACTGGTCCAGAGGGATGTGGTGGAACTGGAAGTTCTCTCTGGTGGTGATGTGGCCCTTGCCCAGGGGGGCATACTTCTCGGTGAAATCGCCCRGAGCGTCCATGGCTTCCGTCGTGATGATGCCGCCGGGAATCTTGACGCGAATCATCTGAACGTCGGCCTGGCGTTGGCCGTAGACACCCTGCTTCAAACGAAAGGGCGTGAACTCCGTGTTTTCCCTTTCACCGGCCACGAACGCCGCCGACTCCTCCTCCAACCGCACGATCTCGTCTTCCATGAAGGGAATGATGCTTTGAGAATTCTTGGCAAGTTCCAAGCTCTCTTCGTAGATTGTCTCCGGGGTGGTTGCCTGGGTGTTAGACCGTTCGGTCGAGGTATGRCTCGTCAACTTGATTCGTCCTCCAGAATTTTGGGCAAATAAAAAACCCACCGATCGTAATAACGTGGTGGGTTCAAGGGTTCCTAGTTGAGTTGTTATCTAACGCARAAGGTTACCTGATCCCTATGTAACAGATACAGGTACAACAAGAAACGCAGGGATTACCGTTCACCTTCAACATTACWATAAAGTCTACTCTCGTGAAAATTACCTGTCAACAGGCACGCATGAAAGCTGAAGATAGGGTGGATTCGGTTGACGGGATATGGCGTTGGTGATASTWTCATAGTGAATACTATGAGAGTATATTATGAATCAATTAATTACTAATGATAGTATCTTCAACCCACAATACACCATCACGCCAACGGTCCAGGCGCAGATAGATGAGTTTGAGCGCAACCGATGGCTCATCCAAAACCTGTTGCTCATGCCCCAACATGAGGAGTGGCTGCRCCGCGACGTGCGGGTCAGCCGTGCCGCCAGCACCACAAGGATCGAAGGGTCTGCGCTGGACGAAGTGGCTGTGGGGCGCTTGGCGGCCCGGTCGATTGTCAGGGCGGMGAACGAAGATGAGCAAGACAACATCAATGCACTCCAGGCCTACGAGTTCATCGACTTTCTGAGCGACCAAGCCGATATCCCGGTGGACGAACTGGTTATCCGCCAGCTCAACCGGTACTTCATCGCCACGGCCACTTCGACTCTGACCCCCGGTGCATACCGAAAGGGCCAGAACTCCGTGGGCGGCTATCAGCCCCCGGACCAGGGAGACGTGCTCGGCCTGATGCGGTCTTTCGCACTCTGGCTGCGCCAGGATGACGACGGCCTGCATCCGGCGGTGAAGTCGGGATTGGCCCATCTGCATCTGTTGGCGGTACACCCATTCTGGGACGGCAACGGCCGCACTTCCAGAGGTCTGGAGACGTTGCTGTTGCAGCGCTCGTCCTTCGACTTCAAGAAGCTGCTGTCCCTGGAAGCTACGCTGCTGGAAATGAAGGACGAGTACTTCTTGGCCATCAGCCGCAGCTTGGGCAACCGGTTCCAAGACGGTTACGACGCCACGCCTTGGTTGGAGTTCAGCACTTCGGCTCTGGTGGTCTGCTCCCGTTCGTTGGTGGAGCAGACCACGGCGTGGCACAAAAAGATGAGTGAGCTATACTCGTATGGCCCTGAGGCTGGACTGTCCGCCAGGCAGACAAACGGGCTGATGTATGCCAACCAGTTGGGCCAGATCACCCGTGGCGGCTATATGGRAGCTACCGGAGTGTCGATGGCCACCGCCTCGCGGGACTTGGCGGACCTGGTCGCCAAGGGGTTCTTGACCTTGGAGGGCAAGACCCGCGACCGGGTCTACCGGACGGTCCCGGTGGAGCAAGTCAAAGCAAGGCCCTGAAGCGGCCAGAGTTCCCTAGGAATCGCACCGGACCGAGACGGGTTACGGAGAAAAGCAAACMAYGAAATCGACGGCTGATGTAGTGATGATCGGGGGCGGTGTGATCGGCGCCAGTATCTTGTTCAATCTGGGTCGTCTGGGCGTCACCGACACCCTGCTCTTGGAAAAAGACGTGCTTGGCTCAGGCTCGACTGGGCGCTCGCAGGCCATCTGCCGGATGCATTATTCCAATCAGGTGACCGCCAAGATGGCGTGGGAAAGCCTGGCTGTCTTCACCAACTTCGATGAGGTCGTCGGGGGAGAGTCCGGGTTCGTCGAAACGGGATATTTAGTTGTTGTGAGCCAGGAAGACGGCGCCGGTCTGGCGCACAACGTGGCGATGCAATACGAGCTTGGCATCGACACCATGCGCGTCACCGCCAAAGACCTGGAGGAGATAGCGCCTATGGTCTCAGTGACCGAGGGCGAGGTCATGGCCTGGGAGCCCCAGTCWGGYTACGCCGAYACCTATATGGTCACCACTTCGTACGCGAAACGGGCCCGGGAAATGGGGGCCGAGATCGTGCTCCGGAACCCGGCCACGGCGATCGAGATCTCAGGTGGGCGGGTGAAAGCCGTGGTCACCGCTGAGGGGMGGGTGGAAACCCCAATCGCCGTGGTTGCCGCGGGTCCATGGTCTAAGGATGTGCTGGGCCAGATCGGCGTGGACGTGCCCTTGGTCCCGGTACGCCATCAGGTTGCCTCCATCACACGTCCGGTGGACAAACTACCTATGCACCCAACGGTTGGAGACATCGCCCAGTCTTTCTCGTTCCGGCCCGACGGCAGATCGCTGACCATGATGGGTTTTGGCGACGATGAAGAAGTTGAGGTCGAGACCTACAACCAAGGCGTGGATATGGACGTGATGGCCGACGCCATGGGTCGGCTGACCCGCCGGATCCCGGCCATGGCGGACGCCTATTACCGGGGCGGGTGGTCCGGGTTGTTCACGACCACCCCCGATTGGCACCCGATCTTGGACGCGGTACCGGGGATAGACGGCCTGTACTGCGCCGTTGGTTTCAGCGGCCACGGGTTCAAGCTTTCACCGATGATTGGGGTCACGATGGCGGAGTTGATCGTGGAAGGCGCAGGGAAGACGGTGGATATCTCGCCCCTTAGGTTCACCCGCTTCGAAGAAGGCGACCTGTTGGGGTCCAGCTACCGCTACCGGGTCCTAGCCTAACGGGCACCGGCATAGCCGGATTTTGTGGGGATTGTGTTCAAGATAACCAAGCGCCTTTTCTTGCTCTCGGTTGTYACTGTGGTGCTGCTCGGCGCGGTACAAGGTAGCGACAGCCCATCTCCYAGCGACGTTGCGGTGTCGCCGTATAAATACAGTCTGTTTCGCTGGGAGGTTGACCACTTCTTGGACAAGTGGGTGAACAAGCTCCARGAGATATTGCCCTGGAAYTCGGAACCTTCCCGGGAAGCCCGCATCGCCCAGGCCCAGGAATTCTTCGATCTGMCCGCGGAGATCCGGGAGCTGGAACGCGGATCAGCAGATGAAAATGCTGCCCGGATCGAGGAACTGCGGCAGCGGCGAAGCGACATGCAGACCGATGTGGAAGAGACCGTGGAGTCGGAGATTAGCGCCATCTTGGTCGAGGAAGGGTTTTCTTCCCGAATCGGGGTCATCTTCCCACCGGTGGACACCGTGTTCGCGGCATCGCCGGGGGCGTTGATCATCTCGCCGCGGGACCGTATCGCCCAGACCAGTTCCACACTGCTGAAACCGGGTATACCCGGCGATGTGCGGAACGAACTTGAGGAGGTGATCTTCCGAGAGGATGATGTGTCGGCGTTGGTCGTCAGCACCGGAGGCGTGGCCACCTATCCCAGCGTGGTGTCGGCCACCGCCACGCTCCACAGCGCACTGGTGATCACGGCCCACGAGTGGCTGCATCACTGGTTCTTCTTCCAGCCCCTGGGCCAGCACTTCTGGGACAACGGCGACATGACCACCCTGAATGAGACAGCGGCGTCCATCGGAGGGAAGCTGCTCGGCGACCGGGCCTTCACCGCCATGACCGGGGAGATCGTGGTCCGCGAAGACGATGCAGATACAGAGCCTACCGACCCGGACGCTTTCGACTTTGAGRCGGCGATGCGGGAGACCCGGCTCGAAGYTGAAGCGCTGCTGGCCGAGGGCAAGATCGAGGAAGCCGAATCCTATATGGAGGAGCGGCGGCAGTCCATCGATGACAATGGCATCTTCATCCGCAAGATCAACCAGGCCTTCTTCGCCTTCCACGGCTCCTACGCCACCGGCGCCGCTTCGGTCAGCCCCATCGGAGACCTCCTAGAGGAATTGCGCGACGGTACAGATTCGGTGGAAGAATTCCTGAAGACCGTGGCGGAATTTGACGAGGTTGAAGACCTGCCGGAATATTTAGGGGGTGGCGCTGCCGTAAGGCTTCGGCGAAACTAAACGACCCGGATATARACGKAAAATTCAATAAGAAGAGACCGGYACAKMTGTRCCGGTCTCTCGCCAGTTTGTTTGAGTCCCACGAGGCTAGACGCGGTCCTTAACCTTGGCCCAGATATCCGGAGGTSTCGCCGATTCACATAATCCRATCACACCCTGAAACACTTCCGGAGGCATCCCGCCCTTCATGGCGCCAAGTAAGGAAACCAGGTCGTCTGGGTTGAAGCTGGCGCAGAACAAGGTGAGGAATTGGCCCATCACATCCGGCGCTACGCTGGCCTGCAGGGCTCCGTCGATAGCGCCAAGTTCCTCGTCGGTAAAGTTGTCCCACAGTGCCTGCTGCAGTTCATGCTCCTCTCGGTATAGATGCTCCACATAGATTCCGACGAATTGGTTGTAGATGTCGTAAATCTCGTTCCCCAGCTCGGATTTCCGCTCGCCGCTGGCATTCCCAACTTCACTGCTTAGCTTCCTGAGTTGGGCGTAAACCAGTTCATCGTTCCCATGGTCTTTCTCAAATGACTCGATAAACCGTGGCGSCCGCTCTTCCAAAGCGRTATGCACGTATTCCTCCTCATGCCCGGCACGCAAGACCAGTAGCGATATGGTGCTTTCCAGAGAGGCCAACGCTCCATCGGCTGACCGCTTGCCTTGAAAATCCGCGACGCTCAAGTCGTGGGCCGTTGTATACATCATGTGCCGGATAGCTTTGTGAATCGGCCGGTACATCTCGTGCCTGTGTTGCGCCATTTGGAATCTCCTGAAAANTCGAGTCCGATATCGGTTGATGGTTAGGTCCCGTTTCGACTTGATTCGTCAGGCCATCCTATATCAACTTTAGATGCTTTTAAATTGAGGTGTTTTGTATCTAGGTTCGGTGTATTTGGGATTCACCCTCCCAGAAGTTTCTGGGGGCGGTGTCTGAGGATGTCTTCCGCTTGGGAGACGATCTCCCGGAGGATGTAGGATGCCGGTTCGACAGAGCGTATGAGTCCCGACGCGGCTCCGGCCCGGACTGGGGCTGTTGTCGCGTCTTCGGCGGCGGTGGCGGTGGCGATGTCTTCCCTCAGTTCGCTTTGCCGGGTCATCATCTCGGCTTCCCTGCCGTGCCATCGGTCAGTGAAGGAATTGCTGATGACCCGGTCACCGACCACATCATGGTCGTATGGAGCGTCCGACACCAGGTCGTAGACGTTTGTCAGTATCGTGTCATCCACATCGGCGAGTATGACCTGGCCCTTGGCCCATTCCGGCCCGGCCCATTCCAGACTGGCAACGAAGCGGGTGCCGATCCAGGCGCCCTCGGCCCCCAGCATCAAAGCAGCGGCGAGGCCGGGTCCGTCCGCGATCCCTCCGGCGGCCACAACCGGTATATCCCCKGCGATCTTAACCACAGCACGTACGAACGAGAGCGTTCCCAGATGACTGGTATGCCCGCCCGCTTCACTGCCCTGGGCTATGATGACGTCTGCCCCGGCCGCTATCGCCTTTTTAGCGTTGGCCATCGTCTGGACCTGGGCAAAGATCTTTACGCCGCTTCCCTTGGCTTGGTTTATCAATTGTGTTGGATCGATGAAAGAATGGCCGATGGCGGCAACCTGGGCATCCAGGGCCGCCTCTATGGCYTTTTCCAGCCCAGGAAACGACGAGGAGAAACCCACTCCGAAGGGCGATGAGGTCTTCTCCCTGACGGCGTGCACCTGTTCTAGGAGCCAGGTTGGRTCCGGGTCTGCACCGGCGCCTATCATTCCGAACGCGCCCGCCTTTGAGACTGCGGTGGCGAGCTCAGCGCTGGCGGTCCCGGCCATGGGGGCGTTAATGATGGGGAAGTCTATGCCCAGGAATGTGCAGAGACGGGTAGTTAGCATCGTAGTTCTCCGGAAGTTGGCTCAGGGAGTAAGTGGCCCTCATCCTAACCTTCTCCCGTGCGCGGGAGAAGGGATACTTTGACTTAAATGCCTAGAGTCTACACCCAGGGCGAACGCTTGGACCGGTCTTTCTGGGAGGTGGCGGCGGAGAGGCCCTGGCGCTCTAGGGAGTCGGTCAGCATGCGGCGGAAGACGCGGCGGTCCCCAGCKCTGACGACGGCCTGCTCGTGGGACTCGGAGATGGCCACAGGGTAGCCCTGTCCGCGCTGGCATTGGTCATAGATCAGAGCGTGGGTCATAGAGAGCAGGGTCTCGTTCTTGGCCACCCATTTGGGGACCTCGACCCGGCCGATCTCTTCGCCGGCGTTCAGGTAGAAGAAGTAGACCTTGTTGGCYTCGTCGTAGGACTCCCGGGAAACCGACGAGTTGGTCTTGTAGACCGGAGAGCGCCAGCCGGGTTCGAGTAGACGCTGGAACAGGTCCCGGTCCAGGAAATCGTTGGCGCCGTTGCATGGTTGCTGGGTAGAACGTCGGTTGTTGCACGACTGGGTGCAGACGGTGACTTCATGGGGGCAGAGAGAACAGCGCACGGCGTTCACGGCCTCGGTGCTCCGAGGGTAGGAAACGTAGGCGGCCAAGGCGACAGGGCGGGTCTCGGACAGTTTTTCCAGGCGTTTCATGGCGGGAAGCAGACCTTCGTTGATGATGGCGTAGCTGACGTAGGGACGATAGGCTTGTCCGGAYAGGCCCCAAAGCACCAACGAGCCGTCCACCAGCGCTAGRACCGGCAAGCCCRGCGGGCACTGTTCTACCGTGTTGGCCAGGGTCTCCAGCTCTTTCACCGTGCGCACCAGACCCAGGAGCGGGCCGCTGATCATCTCCTCTCCCATGGAATTGGCGGGATCCGAGATAAAGAGTTCCTCGGGAGTGGTGGCCAGGTGTGGGTGGCTGAAGAGTGTGGCGTCGGGGTGACTGCCGTAGGTCAGCACGCAACCCCCAAAGTTCAGCAGGTAGCAGGCCACGGGCAAATGACGGTCGACGTCTATATGAGAGCCGTCAACGGCGGCAACCACCCAGTCGGCGGGCGGGTCGGCGGGCGGGTAGGAGCCTAGCAGGGACTCTTCGACCTCGGCGGCCAGATAGGGGCGTTGTTGGGTGTCGACGGTCTTCTCGGCGGCGGTTTCAGGATCTATGCCGGCCGCCGAATTGAGCAGGGCCGTCAGGCGCTCTTCGCGGGCTTCGCTGGCGCCGCGCACCGACTCGGTGAGTTGGTCCAGTTGCAGGACCGTTTGTCCCATGTCCAGTCCCATACCGTATTACCTTACCGGTTCGCCGGGTTTTTTAAGGGCGCTTTGCTGCCGGTATCTTTGACTCCGGTATCTTTGATTCAATGAAAGACTACCTCAAGACTCTTTCGTCGCCGGTGCGGCGGGTGATCTGCTGCTGGTCCATGTGTTCCAGCAGAGGGAGGATGTATTTTCGGCTGGTGTTGAACATCGTCCGGGCTTCAGCCACAGTGATATTCCCCTGGTCCTTCAGGTGCTGAACGATGCGCTCGGTCATCTCGCGGTAGGCCGAGGCGTCAAAGATGACTCCATCCGTTACCCGCACCACCTTGCCTTGGTCTATCAGCACTCCCAGCAACTCAGAGCTGACCTTCTGGTCGCTGGGTGGAGAATAAGGGTCTTTCTGTAGGGATTTCAAGTAGGCGGACGCCTCTTCTTCCATCTTTGGGGTCAATGTAATCTGATGGTCCGGCAGGCGCAGAGACTGGCGCTCGTCAACCACGATCTGTTCCTCGACCAGACGGGCCAGCGCCCGCTGATAGACCGGCTGCGACAGATTCAGGCGGCTGCGGACCTCCTGGGCCGGGACGCCGTGGCGCAGCGGGTACTGCGTGTGGTAGAGCTGCAAGGCCGAGGCGACTTTGCTCTTGAGAATGTCCCATCCCTGGGCCGAATAGACTACAGCGTCGGCATCGCTGCCGAATTCGCCCAGGCTCACCAGGTGGCCTCCCCCGGTGAGTTGGGCAACCCTTTCCGTTACTTCCTCCCGGGACAGGTTGGTCCGCTGGGAGAGCACCGTCATATCACAGGGGCCCCACTGTTCGGCTATGCTGATGATGATGTCCCCTCCGGTGCCCTGGTCCAGGGTCATCAGGCGTTCGATCACATCGTCGTCGAACCGGCGGTAGCGGCGCCGGGGATTGGGATCGACGATCTGACCGCCGCCCAATGTATCTTCCGAGGAACGGATCACGAAGAAATCGCCTTTGACCACTGGAAGCGGGTCGGCCAATAGCAATTGGACCCAGCCTTCTTGTCCGGCGGTCAGCCGTTCGGCGTCAAGCAGCCGGACCCGGGCCGAAGCCTCACTGGTGAACAGGTGGAATGTGACGCCCTGGTTGTGCTTCAAAGGATGGGGGGCGTTCTTGACCATACGCAGGCGGGCATCCAGGCGGTAGGTGGGCTTGAGCCAGCCGGGGATGGTCAGTATCTCGCCGCGTTCGACCTCATCCTTGGACAGGCCGGACAGGTTCACCGCCAGCCTAACGCCGGGGTCGGTGGCGTCTACCTTGGTCTTGTGGCTCTGGAGACCCCTGATCCTGGCCCGCTGCCCGGACCCGGCCAGCTCGATCTCCTGGCCCACGGTCAATGTGCCGTCGATGAGGGTGCCGGTGACCACTGTTCCGAATCCTGAGATGGTGAAGCAGCGGTCGATGGGAAGGCGCGGCCGTCCGAGGTCCTGCCTAACTTCGGTCTCGTCCAGGATGCTGTCCATGGTGGCTTTCAGTTCGTCCAGGCCGTCGCCGGTGTAGGCGGAGACGCCGACCATCGGGCATCCCTCGAATGATGTGCCCTGCAGGGTGTCTTCGACCTCGGCCTTCACCAACTCCACCATCTCTTCGTCGACCAGATCGGTCTTGGTGACGACGACCAGGCCACGGGTGATCTGAAGGATGTCTAGGATGGCGATGTGCTCCCTGGTCTGGGGCATCACGCTTTCGTCGGCGGCCACGATCAGCAGGGCCAGGTCGATGGCCCCCACGCCGGCCAGCATGTTCTTGATGAACCTTTCGTGTCCGGGCACATCAACGATGCTGACTTCCCGGCCACTGGGAAGCGTCATCCAGGCGAAACCCAGGTCGATGGTCATCTCCCTGGCCTTCTCTTCGGGGAATCGGTCCGGGTCGATGTCGGTCAGCGCTTTAACCAGGGTGGACTTGCCGTGGTCCACATGGCCGGCAGTGCCTATTACGTACATGGTTTAGCGGTCACGCAACTGTGAATTCGCGTGCGTGGAGTATCTCGCCTTTGCCCATGGGCCGGATGTCATCTCCGGCGAGGGTGAGAACGGCGGCGGTATTCCCCTCGCCGGTCACGAATTCAACCTCGAATCCGTCTGCCGAGTAGCAGTGGACCACGGCTCCAACATCGCCCTGCTTGAGCTTGTGCTCCGTTATGTCTCGGGTGAGGACTATTATGTCCAGTTCCTTAATCATGGCATACCTTGCTGCGTCGGGTTCAGACCGGATAAGCAGTGRCCAGCCTCGGTTGGAGATCAATCGATCCAATGATCCAAACAGTTCGCATCGCTACCAAGGACCCATTGGGCGTCCGCATCAGTCCTTCGATTACATATTTCGTGCCGAACTCCGACGATCGGATGACCGACACATCTTCTTCTCGGGCGATGGTCAGTAAATCCTGAGCCAGGATGGCTGTATCACTATCATCATACCCCAGATTCTTCAGAAACTAGGCTTCGGATCTGCCTACAGGATGAATCTCGGAAAGCAGGTAGTTCGCCAATTTCTCTGATGGAACAAAGGCGTTCTGAAAGTTCGGCAGTTTCATTCTAGGACAACATCCCTACTCTAGGTCCGTGTGAAAGCCTTCTTCGCGATCAGAGACACCGGCTTGCTCAACTTCAAGAAGTTGCCGTCCTGTTCCCAAAGTCCCGGTTGGATGCGCTCTTCGGTGGGTGACTGAGTCTTCTTGGCCAAGTCTACTTCGGTAACCGCTCAGCCGTCCGATAAGGGATGTCAGTATGGCTATGATGATACTCCAGATCGTTTAGAGAGCCGATATTCCCACAGCCTACCGGCGCTCCAGGTAATGTAACGAGTTCAATCTTTTCGCTCAGGTCAGGCGATGGAACAAAAAAGTCCCGTCCTTCCTGCATAGGAAKGACGGGACTGGTGCGTACGGGGTCGAGGCAAGACCCGTTCGCGTGGCGCTGGATGCGGGAGGGTCGAGGCAATAACCGCCCSCTTAGAGAGATTGTCTTTAGATGATGTTGTCTTCTTGCAGACCCTTGATCGCGTTGGAAGTGCGGACCAACTTAGCCTCATAGATGCCGGGGTCCAGCAGGTCAAGATCAAACCCATGGCCTGCGGTCTTGGTGACCGACTTGAATTCAACGTTCTCGTATGGGTCTACGCCGTCGCTCTCCCAGACTGAGGACGTCCGGGCCAGYTTGGCSTCATATACGCCGGGGTCCAGCAGGTCYAGGTCSAWWGMGCTGCCAGTGTTGCTGATGACCGAYTTGAATTCGACGTTCTCATAGGGGTCCACGCCGTCGCTCTCCCAGACCGAGGAAGTGCGGGCCAGCTTGGCCTCATAGATGCCTGGGTCCAGCAGGTCCAGGTCGAATGAGTTGCCAGTGTTGCTGATGACCGATTTGAATTCGACGTTCTCATAGGGGTCCACACCGTCGCTCTCCCAGACCGAGGAAGTGCGGGCCAGTTTGGCGTCATATACGCCGGGGTCCAGCAGGTCTAGGTCCATCGCGCTGCCAGTGTTGGTGATGACCGACTTGAATTCAACGTTCTCGTAAGGATCGACGCCGTCGCTCTCTCAGACTCTGGAAGTGCGGGCCAGTTTGGCGTCGTAGATACCGGGATCCAGCAGGTCCATGCCGAATGAGCTGCCGGTGTTCGTGCTGATCAGCTTGGAGTCGTAGAAACCCGGCTCCAGGAAGTCCATGTCGATGACGTTGGCGGTACTGGACGCGGGTATGAATACCGATGATTCGACCTGTCCGACCGGTCTGGCTGGGTTGTCCGCCGAAGCGATGCCCGGGAGCAAGGACGCCGCGGCAATCGCGCCGCCGACGACTAGTCCCACCAAGATATTCTTATTGTTCTGGATGATGCCCTGGATGTGATTCTGTGCTGTCATGATTGCTGCCTCCATCTTGTTGTTGTTTTCGCCCTGCCCCGTTGTTGCCTGTTCTGCCGTCTGCCCGTTCGCCGTTGTATTTACCATCGCTGTTTTCATGGTTGCCTCACCTCGAAATTTGTTGTGAGGTCATCGTAGGACCGGGCCGGAGGACGAACATCGGGGAGACTCTCCATCTTCAACAATGGGAATTTTGGGGGATCTTCTGGAGACATAGAGAGACCTCCCTATACGGGGGTTTTACCAGGCGTGCGGAGGCGGATACGGGACTGAGATCACTGCAGCGTGAAGCCTACCGGTGGACTCAGAAAAGATTGGGGCGGCGGGGGTAGGGGCCGGAAATCG
>NVWX01000078.1 GCA_002746355.1 Dehalococcoidia bacterium | reverse complement strand
GGGGCCGGAAATCGGGGGTATTAGGGGGGATATTTACCGCTTTGCCGGAGTACCGGCAACTGGTGGGGTCAGCATTTAGTGGAAGCCCGGCGTCATTCCAAGAACCGCGTAAACGCTTGGTTGGCTATCAGGTATGCCGGCTTGGTCAACTTCAGGCAATCGCCATCTTGTTCCAGGAGCCCGAGTTGGATGCATTCCTGGATGGGCGCTTGGAATTTCTTGGCCAGGTCTACTCCGGCGCGGGCGGACGCTTTGGAAAGGCGCAGGCCGTCTAGCAGCCGCAGGCCCAGGAACATGGTCTCGGAGCAGGTGATTTCTTGGCTGAGGTGCTCCCAGCCTYCCAGGGTCGGCACTGCTTGTAGTGCATCCTCTACCAACTCGTTTACTGGCATTACGCCTGCATCGGCCCAGGCGGCGGCCTTGTTGTTGTAGTCCCGTGGCGAAAGGATTGTCCAGAAGCGGTAGTCCCCAAGACGGGAATGGGCGCCGGGCCCCACGCCCAGATATGGGCCGTTCTCCCAGTAGACCACGTTGTGCTCACAGGCCCGGCCCGGCAGGGACCAGTTGGATATTTCATAGTGGTGGTAGCCCGCCGAGGCCAGAGACTCGCGGGCGTACAGATACATGTCAGCGGCCAGGTCAGGATCGGGCTCGGGGATCTTGCCCTCTTCGGCCCAGCGGTGCATCGGTGTTCCTTCTTCCAAGGTCAGGGCGTAGAGGGAGATGTGCTCCGGGGCGAGCTCGGCCAGTGCATCGAGGGTCTGACGCCACTGGTCCATGGACTGATTGGGCAGCCCGTACATCAGGTCCAGGTTCACGTTGTCGAAACCGGCTTGGCGGGCAGCCTCGAACGCCTGGACCGCCTCGGACGCCTGGTGTCGGCGGCCCAGCAGATTAAGCAGGCCATTGTCTAGGCTCTGTACTCCGATGCTGAGCCGGTTTACGCCTTGGGCCAGGATGCCGGCGCAGGCCGCTTCGTCCAAGTCTCCGGGGTTGGCCTCGATGGTGATCTCCGCGGCCGGATCTACCTTAAAGGATTCTTGGATGGAGGCGAGGATCTTTTCGATGTAACCCGGAGGCAGGTAGGAAGGGGTCCCGCCGCCAAAGAAGACCGACTTAACGGCCGGGTGRTCCAGTGTCTCGCCCCAACACCCGACCTCAGTCGTGAGAGCAGGAAGAAAGGGCTCCATCAGATTCTCGATGCCCTGGTAGGTGTTGAAGTCGCAGTAAGGGCACTTGGTCTTGCAGAAAGGAACATGGACATAGAGTCCCATTCCTGAGGCGGGAACGACCGGTTTGGCGCTACTCGTCGTCAATCAACCGGCTCGAGCCATCGACCACTTTCTCGGGATCCTTGTCTTCGGGACGCTCGGACTCGGTCACCCGGTCCATGTGCTCGTCCACGATCCATGGCGGCGCGCCTTTCGTCAGGATGAGCAGCGCCAAGCCCAAGATGAATAGGTCGTCGAACCGTCCGAGGATCGGGACGCGGTCTGGAATCAAGTCCAATGGGGAAATCGCATAGAGAATCGCCAGGGGCACCACGGCGCGCAGAAAGATCGAGACCCGCTTGTCGAAGGTTAGACGCCAGACCAAGCGGGCAAACTTTATCAATTTGGGCAGCAAGCGGGGAGCTAGGAAATAAAAGAGGGGAAACGCGAGTCTGTATAACATGGTCACACTCGATGCGAGAATTCTCTCCCGTTAAATTATATGCCAAGGTGTGATAACTTGAAACCGACCGGTCCACATAACTGTAATACGCACCATCGGAGCGTTTGGCCTTGTGGATGGCGCGTTACTGTAGATGATGGAGGGGTGAGCATGCCCGCTGCGAAACGTCCCCAGACCGTCGGAGCTCTCCGCAAGAGCAAATATCAGGTTATTCCCGTCCGCGAAGAGATGCGRAACAACCTGATCGCCAAGATCCGCGCCGAAGAGATGGTCTTCCCCGGCATCGTCGGTTTTGACCAGACAGTCATCCCTCAGATAGAGAACGCCATCTTGGCCGGGCAGGACATGATTCTGCTGGGCGAGCGCGGGCAGGCTAAGTCCCGCATCATCCGGAGCCTAACCAACCTGCTGGACGAAGCCATCCCCAAGATCGCCGACTGCGAGATCAATGACAATCCCTATGAACCGATCTGCCGGGTCTGCCGGGACAAAGTCGCGGAAATGGGCGACAAGACTCCGCTGGAGTGGATTTCGAGAGAAGAGCGTTACTCCGAAAAACTGGCAACCCCCGATATCTCCATAGCCGACCTCATCGGCGAGATCGACCCCATCAAGGTCGCCGAAGGTCATTATCTGTCCGACGAATTGGTGATTCACTACGGCCTGGTGCCGCGCACAAATCGCGGCATCTTCTGTATCAACGAGCTCCCCGACCTGGCCGAAAGGATACAGGTGGGACTGTTCAATCTGATGGAAGAGCGGGACGTGCAGATCAAGGGTTACCGGGTGCGGTTGCCCCTGGACGTGTTTGTGGTATCAACCGCCAACCCCGAAGACTACACCAACCGTGGCCGCATAGTGACCCCCCTGAAAGACCGCTACGGGTCCCAGATCCACACCCATTACCCCCTAAACCCAAAAGACGAGATCACCATCATGGACCAGGAGCGCACCCGGTTCCCGGAAGAGGACAAACTCCTGATACCGGACTACATGAAAGAAATATTGGCGGAGATCACGACCCAGGCACGGCTTAGCAGCGAGATCAATCAACGCTCCGGTGTGAGCGTCCGGGTCTCCATCTCGAATTTCGAGACCATGTTGGGCAACGCYGTGCGCCGCGCCATCAGGATGGGCGAAGAGTGGACCTGCCCCCGGGTCAGCGACCTGTCGTTCATCGTGGCGTCGTTCGCAGGTAAGATCGAACTCGAGACATTCGAAGAGGGACGCGAATCACGCCTGACCGACGACCTGACCCGCCGCGGCGTGTTGCGGACCTTTGGCAGCTACTTCGAAGTTGAGGAGCTGGAACCGGTTGTAACCGCCTTTGACCTGGGCAACCGGGCGGAGACCGGTAGCGACCTTCCGGCTGCCGGCTACCCGGATCTGGTCAAGAATATCGATGGGTTGGGCAAAGCGGTCAGAAAATTAACCAAAGACAAGCGGCCCGAGGTCATCGCTTCCGCCGTGGAATTTATCTTGGAAGGCCTGCACCTCAGCCGAAAGCTGAACTGCGACCGGTCGGGGGAAGCAGCGGTATACAAGCGGTAGAAACCTCCCCGCCTAGTCAAATCATTCCCGTATGACCGCCCCGGCTTGCCCGAACAAATGGTCAGAGCGTATAATTAGAACAAATGTTTTATGTTGTTCTATTTTACTCACTGGGTGTATAGGGAGGGGCGATGGCCGGAGCCGACGTTCAAGAGATTCACTGCAAGACACTGCTCAATAAGATCGATGTTCCCCGGTTTCCGTTCCGGTGGACCATGAACCCATATCGTGGCTGCCGCCACGCCTGCACCTACTGTTACGCCCGGCCTACCCACGAGTTTTGGGGTATGGACTCAGGCCGCGACTTCGATACCCGGGTCTTCGCCAAGGTGAACGCTCCCGAGGTGCTGCGTAAGGAGCTGAAACGCCCCAGTTGGCGCCGGGAAGCGATTGCCATCGGCACCGCCTCCGACCCCTATGAGCCCGCCGAGGCCGAATACGAGATCACCCGCAAGCTTCTCCACGTGCTGAGAGATTTTCAGAACCCGGCGTCCATCACCACCAAGGGTGTCTTAGTGCGCCGGGACGTAGACATACTCGCAGAACTGAGTCAGGTGGCCGACGTCCACGTCAACTTCAGTATCGGCACCATCAACGAGAAGGTGTGGAAGATGATGGAGCCGGGGACGCCCAACCCCATTGCTAGGTTGGAAACCATGCAGTACCTGGTGGAGAACGGAATCTCCGCCGGAGTGATGATGGCGCCGTTGCTGCCGGGAATCACCGACGACGAAGCGAACATCCAGGCGGTGGTGGAAGCAGCCCACGAGCACGACGCCCAATATCTGGGAGCCAACGTCCTGTTCTTGAAGCCGGGCTCAAAAGAGTGGTTCATGCCCATGTTGCGGGAGGCCTACCCGCATCTGACCCCAGGGTATAACCGGCTTTACCACAATACCTACGCGCCCAAGGAGTACACCAAGAGCGTCATGGACACGGTGGACCGGGTGCGGCGGCAGTGGGACCTGCCCGATCGGGCTAGAGTTCAGGAAAACATGGCGTCCAAGGGCCAATTGCAATTGGCGTTTGCTTCGTAGGGGCAATTGAACGTCGTTACCCATCGCCGTGTCCTTCGACAGGCTCAGGATGAGCGGACACCCCGACCGCATCAGCTAATTGCGGGGCCTAGTAACGGGAGACGTTGATCTCCACCAGCTTGCCGCTCACCAAGAAGATCACCCGCTCGGCGATGTTGGTGGCCCGGTCGGCGATGCGTTCTAGGTCATGGGCAACCCAGAGCAGGTATGTAGCCCGTTGGATCGTAGCCGGGTCCTGAATCATGAATAGAAGCAGCTCCCGGTACACCTGGTCGTAGAGATCGTCTACCTCATCATCGGCCTGACACACGGCGTTGGCCTTAACCATGTCCCGGTTCAGCAGCGCGTCGATGCTGTCGTTCAGCATCGTGGTCGCTTTCTCGGCCATGCGAGGTATGTCGATGAGGGGTTTCAGCGGCGGTGCGTCGCCCATTGAGATGCTGATCTTGGCGATCCCCTCAGCGTAGTCGCCCATCCGCTCCAGTTCCACCACTATGTGCAGCAACGCGATGATCGCCCGCAAGTCTCCGGCCATGGGCTGCTGCGTGGCGATCATGTCGGCGCAGCGTTCTTCTATCTCGAACCGCTTGTGGTCGATGTAGTCGTCATCGTTGATGACTTCTTGAGAAGCGACCAGGTCCCGCCGTTTCAGCGCGTCCACCGCCCGGTTGATGGACTTGCCCACGATCTGGGCCAGTGTCTCCACCTCTTGTTGAAGCTGATTCAGTTTTAGGTCGAAATCTTCTCGGGGCATGATGTTCCTCCCATTTGGTCCGGAATGGGAAAATCGGGATGGACTGGGCTAACAGCCGCCTATTTTACCTATAGATATTCTAGACCTTTTTCCAGAAAGGCTCGCGGTTTCGCTGTTGGTCCAGCAGGGACACATCCAACAGATCCGGCTGGGCGCCCGGCGGAGCCAATTTTGGCGTCTCGTAGCCAAGGCGCTCGAAAACTTCGGGATTGGTGTAATAGCCGTTGTAGGTCTGTAGGACCAACTGGTCGAAGAACGCGGGGTCGGCCACCTCGATGGACCTTAAAAGATCGTCTTTAGCTGTATCCGGCAGGCCGTCGAAACCGCTGGAGGAGTCCTGTCCGGCGGCAACGGCGATCGCCGCAGGAAGGTCGTCCGGTGCCGCCGCCGCCCTCACTGGCACCCCCGACCAGCACGAGTCCGATCTTGGGTTTCGTTCCGTGCGAGAGCGCTGGGTCCAAGTCGACGATCATCTCCGGACGCGAGTCTATGAAGCGGGTGCGCCATGCGCCAACCGTTCGTACGAAAGGAAGATCCAACCGGGGTGAGGGATCTCGCCCCACGGGGAGATGCCGTCGTCACCGTCTTCGTGGCGATCGCGCCGAGATCGGGAGTGCAACTCGAGCACGACGCAACGCACGGTCAGCTGCGCGAAGCACCGCGCGCGCCACTTCGCCACGGCGACCGGATGGCGAACTGCGTCTGATTCCAGTTGCGCCCGAATTGCGCGTAACTTGTTTGATGG
>NVWX01000077.1 GCA_002746355.1 Dehalococcoidia bacterium | reverse complement strand
TCTCGGCAGAGAACCTATCCGCAAATTCCGAAAACGATTTGGACATACTATGCCATACGTCGGCCATGAAACGGTTGTACGCCTTGCAAAGAGCGACCTCGAAAGCTGCATCGTAGGTCAGAAATGCAAGAAACAGGGTGGGATAGACGACCTGGGCGTCTACTCCGGTCGCATCCATGGCAGCGAAGCGTTGATCCAAATCGATGAGCTCCCGGGATTTGTTATCTCCTCGATCACGTACGCTACTCTGAGTCGTGGGTGTGACCAGGATGTTGCCGCCCCGGCCAGCCGCCTTGGGGAAAATAGTACCGTCGATGAGCCACATGTGGTCGGACTTCCCGTATTGGGTGTCGTCCGGAACGCTCACCACTACCGGTCTCCTGGGACGCCATTCTGAATCTAAATAGTCCCACATCTGTGGCGGCTCAGCTACGTGTGTGTCTGCGTCCAGAATTCCAGCCATGGCGTCATCTCCTGTAGACGAAGATCTCCTGATGTAAACATGTGTAGTGAGCTTTGATACGCCCAGATTGCATGGATCTCTTCGTTCTGGGGGATATTAGCGTCAGCTGAGAGGGTTTGTCCACATTTTGCTTGACCCGTTGGTCTTTCTACCTTTTCTGCCATCCCGGCCTTGCGCGCTGGTAAATGACCGGAATGGTGTGTTGGCAACCAGCAAAAATGGGACACTTTCGTAAAGGAGAGATCAGGGGGAAATGGCGGCGTTCTGGGACTCCCGTARCAGCCGGTTCAGTTCTCTGATTGTCGGACCTCGGAATAGTCGTTTACTGATGGCGGCAACGCAAAACCTGCAATGAACAATAGCCATGCTCCGATTGCCCATATCATAAATCCTGGCACRAATGTTCCCCAATAATCCCGAATGGCCCCAACGACTATTGGAGAAACGAACATGCCGATGCCGGATACAGTTACAAAAGTACCCCACACTACCGCCACCTTTTCCGGAGTCATACCCTTTAAGCCCATCGGTAGGCTTAAAAGTGTGGGAGCGTAAGACCAACTTCCGATCCCTAATATCAACACGGAAGCCAAAATCCCAATGTTGCTCTCTAATAAGAACGAACCTAGGCCACCTATTCCGATAAGAAATCCAGGAACCACRAAAAAGATCCTCTTATCCGATATACGCAATGGGAGGATCCCTCCTACTAAAACGGCGCCGACGCCAATGAGGGGGATTAATCCTGTGATGAATCCTGCCTGTGCCAAAGACATGTTTCGCGATTCACCGTAAAACGTCGGCAGCCATCCAGTTAGTGCCGTGTACTGCATAAACACTAATGCATCTGCAGCAGCTAGAAGCAGGATGACAGGATTACGTAGTACGCTTGAAATATCACTGAAAGTGATGTTGGTGAYTGAAATAGCCTGACGTTCTAATGGCCGTKCTCTCCCAAGAAAGGCCCACGCCAGCGCGCCTAAYAACGCAATTGCCCCGAACACGCTTAACGCATTCTTCCAACCGATCCCATCTGCAATCGGGGCTACAGTTGTCACTGAGAGCGCAACGCCTAAAGYTAATGCCGCGATGTCCAGACCGTTCATAACGGTGATTTCACGTGGTTTTAGCCATTGCATCAGCAGCGGCGCTGTCGCCGGTATTATTACGCCAAACCCGATCCCATATGCCAATCGCAAAACCAATAGTGTGGAGAAACTGTTCACAAACGATGAGAAGACCGACATACCTACCAGTAGCCATGCCAGAAAATACACTCGTTTCACACCAAAACGGGCGGCTATGACTCCTCCAGGTAATCCGAATACGGCATGTACTAGAAGGGCGAGGGCTACCAGAAGGCTGGCAGTAGTCCGGGTTATCCCAAAATCTTCCATTATCAGTGGCAAGATCGGAGATACTGAAAAGAAATTGAGTCCTACAGACAAATGCGCCGCCAGGATRAGACCAGCGATAACAAATCTGTAGCGGTAAAATTTTCGATCACCTGATGCCATTTGATATCCAGAGCCTCGTATACCGCACTAGRCTATATCTTTCATAAACTAGTGAGGAMGATCTTTTTTGCCTAGTGATAAAGATGCCAGAGCTCCGTTTTGTGCGGGGCTTTTTTATTTCCTGTGCCGGGAACATTCCGATGCGTTTAACAAAATAATATGACACCGTGTTGTGGGGTAACTAATTACCCTATAGATGCGTTAGAGAGAGAGAAGAGATACACCATTCCTTCACAGGGTCAAATAATTTTACTGGCTCAGCGGGGAACTCATGGAATATACCAATGCGGGTGAGGAAATCGTTCGCCTCTTGATGCTTATGAGGACAGGTAAGTATCGCCCCATATTTTGTTGATCAAAAGCGCAGAGTGATACTGTTGGCAACCAGCAAAAGTGGGACACTTTTGGGGTTACTAGTAAATAGTAACTCCTCTGATTCTCGAATACCTAGCATCGGGATTTGATGATTAGGGTTATCTAACGTATAGTCCTCCACATCTAAAATTTGCGGAGGAAATTATGCGGTTCCACATAGATTCAAAGCATTCCCCTGAAAACTGCGGACTAGCAAACCCAGACAAAGGAATACCTATGGCTCCAAATTGGTCCGAAAGATGCAAAGAATTAGGGATAACATACGTGGCAGGTGGAACTTGTCAACCTCAGCATAATCATTTCATGTTTGTTGAAACGGACGATATGGACAAGGTGCGTGATTTGATGTTGCCCATGATGGGGATATGGGACATCACCGTAACTCCGGTAAAGGAAAGAGCATAAGAAAAGGGCCTCCCCAAATACGTCTGCTATCATCTGTCTGAATAGGAGGCAGCCAAGAGATGAGGAGTGCGATTTATGCGAGCAGCCGTCTACCAGGGTAACCAGCAGTTCGCCATCGAGGATCTGGCCGACCCTGCTCCTGCTCCCGGACAGGTCGTCGTCGATGTGGAATTCTGCGCCATCTGCGGAACCGACGTCCACGCGATCATGTACGACATTGCGCCCGTTGGATCTGTCCTGGGCCACGAATATTCGGGCGTCATTTCACGCGTGGGATCTGGCGTTGAGCGGTGGAAGGTTGGAGACCGGGTGATCGGCGGGGGAGGAGAGCCACCACCCACACTGGCCTCGGCCAGGGGCCCCCGCTTCAACTATCGTAACGAGGGGTTCCCAACCGAGCGTATTCGCGCCTACGCAGAGAAAGTGCTGATGGAGGAATGGGAGCCCATCGCCATCCCCGAAGGCGTCTCTAGCGCCGAGGCTGCAATGTGCGAGCCCTGCGCGGTGGCCGTCCACGCGGTCCGGATATCGAAGATGCGCCTCGGAGACACGGTGGCCGTCTTGGGCGCCGGACCGATCGGCCTCCTCTGCATGCAGGTCGCCAGGGCGGCCGGCGCATCCCGGGTGTTCGTATCCGAACCTGCTCCGGCCAGAGCAGAGGCTGCTCGCAGGTTGGGTGCGAACGCCGTCATAGACCCCACGGAGTCCGATGTCATTGAGAGAATTGTAGAGTTGTCCGACGGGCTCGGCCCGGACGTGGTGTTCGAGTGCGCGGCGGCCAAGAGCACCCTAGATGATGCCCTCCAGATGGTTCGACGCAGCGGCCAGGTCATGCTAGTGGCCATCACCTGGGAGCCGACGGAACTCTTGCCTCCGGACTGGATGGCACGGGAGGTGGGACTCCAAGCGTCGTTCGGCACCCGCCCTGAAGATTGGCGAATCGCGCTGGATCTCATACGCACCGGCAAGGTAACGATGGACCCGCTAGTTTCCGACGCCAGCTTCTTGCCATTGGAAAACATCCAGGGAGCATTCGAAGCCCTTTGCCAACCCTCGACCCAACTCCAGATGGTGGTGAAGCACGGTTGATCACCCTCTTTTAATTCAACCAAATGTTCGAAACTCGATACCACCTAACACCTAACGAAACCACAGCATTTTAAGTTTGTCTGGGGCCTCCGGTGACGGGTGGTGTCTCATCCACTACCTTTGATGATGAGATTTCACTGTAGTAAAGAATCTGATGTATTTATAAATATCTGGGGTAGCGCTTGCGGCGTCGATCATCACCGGGGCCGTTCTTCCAGGCGTGAAAAGGGGTGAAAATGGGGCGAAATCAGGTGAGTGATGCCCAAATTGATGCCCAACCGCTAATGTGTTTTATAAAAAAGCCCCTCGGAATTGTCTCCAAAGGGCTTTTTCATGCCTAATTTCGTGGTGACCCGCCTCGGGGTCGAACCGAGAACCTACTGATTAAGAGTTAGAAGGAAATCATACTCAGGCGTGGTTACTGATGGTACCCAGTCTCGGTTTTGAGACTAAAAGGCAAACCCGTGCCTACTGGACAAAAATAAATTGGGGCTAAAATCCCCAAATCTCCATGCCACCTAGCACCTAACAAAACCTCGGCTGATGATAGGGTTAGAAAGTTTTGGAGTGACAACGAACCTCGACGTGAGTATCGACCTTCGACCAAATAGGCGGCTAATGCAACGTTGTCACTAACCTTTCGTCGAGCCCTTTCTGAAACTCCTCTAAATCGTAATCAAGACCTGCGTGATCTCTCAAGATCTCGCCGAATGAAGGCAATTCGCTGCGGTCGATCCGGTATTCATCCGACCACAGTTTGGAGCGGACGAATGCCTTGGGGCAGTGGGTAAACACCTCTTGGACGTGAACGACGATCGCCAATTTTGGCAATTTCCCTTCGAAGGCCATGCTCTCCAGCAATTCATCGTCTCTCACCAGTTGGACTTTGCCGTTGATCCTGAGGGTATCATYCATGCCGGGAATCATGAAGATCAAGCCTACCTGAGGGTTCTTCACCATATTTCCGAGCGTATCCAGCCGATTATTGCCCGGCAGATCGGGAATGGCGATTGTCTTATCATCCAGCACCCGAATAAAACCGGGGTAATCTCCCTTCGGGGAAACGTCGCAACGACCTTCGGTGTCAGAGGTGCCAAGCAAAATAAATGGGCATTTTTCGATGATGGCGCGGCAATGAACATCCAGCCGATCGATCTGCTTTTTCRCCGCACGCTCTGACACYTCSCCAAAAATCCCACGCAACTCAGATTCTTCGGTRATCACGTTGGTAAATCTTTGTGCCGTCATTGTCTGCATCCTTTGTATTGGATTATTTKATGATAATAGCATTTTGAGTTTGTCCGGGGCCACCGGTGACGGTCTGACCGGATGTTGCCAATTGGCAACACTGGCAATAGAAAAGGGCCACCGCACAACGCGAACGGTGACCCTTGCAGGTAGAATTGCCACTGTCCCTACCAGTTCGTGCGGTTATGGGGACCCTTATGGTGGCCGTGCTTGTCATGTGGATTGCCAAAGGAGGAATGCTTCTTCCAGAGCCCGGAGTTTTCCTTCATCCCTTCTAATTTGTGGTCGGCCTGTTCCTGGGTAATTTTGCCTGTTTCTACAAGCCTAGCCAAATAGTTCCTCATCCGTTCATCCCTTGTTTCTGAAGCAGCCTGTTTGAACGCTTGTTCAACACGGTCTTCTTCAATCCCCAGTATCTCGGCCATTCTCGATGTGAGCATRCTGGACCCGCGTATGATTTTGTCTTGACCCTGCCCTTGCGCTGCYGCTATACCACCGAATATACCCAGCAAAATCACAGCCAGCGTTAAGGAGGTAATCACCATTGTTTTTTTCATTCTTCTCACGTCTCCACTTAACATCGGAAATCGTCACATCGACAGGGTACCACTTATAGAGTAAGAGCCCGGCTGCCCTTAAGAAATAAGACGATTCCGAGGCCCGGCGGCGGGGGAGTCAACAGCCCACCGCCGGTTAGATGGCCCGCGGCTAACCCAATGCCGCTTTAAACCTACTGATGTCAGTACTTGGATCTGAGTCCTCCGGTGACAGTCCAGCGGGGGCTAGACCCGAGCCCTTTCGGGCGTGAGCGCAGCAAGCCATTTGAGCACGGCATCAGAAGCTTCGGTGGTCCGGTTCACGAGGGAATGCTCTCCTC
>NVWX01000039.1 GCA_002746355.1 Dehalococcoidia bacterium | reverse complement strand
AATCAAAGACTTCTTGGATCCTTGGACCTTCAACGTGAAGCAGGTGATGAAGTGCTGCGTCGGCATCCTGGTGCCCGACGGCCGGATCATACCCTTCTGCGCCTATAATTCCGTGGGATACCGGGAGGAGATCCGGGAAAAGTTGGTCGGAGAACAGAAGCTGGATAACAACAGGAAAAAGATCCGGCTCGCTGAGCAGATCAATAACCCAACACCGGCATCCGCGGACGACTAGGAGATAAGCTAGGTTTGCAGAGCGAAGCTGAAGCCAAGGCGTGTTGCGCCGACCTTTATCAGTCGGACATGGCCAAGCTGATCATGGGCGACACCCTCCACCCAGGAGGGCTGGGTCTGACCAACAAGCTGGGACGCCTCATGGGCCTGGAGTCCGGCGACGTGGTGGCCGACCTGGCCAGCGCCCGGGGAGAGAGCGCCCAGGCGTTGGGACGGGTGTTCCGTTGCAGCGTGCTGGGGGTTGAGTTCGGCGCCGAGGCCGTGCGCCATGCCCACGACGCCGCGCCGGAATCAGGCCGCGCCCGATTCGTCCGCGGTGACGCCGAATGCCTGCCCTTGCGGACCGGGGCCTTTGATGCCGCGGTCTGCGAGTGCTCCATGAGCCTGTTCATCAACAAAGACCAAGCCGTGGCCGAGACCGCCCGGCTCCTAAAGCCCGGAGGCAGGTTCGGCCTGAGCGACGTCACCATCGAACCTGGCTCGCTTCCAACCGAGTTGCAAGGCGATCTTGGCCAAGTCCTGTGCATGACCAGCGCCCTCACTGCCGATGGCTATGTAGACCTGCTGGAAGATGGCGGGTTCGAAGTCACTGAACGGCTGGACACCTCGAGTGAGATCATCAAGATACTGGAAGAGGTCCAAGGTAAACTGGCTGCCTTCTTGGCCTTCCAGCGCATGAGCGGCGCTCCCCCTGGAGATGGTCAACTGGAGCGGTCGCCGRAGCTTGTGACCAAGGTCAGAGACATGGTCACGGCAGGGGAATTGGGCTACTGGCTCTTCGTTGGCAAAAAACGGGCCTGAGCTATGGTCCCGAGGTTCCCAGACTTAGGCGGTCCCGAAATTACCTCCCTATCGCCATACCCTCGCCGGGTATATGATTGGAACAGAACTACCTAGAGTTTCCGGTTCGATCAAACTATGACCACGTCAACTCTAACAACATCCCTCACCTGCCAGCCTGCGGCCACCACCTCTCCCAAGGACCAAAGCCCTTCATGATCGAAGGCCTGCAGCTTGTYGAGAAAATGGTGCTGGCGATCGCTGTCGGGTATTTTTTGGGCGCGATTCCCTTCGCCCAGATCGCCTCACGCCTCCGTGGCATCGACGTATTCACCACCGGCAGTACCCTGGCCGGGACCGCTAACGTGTTCTTTAACGTGGGACACCGCACCGGCGCGCTTGTCCTGATTGGAGACGTGGCCAAAGGCTCAGCCGCCGTATTCTCTGCTTGGGCTCTCGGCGTTCCTCCGGCGCTGATTTTGGTGGCCGGCGGGGCCGCCGTCGTAGGTCATTGGAAGTCGGTGTTCACCCGGTTCAAGGGCGGCGACGGCATGGCCCCGTTGATGGGTGTTTCGCTGGCCCTGATGCCCGCGTTGGCTGCGCTGGGGTTCGCCGCTGGTGTGGCTACCGTCTTGCTGATGCGCCATTCGACCTTGCGGTCGACCTGGGGAGTATCGGTCTGCTTTCTAGTTATGCTGGCCATCAGCCAGTACTACCAGATCGAGCGCGATATAGTCACAGGGCTGGTGATCCTGGCGTCGCTGGTGCTGCTTCGAAGCATGTTCACCCGGCGGAGGCGGCTATCTCTTGCCTCTCACCCCGTCTACCAAGACACCGAAGATGAAGACGGTCTGGAAGACGACGACGGAGAACTGGGCCACGCCACCTCCGGCCCTCGCTAGAATCGGGAGTTATCCCCTGTCTTCTTCGGCCCCTTCCGGCCCTTGYTCCCGGCGCAGATTCCGGATCTCCAAGGCCCAACCCAGATGCTCGTCATGGGCGGCGTCCTCAGCCAGTTGTGGCGCGATCTCCAGGACCCGGTCCAGGTGCGTCAGGCAAGCGGCGACATCTCCCGTCCGTGAGYAGAGCCTGGCGGCGTTGTAATGGGCGGATGCCAACTCGGGGTCATCTTCCAGCGAATGCCTGTATTCTTCCAACGCAGCGTCCAGGTCTCCAGTGATCTCCAGAACGGCGCCACGGTTGCTGTGGGCCTCGGCGAAAATCGGGCGCAGTTCGATGGCCGAATCGAAGTCCTCGATCGCGTTATCGTAGTCGCCCAAGGCATCGAATGTCAGGCCCCGGTTGTTGAATGCTTCCGCGTCGTCTGGGGTGAGCTGAATCACCTCGCTGTAATCTGCCAGAGCATCGTGCAGATTGCCCAGGTAATAGTTGGTTCTGGCCCGGTTGAACAGAGCCATGGCATTATCCGGGTCCAGTTCAGCCGCCCTGGTGAAGGCGGTGATGGCCTCTTCATGGAGTCCCAATTCGTCCAATGAGGCCCCGCGGTTCAAGTAGGAGTTAGAAATGTCGGGCCTCATGTCATTAACCTTGTCGAACTGGGCCACCGCCTCCTCATGCCGTCCTGCTTTGGCCAGCAAGATGCCCCGGTTATACATGGCTTGAACGTACTCCGGGTCCAACTCGATCGCCCTTTCATAGTCCGCCAGAGCTCTCTCCGTCTGGCCCAAGTCGTCGTTGCCGTTGCCCCGTTGGTAGAAAGCCTCGGCGAGGAGGGGTTCTTGGACCAACAGGCCGGTAAACTCCCGGACCGCGTCCTCCGGACTCCGCAGGCGCAGATAGGCCAGCCCCAGATTGAAGCGGGCTTCTGCGTTGGACGGCTCATCCTCCAAGATGGACAGGTAAACACCAGAAGCGTCGGCGTGCCGTCCGACTGCGTAGCAGCCGTTGCCGTAAACCAGGAGGTCCGCGGCCGGTCCCGCACTGCTCGCCGCGCTTTCAACGGCAGCTAGGGCATCTGCCAGCATAGTCCTGACGTCCTCACTCAACCGGGCGCCTCTGGGCCGCGGCGTGATTCGGCCGGAGCCGGTGGCGTACTGGTCCAATAGGCTCGCCAGAGCCGCCAGGCTCTCCGGATGTGGGATGTCTTGGGTGTGGTCAGTCAAAGGGGAAACCTTTCAGAGCAAGTGTGAAGCATGATTGCCGATTGTGTGCCTACAGCATACCATTCCGCGAGGGTCGGGCTACATCCAAGCATGTCAGAATCAACGCCGGCATCGGCCCTGCTCGTTGAAGAATCGGCGGGCCAGCCGTACAATTACCGTCAGATTCAGGTTATGTCGGGTAATCCCCGGTAACCCCATTTTGGTCCAAGAACAATCCAGGTAAATCTCAGGAGTCAAACGTGACCCAAGCAAGCACTATCATCTATACCCACCCAGATTGCGCCTTTTCCTCGGCCGCCAAGATGGATTATCGCCAGCGCAAAGTGGAGTACACGGAGATCGATCTTTCCAAGCAGGCCGACCAGATTCCCGCTTTGTTGGAACTGACCGCCGGAGAAAGGGTCACGCCGGTGATTGTGGAGAATGGAGTCGTAACCATCGGCTTCAAAGGCGGCACTTGAGACTTCTAGATAGGGCCAGTTGGCCCTCATCTCCGACAGTCCGCAAATACTCGAACATACGTACTGACAATGTCTCCTTGTTGGGTGGTGGGACGGAATGTTAGGATGCCCCGCGTACTGGACCGGCGGAAGCTGACCTAACAACGAACGGCTGGCGGAAAACGCCTGACGCTGGATTAAGGATGGGTGAGGATGACGAGCACAAATAAGACAGATAAGACAGACAAAACGGACAAACTCAAGCGCGAAGCCCTGGAGATGGCGCTGGGACAGATCGAAAAAGACCACGGCAAGGGCGCCGTGATGCGCCTGGGCGAGATCTCCGACTCCCTGGCCACCGAGTGCATCCCCACGGGTTCTCTCGCTTTGGACATCGCGTTGGGCATCGGCGGGATACCCCGAGGCCGTGTCACTGAGGTCTTCGGCGCTGAGTCAGCCGGAAAATCGACATTGGCCATCCACATCATGGCCGAGACTCAGAAACTGGGCGGGATAGCGGCTTACATCGACGTTGAGCACGCCCTTGACCCCACTTATGCCGGCAACTGCGGCCTCATATTAGACGACCTGCTCATCGCTCAGCCAGACAGCGCCGAGCAGGCTCTGGACATCACTGAGCAACTGGTCCGCAGCGGAGCAGTGGACGCGGTGGTGATCGACAGCGTGGCCGCCCTGGTGCCACAGGCAGAGATCGAAGGCGACATGGGCGACGCCCACGTCGGCTTGCAGGCCCGGCTCATGTCCCAGGCCCTGCGCAAGTTAACCAGCTCGATTCACCGGTCGAAAACCGCCGTGATCTTCATCAACCAACTCCGGGAGAAGATCGGAGTCACCTACGGCAGCCCCGAGGTCACTCCCGGTGGACGAGCCCTCAAGTTCTATAGCTCGGTACGCATCGACCTGCGCCGCGTAGAGTCCATCAAACAGGGCGCCGAGGTCATCGGCAACCGGGTGCGGGCCCGCGTCGTCAAGAACAAGGTCGCCGCCCCCTTCCGAGTGGCTGAGTTCGACATCATGTTCAACCTGGGAATCAGCAAGATGGGCGACATCTTGGAGATCGGAGTGGAGCAGGGCATCATCAAGAAGTCCGGCGCGTTCTACTCCTACGGCGACACCAAGCTGGGCCAGGGCCGGGAAAACTCCAAGGACTTCCTGACCCAGCACCCAGAGATCGCCGCCTCGGTGGAAGGCCGTCTCCGCAGTCCGGGCACGGAGTCAGGTCCAGAAGCCGGTCCAGAAGCGGAAGCGGTGGGCAACAACGATGGTCCGGCCCAGACCAAAGATACGGTGGCGGACATCCTTTCCGGCACCGCGCTCCAAGAGCCAGAGGAAGAAGAAGAGTAGGCCCGAGCCAAAACGCTTACTAAGAGGTAAAGATAGAACGGCCGCGCTGGGGACCATGGTTGACCACTCCAAGCGGCCGTTTTCATTGGCCCCAATATTTGTGGAGAATCCCTCTATGCTTGGACGACGAGACTCGGACGAAGACCTCGAATCTTCGTATCTCAAAGCAAAAAATGCGGCCCTTCGCCTGCTCTCCTACCGGTCGCGGTCGGAGAAAGAGGTGCAACGCCGCCTGGCGGGTCGATTCACCCAGGACGCCGTCGACCGCACTCTGTCTGACCTCCGCAGTCAAGGGCTGCTGGACGACGCAGCCTTCGCCAAGGAGTGGCGGGAGCAGCGCGAGAGATTCCGGCCTCGGGGGCCGGCTGTGATCCGGCAGGAGCTACGGAAGCTGGGAGTGGACCGCGAGGTGATTCGGGAAGCCCTCTCCGGATTCGATTCCTCGGCCAACGCGTACCAAGCCGGTTCGAAATACGCATCCAAGCTTTCCGTGGACAACGCCGGAGACTTTCGCCGGAAATTGGGCGGGTTCTTACACCGCAGAGGGTTCGAAGGCGACGTGTTGGGCCAGACCGTGGAGCGTATCTGACGGGAGTTACTTGACCCGTTGGACAGCGGTGTAGATGGAAATGGCCAGTACGATTAGCCCAAAGAAGCCCACCTGGGGAGCGGACGGTAAGGCGATGATAAAAGCGCCGACCACCGCGCCCGCGGAGATGTACGCCAGCCCTTTACTCCGCTTGGCGTTGACCGATCTGCTGATCAGTTCGCCGGCGGCGTAGCCTACAGCCAAGGCGGGTATCGAAGACAGTATCCCGAAACTACCAAAGATCGCGTTGAATATGATCCATAAGATCCCGCCGCCGATGGCCACGCCAACCCCAACTCCCGCTGCCTTGGCGTAGTAGGTCGGCTGAACGTCGAACGTCGGCATCTTGGTGGCCCTGCCGCACTCRGGGCAGCGGATTCCAACGGAAGCTTGTATCAGACACTGGGTGCAGATGTYTCGGCCACATTGACTGCAGGACAGCCCAGTCTCTACGCTGGGGTGCCAATCGCAGTACGCGGTCTGTTGTTCTTCCTGGCTGGCGCCGGTCTGTTGTTCCATAGTTTCTAGTCTCTAATGTCTCGCCCTAGTCTTTCTTCCTGAATGTCCCTGTTCTATTAGATTCAGGAGGAGCCTTCAGGGATGCGCCGCACCCACCCGGTGCGGTCCGACACGTCCCGGTCCCGGAACAGCCGGTTGAACAAAACTTTCTTGCGGGAAACGTCTGCCGGAAAGGGCGTCCAATTGGCCGATAGCCGCTTCAGGGCCACGATACCAAGCAGCCCGAAGCAATACCAGACCAGGTTCAGATTATCGTGGGCCAGATAGGCAATGAGGGGCAGCGTCATCAGGGAGATGAGCACCCAKAGCCCGGAACTCTTGGTGATCTTCCAGCCTAAGATGGATATGGCGGCGACGGAGATGGCCAGGATAGGCGACAAAGCCACCAGGGTCCCGCCGSCCACGGCGATGCCACGCCCACCTTGGAGCTTCAGAAATATCGACCAGTTGTTGCCGGCTATTGCTAGTAGGGGCGGGCCGATGAGGAGCGCGGACGACCGGTCGATGTCTAGCACATACAGGGCCACCCAGATCGGTAGTGCGCCCTTGATGAATATCTCGGCCATCGCCACGGGGTAGACCCACCGTTTCCCAACATGCTCCCAGAGGTTGGCGCTGCCCACATTGCCACTGCCATAGCCGCGAATGTCTACGCCCCGTACGAGCCTGCCGATGAGGTAGGCCGTCGGGATGGAGCCCAACAGATATGCACCTATGTACAGCGCGGCGATGTCCATTATTCGGAGACTACCCTAGCTTTYTGAACTTGTCTATTCCGTTCTGGCCTTTGCAGCCGCATCTTCCAACAGCCCGATGGTCTCTTCTGGCGGTCCCAGTGTGCCGGGCAGGGGTTCTCCCGCGTTGCCAAGGCCGTGGTAATCGCTGCCGCCACAAGGGATCAGGTCGTATTCACGGGCCAGCCTGGCCAGGTGCCGTACGGTGTCRTCATCGTACTGCGCGTAATAGACCTCCATCCCCAACAGCCCCGATTTCTTGAGTTCGGCAATACCGCCTTCCATATCGTTCATAAATGTGGGGTGAGCTAGGACCGGCACGCCGCCGACCCGGGTTATCATCTCGACGCTTTCGATCGGGTTCAGCTTGGGTCGGTCGTAGTACGCCAAACCGTCGTTGCCCAAGTACTCTTCAAAGGCCTCTTTAGGTTCTTTGAAATAACCCGCCTCGACCATGGCCAAAGCTATGTGGGGCCTTCCGACCGAACCGTCTCCGGCGAAGTGTTGGACTCGCTCCCAGTCCACAGGCTTCCCCAAGGCTTCCAATTTTTCCACCATGATCTGGGCCCGGTCAACGCGGCCCCTTCGGAATTCGGTTAGAGACGCCTGAAATTCCACATCGTGGTAGTCCAAGAAATAGCCCAGCACATGGACTTCGTTTCCGGGAAGGTCCGCGCTCATCTCGATGCCTGGAATGATCCTCAGGTCCGGAAATTCTTTGGCCGCTTCATAGGCCTCCGCAAGTCCTTCCGTGCTGTCATGGTCGGTGATGGAGATAGTCTTAAGTCCCTGCTTGGCCACCAGTTGAATCAACTCGGTGGGCGTCAATCGCCCGTCTGAAGCCAGGGTATGCAGGTGCAGGTCTATAGTCGCGCCCAAATCAGTTCACGGTCCTATCTATTCGCYCTATCAGGGAAGCTTTGCCGGTCTCTTCGTCCACATCCACCAAGACTGAGTTCAGAATGCAGGGCCCATCCGCCACCGACAACCGGTTAGGCAGGGCGGTCAAGAAGCGCTCCAATACGGTTTCCACGCTCGATCCGATCACTGAATCCTGGGGGCCGGTCATACCGACGTCTGTCAGGTAGGCCGTGCCCTTGGGCAGTATCTTGGCATCCACAGTTCCGACGTGTGTATGGGTGCCAAACACGCCGCTGACCCGTCCGTCAAGATACCATCCCATGGCTTGTTTCTCCGATGTGGCCTCAGCATGGAAGTCCACGATGATCACTTTGCTTCCGCCCTCTTCTTTCAACTTTTCCAGGAGCGCGTCTGCGGCTCTGAATGGGCAGTCCAACGGTGCCATGAACACCCGGCCCATCAGGTTGACMACGGTCACCCCGTCCTTATAAATGTGGCCCTTGCCGGGGGCATCAGGGTAGTTGGCCGGCCGAATCAGTGGTAGTCCTTCATCCATGAGCGGGATGATCTCTTTCTTGTCCCAGATGTGTTGCCGGAAGTAAGCACATCCACGCCGCTATCCAGGAGTTCCGCCGCGGTATCGGCGGTGATGCCGTAGCCGCCGGCCGTGTTCTCGCCATTGCAGATCACAAAGTCGATGGACTTTTCGTGCTTGAGATCGGGTAACAGGGCCCGCACCGCGTCCCGGCCGGGCTTCCCGATCACGTCTCCTATCATCAGTATACGCAAGAACCGCYGCTCCTTGATCTATATGCGCCTATAAGATTAGTCTGAGACTACAAAGGGGACCCAGCAGACGGTCAMTCCCGCTTCTGGRTCCCCTTSATSTTTGCCTGGTTGTCACTCTKTYGAGCGGCTACTTGGCGTATTCCACGTTCCGGGTCTCCCGAATCACGGTCACTTTGATCTGACCRGGGAAGACCAGGTCTTCCTCCACCTTYTTGRCGATGTTCCGSGCCAATTCRGCGGCTTCGATRTCRTTCAGGTCGTCTGGCTTAACCATCACCCGGACCTCACGTCCCGCCTGGATGGCGAAGACGCGTYCAACCCCGGTGAAGCTGGYGGCGACCKCTTCAAGCTCCTTGAGCCGCTTTACGTACAGCTCCAGGGACTCTCTGCGCGCACCGGGCCTCGATGCGCTGATGGCGTCGGCTGTGGCCACCAAGAACGACTCGACGGTCTCGTGGTCGTCGCTGTGGTGCTCCAGTATCCCCCGGTATGAGCTATGGTTGATGCCGTGCTTCCGGGCGATCTCGGCGCCGATCTCAGCGTGGGGGCCGTTGACCTCGTGGGTCACCGCTTTACCGATGTCATGCAGCAGACCGCCCATCTTGGCGACCTGTACATTGGCGCCGGCTTCCGCCGCCAGCATACCGGAGAGCAACGAGACTTCAATGGAGTGTTGCAGCACGTTTTCCCCGTAACTGTAGCGGTATTTGAGCTGACCCAGTAACCGGATCAACTCCGAATCCAGGCCGCTGACCCCGGCATCGAAGGTGGCCTGTTCGCCGGCCTTCAATATCGTCTGGTCGATCTCTTCCGTGGCCCGGTTGACCATTTCTTCGATCCGGGCAGGCTGAATACGCCCGTCCGAGACCAGTTTCTCCAAGGCCAAACGGGCAACTTCCCGCCTGACCGGGTCGAAACAAGATACAGTCACTGACTCTGGAGTGTCGTCGATGATGACATCCACTCCGGTGAGGGCTTCCAGTGTACGAATATTGCGCCCTTCGCGGCCGATAAGACGACCTTTCATCTCATCGTTGGGCAGGGAAACTGTTGAAGTGGTAAYTTCTGAAACTACGTCGGTTGCGAGACGGTTGATAGCCACTGTGATGATCTTACGAGCGTTTACGGTGGCTTTCTCTTTGTACTGCTTCTCCAGCTCGTAATACCGCTTGGCCAGGTCATGCACGGCTTCTTCTTCACCGCGCCGTACGACCTGTTCACGGGCCTCGTCCACGCTGAGGCCTGCCACCTGTTCCAGGGCTTTGGACTGTTCCGCCTTAAGTTCCTCGGCTTCTTTCCTCGCCCCTTCTGCTTCCGTCTCCAGTGAGGCTAGCTCACGTTCCCTTTCTTCCTGGGCTTCTACTTTCCGCTCCAATTGTTCTTCCCGCTGCAGATGCCTGCTTTCCATGCGGTGGAACTCTTGGCGTTGGTCTTTGAGGTCCGATTCGGTTGCGTTACGTAGTTTTGATGCCTCTTCCTGGGCCGCCAAGAGGACTTTTCTACTATCCTCTTCAGCCTGGGTGATAATACCCTTAGCGCTATCTCCGGCGATCTGTGCCTGCGCGGCGTCATTTCGCGATTTGAGAGTCAACCAGGTAGCAACACCTATCCCTGCGGCCGCCAGGACGGCTAGGATGRCGATGATAATCTCCACGGTAATCACCTATTCCTTTCCGCCTAGTGTGCCTATTTAAMGGAGCTATTACTCCCWMATATCATCCTAACCAGATGCCTAGATGGTGTCAAGGCGAAAGCCGCCTAGGCAACCCCTGGTAATCTCACCGATTCGACGCTACGGCTACGCAAACAGGAATCGGATTACCCCCGCCCGTCGTAAGACCAAGCAACAGGACCTGCCGCCGGGCCGGGGCGCCCCTGCTCTTGAGCGGCAACCGTGCCTGCTTTATAATGGCCTGTAGCAGATCAGCAAGGTCCGGTATAATTAAAATCAACTTGGAGAACGAAACACAAAGGTGTTCGTGAATGGCTAAAGGGGATTATTACGACATACTCGGCGTGCGCAAGGRCGTCGGAGAAGAGGATATCCGCAAGGCTTTCCGCAAGAAGGCCATGGAGTTCCATCCCGACCGCAACAAGAGCGCCAACGCCGAAGAGAAATTCAAGGAAATAAATGAGGCGTATCAGGTCCTCTCCGACTCGAACAAGAGAGCCCAGTACGACCAATTCGGCAAATCCGGTGTAAGCGGCAACGGCGGRTCCGGACAGCCCTTCGACGGGTTCGAAGGTTTCGGCGGTTTTGGCGACATCTTCGACTCATTCTTCGGAAGTGGRTCGGGCCGCCGCAGCCGGGCGCAGCGGGGAARCGACCTACAACACCGGGTTGTACTGAGTTTCGAAGAATCGGTGTTCGGCGCGGAACGCGAGATCGATCTGACCCGTCTCGAGGACTGCGGCGTCTGCTCCGGCGCCGGAAACGAACCTGGCACACCCCTCGAGACTTGCAGTACCTGTAAGGGCAACGGCCAGGTGCGGCGCGCCCAACGCAGCGTATTCGGCCAGTTCACCCAGGTGATCACCTGTACCAGTTGCTCGGGAAAGGGCACCATCATCAAGACCGCCTGCTCTAATTGCCGGGGCGGAGGCAAGGAACGCAAGACCCGAAAGATCGCCGTGAACATTCCCGCCGGGGTCGAAAGCGGCATGCAAGTGCGCCTCACCGGCGAGGGTGACGCAGGCCGGGAAGGCGGCGGGACCGGTAATCTCTACGTGTACATCGATGTGCAAGAACACCAATATTTCGRCCGCGAGGGYTTCGATCTGACCTATGTATTGCCGGTGAACATAGCCGAAGCAGCTTTGGGCGCCCACAAATCCATCCCCACACTGGATGGCAAGGACGAAGACCTGAAACTCCCTCAGGGAACACAACCCGGCACCGAGTTCCGCATCAAGGGGAAGGGTGTGCCACATCTCCACGGCAACCGGAGGGGCGACCTAATGGTGACGGTGGACGTAAGGGTGCCCGGTTCGTTGAACAACCGCCAACAGGAACTGCTCCAAGAATTGGCCGAATCATTCACCGACTCGAACGGTAGTTCCCCTAAAGGCGGTTCCCAGGACGGCSAAGATAAGGGTRTATTCGAAAAKATCAAAGAAGKGCTGGGTTGATAKATTCCCGTAAATCGCAGACCCGTATCCCGTGACGACAGACCCGGGGACCGTTGGTCCTACGGGTTTTTTTATTTGACGCTTTTAAARAAWAGGAGGGCCGGTGGCCTGGCAAGAATTAAGCATCACCGTACCCCATGAATACGTCGAACCCATCTCGTATCTTTTCAGCCGCTACGGCAAGGGGCTCAGCACCGAGTTGGCCGGCGAGGGACGCGTCTTGTTGCGCACCTACCTGACGACCGGGTCGAGACAACGGATGGCCCATCTCGAAGTCGGTGTGAAGTTGGTGGGCGCCATCGAACCCATCGGCGACCTCAACATCCGCGATCTTCCCGACGACGAAGACTGGATGAATTCCTGGAAGTCCCATTTCAGGATCCTGCGCATCGGCAAGCGTCTGGTCATCAAGCCCACATGGCTGGAATTGGACTCAACCGCAGGTCCAGACGACATCGTGATCGAGCTTGATCCTGGCATCGCTTTCGGTACCGGATATCACCCGACCAYCSYSMNNCCTGCMNNTGGAGGMMAYSGRSSASYWCMTSMCGCCRGRKMTGMSSGKSYWKSAYYTMKKMRCCRRYYYGKKSMYRKWRRSMAWCRCTGCCATGAAGCTGGGCGCGGAACTAGTAACCGCCTTGGACATCGACTCACAGGCCGTATCCGCGGCCCGCCGCAACTTCCGAAGGCTCGGCATCAACAAACAGGTCAGACTGGTTAAGGGTTCCGTGCCCCATCCAACAGCCCCAGCCGGTGAGTTCGACTTGGCAGTGGCCAATATCTCGGCCAGGGGCGTCGCCGACCGGTGTCCCTTTATCCTGACGGCTCTGAAGCCGGGCGCGTTGTTCATCGCCTCCGGTCTGCTGATGACCCAGAAAGACGAAGTGGCCGGCGCGGTCGAACCATTGGGCTTCACGCTGATCAGCGAGTGGCYTCAGGAAGAGTGGGTCACCCTGCTGTACCGGGCGCCGGAAAACCCATAGCGGCATCGGTCCAAGCACGGTGCCGCCACACGGCTGCAGGCTCCGATATCTGTTGCATTTTCCCAGGCCAAGGGGTACCATCCAAACGGCCTCTGGAGCGGGTTTTTGGACTCGATTAACCGGGTTTTCAGCGGACGCGCCGCCGGTTAACCAGCCCGCGTTACGGCACTGATTTCATCTGGCGCCTGGAGCAACATCATTGGAGAAGGTCGACCTAGACCGGTACGAGATAACCGGACGGCTTGGCGCCGGAGCCGACTATGAGGTGAGGGCGGCCGTTGACCGGGAGTCAGGCAACCAGGTGGCCATCAAACGGCCCGTGCCCCAAGCGATCAGCCGGGRCCAGCACCATGCCATCGAAGCCCGGACCGAAAAAGTCCTGCAGGCCTATGAAGAGATAGGTTACTCAACCAACCTGATCTCCCCCATACTTGGCTACACCGAACGCGGCAATCACGACGCGTTCTTCGGCGACGAGTTGGGCAAAGAGTACCAAGTTCTGGTGGAGGAGCGGGCCAGCGGCATACCCCTGTTGGGCGACATGATGTCCAAGTTCAAGGGGGTTCCCATCGGGGTGGGACAGAACCTGTTTACGTTATTTCCCTTGGTCCGTCCCAGCTCAGTGCCGGAGCATCCAGTCCACAATGGATTGTTGGACCTGGAGGAAGTCTACCTATCCGCCGGCTACGTCATCTTGGACCTGCGGCCTCAAAACATCTTCTACCAGCCTGGAAGTGGGAAGATGGTGGTGATYGACACCGGAGCTCTGGCYCGCTTGGACGATGAACCTCCGCGAGGCCGGCCGCCCTTTGACGTTAACGATGCGTGTTTGGAGATCTTAAAGTTCTACACAACACCACTGGAACCGCCGGACGACGCGTCAGGTTACCGCGACGCCAGGGGGATCCGGCCCATCATAAACATCGAGGAAGAACTGAACGAGATGGCCCGGGACTTGGCCGGGTGCGCTCCGGCCGTGATTGAGGCGGGCTCAATGGTCCTGAATAAGATCCGGGAACGGGCGTACACTGAATATGGTGCGTTCCGCGCCGATCTGACGGCCTACTTGGACCAGACCAGCGAGCGGAACGCCGCACTGGACAACGCCTCTGAAGCTGTTAAAGCTTGGCAGGAGGCTGCGGAATGGCTGAAAGCAGACTATTGGCGGAGTTTCCTGTTCGATCCAGACTCAGAGATGGCCGGTTACCTGGCCTGACGGCATCAAGAATCATCCAGCTGGAAAACTACCTGCAAAACTACCTGAAAAACTAAATGAGATTACCGAGGTTTGGCCGCGATGTTGGCAAGCACAGTAACGACGATGCAAGACAATTCAGCCCACGGCGAGGATTCTTTCCTGAGTAAAGACCTGGGAAACGGGGAATTCTTGGACGTGGTGATGGACGGCGTCACCGGCCACGGTGGAGAACAAGCCAGCACCGAACTCAGGGATGCGCTGGACGCCGGCGACCTGAACAGCGCCGAGGATATCGTCCAACTCCTGTCYGAGATGAACGAAGACTTTTACAGCGTCGGGTCGGGCCGGTTCCTTCTGACTACGGTTTCCGCCGTGCTGGGCCGGGGTGACCAGGTCCAGATCGTCTCCGCCGGTGACAGCCCAGTGTTCCTGATCAACAAGGACGGCCATCAGAAACTTTCGGGGCATGCCGGAGGCTTCCTGCACGTGGGCGTGGCCAAAGCCATCGGCGCGTCTGAACAGTTTATCCAGCCCGCCCAGGTTGAGATTACTCCCTCGCCAGGAGACCGGCTCCTGTTGGCGACCGACGGCATCACCGACAACATGACCATAGAAGAACTCGCCGAAGTGGTCCGCAACGCCGAAACTCCAGAAGCAGCGGCCTCGACCATCGAGGACACCATCAAGGAGCGGCTTCAAGAAGGCCGGGTACCGGAGACAATAGGAGTACGGTTCCGGTATGATGACCGTACGGGCATCATCAGATTCTTCTGATTTGACCGAAGACTTGGGTGATTAGGGCCGTCTAATGCAGCCCGAATCGTGTTCATAGGTGTCGCAATGCGTAATTGTGGCTATTGTGACGGCTAGGGCGAATTGCTAAAATGCAGCAGCTTGGTTTACTGCGGTGGACAATCCATCAGACCACCAGAAAAACCAATGCTCGTTAAGGGAAAAAGGAGCCAGATCCGTGGGGAAAATCAAGGTTGCAATCATCGGCGTGGGGAACTGCGCCTCATCGCTCGTCCAAGGGGTCCACAAATACGTCGAACTCCCTGACGATGTCGAAGTAACGGGCATCATGCACAACTCCATCGGCGGATACCGGATAGATGACATTGAGATAGTGGCCGCCTTTGATATCGATGAGAATAAGGTCGGTAAAGACCTGTCCGAAGCGATATTCACGACCCCCAACAACACCATCAAGTTCGCTGAAGTCCCCAAGACCGGGGTGATCGTCGAACGGGGTATGACACACGACAGCGTGGGCCGGTATCTGGAAAATATCGTCAAAAAGTCGCCTCACWCCACCGCRGACATCACCGGAATTCTCCAGGAGAAAGAGGTCGACGTAGTCATCAATTACCTCCCGGTGGGCAGTGAACAGGCCACCAAGTGGTACGTTGAGCAGATACTTAACGCCCGCTGCGGCATGGTTAACTGCATACCCGTTTTCCTTGCCCGCGAAGAGTACTGGCGCAACCGTTTCGAAGAGCGCGGCGTACCCATCGTTGGCGACGATATCAAGTCCCAGCTGGGCGCCACTATCACCCACCGCGTGCTCACCCGCCTTTTTGAAGACCGGGGCGTTACCCTGGACAACACCTACCAGTTGAACTTCGGCGGGAATACCGATTTCCTGAACATGCTGGAAAGGGAGCGGCTGACTTCAAAGAAGATCTCCAAGACCACGTCTGTTACGTCTCAGATGGACGAAGTACTTGGCGACGACGAGATTCACATCGGCCCCAGCGACCACGTTCCATGGTTGAAAGACCGCAAATGGTGCTACATCCGCATGGAAGGCCGCGTGTTCGGCGATGTCCCCGTGAGTCTGGAAGTAAAGCTGGAAGTTTGGGACAGTCCGAATTCCGCTGGAGTGGTCGTCGATGCCATCCGTTGCGCGAAACTGGCTCTGGACCGTGGGCAGGGCGGCGCTATCGAAGGACCCAGCGCCTACTACATGAAATCGCCACCGGTCCAATACACTGACGACCAGGCCCGAGATCTGGTCGAGGCCTTCATCGCCGAGGAAGCATCGGAAGTATCCGAAGCATCCAAGGACTAAGTCCTTGGACGGCGATGGGATGGGGGTAGCGCCGTGAAGATTGCCATGGTCTCTCCTTATGACTTCACCTGGCCCGGTGGGGTTACCGCTCACGTCGCGCAATTGGCGCGCGCCCTCGGCCGCTCCGGGCACGAAGTCCAGGTGCTGGCGCCTCATTCACCTTCCCGCGACTTCGAAGACGCCGACCTTTTAGTGCCTTTWGGCCGTTCGGTCCCCCTCCCAAGCGGGGGCTCCACCGCCAGGGTCACTCTTTCTTGGTGGCTCTATCCCAAGGTTAGGGCGCTGCTGAAGAAAGAGCAGTTCGACATCATTCACCTGCACGAACCCATGGTGCCRATCCTCCCATTATGCGTGCTGGAATTCTCCAAAACGGTGAACGTTGCGACGTTCCACGCCTCCTACTCCCGCCAGCACCTCTACCGCACYTTCCAGCCGATAATCAAACGCTGGCAAAAACGGCTCCACGGCAGTATCGCCGTATCTCCGGCCGCACGGCGTTATGTAAACAACACGTTCCCTGGCGAATACGAGATCATCCCCAACGGGATCGATTACAAGCATTTYTCTGCCGATGTCGCTCCCCTGCCCCAATACCAGGACGGCAAGCTGAACATCYTGTTTGTGGGCCGCCTGGAGAAGCGCAAAGGATTGCGGTATCTGCTGGAAGCGTACAGCAAACTTAAATGGGAGTTGCCGGATATMCGGCTGATCGTGGTCGGACCCGGAAACCCAGACAAAGAGTCGTACCGCATATTGAGTTCCCACGGACTTAGGGACGTGGAATTCGTGGGCCGCGTTTCCTATGATGAATTGCCGCGCTACTACGCCTCCGCCGACATCTTCTGCTCACCGGCCACTGGGGCCGAAAGCTTCGGRATCGTGCTGTTGGAAGCCATGTCAGCCGGCAAGCCGGTGGTCGCTTCAGACATCGAGGGGTTCCGGGGGATCTTGACCGACGGAGAACAGGGGCTGCTGGTACCCAAGAAAGATACCGATGCTTTGGCAAACGCCCTGGGAAGATTGGCCCGGGACCCGGAGTTACGCAGCAGATTGGGCGGCCAAGGCAGCCGTTCCGCCGAGGGTTACCGGTGGGAAGTKGTAGCTGKCCGGGTCGAGGAATATTACAACAGATGCATACAAGCCGCTAATGGCTCTACCGGGACGCGAACAATTTAGGGCGGCGGTCCTCCGTTACATAGAGGTGCCGGGGGCCAAGTTTTTCCGAGCGATCAAGCTCACGCCCAACGGCATCASCATCCTCGGTTTCCTGATCACCGTCGTCTCCGCCTACYTSGTCGGCGYMGGCTGGCTSGTTGCKGGTGGAATAGTCTTYCTGTTCGCCGGAGGGYTGGAYYTGATGGACGGCGCGCTGGCCAGGCTCACCGACACCGTCAGCCCATTTGGCGCCCTGCTGGACTCCGTCTTCGACCGGCTGAGCGAGGCCGCTTTATTCGTCGGAATAGCGGTGCATGCGATGCGRGACGACATCAGCGACGACCGCAAGATATTTTTCATCACGGTGCTGCTCTTGGCCCTGATCTTCTCCCAGGTCGTCAGCTACCTCCGTGCCCGCGGCGAGGGGCTGGGAGTATTTACCAGAGGGGGGGTTATGACGCGCCCGGAGCGGGTGGTCCTTTTGGGTGTGGGGCTTATCGTTGGCCAGATCGAGTGGTTCCTATTGGCCATCGCCGTAGTYTCGTGTTTCACCCTATTTCAGCGCTTGTTCACCATTCGCGACATGCTGGACAAAGCTGGATAACACACTGCTTCCCGTGTAAACTGGTCTCCACCTAGGGCCGTGCCTCAAGCACGGGTCCCACTGCGATTGGAGACCGGTTGATGACCCAGCAGGCGCTGATTCAGGACCAGCAAAAGTCCGAGCTCAAGCGTACTTTCCGCAAGGACCTTAAAGCCGAGGTAGAGYTGCGCCTGTTCACCCAGCGGCCTTCGCCCATCGCCGTGCCCGGCCGGGAATGCCGGTACTGCGTTCAGACCCAGCAGTTGCTGGAGGAATTGGTTGCTCTCTCTCCCAAAATCACCCTAGAGACGACCGACGTCTATGCCCAGCCTGAGTTGGCTCTGGAAGAARGCATCACCCGAGTGCCGGCCATCGCTTTTGGCAAGAAAGGAAAAGCCAAACTGAGGTTCTTTGGAATACCCACGGGGCACCAATTGGCCGTTGTCGTGGAGAACATCAAGACCATCTCCCGRGGCGTCAGTYCGCTAAGCATGGACACTCGAAAGAAGCTGCGCAGTATCAACCAGCCGGTGCACATCCAAGTATTCGTTACGCCGGCCAGCACCGAATGCCCGCCCATCGCCCGGTTGGCCCACGCCTTGGCGTTGGAGAATGAAAACATCACCGCCGACGTGGTGGAGATTGAAGAATTTCCCGTCCTGGCGCAACAATACGGCGTTAGGTCCGTTCCGTTCACAGTGGTGAACGAGCTGACCCAAGTCCCCGGTCTTGTGACTGAATCCGAGTWCGTCGAAAAGATAATCCAGTGCGGAGTGCGTCAGGAATCAGATTCCGCACCGGYCCAGGCATAATGCAAAACAACCTGCACCAGGAGAAATAAGCGTGCCCAAAGAGATAAAGGGCGACATGAACGGCCAGGGCTTACACGTAGGCGTGGTCGTTGCCCGATTCAACGAGATCATCACCAGGAAGTTGCTGGATTCGGCGGTTGAGACGCTGGTCCGGCACGGCGTCCGAGACGAAGACATCACGGTCAGTTGGGTCCCGGGGGCCTTTGAGTTACCGATCATCGCCAAGACCCTGGCCAAGTCCGGACGCTACCAGGCGGTCATCTGCCTTGGCGCCGTGATCCGAGGCGAGACCTCCCACTACGAAATGGTGGCCGGGCAGGCGGCCAGCGGAATAAGCTCGGTGGCCTTGGAGACCGGAGTGCCGACCATCTTCGGCGTTCTGACCACCGAGAACATGGAGCAGGCTTTGAACCGGTCCGGAGGCAAGGCGGGCAACATGGGGGCCAACACGGCCGTCGCCGCCATCGAAACCGCCCGGCTGATCGAAGCCGCCAACACCGCCTAATAACAGTCCCTCTACACTCATACGHCAGAAACCAGGGAGTTTAAGTGAAATTCGGTGTGACTATCCCCAATAACTGGGGTGTCGAAGACCCAAAGCAGGTCTTGGAATTCGGCCCCCTGGCAGAAAGCCTGGGCTATGACTCGGTATGGGTCATGGACCATTTGTTCAACACCGGRTACATCCGTGAGCGGCTGGAAGACAAGCCCTACTACCACCCCATGTCCACCCTRTCCTATCTGGCGGCCACCACATCAAAGGTGGCCCTGGGGACATCGGTGCTGGTGCTGCCGTACCACAACCCAGTCGAGCTGGCCAAATACGCCGCCACCCTGGACCAGATCTCCGGCGGCCGCGTAATTTTGGGCGTGGGTGTGGGCGCCATGACCGAGGAGTTCGACGCCTTGGGCATCTCGATGCGCGAAAGGGGCTCGCTCACCAACGAATGCATCGACATCATGAAGGAACTCTGGTCCAGCCATCTGCCCAAGTATCAGAGCAAGCGATGGGATTTCTCGGACCTCTATTTCTCGCCCAAACCGGCCCAGTCCAGCATACCCATATGGGTCGGAGGTTCCAGTCCGGGAGCGATCAAACGGACCGCTCTGCGGGGCGACGGGTGGCATCCCACCAGCGTTTCACCCGAAAGCTACGCCCTGACCAAGCAGGAGATCATTGAAGCCGCCACCGCCGCGGGCAGAGATGCCTCGACTATGACCTGGTCCACCAGGCTTGAGGTTGAAGTACACGGTCGTCCTTCCAGCGACCGCGCCTCTTCCCGGTCAACCTTACCCGGAGACAACCCGGAAATGATGGTTGCCGGCATCAAGGCCTACCAAGACGCCGGCGTAGACCACATGGTTTTGGCTCTGAACTCAGGGGACGTTTCGGCGCTAAAGCGGCTCATGGAGACGATCGCGGCAGAGGTCATGCCGGAGTTTCGGTAGTGGAAAGGCGGTGATTGCGGGGCGATCCTATTGGGAACGGCCCAGCCAATATCCAGGTCGACGGTAATCGTGAGCCACAGCAAGAAGCAGGACGTGGTCCTCCGCATGACGGTAAATAATGCTGAAGGGAAACCCAAAAACGACTACTTTCTGAAGACCTTGGTCGATGCCGTAGCCTGAATTCGGGAATTCCGCGATTCGTTCAATCTGGCTTTCAACGGCAATCAGAAACTTTAATCCAAGGCCTTCAAGACGTGAGTCGTAGAATCCCATCGTTGCTTCGATCTCCGCCGAAGCCTCAGCGTGGAAATTTACTTCTATCACTTTTCTTGGTACTTAGACTTCAACCTAGCCAAAACGTCAGAGGCAGGAATTCCGATTGACGAACCATCATCGATCTCTTGAGCCCTTCTTTTCGCCTCGGCAACCCAGAGCTTCTCTACTTCYGCTGGGTCTTCRCCCRTCTCTTCAAGGCTCAAAAGAAGGCTTAMAGCCAACCTCGCGCGGTCCTCAGCAGAAAGATTCAATGCGTCCTTTTCCAATTCGCCCAAGGATTGAGCCATGGCAGTTCTCCAATCTTAACCCAGGGTAGTGTTACCCAACATTATACTGTGACGGAAGCCGCAGATATCGATCAACGCAGCCCAGAGCTGGATTAAGAACTCGCCACCCTGCTCGGCGCCCTAGTAGCCAGCAACATAGCTATCGTCGCGAAGCCCAAGATCGCCAAAATCAAAAAGGCGTCTTTGTAGCTGCCGGTTACATCGTAGATGATGCCCGAAAATAGCGCGCCGATGGCCTGGCCTAGCGAAACGAACGGCTCGGTTACGCCCCGGATRGCGCTCAGGGAACGGCGGCCRAARTAGTTGGCGTAGGCGACCACCGGCACCACCAGAATCCCGCCCACGGCCGCCCCGAATATGGAAGCCACGACCAATGCCTCGGCTGTGGTGTCGGCGATGGGGAATAGGACCAGCGCCACCGCCATCATCAACGCCACACCGGCGTAAGTGAATCGGACGGGCACCCGTTCCACCAGCCAACCCCAAAAGATGCTGCCTACTCCCGTGAAAACTGCGTTCAAACTCAGGGACGCCGCCGAGACGCCCAAGCCCAGTCCCTGATCCAAGAAATAGGCCCCTTGGTGAATGTTGGTGCCTGACTGAAGCAGGAACAGTGACCCGGTGGCCATGGCCAGCAGCCACAGGGTCGGGGTGCGCACGGCCTCGCGCAGCGTCCAGTTCGACTCCTCCGCGGCGGCTTCCGCTTCCYTGCCGCCGTCCGGTTGTTGCGGCGGGTCTCCGTCGGGCAAAAGACCCACCGACTCGGGACTCTGCCGTATCAGCATCGAGACCGGCCCCAAGGCCAATATCCAGACCAATACTCCCAGCACGACCCAGGCGTCTTCCCAGCCCCGGTATTTAATCACCAAGCCGGCGATGAGCGGAAAAGTGATCATGCCCAGCGAATGGGAGAGGAACAACATGCCCGTGGCCCGGCCTCTCCTTCTGACGAACCACCTAGACACAACCACCGACGGACCGATGTTCAAAGGGCTGGAAAATATCACCCGCCCCAGGCCGTAAGCCAGATAGAATGCAATCGGAACGGTTGCCCAGGCTAACGACACTGTTGAAACGCCTAAAATAAGTACGCTAACCGTTAGTATCGTCCTGGCGCCATACCGGTCCAGGGCCCAACCCACCAGCGGAGAGGCCACGGTGGCCACCAGCCCGCCCAAGCTGGCCGCCCCGGCGATYAGGGTCCGGCTCCAACCCAGGTCCTCGGACATGGGGAAGATGAAGACGGCAAGGGTTAAACTGGCGGTAGCGTTCCTGACGACCATGGAACTGCCGGCCGCGAAAAGAATGGTCCAGCCGTAGAAGAACGGCAGCCTATTGATCAATCGGTACATCGGATAATCGTCAGACCAACGTATATGAAGAAGCCAAACAAAAACGCCGSGGCACGACAACAGRYCCGCCRCGGCGGTCAATCACCAGCGACCAGTGTATAGCTTGAAAACACCCAYCGGCAAATTTTCTTTCGGTTTCAGATTGGGCATCAAGGTTCGGCCGGCGTTAGCGGCATTAGCGCTGTTATCCGTCCTCGCGTTGCTGGCCTGCGAAGGCGCAACCGGTGAGTCCGGCCTGTCAGGGGAACCGGGCGTCCAGGGCATCCAAGGCGAACAGGGCCGTCAAGGACCCGCCGGAGCCGGCGGCTCCAGAGGATTTCCGGGGTTCGTTGGCCCAAGAGGACCGGAGGGGCTGCCCGGGGAGCCGCCGCCGGATTTTAGCGACTTCATAGGCGACATGCGCAGCGCCGTTACCTTCATCGACGGCGTCTTCTCCCAAGGTTCGGGAGTCCGCATCTCACCCACCGAGGTCATAACCGCGGAGCATGTGATCGCCGGGGTCGGCAGGGCGGATGTATCGGTGAACGGCGGGGTCTTTCAACGGGCGACTGTAACCGGGTACGACACTGATCGTGACCTGGCGCTACTCACTTTGGACGAACCCGCTGCCGGTCTGACCGTCGAACTGCCATTCTCGAACCAGGTGTTCGCCGACTTATCGCAAAGGTCGGTCGCCGGTATTGGGTACGAAGTCGCTTTGATCGGGTTCGTCCCGGAGATATCGACCAACACGCCGCTGGTCACATTTGGCCGGATCGGAGCACTGTGGGACATCCGCCCCGGAGATTATTCCCTGGGCCAGGTGGACGCCGCCGCAACCAACGGCATGAGCGGAGGCGCGGTGTTCAACAAATTCGGCGAGTTTCTCGGCGTCTTGGTGACGTCTTCAAGCTTCGACGGCAATGTCCGCTACGTACGGTTTGAAGAGATAAAAGAGGTGATCGAAGAACTACGGGCTGGAAGCAAGAGATAGCCGCACTACAGATCTTCCCGGTCCACAAACCCGTTTATCTCTTTCCAGTCGTTTCGAAGGTCGTCGATATCGGTACTTTCCGACTCGCCCCGCCCGTAATGCGAACGCTGGAACCGCTGCACGATGCGGTAGACCGGGTCAGTCGGCAGTAGACCCCAGATGCCCCGTTGGTGCTCGTTGGGCGTTTCCCAGTCACGGCGGGGGCGGCCCAACCGGGAGGCCAGCCCCAAGAACCCATGGTAAAACTCTCTGGGCGTAGCGGGGTCCTCGCCTCCGCCCACTCCCTTCTCTTTCACCGGGAACATCCTGTTCCACCACCCGGCCAGCRTCCCCGTGACATCGTCGTTGGCCCGTTTCCAGGTGAAAAGAGACTCCCTAGTCTCTTCGACGTCCTCCTCCTGGCCCGTGAACCGCCGGRACCGGAACAGCCGGTAGACCAGATATCCGGCGATCAACGAGACTATGGACAAAGCCATCCATTTGAGTATCGTAACCAGGGCCGTTGAAGCTTCTTTCTCTTCAGCCTGCTCTCTAAGACCCTCGTGAAATTCGTTCAACCGTGCTTGGGCATTCTCCAGCGCCGTAAAGTCTCCCGTTCCGAACATTCCCGAGGCCCAGTTGGCGAGCCCCACGATCGCGCCGGCGATCAGCCCCATCAATAGCAAGATCGGCCTCAAGATCCAGAACCCGGCATTGMCAGCGAATTTCACCACTTCTTTGGTCACATCGTCCAGGCCACCTAGCCCGATGGCGCTGATGACCAGTCCTAAGATGACCACCGCGCCCACGCTGACCAAGATCGGCATCACCCATTCACGGGACATGGTGTGCGTTTCCCCGCTCTCAGAGGAGAAACGGGCCAGGGATAGCCCAAATAGGCCAACGGCGAAGAACCCCACCACTAGGAACCCGTTGACCACCCGTTCGTCAACCAGGCTGTCCACGAGCGCGGTGATAAATAAGATGCCCAAGCCCCACATRAAGGCGGCGCGCACCATGTCCAGCGAGATATCCTCTTGGGCCACGCTGGAACCCCGCCACCATATGATCATCAGAAATAGCGAGGTACCGACGATCGCCACCGTGGCGCCCACATCGCCGGAGATAAGGGTGTCCACTGGAATCACGCCAASCCCGGTATTCATGTTGACCATGATCAACAGAGCTGGGACGGCGGATGCAAGGCCGATCAGGCCTCTGATGCGGGGGGTAACGTTGACCGTCAGGATGTAGGACATGAGAACGTACGAGGAGACCAGCGCAAGTATCACCAGCCAGAAGGGCATGACGATGCCGGGCTGGTTGAAAACGGCGCCGAGCGCCACGAAGACCAGGTAGAGCGCGCAACTCTCCAAAAACAGCGCGACGGCGGTTACTGAGTTATTACGCGATAGCCGGCTCATGGGCCTCCACCTTGTCCAATACGCTGTACATGGGGATAACGTCGATGTCTCCCAACTCCCGGTCAGGAAGACCGTCCCCGGAATAGAGCACCAGCACACGGCAGCCGTGGACCCGGATGCCAGCAATATCTTCCAGCAAGGAATCACTCAAGGAAGGCGTGACCAAGATGACCGTTGTTCCCGCCGGTAGGGAATCCCTTTCCGAGTTCACTACTTCGGCCAGAGGAGCGACGACGTAGGGCGCCGCCATCGCCAGGGCCTCCAAGGCCATGGTGAGTTGGCTCGATGAAGCCCCAATGGGGACGTGGATCCACTTTCCGGAGTAACTGGCCACTGCGTTGCTGACCACGCCGTAGGTGTAACCCCGCCGGTCCGCCAGGCTCGCCACCGACGCGGCAATGGTCACGGTCCGCTCAAATAACCGCCGGTTGCTGCCCTGCCATGAGTGTTCCCTGGTGGAGCCGTTCATCACGATCAGCATGTTCAGCGAGACCACCGGCTCAAAGACTTTCGTCTGCAATGTTCTGGCGCGGGCCGTCGCCTTCCAGTCGATGTGCTTCATCGGGTCTCTGGGCTGGTAGTCCCGTTGACCGACCACCCGGTTGGTGTCGAAGTAGATCGGTCTTGTTCCRCGAATCTCGCCCATGGGGTGTTCCGCAGGGAACACCAACCCTTCGATGTCCACGACCCTTGGAAAGACCAAGATATGGTCGAATTGGTTGTAGCGGGTCTCGGCGGAGTTGAACCCGAAGATGTCGCCGGTCCGCAGGCGCACGGGRCCGATCCGGTGGTAACCACGCWCCGAGCACGTGAGGGAATATTTCCAAGTCGCCTTCTGGTAGGGGAGCAACGAGGTGGTGATGGTGTGCTGCCGGTTCAATTCCAGTCCGGTGCCCCGCATGGTCGCCCCGGTTAGGTCCAAACCTTCGGGAAAGGAGTCTTGGATGTCGACCCAGATCAACGGCAGGACTTTGTCATTGTCCAATGAGACTGAGTAATCGATGGTATCGCCGATGAATGCCCGCTTCCGGCTGATGGAACGCGTATGGCTAACGGAACGGAAGGCGAAACGCTCCCAGATCCRGGCGGCGAGGGCCAGTACCAGCACCAGCGAGCCCACGACTAGCAGCAACCCCTGACTGGCCACCAGGCCAATGAATATCATCAAGCTGCTGAAGAATACCCAGAAATCGTTAAGCATGTCGGTCGGTCGGYCAAGGAGCTAGGATGTCCGCCGCTCAGACCAGCGCTAGACCGGGACCTCCAACTGGGACAATACGTCGGAAATAACATCTTCAGCGGACCGCTCGCGCAGCCTGGCTTGAGRCTTTACGATGATGCGGTGGGGCAGCGTGTAGGGCGCCAATAACTTAACGTCGTCGGGACTGACGTAGTCCCGGCCCTGGATGGCGGCCACGGCCTGGGAGCAGCGGTAGAGACCCATGGTCGCCCTGGGRCTWGCGCCYARTTCCACGTCYKMRTGCTGGCGGGTSGCCTGSACCAACTGSACRATGTAGTTGCTCARMACCGGGTCCACRTASACCTGYTGCACCAGSYGTTGCARTTCCAARATCTCYGSSCCGTCSRCCACSGGCTGKAGGTCSGCCAGRGGATTYGCSCCRTTGAACCGKGCYAGCATCTCKCCCTCYTGGGYCTCGTCKGGGTARCCCATRCRKAGCCGGATCARGAACCGGTCMARCTGGSCTTCAGGCAGGGGRAAMGTGCCYTCSAGYTCGATGGGGTTYTGGGTMGCGATGAGCAGGAACGGCGCGGGTAGGGGAATCGTCATGTCGTCAACGGTCAGTTGACCTTCACCCATGGCTTCAAGCATGGCCGATTGAGTGCGGGGAGTTGCCCGGTTTATCTCGTCGGCCAATACGACCTGGGCGAGTATGGGYCCTGGCCGGAACKCAAAYTCGCCGGATTTCTGGTTGTAGAAATGRACCCCGGTGATGTCGGAAGGCATCAGRTCCGGGGTGCACTGGATACGCTTGAAGGTACATTGGAGCGAGTCGGCCAAGCAACGGGCCAGAGTGGTCTTGCCGATGCCAGGCACGTCTTCCACCAGGATATGCCCGCCGCTCAGTACCGCGGCCAACGTAAGGTCGATGACGTCGCCCTTGCCCACCAACACCTTTTCGATATTGGCCTTGATCTTGGCGGCCGCCTGGGCTACGGTGCTGGAGATACCGGCCGGCGTTTCTGCGTTTGGCGCTTCGMTCTGGGTCATTATGCTCACAACGCCTGTACGGTTATCGGCCGCCGCCGGTTCAACCGGCGCTTAGGTGAATTGATAGTATAACGCCTGTTCTACCTACTCCCAACGTGGGCTTCGGCTTCACTCAGGTCTTTAAAMGARTCGACACTTCGCCAGAAATTACGGGACCTCATGGCCGCCAGTTGTCCAGCTTGGGCCAGCCTGGGGAAGGTCTCGGTCTCGTGGTCGCCCAATTCGGGCAGTTCTTCGGCTATGGCRCGGTCAAAAAGATAGATTCCGGCATTGATCCAGTGCTCCATCTCCACCTTCTCGCGAAAGCCGGTCACCGTGCCCGATGAGTCCATGTCCACCAGTCCATAGGGACTGACCATGGGCACCACCATGATGGTTGCTAAGTGGTTTTCGTTAGCCGATTTGCGTTCCTGATGATACGCCGATAGGCGATCGAGGGTCTCGTCGGTGATGRTGTCCCCGTTCAGCACGGCCACTGTATCTTCGCTGCTTGGGACCTGAGGGAGCCCCGCCTTGATGGCCCCACCCCGGCCCAGRRGGGATTCTTCCAGGCTGTAGTGGGCGTTTATGCCAAAGTCCCGACCGTCGCCGAAGTGGTCCTTGATGGCCCCCCAGCGGTAACCGGCCAGGAACACGACATCGGTGATCCCGCCGGCCTTCAGCCACTCAACCTGGTGTTCCAAGATGGGTTTGCCGCAGACGGGAACCATGGGCTTGGGCAGGGTATCGGTCAGCGGACGGAGTCTTTCGCCTTTCCCGCCGGCCAGGATCAACGCATACAAGCTTTAGTAGACCTCGCATTCAGCGGCCTCGAAGACTCCAGGCCGCCGTGATGCCGGTAATATACGCGCGCCGCGGAGAGTGGGTCAATGTGAGGGCTAGGCGGGTTGTGTGTAARTGAGGGATGGAGAGATAGCTATGGGGCGGCCCAAATTGGTCTGATTACACAATTGGCTAGATGCACGAAGTTTCGAGTTTGGGCTTAGGCTTCATCCCGAAGCCGACAAGACCATMGCTAAACCTCAACAACGACAGACCTGGCGGAGGGCTCTGGGAAAGGTAATCCGTCCTCCCGAAGACCATTAAGATGCATTTGCAGTGCCTTTTCGTACCTTTTCATGGTCTCTTCCGGAGTGCGGCCTGTGGCGGCACAGCCCAGGACATCTGGACAATAAGCCGCCCAGTTATTTTCAGCTTTTTCCAATACGACCAAGAATTTCACTTCACTGCCTCCGTTGGCGCAACCCTGCTTGCCGAAATATGTTATTCAGGGTACCCGGCGGAATATCATCTCTTGGGTGTCCGGCCACGGTGACCCGTCCTATCTTATCTGTGTGCTTGAATTGACGGTGGCTGCCGCGCTRGCGAACCAGATACCAACCATCTTCCCTCAACAAATCTAGCACATCCCTGACATTCATAATTCTGTCGACTGATTGGCAGGTTTAGGAAATATGGCTGGCAACCCCGCCTGGGTTCGAACCAGGGATTCCAGCTCCAAAGGCTGGCGTGTTACCACTACACTACGGGGCTTCAGAAAAAGGAGCGGTCTCATCGCATAGGCCGCTTCATTTATTCTGATGTCACGRCACCRGGCCGTCAAGGCCKCAGGRTGTGRCCRGCGCCGGATGCTATAATCYCCCGARGATGAAAAARCTYCGYATYTCGTTCCTGCATCTAGCGCCGGTCACCAACGACATCGACCACAACCGCAAGCTGGTGGAGCGCGGCGTAAAAGTAGCCGCCCAGCAAGGGGCGCAGTGGGTGGTCACCCCGGAGTTGTGCATCCCCGGTTACCTGTTCATGGAGACCATCGGCACAGATTGGATCCTCCCCCAGCCAGACCCCTGGATGAACGGTTTCCTCGGTCTGGTCAAAGAGCACAGACTGACGGTATTCCTCTCTCATCCCGAGCGCGACCCCGCCACCGACAAGATGTACAACACGGTCTTCGTRATCGACGCCAACGGGGAGATCATCGGCAAGCACCGCAAGGTCAAAGCCCTGGGCGGAGCGGAATCTTGGTCAACCAGCGGGTGGAAGATCGAGCCCATCGAATGCGACGGCATCAARACGGGSATMCTGATCTGCGCCGACGSYTAYAAGAAYGAGATYGCCCAGGTRTTCAAGGACAAAGGCGCCCAGATGCTGGTATCTCCGGTATCCTGGGGCCCCGGCCACTGCGGCCCCGACGGCGAATGGGAAGCCAGGTCGGCCGACACCGGACTGCCGATGATGGTCTGCAACCGCTCGGGCACCGAAGCGGGAGAACTCGATTACAGCCTAGCCGAGAGCGTGGTCGCCCAGAACGGGGTCAGGCTCCTGGAAGCCACTTCCGACCGCTCAGTGGTGCTGTCCTTCGATTGGGACGTGGAAAACATGTCCATRATCTCAAGCGATTTCGAACGGGTGTATCTCTAGACCTCTTTAACTCTAGGGAGATCCTTCGACAAGCTCAGGACGAACGGTGAAGACGCCTGGTTCCGTTCGTGCTAGGTTGAGCGATCGTCACCAACCTGCAAAATAGCCTCAGGAATTGCCGTTCTAGACGTTGACCATTGGACTATRCAGCTTGGCAATGCGGCGTAATGCCAATGTTAGTGAAGTTAGCTCGCTCTCGTCATGGCTCCGCTACTTTTGTACGATCCCTTGCCGTCGCGCCATTGCACCATTTCAACCACTGGGCTAATTAGCGGTGGGCGCACAAAAATTTTCTCAAGGCTCGGCTACCTTAAGCAGAAAACTGGCGGTTCGATGTARTATATGCCCAACGARATTGATTGGTGCGTACTTTGACGAGCAAYCAGTCTCGGGAATCCAGTTTCATAGGGCGCCAACCTGAGTTCGCCTTGCTGACAGCTGCCTTGGATGACACCATCGCCGGTCGTGGGCAGATGGTGATGCTCGCTGGGGAACCAGGCATCGGAAAAACCAGACTAGCTCGAGAATTGTCCGCCTATGCGGAAGAAAAAGGCGTTCAGGTACTCTTGGGTTCGTGTTACGAAGGGGAAGGCGCTCCTTCGTATTGGGCTTGGACCCAGGCCATCACAATATGCGTGGACGCCCTCGACCCTGGGCGGTTAGCAGAGATAATTGGCAGCGGCGACTTCGGAATCGGGGAGATTATTCCTCAGATCGCAGACAAGTTGCCGGCTGTAGCAACTCCTCCAGATGTTGAGCCGGAGCAAGCCCGCTTCCAACTTTTCAATTCGGTGGCAACGTTCCTCGGTAACGTTTCTGCCTCCGGTCCGATATTGATCGTGTTGGAAGACCTGCAATGGGCTGACAATGCTTCACTTTTGTTATTGGAATTTGTGATCAATTCCGTATCCGACACGCCTTTGATGGTCGTGGCAACCTACCGGGATGTTGACCTAGGCCGGAGGCACCCTCTGTCACGGACTCTTGGCGAATTGGTACGGGAACCCAATTTTCGCAGAATACGCTTGAATAGCTTCAACCCAGACGAGGTGAGCCAGTTCGTGATGTCCAGGTCCTCCATATCGTTGGATTCTTCGGACCTGGAACTTGTTCATACGCGCACCGGCGGCAACCCACTCTTCCTGAACGAATKGATGTGCCTCYAAGCCGATGAAGGGGACACCGACGCGGAATCTTGGAAGACTGGGCTGCCTGAAGGCGTYCGGGACGTCATCGGRCTGCGCCTAGACCGTCTGTCGGAATCCTGCAACGAAGCTCTAACGATAGCTTCTGTCATAGGGCCGGAATTTGGATTTGACCAACTGCGGCCGCTTTTGGAAGATGCCACCGGCGACCGGTTGTTGGAGTTGCTRGAAGAAGCATTGTCCGGCCGGGTGATCGAAGAGATGCCGGGTTCGCCCGGAAGGTATCGATTCGCCCACGCCCTGATACAAGAAACATTGAATGAAGAGCTTTCAATGACCGGCCGGGTCCGCCTGCACGTCCGAGTKGCTGAGATGATGGAGGCGGTTTATGGCWCGAACTCTGAGAGCCACGCCGCTGAACTGGCATATCATTATTCTCTTGGGGCTATGTTGGCTGGTCCGGAAAAAATGGTCCATTACTCCAAATTGGCCGCGAACCAAGCATTGATGGTGCATGCGCCTGAAGAGGCGTTGGTCCATTTTCAGCGGGCGTTGGACGTTAAAGAGGAACGGCCCATGGACGATGAGACCGCGGCGCTGCTCTTCGGCTTGGGCACAGCCCAGGTGGCGACACTGGAAATGCATCAAATGGCTGATGCCGTGGTCACGCTAGAGCGGGCGTTCGACTACTTCGTTGAAGGCGGAGAGATGGAGAACGCCTTGTCAATCGCTGAGTCTACARTCCCTCGGCTGTTAGGTCTCCGCACTGGAATGGCGAGGTTSCTTGAGCGTGCCCTGGAGCTTGCGCCGGAGGATTCCCTCCAAAATGGACGCCTGCTATCAAGGTACGGCCAGGAATTGGGAGGCGCCTCCGGCGATTATGAAGCCGCTCAACCGGCTTTTAACAAGGCCTTGGAGATCGCGCGGCGRGAGAGAGACGAAGTCCTCGAGATGAGGATTCTTGCGGCCTCCTCCCGTGTAGATTTCACACATACTCGATACGTAGAGGCCGCCGAAAAGAGTGCGCAGGTTATTGCGCTGGCGCCTCGATTTAATGATCTGATCGCAGAAACAGAAGCGCACCGCAACGCATCGATGTGTCTGAGAAATATTGGCGATCCTGAAGCTGCCAAAACCCATGCGTCCGCCGCTCTGTCATTGGCGAAAGAATTGCGCAACCGGGGGTTGTTGGCTCTCGCCCTAGCACTGAATGCGACTCTGTGCCAGCTAAGAGGTGATTGGTCAGCTTCTCGCGAGTACACCGATGCGGGGATGGAGGTGTCTTATCAAAACGCGACTGTTCTGGTTTCCAGAACACTGCTCGAGTACGAACTTGGGAATTYAGCCGAGSGTGGAGAGCTATTGGCCCGGATGATTAARACTATKCACCAGTCTGAACCGGGCCCTTCTGTGCAGTATGCATATACGGCGATCGTGATACCCCTGGTAGCCCGAATCACAGGAATTCAGAGTAATTTCGATGTTGCCGCCGCGGCTGCTAGAACGGTATTGTCCTCAGAATTAAGGAGCCAAGTCCTGGCAAACAATGCCATATCAAGCCTGGGAATAATCGGGATCGAGCGGAACGATGTGGACGCTATCAAGGAACAATACAGCGCTCTTCTTCTCCAAGCAGGCACGATCTTGACTGGCTTCCTGGCAAACGTGGACCGGATTCTCGGCCCTTTATCCTCGGCCATGGGCAACCYCGACCAATCGACGGTCCATTTTGAGGACGCCATGGCCTTCTGTCGCAAAGCTGGTTACCTCCCGGAACTTGCCTGGACCTGTTGCGACTATGCAGACGCCCTCCTCCAGCGTGAAAAAGAAAGAGACCGGGCCATGGCATCAAGTTTGCTGGACGAATCGCTGACTATATCCACCGAACTGGGCATGCGCCCTCTGATGGAACGCGTAACTGCTCTTCAGGAGCGGGCTGACGCCCAGCCTGTCAAGGCTTCGGCGTACCCTGACGGCCTAACACAGCGGGAAGTCGAGGTCCTACAGCTCATATGCGGCGGCAAGACTGACCGGGAGATCGCAGAGGAACTKTTCATCAGCTTCCGGACGGTGGGCAACCACGTCAGGAGCATACTCAACAAGACCGCCACCGCCAATCGGACCGAGGCGGCCACGTATGCAGCCTTAAACGGTCTCACTAGCGATTCCGGCGGCGTACATTGACCTCTCATTTCCACCCCCTTTCCCAACCACCTCAATCCCACGTTCGTCCCGATYCTCATCTTTTGCCCTCTACTTAAATAATCCTCTTTCCGACCGTTYTTTACCYCAAAMCACCCTCTGTAGGCACGAACCCATATAGGTAGTGCTACCTATACGCCCTCGTTTTACCGGGTTTTTNCTGCTTTCCAAAAATGCGTTGCCTCCGGCATGTGCACCCCATATACCCAGGCCTAAAGTGGTGCCAAGACGAAACGCAGGAAGAGCAACCATGACAACTCAAACAAACATCCAGGGCAACACCGGAAATAACAACCAGAACGAAAAGGGAAACGAAATGAAACGCTCGATGTTCTTAGCCCYCCAGTTCAGCGGAAAAGCAATCACCGCAATGGTCTTCGGTTACCTCGCGATGGTCACCATGATCTTRATCATGACCGCCAATCCCTTCCAGTCCACCGNCTTCCTTGGACTTCGGCCCCCAGGCCGCCGCTGCTTCGGTCCAGACCGTAGTGGTCGARWTTCCTACGGTCCAGGTCCCAGCCGCTCCTTACATCATCATCGGGCAGGCYAACTAAATASGACTTAMGGGACYAAGACTCTCTGTAAATCGTCTAAGAACCGGAATAGGTAACGCTCATGACYCTCATAAACCTTTTCAAGCCGGGCCTCGGAGAATTATTYGGACTTTCAGTCCTCTYYCTCATGGGAATAGCAATGGCCTTCATGGTGATTACCATGGCCAGCGGATTGGAATCCAGAGCGATGTCAGACCTGGGATTCGGCCYATCAGCCAACGCAGCCACCAGCGAAYYRGCGMKSYWRSYCMSCARYKAAYYGGMRCWSWTSKTYCRCRAKYAMYYRAAWYMMRYCWWYMACGAGCACCTAAATTCAGCCAACAACACAAAGGACGACGCGATGAATACCAAAAATAATGAATTCACTATCACAACTAGCCGTCTCGCCAGGTCCTTGATGGGAAAGGTCCCAGGGCTGATTGCAGGAGCTAGCCTGAGTCTGGCCTTCGCCCTGGTAGGTGCGATACTCGCGATGGCGGTACAAACCTAGATTCCAGGTTTACTCCCGTTGAGTCCAATGGAAACGCCCCGTCCTAGCGAAAAGGACGGGGCGTTCTTTCGTCAACACCTCCGTTCGTGGTGAGCTCGTCGAACCACCTGGGGCAACGATTGCTAGGTCCGCTATCCCYGGTAGACCGTGTCTCCGCCGACRATCGTCTGCTCCACCTGGATATCTTTGATGCTCAGCGGGTCGATCTGCGTGGGGTCGCTGCCCAACACCACCAGGTCCGCCAGTTTGCCCACCTCGATGGAACCCTTAGTTTCTTCTTCGAATGACGCATAGGCCCCGTTCAGGGTGTACAGCCGCAATGCTTCTTCGACGGATATTCTCTGGTTTACGCCCCATTCCTTGCCAGTGCTGTCGGTCCGGGTCACGCAACTCTGAACACCCAGCAGGGGTTCAAAAGGGCCGGGCGGGTAGTCGGTGGCCCCGGTTGAGACCACGCCGGAATCGATGAACGAACGCTGGGCAAACATCCACTCCAGCCGCTGCTCGCCGTAGTAGCGCATCTTCTCGCCGTGATGATAGACATAGGTGCAGAAGGGTGTCGCGATGACTCCCATCGCCTTCATCCTGGCGAGCAATTCCGGATTGACCAAGGTGCAGTGTTCGATTCGGTGGCGGGTGTTGGCCCGGGGGTGGGCTTTCTGCGCCTTCTCGTAGGCTGTAAGCACCAGGTCGATGGTCAGGTCGCCGTTGGCGTGGATGCACACCTGGAAGCCGGCCCGATGCATGTCCATCACCTGCTGCTCGATCTCTTCTTGCTCCATGGCCAAGATGCCGTGGTCGCATGTGGAACCCTCGTAGGGTTGGGACAGGTATGCGGTGCGAGTGGCGATGGCTCCGTCGGCCGCCATCTTGATCCCGCCGATACGGAGCCGGTCGTCTCCCAGGCCCGACCTGATGCCGGCGTCCCGGAGCCGGGCAACCAGCTTGTCGTAAAAGGGAACCAGGTGATTGTCGCTGTCTTTGACCGCGGACTCGACGACGAAC
>NVWX01000038.1 GCA_002746355.1 Dehalococcoidia bacterium | reverse complement strand
TAGGATCACCGACAGGATCAACTGGGGCCGGGAGATGTCGCCCTGGGTCATGAGCCAGACGCCCATGGTCAAAACCGCCAGTCCACCCAGCGCGGTCATGCCCTCGATGAAGCCGATCTGGAACGCCCTTTCTTTCAGGAAACGCAGTTGGAAGTGGGCAAATTTCCAGCTATTGTCGACCATCTCAGCGGTGCGGGCAGGGCCCTGTCCGAAGGCCGATATCTCCCGCATGCCCTGGATGCTGTCCACCATATGGGCGTGAACTTCGCCCAACTGGCTGCGCAGTTCCTCGCCCAGTCCCTCGGATCGCTTCTGGGCCATGAACGGGCTGATGGCGACCGCCACCAGGAAAGGAGACAGCACCAACGCGATGGGCCAGGCAACGAAGGCCAGAGTGGCCAGCACGCCAGCCGGCACCAAGACCGCGACGAATGCCGGAGTGATGGTGTGGGCGAAGAAGAACTCAACCAGCTCAACGTCGCCGCCGACGATGCTCACCAGGTCTCCCGAGCGCCGGCGCACCATGTAGGCCGGGGTCAGCGGGTCCAACTTGTTATAGACATCCACCCGCATCTCGGCCAGAAGGCGGTAGGCAAGGTCGTGGGCCACCCAAGACTCCGCCCAGGTGAAGAAGGCCGCCAGCGGCACGAACACGCCGAGCAACCACAACAGCACGTTGAGGTCGCCTCCGGTGATAACCTGCCCGACCAATAAGGCGCTGATCACGCTGAGTCCGATGACCGCACTGTGATGGGCCAGTCCCAGCAGGAAAGTCAGGGCCAATTCCCCTCGCCAAGGGCGCACCAACTGGAACAGCCGCCGCCAGACGGTGAAGATGCCCAGGGCCGACGCAGGCGCGTGGGCGGCCCCGCCGGATGGGACGGCATGGTGATGGTGTCCCTCTCCTTGATGGGCGGGTTGGGGCACGAACGCTTCCGCATCTTGAACAACGGCTTGAGCGGGCTCGTCAGGGGCGTGGGCCGGTTCAGAGCGGTCGGCATGGTCGTCTTCGATCTCTTGCTGCTGAGCCATCAACTCGGCATAGACACCTCCAGCCGCGACCAATTCTCCGTGATTTCCGGACTCAACCAACCGGCCTTCCTCCAGCACGATGATTCTGTCTGCTTTGACCACGCTGGATAGCCGGTGGGCGATTATGAGGGTCGTGCGGCCTTCCATCAGGTGGTCCAACGCCTCCTGAATCAGGGCCTCGTTCTCGGCATCGACGCTGGATAGTGCCTCGTCCAGCACCAAGATGGGCGCATCTTTCAGCAGCGCCCGGGCGATGGCAATCCGCTGCTTCTGCCCGCCGGATAGCCGCACTGCCCGCTCACCGACGATAGTGTCATAGCCTTGAGGCAGATGCCGGATGAATTCGTGGGCGTTGGCCGCGCTGGCCGCCGCTTCCAACTGCTCTTGAGTCGCGCCGGGTCCGCCGAATCGCAGGTTCTCGGCCACCGTGCCGTGGAACAAGTAGGTGTCTTGCGTCACCACGGCCATCTGTTCACGAAGCTGCTTTAGCGGAATCTCGCGAATATCGGTCCCGCCCAGCAAGATGCGGCCCTTCTGGGGGTCGAAGAAACGCAACATCGACCAGACCACCGTCGACTTTCCAGCGCCGCTGGGTCCTACCAGTCCCAGGGTCTCGCCGGCGTTCAGGGTGAACGACAGGTCGTGGAGCGCTGGACGGCGTCCGCCGCTGTAGGCGTAATCGACGCCCTCGAAGGTGATCTCTGCGGATAGCTCCAATTGGACCCCGGTTTCCGCGGCGTCAGCGACTTCCACCTGCGCGTCCATGATATCGAAGATGCCCTCGGCTGAAGACATGGCGATCATGCCGTCGTGATATAGCTGTGTCAGCTCGCGGAGGGGCCGAAAGATCTCGACGCCCAGCATGAGCACGATGAGCAGCGAGCGCAGTTCCAGTTCACCGTTGCTGACCCGTACGGCGCCCCACGCCAGGGCTACCGCTGCTCCAGCGGATATGCCCAGGATGGTCAGCGCGCTGGTGGCGCTATTGGCGGCCAGCACGCCCATGGTGGTGCGGAACAACGTCCTGGCCCGATCGGCCAGCAACACGCCTCTGGCGCGGCTCTGGCCGAACGCTTTCAGCGTCGGTAGACCTTGGACCGCGTCAAGGAAGTCTGCGCCCAGGGCCCCGTAGGCGTCCCGGCGGGCCATGCTGCTGTTTCGGGTCCACCGGTGGAACAGGTTTGGCAGCACCAGGGTCAGCAGAGCAAAGGCCAGGAAAACGAGCCCGGTACGGAAATCGATGAGAGCCATGAAGACGAATATAAAGATCGGCGCCAAGGCCGCCACTATCATCTGCGGCAGATAGCGGCCRAAGAACGCCTCCAGGCGCTCCACGCCTTCGGCAAGGGACATCAGCACGTCGCCGGTGCGGCTCTGGTCGAAGTATCCGGGCCCCAAGGCCAGGCAGTGGTTGTACAGCCGTTCCCGCAGCGCCACCTTGACGACGCTGGCGGTGTGGTGGCTGATGACTTCTTGGAGGTACTGCAGTCCGCTCCGCACCAAGATCAGGCCAGCCATCCCCACTAGGGGCCAAGCCAGCGCCGAGAACGCGGCATCTTCGTGAATGATCTTGAAGATGACCACCGCCGCAACGGCCAAACGGGCGACACCGGCGACGACTGCAAGCATGCCTACCACAGCCGCCAAGATGATCCGCCACCTGACGCCTTTGGCCAAGGCTAATAATCGTGGGYGTAGATACATGATTTACTCTCTCTTATTGCGGGTAAACTGCCCCGCTGGACCCATCGAACACGTTCCCAGTATCCAGACCGGCCACCGCGCTGGCGTCTCCGCCCAGCGCCGGAATCATTGCCGCCAAGTTCTGCTGCATCAGGCCCAGATAGGTATGCTGGGGATCGCCGGGCTTACCCGGTAGATCATCGTCGGCAAGGTCGTCGACAAACTGGGCGCCGGCCTCGCTGGCGATAGCCTCAAGAACGTCGCTGGAAAACACTTCGGACCCGAACACAGCCGGCAGTCCCAACTCCCTGATCTGGTCGATCAGTTGGGCAACCTCTCTAACTGAAGGCTGCGAGAAGTTTGACGGCTGGACTGCTCCGATCACCTCCATGCCGTACTGCCTGGCGAAATACGCCCAAGAGTCGTGATAGGTCAGCAGCTTGCGGTTCTCCTCAGGGACGGTGGCCACCGCGACCCTGATAGCCTCGTCAAGCTGGCTGATCCTGCTGCGAAACCGCTCCAGATTTCCCGCGTAATAAGCGGCGTTGTCCGGGTCCATGGCCGCCAATTGCTCGTGGACCAACTCGGCATAGCGCAGACCCAGGTTCGGGTCCGGCCAGAGGTGAGGATTTGGATGGCCCGCCGACTCGGGAAAGGTGAAATCGAACTGCCATTCGTCAGGCGTGACCGACTGGTCGCCCAGAGAGAGGATCACGGCTTCGGATCTCTTGTTGGCTTCAGCCAGGGCCAAGGTCGGCTCCTCCAAGAACAGCCCGTTGATGATTATCAGGTCAGCCTCGGCCATCAGTATGGCCATCGACGGCGTCGGTTCAAAGGTATGGGAATTTACGCCTTCGGGGACCAAACCCTCCAGGCGGATCCGCGTGCCGCCGATGTTTTCGACGATACTTGTGATCGGCGACACGGTAGTCACGACCCTTAACCGGTCATCTTGTTGGCCAGGGTTTTGAGATCCATCGTTTGAACCGCCTCCGCAGGCGGCGATGGACAGGGCCACAAAGAGCAGAACCAACAGTCTCGTTCCGGGGATCAAATGGTGCATCTAGACCCGGTCCCCGTTGGTTTTGGAGTCTGCTTCCTGGCAATTGGCGCATATGCCGCTGACGGCGAAGTGCTCCAGGTCCGGTTCAAAGCCGAATTCATTATTCAGGGTGTCGCGGAACTCCACCAGGTAATGCGGGCTGAGGTTGAACGCGCCGTTGCAGGCCCGGCAGACCATATGGTGGTGATATCCGTCGGGGTCGGTTAACTCGAAGTGCAACCGGTCGCCGATGGCCACCTCGGTCACCACCCYCAGGTCCTTGAACAGATGGAGCGTCCGGTAAACGGTGGCGATGTCCATGTACGGATAAGCTTTCTTGGCGGCCTGGAAGACCTCGTCCACACCCATGTGTCCGTCGCCCGAGGCGATGATAGATAGCACTATCAGGCGTTGGGGCGTCAGCCGGTGCCCATTAAGACGCAGGGTTTCGATCGCTTTTTCATGCTTGATCATAGCTGCCCAACCTGCCAGTGCGAACAAAAGTTATTGCAATCGTTCGCGATTACTAATTCTAGCACTAGCCAAAAGGCTGTCAAGACGCCTATCGGCAATCAGGCGGAGGCGGGGCAGGCCAAGGACACCGTCTGAAGCCGTCAGGTCCCGGCGCGCATGACACTATACATATGGCGGTAGAGCTTGAATCCCTCTTTGACGAGCTGCCAGGCGCCTGTGCCGCCGGCGGGCCTTACGTGGTCAAAGGAAAGTAGCTCGGTGTACCGTACGCCGCCCCGGTCGGACATGGCCTCAGCTAACCTTCGAGACTCGGCCGATGGCACGAGTTCGTCATCCCGAGCGTGGAGGACCAGCAGCCTGGCTTTGATGTCATCCACATACCGGCTGGGGGAAATCTGGTCCATGGCTTCCCTGAAATCCTCTGGCAAGGCGAGGTACAACCGGGCCGCCTCTTCCGGTGAGACTCCCTCCAGAAGGCGGGCCACGTTCCGGCCGGCGGGCGTTACCGGCTGGGCGTCATTTGACTCACCCGCCAGATATTTCTTGGTCAGAAGTTCTATATCCGCGGGATCCTCCAAAGTCTCAATCAGCTCGTTGGCGAAGACTTTAAGGGTCAGACGGTCCGGCTGCCAAGGCGTCCGCACACCTTGGTCGAGGCGGGAGCGAGTGACGACCTGGAGTAGCAAGTCTCTCGCGTCGAAGTAGGGCCCGAAGGCGTTTACGAACCGCACTCGATCGCGGATCCGCGGGTCCGCGGCCGCCACCAATGAGAACGAAGCCCCGACGCAAAAACCGCCGATCCCAACCCGTTTGGGGTCCACCCACTCTTGTTGTTCGAGGAATTGGAACGCCCGGACCAGGTTGTCTACCTCGGTGGGATCGATGTTGGCTTCTAGCGCCATCGTAGGTGACCAATGAAACATGACAACAAACCCGCCACGGGCCAGTGCTTCGCCCAGATTTACCACGTCCTCGTCGTCGCGTCCTGCCGCGTTGGCTCCCAAAAACAGTAGGACAGCGGCCCTGCGTTTGCCGTCAGGGATGCGGTACACATCGGCCACGCCCGTCCCAGCCGCTTGAGGGTAGGTTACTTCGTGACGGACCGGGTCGCCGGTGAACCAAGGCTGGGGTTTCAGGGGCACATCCAAAACCTCGGGAACGAAAAGGGCGGCCCTGAATCCGGCCTTGCCTTGGGGCGTCGCCACAATGAAGATCATGAAAAGAGACCCGATCACGACTAAGGCCAAGAAAGCCCATCTCACCGCTGCCAGCACGGACCGTCTGAGCGTTGTTCTCATGTCGTGATTCCCTTGGGTTTTGTGGGACTCGTCAGACCTTAACGCGGGAGATCATCAAACCGGACACTACCCGGGTGGCCGCCATGGACAGGAACACGAGGGGCCAGGGGCTGCCGGCCATGTCCAGCACCGCGGCGAAGATCAGGGCCTGGGCCCCGGCGTAGGCGTAGCCGTGGGCGTCAAGCAGGCCCGTAGATGTCCCGGACATGTGCCGCCCGGCGATGTCCACGGCCACGGCGGACAAGGGAGACATGCCCATGGATAGCCCTCCGAGCAGCAGCAGCACGGCACCCAAAGTCACATTGACCGGCGGGGCCAAGGCGATGCCCACCAGCACGATGGCGCTGGTGGCACAGGAGAAGATGACCATGGGCTGGCGGCGGCTGCCCAAATAGCGGTCCGAGATGATGCCCGATATCGGAGGGGCGATCAAGTACCCCAACGGCAGCAATATGGTGAGCAGGATCGTGGACTCGATGGACAGTCCGCCCTCTTCGAAGTAGTAAATGGGCACCCAGGTAGTCAGGCCGTAGCGGACGACGTTCTCCAGGCCTTTAACGTGGCTGGCCAGTAAAAACCTGGGATTAGACAGTAGTTCTTTGTAGGGGCCAAGGCCCTTGAAGCGCTCTGGGTCCAGGGATTCTGGCGCCGCTGAGACTTCGTCCTCTTCGATGTATTCCGGAAGGCCAACATCGGAGGGCCGGTCCCGGGCGATGAAGTAGAAGGCGATGCCCAACACAGCGATAATCAGAGGGGGATAGCGGAATGCCGCCCGCCAGCCCCATTCCGCGCCAACGTAGCCGGAGATCCACCACATCAACACCATCGCTCCCCCGGTCGCCGTGCCCACGATACCCAAGGCCATCCCACGCTTCCGGCGGGGCCACCACTGGGAGACCATGCTGATGCCTGGSGMCCARCAGGCGGCRTTMACGAAGCCGGCCATGCCCCAAGGAATGGCCATGGTTAACGTCGAAGTGGCAAAGCTGGTGATGATATTGAAGACGGTCGTTAGGATGGCGCCGACCATCACCCACATTCGAAGCCCATAGATTTCCGCGAGCCGGCCGTGGAACAAGTCGCCAAGGCCGAATCCCCAAAGGAGCATGGCATTTACCAAGCCGATCTCGAAATTGCTGAGCGACAGGTCCTCTTTCACCAAGGGGGCCACCGGCCAGAAATTGAACCGGCCGAGGTAGAGGAACAGGTAGAAGCCGGCAAATGCCAGCAATATCCGCCACTTGAAGATGTGGTAACTGCGGGGAAGGTCTTCGTAGCGTGCTGTTTGGGCGCTGCTYATGTTTATTCTAGGTGAGATCCTAAATGAAAAGGCCGAGAGGCAAGCTCGCTAATTTCTACGAGAGCGGCGCACCTTTCGGCCTTTCCACTGGGGCATAAGGATGTCCGAAAGAAATACTAGGCTGGGATGCGGGCCTTTGCGATCGCTTCCARCTCTTCGTCGGTCGAGGCCATGATGTCGATGGGRTCTCCCACCGGCTGAGGTACTTTGTAGGGAGTCCGGACGTATAGTTCGATACGGTTGCCTTCCGGGTCGAAGAAATACATGCCAAAGGCGATGCCGTGGCTGACGATGCGGTCGATCTTCACGTCGGGTTCCGCCTCAAGKCGTGTCTTGAACTCCCGCAGATCGTCCAAACTGGGAACGATGAAAGATATCTGCTGGATAACCTTGGCGTCGTCGCGGGTGACCCGGCCCTTCATCAGCACGAACTCATGGTGCTCGCGCTCTTTGTCGGCGGTGAAGAACGTCATTCCGCGCTCTTCCAGGTCCTCATCGGAGATGGTCAGACCCAAGACGCGGCTGTAAAAGTCCCGCATCTTCATCAGGTCTTCGGCGTAGATCCCAACGTGTCCCAGAGATTCGATTCTTGCCATGTTTGCTTTCCTCCGTAACTGTCTAGGGAGCCCGGTCGATATTACGGGAAATTATACACCACGGGTTCGGCGGTGTTCTGTCACTTGGATAAWCCCCGTATAGCCCGCAACAGTTTTTCCGAACTCACGGGTATCTCCGTGATCGTGACTCCGGTGGCGTCGAATATGGCGTTGACGATCGCTGGGGCCACGGAACTGATCCCCTGTTCGCCGATGGCCTTGCCGCCGTAGGGCGAAGGGCCGCCGCTTTCGCTCTTAACCAACACGGTCCGGAGTTCCGGCATGTCAGGCATGGTCGGTATCTTGTACTCGCCCATGGAGAGAGTCGTAACGTGGCCGTCGTCATATTGCAGGTCTTCGGTGAGGGCATAGCCAATGCCCTGCATCACCGTGCCGTCGATCTGGCCCTGGTGTCCTAACGGGTTMAGAATCGYACCCACGTCGTGCGCTGTGGTGAACTTGGTCAGTTGCACCTGCCCCGTCTCCACATCCACGTCGACCTCTGCGATCTGGACGCAGAACACCGTGATGTCTTCGTCCCGCTCTGAGTCGTAAGTGTGGTCTGCTTCCAAAAGTCCGCCGGAGCGTGAGACCAACTCACCCAGGCTCACGGCCGTCTGTCCCGGCGCGGTCACCTGGCCTTGGGAGAAGCCGGTCTTGTCCTCGGACCAGCCGAACAGGTCCGCGGCCGTGGCTGCCAGCTTCTGTTTCAGTTCCTGGGCGGCACGGTAGACCGCCTGGCCGGCGACGTGGGTCACTCGGCTGCCCCCGACACCAGTCTCGAAGGCGACGTCGTSGGTGCTCCAGTTCTCCAGCTTGATCTCATCGTAGGCCACGCCCAATTCCTGTCCCAGAATCTGCCGCAGCACGGTATAGAAACCGGAGCCGGTGTCGGGCAGGGCAGTGTAGAGCGTGACGATTCCGTCTGAGTCGATGGATATTCTTACGGTGGAACTACCAGCCCCAACATGCCGCTCACAAAGGGCCATGCCCCGGCCCGTGAGCTTGCCGGGTGTTTGGGGCTTGGCATCCTGGTAGCCGGCCTCTTTAACGGCGGCTTCCAGCGTCCGCAGGCCCATGATGTTCTGCCATCGGTGGCCGAGGGGAGACGTGTCGCCGTCTTGGACCAGATTCTTTCGGCGGAATTCCACCGGGTCCATGCCAAGTTCCCTTGCGATCAGGTCCATCTGGACCTCGGCGGCGAAGATCGATTGCGGATCACCGGGCGCCCGCATACTTCCGCACGGTACCTTGTTGGTGTAGACCACGAACGAGTCGATATGCCCGTGGGGAATCTTGTAGGGCCCAAGGCAGCGWGASCCGTAGGTCACGCCMCGYTGRGGTTTGAAGGCCGCGTAACCRCCGCTGTCRTARACCARRTGTGCCTGGCGGGCTGTGATCGAGCCGTCTTTCTTGACCCCCGTCTTGAAGGTCATCACCGCAGGGTGCCGGGGGTTCCCGGCCATCAGTTCCTCGATGTAGGTCATGGCCATGCGTATGGGGCGGCCGGTGGTCTTGGAGAGCCAGAACCCCAGGTGGGTGTCCATGAACCCGCCCTTACCGCCGAAATCCCCGCCGATGGTCGTTGGATTGACACGAATCTGGTCGGTGGGCATGTCGATCCCGTCGGAGAGTTGCTGGCGGACCTGGAACGGCATCTTGCTATTGACCCATGTCTGCACCCGGCCGGTGGCATCCAGGAAGACCACCGAGGCGTGGGGCTCGATGTAGGCCTGGTGCTGGTGGTTGGTCCGGAATGTATGCTCGAAGATCAGATCGGCTTCAGCGAAGCCCTGTTCCACATCACCCCGGCTCCAGGAGGCCAGTCCGGCGATATTGGGGTGTTCTTGGACGCCGTCGGGGATCCCGGCATATTCAGCGAAGTCCGGATGCAGCACCGGCGCGCCGGGCTTAATGGAGTCCGACGGGTCCAGGATTGCATCAAGCTCTTCGTATTCGACCTGAATCAGGTTCAGGGCCTCTTCCGCGATGTCGTCGTCTTCGGCGGCAACCACCGCCACTTTCTGGCCGGCGAAACGGACCACATCTCGGGCCAAGATGGGCATATCCCGAAGCATCCGGCCCACCAAGTGGGGAGGGATATCATCGGCGGTCAGCACCGCGTGGACACCGGGCACTTGCCGGGCCGCGGCCAACGAGTCCGCGTCGATGGACACGATCTTGGCGTAGGGGAAGGGGCTGCGAAGGCACTTGCCCACCAGGGTGCCGGGCAGGTTCACATCCGCGGGGAATATCGCCTGGCCGGTGACTTTCGCCGGCCCTTCGGCACGGCCCACAGGACGGCCGATGGTCTCATAAGAACTGGTCAAAGTAGGACTCCATTATTTGGTTTTAGTTTTGCTGCGGGACTTCTCGGGCGTGCTCGATTCGGCCAGGTCTGTGGCCAACTGGGCCAGGGTGCGGACAGGCACACCAGTGGCGCCCTTGACCAGATAACCGGACGCCTTGTCCGAGGTTGACGTGCCGGCGATATCGAGGTGCACCCAGGCGGCGCCGTCCACGAACTCCGCCAAGAGCAGGGCCGCGCTGATGGAACCTGCCTGTCTGCCACCGCTATTCTTCATGTCCGCGACGTCGCTCTTGATCAGGTCCTTGTATTCGTCGAACATGGGCAATTCCCAGAATCTCTCGCCGGTCTTCTTGCCGGCTTCAATTGTCTGTTGGACTAGTTTGTCATCGTTGCCCATGACACCGGTGCAGGCTTTGCCCAGCGTGGTCACCATGGCCCCAGTCAGGGTCGCCACATCCACCAACCGGGTGATGCCCTGCTCCCGGGCGTAGCATAGGGCGTCGGCCAAAACCAGGCGGCCCTCGGCATCGGTGTTGATCACCTCGATAGTCTTGCCGTTCATGGCCCGTACAACGTCTCCGGGCCGYKSGKCMRACGCGNMGGRCAKSKYWTCSGWSSSCGMMWYCMSRRYCAGMACGWTSAYSYYRSGCTYSKYCTGGCCGATRATCTCCATGGCGGCGATGACCGACGCTCCACCCGCCATATCGCCTTTCATGGCCTCCATGCCGCCGGGGGGTTTCAGGGATATGCCGCCGGTGTCAAACGTGATGCCCTTGCCGATGAGGCCCAGGTTGTTCTCCGGGTTGTCCGGGTCTCCGTCGTAGCGCAGCACGATGAGCTTGGCCGGTTCGTCGGTGCCCTGGGCGACACCCATGAAAGCRCCCATGCCCATYTTTTTCATCTGGGCATTTTCCATTACCTCGATCTTGAGCCCTTGGTCGGAGGCTACTTTCTGGGCGGCTTCAGCCATGCGCGACGGCGTCATATGGTTAGCCGGCTCGTTGACCATGTTGCGGGCCGTGATGGATGCTTTGGCTACGGTGGAACCTAGCTTGACTCCCGCTTCGATGGCCTTGGCYCGGGTTTTGTCCAACTCCACCACCGTCAGGCGCTCAAACTCGTTGGTGGAATCGCTGTCCTTGGTCAGGTAGGTCCCGAACTTGTAGAGTCCCAGGTGTGCGCCCTCGGCGATAGCCTGGCCGGACGACTGAGGGTCAAGACCKCCGATGCCAGCCCCGTGGGCGATGGTGGCGGCGCTGGAAATCCCCTTGCGGCGTAGGAACCGGACGACTTCCGCCAATACCCGGCGCACGACTTGGACATCAAACNTTTCCTGGGGGCCCAGCCCGGCGACAAGCACTCTCCTGGGCCTGATCTTGCCCAGCGTGTGGATCAGCGTGGTCTCACCGGCGCCGCCCTTGATCTCCCCGTCTTTGATCAACTGGGTGATGACCCCGCCCAGGGCCTTATCAACAGCGCCGGTAGCACCACCGGGTTTCTTGACCCCGCGGAACAGATTCACCACCAAGGCCGGGGTATCGATGCCGATGATGTCGGCCGACTGGACGTCTATCTCCAGACCTTTAGCCTTGATGGCTTTGCTGGATCTCTTGGTTTTGGTTGTCCGGAGYTTGGAAGTCGTCATTTCGGCTTTTCACCAATTTATCGATCTACTTTGATCTGCCCGCTTGACCTGGCCCACTCGACTACCTSGTCCAGCACTGGGGCGATGTCCTTGGATGTGTCCAGCATGTAATGGTCCCGCTGGACCGGTTCTTCCACCGGGGCCAGCCGGGCGTATATCAACCATCCGGCGTCGGAGAAGGTGTTGGCGTGCCGCTCGGCTTTGCGCTCTTTCAGCCTGCGCCGGACCGTATCTTGAGGGGCAGTGGCGTGGACGATCGCCAGCGGCGCGCCGGTGGCCTCGGAGATGTCGTACAGGTAGGTCCGGAACTCTTCGTTGAGGTTGGTGGCATCGAATAGCACGCTGTATCCGTTGATCAGATAGTACTGAATCAGTTGGTAGCAGGATCGAAATACCCGGCGGTGCTCTCCCGTCGTGTATTTTGGATGCTCGACCAACACCTTGCGCAGCCGGTCAGTCTCCAAGATGAGGAAAGGGACCTGTTCGGTCAACCGAGCCGCGAAATGGGACTTGCCTGTGCCCGGCAGGCCACACATGGCGACCAGCAATGGCTGGTCCGGCATCCGGGGCTGGGAAGTGGCCAGGTCTTGGTCCAGMACCTTTCGCATGGATGCCACGTCTTTGTTCAGTTGGTCGTCCAAGCAGTCACGTCCAGAGCAGCGATGAAGTATGGAGGCGTAGTTCGGCGTTGGTGCTAATGTCAGGAGTCGGAAAGCCCGCCAGGCGCCTCGGCTTCGAGCTGCCGGCGCTCCACCTTGGACTCCAGCATGGCCGGGCTCAACAGGAATGCCAGTGAGGCGACGATCATCAGGACCACCGCCAATACATTTAGGCTCACCGGCAAAGAGGCGGCCGTGATCACCACCAGGATAGAAGTGCTCACCGTGAGCAGTCCGATGCGGAGCAAGCGCGGCCCCACCTTCAAGAATACGGCGGTGGTGACCGCCATGGCCACGAAGATAAACGCCCTGGCGGTGTCGGAATCTTGCATCCGCTCCGCGTGTTCGCTCCAGAGCCCTCCCTGCCAGTTCAAGAACAGCACCCACGAGGTCAAGAAGGGGAACGGCAGAGCTGTGAGGGAGGCCAGCAGCCAGTCTCTTTTGACCATCTTGAAGATCACATTGGCCATGATCCACATGGAGAACGGCACATACCCGATGAGCAGGAAGAACAAGACCACATTGAAAGGCAACTGCCCGGTGGTGACCAGGGTCCAGGCCCCGTAGCCCAGAGTTATCAGAGACAGAAGCCACGAGAGCGCGGGCGCCGCCAGAGAATAGCCCATCCAGGAATACGACCATTTGCTGGGACTTCCGGCCCGCCAGTTCCGCCAGGTTACAAATGCGATGGCGATAAGCAGCAGGGACACCAGGAAGTAGTGACTCCACAGGTGAAGCGCGAATAGCGCAGCCAGCAGAAAATGGGGAATGGTGGACAAAAGCACGTCCCGCCAGACTCCTGGGCTGTGCACCTCATACATGCCCCGGGCAACCGCGTTGGGGGCGCCCATCTCCGCAACGGCGCGGGCCATCGCGGTGTCGCGGTCAACGCCTTGGGTCTCCAACTCGGCGGCCTTGTCCTCGAGGTGGGCTTCCAGCTCCTGGATGATGTCGTCCTTCTCGGCTGGATCTAGGTGGAGCTTTCGGGCCAGCGAATGGAGGTAGTTTGTGACTTCAAATGGCATGATGGTCGCCTATTRAGCCTYTGGGCTAGCGCCGGGGAGCATGATGGAATTCATAGCGCTGGTGAAGCGCTGCCATTCCGAAAGACGGTCCTCAAGAGCTTGCTGTCCCTTGGCGGTGATCAGGTAGTAGCGCCGGCGCACGTTGTTAGGAGTGTTTTCCCAGCGGCCTTCGATCAACTTGGCCTTTTCCAGGCGGTGAAGCGCCGGGTATAGGGTGCCTTCTTTGAAGGCAAAGTAGCCGCTGCTCYTCTCGTCCACTTCCTTCACGATCTGGTAGCCATACATGGCCTCGTTCTCCAGAAGTGCTAGAAGCARGGTGTCTGTGTTGCCTTTCAGCATCTYTTGTTGGTGCAYCTTGATACAGATCCAACCGAGGAAAGGTTATCTCTGGGTGATTGCCGGGACATTTCGGGAATCCGATGCGCCCATTCTATGAAGCGGGAGTTGCCCGGTCAAGGCGATACGGCCTGGACAGCAAAGTTAGTTGAAGACGGCGTCCACGACACGGCGCAACAGAATCAGAATGATCAGTACCGCCATGGGACTGAAGTCGAGCCCGCCAAAACTGGGCAGGCTGCGTCGGATGGGTCCAAGSACCGGCTCGGTAACTTGGACCACCAGGGTATTGACGGTGATGAGAATGGGATGAGGATTACCCCTACTCAACGGGATCAAGAAGGTCATGATCACCCGTGCGAATATCGCGATGGTGAACAGGGTTAATATCGTGTTCAGCAGTTGGGCCAATTGATAACCTCTTTACCCCTGGCCCAGTTGGACCGATTTCCGGTACGCGGCGTCCACGGCACTGAYTATCGCCGCGGGGACGCCTTGGTCTTCCAGCACCCTCAGGGCCTCGGCGGTGGTGCCTCCGGGCGAAACCACCATGTCTTTCAGTTCGGCGGGGTGCATCCCAGATTCCATGACCAGCTTTGTGCTGCCAAAAACGGTCTGCAGCGCCATCGTCCGGGCCATGTCTCTGGGCAAGCCCACATAGACTCCRGCGTCGATCAGGGCTTCGATGAATAAGAAGACATAGGCCGGTCCGCTGGCGCTGAGCGCGGTGGCCATGTCCATGTACTTCTCATCTGCTACGTAAATCTCCTGGCCAATGGTTCCCAAGACCGCCTTGACCATCTCCCGTCTGGATTCATCGACCCCGTCCGAGCAGGTCCAGAGGGACATGCCCTCACCTATCTGCGCGGGGGTGTTGGGCATGACGCGGACGACCGACTGGTGGTCCAGGCCTTTGGTCAAGGTGTCCATCTTGGCCCCGGCAACAATGGATAGCGCAGCCTGTTGCGAGCCCAGGTGGCCTTTCAACTGCCCCATGACCGGACCTAGGTCTTGCGGTTTTACGGCAATCACCACCAGGTCGGCTTGGTTGGCCGATTTAAGGTTATCGGCGTCCGTGGAAACGCCGAACTGGCTGGAGAGGTACTCTCGCCGTTCGGCCACGGGCTCGCCGACGCTGATGTCCTTGGGTCCCGCGAGCTTGCCGGACAAGACGCCGTGGAGGATGGCTTCGGCCATCTTGCCTCCACCGATRAACGCCACTTTCATTTTTTCCTTCCTGATGTGAGACCGGGCTCATTGGAAATCACGGAGGAATTCCGGGCATYATTATATCACCGAAGCCTCTGAATTAGGCTGGGACACGGCGGCGTTTCRACATCTGTCCGCAAGGGACATCACGAACGATCAGCCACCTGATCCGCTCGTCCTGAGCCTGTCGAAGGGCCGCATAAGTCATGCTATTGCTGGAATTCACCAACCCAAGCCCGTGGTTCGACAGGCTCACCATGAGCGGYTTTCCGGCCTATCGTCATCAYGWATGACACTACCGTGCATCTGACGGTCCCAATTTCCCCGCTAAGAACCAGCTAGGCCGTTGCCTTGGGCCAACGCCGCCGCCAGCCAGATGCACTCCAACATGCTTTCGTGGCTGGCTACGCCTTTACCGGCGATGTCGAATGCGGTGCCGTGGTCCACGGAGGTCCGCACGAATGGGAGACCCAGGTTGGCGGTGATGCTCTCTTCAAAACCGTAGACCTTGACGGGTATGTGCCCCTGGTCGTGGTACATGCAGAGCACCACGTCGTATTTGTCTTGGATGGCCTGATGGAAGATGATGTCGGCCGGGATGGGGCCGATGGCGTTGATACCCTCATTCTTGGCGGCTTCAACGGCCGGAGCAATCTCTTCAGCCTCTTCGTCGCCCATCAACCCGCCGTCGCTCCCATGAGGATTCAACGCCGCCACCGCAACTCTGGGGCTCTTGAAACCGTAAGAAACGAAGCTCTCATGGGTGAGCCTCAGGTAGTCGAGGATCCGGTCTTTCTTGACCAGTTCGCAGGCCCTGCTCAAAGACCGGTGGGTGCTCAGGTGGACCACCCGCAGGTTTTTGGCCATCAGCATGGTGGCGACCAACGGGGACTTTGAAAGTTCTTGCAACAGCTCCATGTGGCCGATGGACTTGTATCCAGCCAGGCTGGCCGCTTCTTTATTCAGCGGCGCCGTGGCCAAAGCGTCGACGTCGCCGGCCAGAGCCAACTCACCAGCCTTCGTAACCCATTCCATGGCTGCTTGGCCGCAGGTTGGGTTGATCTCCCCAACCGTGATGTCCTCGGGGTTCAGGTTGTGGATGTCCACAACATCGATGATCCCTGGCTCCATTCCGGCAACCGTTGAATGATCGACTTCTTTGATCTTTACCGGGAGTCCTGTGAGGGCAACCGCCTGCTCCATGGCGTAGACATTGCCCACCACCAACGGGCGGCAAGCGGCATAGACCCGGGGGTCGGCCATGGCCTTCACCACGACCTCCGGGCCGATACCGCACGGGTCGCCCATCGTGATGGCAATGGCTGGTTTTTTATCGGATTTTTTACCCGATTGACTGATCAAAGTCATGACGTTTTCTCCAGTCCCGGTCAGGGGCGCAGATAGCGGAGATACCAGCTATCTGACGAATATCGTTGGATTTTGACTTGTTATGTAATCAAGGGGCCCRGWTTYGCCGRAATTATAGCACGGGCAGGGTTTTAAACCTCTTGATCTGTGTGGTATGGTTGTTGCTCTTCGGGTGAATGRGACCGAAAAAAAGAGCCCCCGGCATTGGCCGCCGGGGGCTCTGGGAAGGCAGCCAGGCTGGTACAGGAANCNCACCACCCATGAGACTCGATTAGCCGCAGCAGCAGTCGGCCTCCACACAACCCACCCTGCACCAGCCAGGCCGCCATTTATARCTTTTTAARTYYCCGTTCCTCTAATCTCCCATTTCTCTATCGGCTCGCGACTCTTTTAAGCCGCTACTCACATTTATTCCAGCCGCACGCAACGCATTTAATGCATCCCTCTTCGAAGATGACCGGGGTATTGCACTCCGGGCATTTGCGGGCGTTAAGAATCTCTTTTACGTGCCCATTTCCGTTGCCGTTGCCACTCCCATTGGGGACGACTTGCGGCGCGAACTTCAACTGCACTTCGTTGGAGGCGCCATCCTCTTCGCGGCCGTGTTCGCCGGCCGTGTGGCGTTCCAGCGCCAGGGCCACCGCGTCGGGGCCGGACCGGACCAGGGTGCCTTCATCCCACGCCGGGCAACAGGTGATGCCCCGCAATTGCTCGATGACCGTCGATGGCTCGATCCCAGAGCGCAGGGCCAGGGACACCAGCCGGGATATGGCTTCCAATTGGGCCGAGTCGCAACCGCCKGCCTTGCCCAGGTTTCCGAACAGTTCGAAGGGCGTATCCGCCTCGTCGAAATTGATCGTTACATACATATTGCCGTGGCCGGTGCGGACCCGCTCGGTGACTCCTCTGATGGACTGGGGCCTCTTGCGGGGGGTCAAGACGTCACTGCCGTCAGTATCGGTCTGGCCGGTCTCACCGGTGCTGAGCACCTGGCCGTCCTTGCTGCCGTCGCGGTAGACCGTGATGCCCTTGCAACCCAACTCGTAGGCCATCATGTACGCGCCCGCGATGTCTTCCACGGAGGCGTCGTTGGGGAAGTTGATCGTCTTTGAAACCGAGTTATCGATGTATTCTTGCACCGCTCCCTGCATCTTTACGTGCCATTCGGGAGCGATGTCATGGGAGACCCGAAAGACATCTTTGATCCACACGGGTATGTCCAGATGCTCCAAGCTGCCGGTCCGGGCCAGGTCTTCCATCAATTCTTCGGAATAGAACCCTTCCTGACGGGCCACTGCCTCGAAGTACGGGTTGCCCTCCACCAGTTTGGTGTTGTCCATGACATTACGCACATAGCTGAGGGCGAACAGAGGCTCGACGCCGCTGGAGGCCCCGGCGATTATGCTGATAGTGCCGGTAGGCGCGATGGTGGTGGGCGCCGAGTTACGCATGGGKCGCACACCGCCGTCGGTGCCGGGCCGGTTGTAGATGCTGCCCTCCCAGGCAGGGAACGRACCCCTGRCCGAGGCAAGTTCCGAAGAYGCATGATGGGTCCGCTCCAGGATGCGGCGCATCAGATCGCGGGTCATGTCCAGAGCTTCTTCAGAGTCGTACTGAAGGCCCATCTCTATGAGCAGGTCGGAGAGACCCATGACGCCGAGGCCGATACGCCTRGTCTTCCTGCTCATCTCCGCGATCTCGGGGATGGGGTAATCGTTCATGTCGATCACGTTGTCCAACATATGGACTGCGATATCGACGGTCTCGTCCAAACGGTCCCAATCCATGACCGTGTCGCCATCGGCGATGGTCACCATGCGGGCGACGTTGATGGACGCCAGATTGCAGGACTCGTGGGGCAGCAAGGGTTGCTCGCCGCACGGGTTGGTGCTTTCGATCTCGCCCAACTGAGGATTGGGGTTGTCCCGGTTTATCACGTCTAGGAATATCAGGCCCGGATCTCCGGTCTTCCAGGCCATGTTGGTCAATGTGTCAAACAAATCTTTKGMRYKGRGTTNKCCWGNNRCCKTGNCCRYYRSGCRGGWYCWSSAARKCSRMKWCMKGRTWRSCTTTGACCCGCTCCATGAAATCGCTGTTGACTGCGACGGATATGTTGAAGTTGCTCAGGTTCTTGCCGTCTTCCTTGGCCTTGATGAACTTCTCCACGTCGGGATGGTTGACGTTCAAGATTCCCATGTTGGCGCCGCGGCGGGTCCCGCCCTGTTTCACCACGTCGGTTGCGGCGTCGAAGGCGCGGATGAAGCTGACCGGACCGCTGKCKWYGSCGYSTRTRGAGCCGACSAYGTCSCCTTCCGGMCGSAGSCGGSWGAAGGARAAYCCGGTGCCGCCSCCGCTCTTGTGAATCAGCGCGGTCTGCTTAACCTTGTCGAAGATRGAGTCCAGGGCGTCGTCAATGGGCAACACAAAACATGCCGATAGCTGCTGGAGTTCCCGTCCGGCATTCATCAGAGTGGGGGAATTGGGCAATAGTTCCAAACGGCGCATCGCCATGAAGAACTTGTCCTCAGTGGCCTTCCGTTCTTTCTCGCTGGCGCCGTAATTCTTGTCAGCTTGAGAGAGGTTCTTGGCCACCCGTCGGAACATGCCCACGGAATCTTCGAGGATGTTGCCCTCACGGTCCTTGGAGAGATAACGCCTTTCCAACACCACACTGGCATTGGCGGTCAAYTCCGTGGACCGTTCGTTGGTCTGTTGGGCTATCCCAGCGGCCTCAAGTGCCGTTGATATGCGCCGGCGTCTTTCCCGTATATCTAGGTCGGTCCCGATGTGCGATTCTGGTCCTTGGTGAGTGGCGGTCATTTCGATGTTCCTCGTTAGTGTCGAAGGGCGGTGGACAGTGGGGTARATCCRCCCCAACTRTCTCTATATATGTAGCATTCGATGGCTGGATTATCGCCACTGGAATGTCAGCCCGGTCAGGGGCATGACGGTGTCTTCAAGTGCAGGATATCCAGTCTAAAATACTACCTACAACATACCACATATATGGGTCTAGGTTATGTCGTATACCACATCATGTTGTGGTTGGTGTCCGCCAAACTACAAAAGGTAGTAGGCGGATTYTAGACCTGGKGTTTGGGGGAAGTCAATWGAAATTCGAGGAAATTTGCGGTCTGAAAACCCGAATTTTGCTTGGCGGAAAGGAGGGTTCTCGTGAGGGCGATGAGGGGAGAAAACGGCCGAATCGCCGGGGTCGGGTTTTTCAGGAAATAGGGGAAGACGGACGGAAGTTCGCCAAGAATCTGCCGAAATGATGGGTCCGGTTGAAAAAAGGTGGGGCAGGTCTAAGACCCGCCCCACACCATCACAATCACACACGCCCCAGGAGTCCGATCGATGTACCGCCGGGCAAAGCCGGGGTTCCCCGGGTTTAGACGGTCATCGAAAAAATCAACGAGGCCGGCTAAAGTTCGTATTCCTCATCTTCGGAGTCGGCATTTCCCAGCCAGCAGGTTGCCAGGCTGGCCCGGGTGGTCCGGTCGATCTCTTCTTGRATCTCGGCGATGCGGCTTCCCGAAGCCATCTGGGCCGAAATGATTGCGCCCCTGGCGCCGACGGGAACCGACTCCGCCAACATCTGGTTCTCAAGGTCATGGACTTGGTTATTGAGGGTCAGAAGTCTCGTCAGTGCTGTATATTGCAGGCTTCCGTTCATGATGGGTCTCCTTGGGCGGTAGATTAAATAGTGCTTCCGRGTATCTACTTAGGGCTACTCCTGACTGATGAGGCCTTGTTGACGGCTGCCGGTCTGCTGGCCGCCAGGACCTTTTTTATTAGAGCCTTTAGTCTGTTTTGGGCGAAACTGCGCGTCCGGTCCTACAGACCGCCGGCGGCCTTTTTTGGGCAGGACGGGCGGCATATCCAGAAGCGGCAACTGCGCTTCGTCCCTTAAGTCACGTACCACTTCTTCGAAACTCTCGATATCTTGGAAGTCCCGGTAAACGCTGGCGTAGCGGATATAGGCCACCCGGTCCAGGTCTCTAAGACGTTCCATAACCATGGTGCCGAGAACGGTGGTGGAAACCTCTGYCTTTCCCATCTGTTGTAATTCGGCCTCGATATCCTCTACCATCTTGTCCACTGTCCGGGAGGCGACGGGCCTCTTGGTGCAGGCTTTTCTGATCCCTGATATAAGTTTTTCCCGGTTGAACTCCTCCCTCCGGTTGTCCTGTTTGGACACCATCAAAGGAGCCGCCTGGACTCTCTCGTAGGTTGTGAACCTGAGTTCGCAGCTCTGGCATTCACGCCGCCGCCTGATCCCGCTCTCTACTACTCGGGAGTCGGTGACTTTGGAATGGGGATGGCCGCAGAATGGGCAGTGCATCTCTTGATCGTTTTTATACTTTTCTTAAATTCGTTTTAAATACTACATATAGTGTTATTGTTAACTAATTCTACTATCYGTAGTGTCTTGAGTGTAAATACCGATTATTAACTTGTCAATCCCTTTCGGTTTTCGTAACAGAGGTTGTCTTGTGAGGCCAACGGCCTAGTATTCCGGGCACAAAAAAAGACCGCCCTCCGRTTAGAAAGGGCGGTCAAACRATGATTCCCGGCGCCTGATTGGGTGCTGTGATAAAGGGGGATTAGTGCGCTTAGGCTTCCGAGAACATTACTCTGTTTTTAATGGGCTCCCGGCCCGGTGCGGCCCCGCCACCGATGCAGCGATTYCGCCTATTTAGACYACCATGTCCGGTGATTCCGGGAGCCTCTGTGCTATCCACGGATTTTACCGGAAAAAGCCCCGGTTTTTGTTCCCGGCCTGGCGGCGCAAGAAACTTGGCACGTCCAGTTCTTCTTCCGATTGAGGAATGACATCCTGAAGCAACCGCTCCAATTCGTCCTCCCGGAGCTGCTGGTTCTCGGCCACAACCGGGAAGGACGCGGCCACCATGGTGATCTTGATCTCGTCGTCCATTTTGGAATCCCGGCAGGTGCCGAAGATGATGTTGGCGTCGGGGTCGGACAGGTCCTGRATCACCCGCGCCGCATCTTGGACTTCCTGAAGTGTCAGGGTCGGGCCACCGGTGATGACGAACAGGATCCGGCGGGCGCCRTCCATGGAGATRTCCAASAGRGGRCTCTTGGTYGCYTSACGYGCCGCGTCCACSGCCCGGTTCTCKCCCTTGCCYCGGCCGATRGCCAGCCAGGCCKGWCCGGCGTTRTTCAATATGGTSCGGACATCGGCGAAATCGACGTTGATCTCGCCGGGGACCGTCACGACYTCGGCGATCGCTTGGATGCCCTGCTGAAGGACGGAGTCGGCCATCTTCAACGCGTCTTCCCAGGTGTAGGTCTGCTCGCCCAGGGCGTTAAGCTGCAGTAGACGGTCGTTATCGATCACGATCAAGGTATCAACCTGGTCTTTCAGCCGGGCGATACCCTCTTCAGCGTTCTTCTTCCTCATATTGGCTTCGAAGGAGAATGGCCTGCTCACTACAGCCACGGTCAGAGCGCCCGCTTCCTTGGCGATCTGAGCGATCACCGGAGCGGCTCCGGTGCCGGTGCCGCCGCCCATGCCGACGGCCAAGAAGACCATGTCGGCGCCTTCCAGTGCTTTCTCGATGTCGTGCCGGCTCTCTTCGGCCGCTTGCCGTCCCAGATCGGGATTGGCGCCGCAGCCCAAGCCCCGGGTGAGGTTCTGGCCGATGGCCAGCCGGTGGGACACGTCGCACCTGAATAGGTGCTGCGCGTCGGTATTCACGCTGAAATACTCGACCACGGGGAGTTTGTCTTTGAACATCCGGCTGACGGCGTTGCCGCCGCCGCCGCCGATGCCCATCACTTTGATATTGGGCGCTCCGGCATTGATCTCCTGAACCATATCAAAGGTGTTGTCTGCGTCCTTGGCGGGTTCCCAGGCTGCTGAATTGTCTTGTACCATTCTTGATCCTCCCATCTTCATCATCGATTTATGAGTTGGAGCGGCTGGCTGGCCCCATTTGTTCCGTTGCTCGTTCGGCTGATCTTATTGGGTCCGTTATCCGGGCGATACCCGGAGCGCCGGCGCAAGTAATCGGCGTCGGCGGCTACAGTGTTGCTACCTTACTGCGGTTGCTTTCTTCCTTCCCAACCCCCATCGCCAAGATTTACTACTYATTATCGATCGGCCTCCGTTCAAGGAAGACCGTGTTTCGCCCTGGTGTTTGATGCCCCAGAGGAGTAGCCCAACAGCGGCCGAGAACGCCGGTTTTCTGAGCTGCGCCGGCAAACCGGCGATACCCTCCGGATAAGCGATGCGGACCTGTCCKCCCAGGGTTTTCAGTACCAGGTCCGCTAGTCCGGTCATYTCAGCTCCCCCTCCGGTCAGCACGATGCCGCCRGCGGGGAATTCCCTGAGCCCGGACTGTCTAACTTTTAGAACGATCATCTTGATGAGTTCCAACATCCTGTCGTGCAGGGGCTCGCACAGCACACGGCGGGACAAAGAGTGTTTCGGCTGTCCCTGGAAACTGGGGATCACCACTTCCTCGTCGGAAGCGACCATCTCGGGCATCACGCTGCCCCATTTAACCTTCATCTCTTCAGTCATGTATAAAGGAGTCTTCAGCGCCACCGAGAGGTCACGGGTCAATTGGCTGCCGCCAACCGGGATCACCGCCGAGTACCACGGTTGTCCTTGACGATAGATGACGATATCGGTGGTGCCGGCGCCGATATCAACCAGCACTACGCCCATCTCCCGCTCGTCACCGGTCAGTGTCGACTCGGCGGACGCCAGAGAATGGAGCACCATGCTCTTCACTGAAGCCTTGTTGGCCTCGATGACCTTCACCGTRTTTTTGAGAGCGACGGACTCGCCCATAACCACGTGGGCTTCAACTTCCACTAGGTTGCCGTAGAGGCCYACCGGGTTTCGGATCCCGGACATTCCATCAACGTGGTAGCTGATKGGAATCACGTGGAGCACTTCTTGGTCTGGGCCGACGTCTGGGAACGATCCCCGGAGCAGGCGGTCCAGCAATTTCTTGGTGATGTCGCCAACGTCGTCGGGGTTATCGACCACTTCTTTGGTGTTCAAGGAACTCAGATGCGTCCCCGTAACGCTGGCATAGACCCCGGTGGGCGCCCCCGCTCCGATGTAACGCTGGGCTTCCTCCAGCGAATCACCGACAGCTTCTTTGACTTCGTCGATGTTCTCGATCCGGCCCTTCTGCATCCCTTGGGAGGTCACAACTCCGGTGCCTAACACCTTGAGTTCTCCTTCGGACCCGATCCGGGCCATGATGGAGGTAACTTTATCGGTGCCGATGTCGACCGCTGTGTAAAACGTGTCTCTTGCCAACCTGTCACCTTCCTTAATGATGCCGTTTAAACGCCGTGAATCTGATTAACTAGTTAGGTCCGCTGGACAATCCGCAACTTTGCGCTCCGGCTCCGCGGATTGGATCTGACCTCTTCTTCCGATGGCTTGATCACCCGCCGGTTGATGATTTTTATACGCGGCGTCTGATGACATACGCACACGGGCAGATCCGGAGGGCAGACGCAGGTGGCAGCCTCACGGTTGAAGAACGATTTGACTATCCGGTCTTCCAAACTGTGGTAACTGATCACCACCAAGCGGCCTCCTCCGGCGAGCAGGCCCACCGCCGCTTCCAGACCCCGCTCCACGTTGGTGARCTCGTCATTGACGGCGATGCGTAATGCCTGAAACGTCTTGGTGGCGGGATTTACCCGCTGGCCAGGGCGGCGTCCCAAGACCTTGCCCACGATCGATGCCAACTGACCAGTGGTCTCCACGGGCCGCTCTTTGATAAGCGCCCGCGCTATGCTCATTCCCCGGGGCTCTTCTCCGTAGCGCCGAATCAGTGCGCCCAGTTCTCTTTCATCGTAGGTGTTGACGATCTCTTCGGCGGTCAGGTCGCCATTGGGGTCGTACCGCATGTCCAAAGGCTCGTCCATCTGGAAACTTAGTCCGTAACCGGGGCTCTCCACCTGTCTTGAGGAGAAACCCAAGTCCAATAGGATCCCATCGACTTGGTTGATTCCCCGTTCCTCGGCCAACTCGGCCATATCGGCGTAGTTGCCCGGAGCGGGCAAGAAGCGGCTTCCGAAGCCAGCCAACCGGGACTGGGCCCTTTCCAGAGACCTGGAGTCCCAGTCGATACCCAACACGGCTTTGACCTGCRRATCGGCCCGGAGGATGGCCTGCGAATGGCCTCCTTCTCCAGTGGTGCCGTCCACATAGACCTTGCCCTCTTGCAGCAGCAAACCTTGGAGGGTCTCCGTCAGAAGTACCGGTTGGTGARRGACGACGAATTCCTCATGGAATTCATGGCCGGATCCATGACCAGTGCGGTCCATAAGCTCCGTAAGCCAAAGGCCTAATGGTTCTTCGAATAGTTCCGCTGTTCTTTTCAGGGTTGCCTGCGCCACCGCTGCTCCCATCCGCCAGGTTTRTCCGGCGGCCACACCACTTCTTGCTGGCAACTGCTTCCATCGGAAACACGGGCGATAGTSCGGCCAGACCCTATTGGGTCCCGGCCGCCCAGCCGCCTTATCTCCGATACGATTGCAACTGACAGTACCAACTTGTAAACATAATCGTCAATGAATTTTGGCGTGAGTTTTAATAAATTTTKAAACTTATGTYAATTTTGGTYAAATATTAAGAAATCAACAAGAAACCACGCCCGTTTGGCGGGCCAATCATCCGCCTTTCCAAAGAACCARGCCCGTGCGTTCCTGGCCGATGTAATGTTGACGTGTTATKGAAAGCTCCGAACGTGGGGTATGTTATAATTGCGACTGCCCGAACACACCGTGGAACTACGCTTGCGTCCGGTGTTTGCCACCGCGATTCATCAGCCGAATAAGGGCCGATGGCTCCGCAGGCGGTHGGGTACTTGAATACTGGGCCGATTCACCCTCGGCCATGGCATTTTTAGGGAGAGAAAGGCGTTGAACGTCACAAAGGACTCTGTCACAACCACAGAAGTAACATTAACCATATCCATGGACGCTGACGATGAGGAACCGTTTCTCAACCGGTCATACAAAAAGGTTGCCAGCCGCGTCCGTATCCCTGGCTTCCGCCCCGGCAAAGCCCCCAGATCGGTGGTTGAAAGCCACATGGGCAGGGAAGCCCTGGTACATGAAGCCCTGGAGTTCATGATCCCAGAGTCCTTGGACCAGGTGCTGAAGGACGAAGACATCCAGGCTTTCATGGAACCCCAACTGGAAGTTCTCGACATGGCGCCGGTGTCTTTCAAGGCCGTAGTGGCCCTTGAGCCGGTGGTGGACCTGGGAGATTTCCAATCGATCCATCTGGACCGAGRSGCCGTGGAGATCACCGACGAGCAGGTCGACCACGTATTAGAAGACCTGCGGTTCGAGGCGGCCCCTTGGGAACCGGTGGAGMGCGCTTTGGCCTTCGGAGACCTGGCGACCATGAATGTAAATGGGACCATCGAAGGCGAACAGGTCATCGATGACAGCGGGATCGACTTTATTCCCGCGATGGACAACACCCTCCCTTTCCCCGGCTTTTCCGTTTATCTGGAGGGCATGACCGAAGGRCAGTCCAAGGAATTCACGCTGTCCGTTCCCGACGATTACCTCCAGGAGAATTACGCGGGCAAGGAATGCCGGTTCAACGTGGAAGTTCTGGCCATCAAAGAGAAGAACCTACCTGAACTTGATGACGAATTCGCCAAGGGCGTACGGGAAGGCTTCGAGAGCATGGAGGCCCTGACCGACCACGTCCGGCAGCGCCTTAACGACGAAGGTGAAGCGGCTGAAACGCGCCGTCTGGAGCAGTCCAGCCTCGAAGAGCTTAAAAAGCTGGCCAAAATCGAGGCCTCAGAACTGGTCTATCAGCGTGAATTAGACTTAATGTACGAGGAGCGCCAAAGGTCCTTGAGCAACCAGCGCATGGACATGGAACTTTACCTTAGTTATGTCGGCCAGACCGAAGAAGAGCTCCGGGAGCAGATGAAGCCCCAGGCGGAGGAACGCCTCAACACGATGTTGGTCCTGCGAAAATTGGCCGATGTTGAGAATATAGAAGTCTCCGACGAAGACGTGGAAGACGAGATTGAGAATCTAATCTCCACCACAGGCGGCGAATCGGAAACGGCCATGAAACAGGCCCTAAGCACAGCGAACGCCAAAGATTCGATCCGGTCATCGCTGATGAACCGGAGGATCATGGCCCGGTTGGTCGAGATAGTCCAAGGTGAGGGCGCCGYCAGCCCCTCCGCCGGCGACCCCTCGGATTCCACAGGGTCCGAAGAAACAGAAGAATCTGGGCCGGAAGAAGAATCTTCACCGGCCGATGAAGCAAAAGATTAAGGAGCGCCCGTAGATGCAAGACCTTCCCAACGCCAGCGGATTATTCGTGCCGCAGTCAATGGTCCCCATGGTCATTGAAACCAGCCCGAGAGGTGAGCGGGCATTTGATATATATTCCCTGCTCTTAAAAGAGCGGATCATATTTCTGGGCACCCCGATAAACGACCAAGTGGCCAACTTGATAATTGCCCAACTCTTGTTCCTCGAAAGAGAAGACCCGGACAAGRGCATCAACCTGTACATCAACAGCCCAGGCGGCGTGATCAGCGCAGGCCTCGCGATCTACGACACCATGCACCTGATCAAATCAGAAGTTTCGACGATCTGTATCGGCATGGCGGCCAGCATGGCCACTATCCTGCTGTCGGGCGGGGAAAAGGGCAAACGCTACGTGCTGCCCAATTCCACCGTGCACATGCACCAACCCATGGGCGGCGCCCAGGGGCAGGCCACCGACATCGAGATTGCGGCGCGGGAAATCATCCGGTTGCAGGACAAGATCCGCACCATACTGTCCGAGAATACCAGCCAGACCTACGACAAGATTGCCAGAGACACCGACAGGGACTACTACCTCACCGCCGAGCAGGCGGTTGAGTACTCCTTGGTCGATGAGATTCTTGGATCAGCCCAGGCAGAGGAAGACGATTCCTAAACGGTAAACCGAATACCAGTGCAGGGTTTGAGGGGTGAGTGTGGCTAACGGTARRAGCGGGACCAGGCTTTCGCGGTGTTCATTCTGTGAGAAGCCCCAGCCTCGGGCGGAATTGGTGATTGCCGGGGAGGGCAAGGCGGCAGTCTGCTACGACTGCATCCGCGTGTTGGGACAGGTGRTGGAAGAAGAGAATCCTCCACCTCCCAAGAAAATCAAACCATCCAAACCGCTCGCGCCTCGAGAGATCTACTCCAACCTGGACACCCATGTGGTTGGCCAGGATAAGGCGAAAAAGGTTCTTAGCGTCGCGGTCTACAACCACTTCAAGCGCATCTGGAACGGGAMTCAACGCTCCGGCTCGGATGTCGAACTCCAGAAGACAAATATCTTGCTCGTCGGCCCCACCGGCTGCGGCAAAACTCTCTTGGCCGAAACCCTTGCCCGGACCCTGGACGTGCCATTCGCCGTGTGCGACGCCACTTCCCTCACCGAGTCCGGWTACGTSGGCGARGAYGTGGAGAAYATCCTCYTSMGGCTGATYCAGGCGGCTGATTGGGAYRTKMMCMWKGCYGAGCASGGCATCATCTACATCGACGAACTCGATAAGATCGCCCGCAAAGAGGGCTTGAACCGTTCCATCACCCGGGACGTTTCCGGCGAGGGCGTGCAGCAAGAGCTGCTGAAGATAATCGAAGGTTGCGTCGCCAATGTGCCCCCCCAGGGCGGCCGCAAACACCCCCACCAGGAATTTCTCCAGATYGACACYCGYCACATCTTATTCATCTGCGGCGGCGCTTTCGACGGACTGGACGAGATTGTAGCCAAGCGGCTTGGAGCCGGGTCGGCCCAGATGGGGTTCCTAGCCGGCGGCCGCAATGGCGTGGAGCAGGACGGAAGTTCGCTGACACAGGTGATTCCCGAAGACCTGCTGCAGTACGGTTTCATCCCGGAGATGGTGGGCAGRCTGCCCGTGACCGTGGGGTTGGAGTCCCTGGACAAAGACTCGTTGGTCCGGGTGCTTACCGAGCCCCAAAACGCGATTGTGAAGCAGTATCAAAAGTTATTCAGCATGGACGGCGTTGAGCTGGAGTTCACGCCAGATGCCCTCGAAGCAGYCGCTGAAAGGGCGKTAGAACACAAAACCGGRGCGCGCTGTCTGCGTTACGTGATCGAGGATACGCTCYTGGACGTGATGTACGATCTGCCGTCGCTGGAAGAAGTAAAACGCTGCGTGGTAGACAGGGATTCCATCGAAGGTGAGGTCCCGCCCAGACTGTTCAGCGAGAGCGGCAAGATAATAGAACTGCCGCCTCAACCCATAAAGAAGTCGGCTTAGCCCTCGGTTTTCCCTGGGYATTCCAGCATGGYATCGGCAATCTGCTGGTCGAGGCAAAGACCATGGGGCATCGACTTAGATAAGGGCGCTCCCGATGCGTCCAAGACCTGGCCGTCCGCGACGCGTATCTCGCCTTGGCTTACCGACCGCAGGGTCTCGAACAGCAAGTACGGCTCCCTCCGGTATTGCTCTCTGCGGATGGCCTGAAAGAGGGCGAAATCCTCTCCCTCGGTTTTCTTTATCACGTCCAAGTCTTGCCCTTCCAGAGTCCGCCAATGCTCATCGAATCCAGGGCCGGTAATGGGCACCGTGACGTAGGAGACAACGGGTCCCCGGTCCACTTCTTCAGTGGCCAGATGGACCATGGCGCCGGTCTTTGTAGCTCTGGTCTCGATCAGTTCCCAGACGACTTCCTGCCAAGTGCCGGTTGGTCCATCGGGAAGGGCTGGATGAAGGTTCAGCAGCGGATACTGCCGGCACATCTTGCCGCTCACGATCAGCATGTACCCGGCCAGCACGCAGACATCGGCTTCACTGCCTGCCAGCTTTTCCATGACCTGCTGGTCGAACTCTTCACGGTGATCGGCGAAGCGGCCGCCAACCTCTTTGCGAAATTCGGCGGAAGAATGGGTGATCAGGGGAAGACCGTAGCCGTCCACCAGACTGAAAAACTCGTCCGACCCTTCGGCCTCGCCCCGCCCGCGGTTGCTGAACACAAAGTTGATCCGGGCGTTGGCGCCGGTCTCATTCAGGCGTGTTTGTACGAAGCTAAGCAGTCCCCGGGAGCCTTCCCCACGTCCGGTGGAGAACCATCCGATATTCAACATCCTCAGGGCGACACCTTCCCCAACACGGTTATCGGTCCGTACTTTTCGGTCCTGCCCWKMCGAWTANTCCGCGCGGATTATTCGTCTGGGTCCTCTTCCAGGTCGTCAAAACCGGCTAGAACGTCGGCAGGCCGGTAGGATTCTTTCAACTCGGTAATCTTAAGCTCGGCGTTATTCAGCAGTTCGTTGCAGGCCTGAACCAGCTTCATTCCCTCTTCGAAGCGGGAGGTGGCCTCGGCTAAGGTCAGCCCACCGGCCTCCAGTTGCTCGGCCATCTCATTCAGCCGGCGAAATGAGTCCTCGAAGTTGACAGATTCAGCGTCTTCTTTCGGCGAGGAATTCTTAGGTTTGGCCATCGTCCAGACTCCTGGGAGACGTTTGGTCAGAGGCATTCTCCCCGCGGCACAAGCATGCCAGCAGTGAGGGAAATCTGCAAGGGGCGGCACTACAAAAGCGGGGCCATTCCGCTGGGCTGGTTCGGTCTGGCTTTCGGCCTTGGTCTGGTTTCTTTGGACCTCGCGGTCGTGTACTTCGGTTTTTGGTCCGGAATACCGTCCCCGGCCACCGCGGGTAGCGACCCATCGGCAACCGTGATCTCCAAAGCGTCGCCTATCTCGACCTGCTTGGTACTGGAAACCACCACCCCGGTATGCGGCAGATGGACGATGGAGAAACCGCGGCCCAATGTTGCGATCGGGTCGAGGGCGCGTAGACGCAGGCTAAGACCTTCCACCTGTATCCTGCTCTCCTGTAACAGCCTTGACGATGCTGATTGCACCATTCTTCCGACGTCATCGACTCTGCGGCGCATGGTCTGCGTGTCCGGTAAGCTGACCTCCATGCGCCGAGCCGCCGCCAGCACCTCGGAGCGCCGACGCGAGTTCTGGTCGGTGAGTATGCGGAACATCATGCTGGCGGTCATTTCCAAGTTCCGCCRCAGCACCTGGGCGTCGGGCACAACAAGTTCGGCCGCGGCCGAGGGAGTGGGCGCCCTGACATCGGCTACATAGTCGGAGATGGTCTCGTCGGTCTCGTGGCCAACGGCGCTGACCACGGGCGTCTTACAGGCGTAGATGGCCCGGGCGACCACTTCTTCGTTGAAGGGCCACAGGTCTTCGAGAGAACCGCCGCCGCGCCCGATGATGATCACATCACAGCCCCCTTCCCGGTCCAACAACTCCAATGCCGCGGCGATCTTGGGACCGGCGTCTTGCCCCTGGACGATCGTCGGCGACAGGACCAGTTCCGTCAGCGGATAGCGCCGCTGCAGAACGTTTTGAATATCGTGGAATACCGCTCCGGTGGGCGAGGTGACCACGCCAACTTTCTTGGGAAACCGGGGMARYTGRCGTTTGCGGCTGRTCTCRAACAAKCCYTYSGCAGCCARCTTCTGCTTCAGCCGYTCCARCTCCAAGGCCAGCTCGCCCACGCCTTCGGGCATGGCCAGGTCCACCATGAAATCAGTGGTGCCGCCTCTGGTGTAGAAGGTGATCTTGCCATGGGCCGAGACAGAATCGCCTTCTGATAAAAGCTCTGCCCCCTTCATGCCCCGGAACATGACGCAGCGCAGCAGGCTKTCCCGGTCTTTGAGGCTGAAATAGGTGTGCCCGGCGGACGATGCCCGGAGGCCGGAGACTTCGCCCACGACCCAAAGGTCCATCAGCAATGGGTCGGACTCCAGCGACTCCTTGATGTGGGAGGAAACTTGGCTAACGGTGTAGACAGCCACGTTCTAGCTCACGCGCTCGGTGTACTCTCCGGTGCGGGTATCCACCCGGATCACCGTACCGGGAGTTATGAACATCGGGACATTGACCCTTAGGCCGGTCTCCAAGGTGGCGGGTTTGTTGCCTCCCTGGGCAGTATCCCCACGGAAAGCCGGAGGCGTGTCGGTAACTTCGAGTTCTACGTGGGTCGGCATCTTCACGCTGATGGGCGCTCCGTTGTATAGAAGGATATCGACCATCGCCTGCTCTTTCAGGTACTCCAACGAGTCCCCGAGTATCTCTTTAGTCAGGTCATACTGGTCGAATGTTTCCTGGTCCATGAAGTAATAGAAGTCGCCATCGGTGTAAAGGTATTGGGTGGGCCTGGTATCCACATCGGCCAGTGTGAATCCCGTGCTGTACTGCTGGAAGGTCTTCTCCACCACGGCGCCGCTCAACAGGTTCCTCATCTTGATGCGGGTAACCGGCGCCCTCTGCTGCATCTTGTGCCGCTGGTAGTCCATGACCTCCCAAGGCTGCCCGTCCAACTCGATGACGAGTCCCCGGCTGAGGTCGCTGAAATTTATGCTCATTTAGGAGTCCTCCGGTTACTGGTGAAAGGAGCCGCCGGACCAACTGTAAATAGTGCCCGGCAGCGTCGATCAAAAGTGTATCACTAAGCGTGGCGCGAACGCGGAAATAGCCGAAGGTTCGGACAATTATTACTTTTTGGCTTTGCTCAGTGGAACCGCRCCGTCTTCCCGAAGTATCACGATATCTTCGATGCGGATACCGCCCCAGCCGCTCAGGTAGATGCCGGGTTCCACGGTGAACACCGTATTTAGCCCCAGGACGTCGGGAGACCGGGGTCCGACTCTGGGGTTCTCATGGATCTCCAGACCGACACCGTGGCCTAGACTGTGGCCAAAGTTGTCCCCGTAGCCGGCTTTGACGATCACTTCCCGGGACAGGTTGTCCGTTTCTTCGCCGGTCATGCCGACCTTCACCGTATTGATGGCGGTGAGCTGGGCGCCCAGGACCGTATCGTAGATCTTGTTGAATGTCTCGTCGGGCTCGCCGACCGCGATGGACCTGGATAGATCGGAGCAGTAACCGCCCACTTTGGCGCCCATGTCGATCACGATGGGGTCGCTTTTTTTGATCACGTAATCGGTCGGTTGATGGTGGGCCATCGCTCCATTGGGCCCGGCGGCGACGATGGTGTCGAAGCTGATCGTGTCTGCGCCGAAATCACGCATGGCGGTTTCCAACTTCCAGGCGACTTCCTTCTCGGTCATGCCGGGAGTGATGGCGGGGCAGACTCGGTCCATGGCTTTGTCTGCGGCATCGATGGCCAACTGCAACATCTTCAGCTCTTCTTGGTCTTTGATGATGCGCTGGTTCTCCGCCAAGCCAGGCGCCGGAACGAACGAGACATCTCCTAAGGCGGAATCACCTTTGATGGCGTCGATCAGGCTGTTATACGAAGCGACCGTCATATCTTGGCTTTCGAAACCGACCTTCTTTATTCCGGAATCTTTCAATTCATCGATCAGCCAACCCCAGCCGCCTCGTACCTGCCGGACATCAAAGTAGGGCGATTCGTTGTTCGCCTGTTCGGTGTACCGGGAATCTGTGACCAGGATGGCCTTGGCCTTGGTGATCAGCAGGTAGCCAGCGGAGCCACTGAAGCCCGATAGGTAGCGCCGGTTCTCGGGAGCTGAGATCAGCACGCCGTCTAGTTCTTGGTCCTCGAACTGGCCGACCAGGCCCTCCACTCTTTCCTTCATCTGGAATCCTCTTTCATCTTGATTCTTCTTCGACCACTTCGGCCAATACCTTGAGGGCCGAGGTGTAGCTTCGCCAACCAAATCCGGCGATCTGCCCTCTGGCTATGTCCGAGATGACCGAGACTCTGCGCCAGTCTTCCCTGGCCGAAGGGTTGCTGAGATGGACTTCGACCACCGGCAATCGGCTGTCGATCAATGCGTCTTTCAAGCTGAGCCCGTAGTGGGTCAGTGCTCCGGCGTTAAGGACGATGCCCTGTATCTTTCCCCAATGCTCCTGGATGCAGGTGACCAGTTCTCCTTCCAGGTTGGACTGGTAGAAAATCACCTCCACCCCAAGTTCATTGGCAACCCATTTGATCTCCTGGTTCACTTCCTCCAGGGTCTTGGAGCCGTATATAGATGCATCACGGCGTCCCAGCATGTTGATGTTGGGGCCATTTAAGATCAAGAAACTGGCCATGKYNCTAGKCGTCCTTCSYRSTRGGYRYYKGTTCYTCMGSYCYGGKSSKYKKYCGGSSSGYYSKKYYRKCGGSYYSRKKRKSMNTGGGAYRRWKMGRCWRKYAGKSCKWCMKGSYTKSYYRMWTGGKTRYAKRMSTRKRTWKYKGKGKCGTCGTGGGGCTGGAATGGCCCAGCAGTTCTTGGATCACCCGAAGATCGGCCCCGCCTTCCAGCATATGGGTGGCGAAGGTATGGCGCAGGGTATGGGGATGAACGTTCGTCCTGGTCCCGGCCTCGGTTGAATAGCGGCGCACCAACTTTTCGAAGCTGCGGCGCGAGAGCCTTTCTCCATACCGGTTCAAGAAAAGCGCCTGGGTGGGTTTGGACACCAACTCACGCCGGGACTCGTTGAGGTATCGACGCAACGCCTCCTCGGTATGCTTTCCGAACAGGACCATTCGCTCTTTCGAACCTTTGCCCCGGACCAAGATCTCGTTGCTGGAGAAATTGATGTCCGGCAGGTTAAGTCCATGAATCTCCGCCAGCCGCACTCCGCAGGCGTACAACGTTTCCAAGATCGCTTTGTCTCTGATGCCGTGGACCGTCGATTCATCGGGCGCATCCATCAGCCGGGCAACTTCGCGCTGACCCAAAAAATCGGGGAGTGTTTTTGAGACCTTTACCTTGAAACTTTGCCCCGAAGGCACGGGAGTGGAACGAAACAGACCTTCTTGGACCAAGAACCGGTAGAAAGCGCGGACCACCGTTAGCTTACGGGCAACGCTGACCCTGGCGTATCCCTCCCGTCCGCCCTTACCCTCGGTGGTCAACCAGGCCAGGTAGCCACGCAGGGTCTGCCGGTCCATGTCCGTCAGACTGAGCTTCTCCACGGCCAGGTATTGGCGGAACGATCGCAAGTCGTCTAAGTAGACTCGTTCCGTATTCTCGGATAATCCACGCTGACCGCGGATGTAGCGGGGAAACAACTCCAGATAGCGGTCAAATTGGGTCAAGCCCTCATGACCGGCATTCTCTAGTCTAGTCGCCAACCGGCGCCAGCTCTTCCGCGGTGTCTTCGCTTTCCGAATTCTCCAGTATGGCTTCCTGCCAACTACAGTTG
>NVWX01000076.1 GCA_002746355.1 Dehalococcoidia bacterium | reverse complement strand
GAAGATGAAGAAGAAGAACAACTGGAAGTGGCAGGTGCAGAAGGCGGAGCTCTGGCCCGAGCGGACCCCGAACGAGATCTCCTTCTCCTCGGTGATCCACGCCTGCGGGGAGGCCGGGGAGGTGGTCAAGGCGGAGCAACACCTCGCCCGCATGGAGGCCGCCGGCGGCGCCCCGAACGAGATCTCCTACTCCTCGGTGATCCATGCCTGCGCGAAGGCCGGGGAGGTGGCGAAGGCCGAGACTTGGCCGGAGCGGATGACCGCGCAGAACATCCCCCCGAACGCGATCTCCTTCTACTCCGTGATCAACGCCTGCGCCCAGGTCTCGATTCCAAACTCTTTCAACGGCGTTAGATCGGGCTCACCCTTCAGTTCTTTCACGTAGCGGCCTTTTTTGAGGGGCTCCATCACCATGACTCCGATGCCAAGCTCTTCAGCCAAGGGCAGAACGCCTTCCTCAACGGTACGCTGGACTACGTTGTAGGGAATCTGCACCGTGTCGATCCGGCCGGAACGCATGATATCCATCACCTCCGGGTAGGCGTCGTCGACCATTGCCGTAACGCCAATCATCCCGATCTTGCCCTCTTCTTTCAGTCGCTCAAGGGTCGGCAGATGGGTTTGAGTATCAATCAGATTGTGCACCTGGAACAGGTCGATGTAGTCAACGCCGAAGTTCTCAAACGACTGGGCGATCTGTTGCTCCCCAGCTTTTTTGCCTTCGATACGTACCTTGGTTGCCAGATAAAACTGGTCTCGTTTGCCTTTAATGGTCGTCCCAACCGCCTTCTCAGACGCGCCGTACCAGGCGGCCGAGTCGATAAAGTTGATGCCGTTGGACAGTAGGTTGTCAATGATCTGCCGACGCTGGGCCAGGTCGGCCTCGTCTGTTACATCAAAGGTACGGAAAGTCCCCAATCCGACCACGGAGACATCCAGTTTGCCAAGTTTTCGATACTCCAAATTCACTCACCCTATATCTAAAAAAAGTGCCAGAATTAAGCGCCGCGCTTTTCGAAATCGGCCCGAGCCGCGGTCAATTGGAGGGCCGAACTCTTCTGTGATACGTATCTGAGATGGCCCTCCTCAWATWCWSMRYYRKYMSGWGTKGGGMKKYYRRSGGCGTGACCATACAACTTAATTCCCGATTAGCCTCGTCTTTACGCTGTTTGGCATTCTCTATTTTGAAGGTCTGCTGTTTTCGATATCTAGGCGGAGCTGTTCCAGTTCTTCCCAACGTTCGTAGGCCTCAGCCAAAAGTCTTTTCAGTTCTTCCAACCTTTCGTTGTTGGCAACAATGTCAGCCCTGTCTTTTTTGTAGAGTTCCGGATCTCCCATCGTCTGGAACAACGCCTGCTGTTCATTTTCGAGGGATTCAATAGTCTGGGGCAGTGCATCCAGTTCCTTTTGCTCGCTGAACCGTAATTTCACCCTTGCCTTGGGTGCCTGAGCTGGTGGGACCTCTTGTTTGCCGGCAGGTGCGCTACTTGGTTTGGCTTCCTGGGGGCGCTGTCGCAGCCAGTCATCGTAGTTACCCACGTACTCTTTCACGACGGAGTCGCCTTCAAAAACGACGGTGCTCGTTACGATGTTGTTGATGAACGTCCTATCATGGCTGACGAGGAGAATCGTTCCTGTGTAGTCAATCAAGAGCTCTTCAAGAAGGTCAAGGGTCTCGATATCAAGGTCGTTGGTGGGTTCATCCAGCACAAGGAGATTGGAGGGCTGCGTGAAGAGACGGGCGAGCATGAGGCGCTTGCGCTCCCCTCCAGAAAATCCAGAAACAAGAGAGCGAGCTTGATCTGGAGAAAATAGAAAATCTTGCAGATAGCCGAAGATGTGACGACTTTTACCGTTAACGGTAACTGTGTCACTGCCGTCGCCGATGGTTTCTATAGCGGTCTTGGATTCGTCCAATTGCTCAAGGAGTTGGTCGGAGTAGCTGATTTGCAAATTAGAGCCAAGGCGGATTGTTCCATTGGCCGGAACGAGCATGCCAAGAAGGAGCCGCAGAAGGGTTGTCTTGCCGCTGCCATTAGGGCCTAGAATCCCAATTCTATCGCCCTTTAGAATCGTGGCGGAGAATTGTGATATTACCTGAGTATCGCCATAGTTAAAGCCAATATTGTCKGCCTTTGCCACYAATGTTCCGGAACGCTCAGCCTCTTGGACTTCCATCTTCACATTCTTGGGCCGGTCTCGTCTGGAACTGCGCATCTCCCGCATTTTTACCAGTTCCCTCACWCGGCCCTCGTTACGCGTCCGCCTCGCCTTAATACCTTCTCGAACCCAATGTTCCTCCTGTTTTAGCTTCCTATCGAACAGAGCGTTTTTCGTCTCCTCTGCATCACGGTTGGCGTCTCGCCGTACSAGGAATGTCTCATAATCGCAGGTCTGGTCAAACAGGCGACCCCGATCAATTTCTATTATCCGGGTAGCGATTTTCTGTAAGAACATCCGGTCGTGGGTAACGAAAATTATGGCACCGGCAAACTGAGCCATCATCTGTTCCAGTTCCTTGATGGAATCAATATCCATGTGGTTACTTGGTTCATCAAGTAGGAGGATATCCGGCTCACTAACAAGCGCCYTSGTCAAGAGCACYTGACGTTTTAGGCCAGCRGAAAGAGAWCTGAAAKCGCGGYCMGCATCCAACCCAAGTTGCGARAGGCTTTTGTTGACCTGTTCCYTCTTGTACCACACTCCTTCCGTATCAAGATTGTCGTGAATGCGATCCAATTCCTCGCGTAGAGGCGGCGTGCCTTCATGTAGCAACCTGGTGCTTGGAGATGGATTCCGTGTGGAAAGATCAACGTATTCTCTGCTTCCGCTGGCGACAACATCAAACACGGTTCCGGGTAAATCATTGGGCACTTCTTGTGAAAGATAGGCAGTGCGTATGCCTTTTTGGAATGAGACAACGCCGGAGTCTGGTTTGACGCTTCCCTCGATCAGCCGCAGTAACGTTGTCTTCCCTGACGCGTTCCTGCCTACCAGGCCAACCTTCTCACCTCGTTCAATGGTTAAGTTGACCTCGTCAAAAATTTTGACGCCAATAAAGGCAAGGGATATACCTTGCATATTTAAGAAGGCCATAAAGGGAAGTTACCTTGCCACCACTATTTTCTTAACACGACCCACTAAAGATGTTTTGATCTTGCTTTTGATCTCGTTCTTTTCATGTTCAAGGATACTCATATGTACTCTCAGGCACAATTATGAGACTAGGAAACACTTATGACCACGTCTGAACATGATTTCCTACTAACTCTTAATCAGTAGGTTCTCGGTTCGACCCCGAGGCGGGTCACCAGTTTTAGGCACGAAAAAGCCCCGGTTTCTAAAAACGGGGCTTTTCTTGATAGTCAGTTTGGTTTTGTCCTATCTTCCTTATTAGTTTTTGGTTGGGTATCGCAGTCCCCTATTCGTAGGGCGGCGGCTCTTGGAAGGTTAAGAAACAGGTTCTGGCGGACGGCGCAAATGCCAATTAGTTGTTTGCTGGTAAGTATGACCTAGACGTAGAAGTAGCTCTTCCTCCATGGGGCGTCCTGCTACCTGGATTGACAAAGGCAAGTTCTCTGATGTGAAGCCACATGGCAAAGATAAAGCAGGCAAACCCGCTAAATTGAACGCCCCGGTAAAGTTACGTACCCCAGAGATACGACTCTGAGCATCTTCTTGACTAATTATCCCTGCTTTCTCTGGAATCTTAGGAGCTGGACCCGGTGATGTAGGCAGAATTAGTACGTCTACCCCGTGAAGGGCTTGGAGAATGTCATTCCTCACCATAGCGCGAAGTTTTTGTGCCTTTATATATGATTGGGCTGGCGTTAGTATCCCCGTGATYAGGCGAACCCTGGAGTTGTGGTCGTACTCCTGAGCTCTAGTCTTTAATCTTTCGTGGTGTAAGTAGCCACCGTCCATGTCAGTGATGCATTTTGACGCCACGCCAGCACATTCTACGGACGGTATAGACACTTCCTTGACAATCGCGCCCGATAATCTCAATTGGTCAATAGCTGCGTTCAAGGCTTCAAGGGTTTCTGGTTCTAATCCACCCAGAGCAACTTTTTCGCGCAGGATGCCGATCCTTAATTTTGAAATACCTCCAGATARTCCCWGGCGGTAATCCGGAACAGGGGTCTYCCAAGAATACGGATCTTCGGGATCATGACCGGCGATGGCCTGAAACATAATCGCGCAATCTTCAACGGTYCGAGCTACTGGGCCTACTGTGTCCATTGACCAGCAGACTGGAATTACGCCTCTCCTACTGACCCGGCCCCAAGTGGGACGCAATCCAGCCAAACCACACCAAGCGGCGGGAATTCGAGTGGAGCCTCCTGTATCCTCAGCCAAGGCGGATGCACACAGGAATGCCGATGTAGCAGCAGCAGAGCCGCTACTAGAAATCCCTGGATTCCTATCGAGATTCCAGGGATTTCTCGGTGTACCTCCGGGATGGGAGAAACTTTCCCCGAGAGCGAATTCGCTCAGATTAAGCTTGCCCAAGAGCACTGCTCCGGCATCCTTCAGTTTCGTGACAACAACAGCGTCTTCTTCAGGAATGAATTCCCACAATAGGTTCGACCCTGCGGTGGTTCGCACCCCTTTGGTAAAAAATTGATCCTTAACGGCTACTGGTATTCCGTGGAGTGGACCATGATAATGCCCATCCGCAATTGATTTGTCTGCTTGTTTCGCCGATTGTCGGGCTTCGTCATAAGTAACTGTTATATAAGAATTTAGGACGCCGTCTATTTGGGAAATGCGCTCTAGATAAGCTTCCGTGGCCTCTAGCGATGAAATCTCTTTCGACTTGATCAGTTCACCYAGTTGGGCGATCGAGAGATAAGGGATATCGTGTAGATCCATGATTTATCCATCCTTGAGCAGTAATGATGATTGGTTGTTAGCCGGCTTTACGATTGCGACCTTCCTATCACCGCTTATAAGGCGTTCAATCAGGTGGTGCTAGCTGCTAATAATCGAACCTATAATAAATGATGCAGGCGATATACGCCGARGAAAAGAGGTATTGGGTCGTTCACATAATAGATGAAGGGCATCGCTTCGGAATGGGCTCAATTCTGTTCCGGGTCAGCAAGGACGGCATGTTGGAAGGTGAGAAGTATCTCACACACGCCTGCATGCTCTTAAGAAGATCGAAAGGGGATCTGCCTGTCACCGGAGGCCCCAGACAAACTCAAGGCCGTGTTAACGGCCTTGAGTTTGCCCTATAAGAGGCCTGGATGTAGCATTCCTAACATCCACCTGGCGGGGACAGATTCTTGTTTAAGCAAGTCGTACAATACCAAGCCCGAATATTGCGGAGATAAWKATGCACCACTTGAACATCGATCCCTGGTTCGTGGACAAGGCAAAGCAGATCCGCGACGGTCGRCTCAATGCCTATGACAAGCTAGATGCACGTAAGACGGCCCTCGTCGTGGTTGACATGCAGAATTATTTCGTCGCCGACGGCATGCCGGCCTGTGCGCCCCAGGCGCGAACGATCGTGCCCAACATTAACCGCCTGGCCCAGGCAACGAGGATGGCCGGCGGGACGGTGATCTGGATCCAGACCGAAGCGCTCTCTGCAGACCCTCAGGACTGGGCCAACCGCAAGGAAGCGACGAGCGCCTCAGGGTGGGCAAAGCGTCAATCGCTTTTATCAAAGTGCGGCGACGGATTTCCGATCTACTCCACCTGCGCAGTGTTGCCGGAGGACAAAATCGCGATCAAGTACCGCTACTCAGCGTTCATTCCGTACCCATCAGAACTAGATGGCATGCTCCGTGAGCTAGGCATCGACACCCTGCTCGTCACCGGCGTTGCCACCAGCACGTGTTGCGAGTCGACCGCACGTGACGCCGCTATGTGGGGCTACCGCACTGTGATGGTCGCAGACGGCAACGCCGACCAGACGGATGCGCTGCACAATCACACGCTGGGCAAATTTCTGGTGACCTTCGGCGATGTCCAGTCGACCGACGATTTGGTCGCAAAATTGGGGTGTGAGTAGAAGGAATCTTCTTTGCCGACATKAAATGCAGAGCGGGCAACATTCTAGCCGGTTTGGCCCTCTTGTACTCAATTTATTTTTGYCCRGTAGGCACGGKYTTRSCKTTTAGYCTCAAWAYCGWGMCTGSKKWSSAYYRKYRWMCACGCCTRWGWAYRAWWWMCKYCTRACTCTTAATCAGTAGGTTCYCGGTTCRACYCCGGCGCGATTGACCACGATACTAGGCAACAAAAAGGCCCTTCCAATTTGAAAGGGCCTTTTTGTTGAGACCTAGAAATAAGAAGCGGTGCTGTGGAGTTAAGCCACATTGTCAGGCTAGAAGGCCATGAATTTAACGATTTAGGTCAGTTAATGGTCGGGGTGAGAGGATTTGAACCTCCGGCCTCTACGTGCCGATAGTGATATTATAGTATTAAAGGCGATCCGCCTGATTTAACTATATTAACAGCGGTATCGACACTTGAACA
>NVWX01000037.1:25904-36780 GCA_002746355.1 Dehalococcoidia bacterium | reverse complement strand
CATCGATGCATTCGAGGAGGTCTTCGATCAACTGGGTACCGATCACGAAATCCTGTATGCACCATTCATGCTCAAACGATTTGCGGCCAACCAGAATGCGTTTCAAGCAGACGGGCTGCATCCGACGGCGGACGTCCAGCCGCTCATCCTTGATACCTTATGGCCGTCTCTCGATTCAAATTGATGAATTTTTTTGAGTTTTCCCTTGCAGCACGCAGAGTGACAGCCGAGAAACAGTGCTCCTGATTTTCTGATTATAAATGCGTTGTCTGTTTTGTTCGTGCAGCCTACAGTTATTGGACAAATTCGACAGTCTGTTGCGTTCCGGAGTTGTACAAGCGTTCCCGCTACCTTATGGACTCTGCACCCGAATTGGTTCGCAAGCCGCTCCAGTAACGTTCGGCTCATCACCGGCTTCTTTGTGACTACTTTTCGCCGACCGATGAGGTGCTTGACCTGATCGTTAACGAGGCTGCCCGGCTAGTCGGCACAGACGCGTCGTTTCTCCGCTTGTTGGAGGGCGGCCGATTGGTGCCTAGCGCGGCAACTAAGGGCGCAGCGGCCTTTCTTGCCAGTGGCGCAAGAGAATTGCCTGTCATCCCGGTTGAGGAGGGGACGAGCTTGGTTGGGCACGTGATGGCCACCAAGAAACCTTTAACGATTCTTGACGGACAGATAGACGAGACAGTAACGCCAGCAGGACGTCTCAGTTACTTACAACATGGCTTGCACGGGACCGCCACGGTTCCGCTACTCGCCAACGACCAATCTATCGGCGTTCTTGTCGTGATGGACAGCCAGGTCCGCCGCTTCACCGACGATGAAATCTCCCTTCTAGCCGCCTTCGCTGACCAAGCAGCGCTGGCCCTGGAAAAAGCCCGGCTCCTGAACGAAGCAGAGCGGGAGAAGGAGCGCTCCGACGCCCTCTACCAAGYCTCCAACCGGCTGGCTGGCGTTCATGACACTGACGAGGTGCTGGACCTGATCGTTRACGAAGCCGCGCGGCTTCTCAGTGTGCCGATCGCCTATATCCGGCTAGCAGCARGAAAGGACCTGGTCGCCAGCGCCGCCACGGCGGCAGCGGTTGGCCTTCTCGCTGACCTCGACTCATCTACCGTGATCGAAAAAGGGGGGAATCCCGCGGGCCACGTTATGGCCACAAGAGAARCCTTTGTCGTCGAAGAGATATCGCAGGCTGAGTTTTTAACTCCAGAGCAGCGTTCCATAATGGAAAAACACGGTCTCCGCGGTGGTGCGATCGTACCCTTGGTGGCCAACGACCAATCCCTTGGGGTCTTAGTACTAGCTGATACGCGCCCTCGGCGACTGACCGATGACGAAGTTTCCTTGCTAACCGCCTTCTCCGACCAGGCAGCCTTGGCTTTGGATAAAGCCCGGCTCCTTAACGAGGCGGAGGCCCGGGAGCGGCAGGCCGCCCAACTCTACGAGGTAACCGCTCAACTGGCCTCAAACCACGACTTGGAGAGCGTGCTGGACCTTATAACCCAGCAGGCTGTGGAACTGATGGACGGAAACTCAGGGATGCTTTTTCAATTTGGCGAGTCCAGGGGCGGCTTGGTCGCGGTTAACAATTTCAAGATGCGCCCGGAGATTCTGGACTCGCTGGTTTTGCCCGGGGAAGGCATCGCCGGACGTGCGTACTTGGAGCGGCGTGTCGAGTGGACGTCAGATTACTCCRTGACCATCGAAGACCCATCTTTTACATCTGGCGACCGCTCAACGGCCAGGAGCCAAATCTCCGATTTGGGTGCGATGTCTATCGTTGGCGCTCCCATCATGATAGAGGACAGCGTTTGGGGCGTCCTTGACGTGGTTTTTGACAAGACTAAAGAATTCACCGACGARGAGATAAGTCTCATACAGAACCTGGCCAACAGCGCCGCCGTAGCCATTAACAACGCCCGGTTCATAGAGGAAACTAAGCAGGCACGGGATGAGRCCACACAGTTATACGAGATCACGGAGCAGCTTGCCTCCAGCCCAGACATGGATAGCGTGTTAGACCTCATCACCGCCAAGGCGGTGGAGCTTATAGGAAGCGAGGCATCAGCTCTTTGGAAATTCGACGAGTCTCGAGGGGGACTAGTCGTTGTCCGGGGGCACAACATTCCTTCCGGTGAATGGGCCGACCGACTAGTTGCCCCAGGCGACGCCACCACCGGCAGGGCTTTCGAGGAACGCCGTCCGATCTGGAGCAGGGATATTCTGTCTGACCCATCATGGACGATTGCGGACCCTGTTTCCGATGCGATCAACAGAGCGACATCCRTGGGGGGCGCGCTGGCGGTCCCGATTATTATTCGTGATGAGGTCTACGGCGCCCTGAATACATTTTTCTATGAGCCCCATGATTTCACTGACGGCGAGATCCAACTGTTAGAGGCCCTSGCTGACAGCGCCGCTGTTGCCATCAACAACGCCCRGTTCATCGAGGAGACTGAGCAAGCACGGGACCTTGCTGAGGCACGGGAACGAGAGGCTGTCCAACTCCAGGAAGTTACAACTCAGTTAGCTTCAAACACGGATATGGACGATGTGTTGGGGTTGATTGCCCGAAAGGCTTCGGAGTTGATCGGGAGTCAAGCGACAGCGATCTGGAAGCTTGACCAGGCCAGCGGAGTTCTGACGGTTGCCAGAGGACACAACGTGCCACCGAATTGGACGGACGTCGTGATCATTAAACCCGGAGAAGGGACACCCGGCCGGGCTTTCGAGGAGCTTCGTCCCGTTTGGACATCGGAGTTTRGGTCAAATTATTCTGACCRAACGACGCAAGAAATCAGCGTGGCCGCGGAGATAGGCGGTTCTCTCTCGGTGCCGATCATTATTCGCAATCTACCTTACGGAGTATTGTGTACGTTCTACYATGAGCCTCACGACTTCACCGAGAGCGAAATCCAACTCCTACAAACCCTGGCCGACAGTGCCGCAGTTGCCATCGGCAAATCCGAGTTTATTGAGGAGACTCGGCTAGCAAGAGACGACGCCGAAGAAGCCAACCGGACCAAGAGCGAGTTCTTGGCCAACATGAGCCACGAACTCCGCACACCGCTCAACGCCATAATCGGCTACAGCGAGTTGCTGCAAGAAGAAGCGGCAGACTTGGAGAACGAGGAATTCGAGGAAGACCTRGAGCGGATCAACGGCGCGGGCAAACACYTGCTGGGCCTGATCAACGATGTCCTAGACATCTCAAAGATCGAGGCCGGCGCCATGGATATCTATCTGGAGACGTTCCCAATCACGCCCATGATTCACGACGTGGTTACGACCATGCAGCCTCTGGTGCAAAAGAATTCCAATTTGTTGGCGGTCGATTGCCCCGACTCTGTTGGCTCCATCCACGCGGACWCCACCAAAGTCCGGCAAGGCCTGTTCAACCTCCTCAGCAACGCCAGCAAGTTCACCGAACAGGGCACGATCTCACTCACTATCAGCCGGGAGACCACCGACGGCCAGGACTGGATCAACTTGCGCTGTGGCCGACACCGGAATCGGCATGACCGAAGAACAGATGGGGAAACTATTCGAGGCGTTCACCCAGGCGGAAGCCTCAACCAACCGCCGCCATGGTGGCACGGGGTTGGGCTTGGCAATCACCCGCCATTTCTGSGAGATGATGGGCGGCACAGTACTGGTGGAAAGTGAATTCGGCAAAGGCTCAACGTTCACCATGAGGCTGCCGGCGGTAGTGGAAGAATCACTGGGAACGGGAGTGGCAAAAAAGGGAGACTCGGAATGAAACAGATAACCAGCAACGTTTGGGTTGAGACCGAAACCCGTGGTTGCAACTTTGGGTTCGTGACCACCACGGACGGCATCGTCATGATCGACAGCCCCCACAAGCCGACCACGGCGATGTGGCTGAAGACCGAGATCGAGAACCGGGGACTACTCCGATATATCATCAATACCGAGCCCCACGGGGACCATTGGACCGGGAACGCTTTCTTCGACGCACCGGTCATCGCCCACGAAGGGGTGCGCACCCGCATGCTGAACACCGACATGGCCGAGCATGCCGCCAGGGTCGGGACCTTCGGGCCCGAAGAGCCGGCGTTGCTGGAAGATTACACGGCCAACTTTCCGGTGATTACCTTCCGCGACACCATGACCATGCACGTGGGCGACCACACCTTCGAGATGATTCACATGCCCGGCCACACCCTCTATCAGGCGGCGGTGATCGTGAAAGAAGAGGGTGTGGTCTTCACCAGCGACAACATCTTCCACGGCGTGCATTCCTGGCTGCACGAGGCCGACCCGGACCTGTGGCTGGTTGCCTTGGAGTCGCTGCGGGGGCTGAACGAAGACATCTTCGTACCTGGCCACGGCGACATGTGCGGCAAAGGCTATCTGGACGAGCAGGGTGCGTTCATCTCCGAGTGGAAGGACTACGTCCAAGACGCCGTGGACCGCGGCATGACCAGAGAAGAATCGGTCTCAACGTTGACCGCCATGATCGACCGATACCCCATGGACGTGGAGCAAGCAGCCTTGGCCCCAATGGTCATGGGCATCAACGCCGGCAACCTCTACGACTACCTGACCGGCCCCTGGCCTCCGGCATCTATGGGGACGGTGGCTACGCGGCTGCCCAGCGACTATAGGTAGGGGCGWMMWNNTYCCCYYRMCMSSCATTKNTRWSRAMGKSSSCSKYMSMGKCCGYCRNNCCRGCRWWNCNGCCGKMRTCYMSTSGKYKRCNGWKGWTSSCCGTCYKRGCCMYCWSCKCRGNGRSMATGTTRNTCNGCGYMRTGSGYYCSTSCWYKSRCAKGRNCGMKGRSKRMRGCSMMWYMGWAWKMWRCGRSSNTGTWMYYGNCGYCSNTKWYKYYKMTRWMKYCGSRSMRWYYSASKATMWRSTCSTYRRNCSKCGNCMMYGKCKSRTWGGGYNNCYSMGASRCKGRMRCCSWWRGCSWYTYCGKNASCCNCWCYYWGRYKWKGMYGGWYKCCAGNNCRSRSMGKWCMGCGMMGRCSKWMTKCKNCMYGKCANCGACYMRSNNAKYRMGCCNANGCGMMRNGRSCTTGCCAGCAAACTCTCCCAGTCCGCCGCCGATCTCAATGTCATAGTCGTTGAGCAGCGCCCGGCGGACCTTGGCGTCTTCTACGCCCTCTGGAATAGACAACGTGGTGAGCGGATTCAGGCGGTGGCCTTCCTCGGCCAGCAGGCTTAAACCGAGGGCTTCCACTCCGGCGCGAAGCCCGGCCGCCACCCTGGCGTGCCTCTGAATCCGATTTTCGAGGCCCTCTTCCATCATCATGCGCAGTGCCTCACGCAAGGCGTAGGTCATGTTGATGGGCGAGGTATGGTGATAAGCCCTGGTCTGGTTCCAGTAGGCTTCCAGGTCCTTGAGGTTGAAGTAGAAGCTCTGCACCTTGGTCGACCGCTTGCTGACCACGTCCATGGCCGCTGGGCTGAGGCTGATGGGGGCCAGTCCTGGAGGGGCTCCCAAACACTTCTGGGTTGCGCTGTAGCAGATGTCGATGCCCCAGTCGTCCATCCTGACTTCATGGCCGCCCAGAGACGTCACGGCGTCCACTATGGCCAGCGCACCGGCCTCGTGGATCACCTCCACCAGCTCTTTCATATCGCTCAGGACCCCGGTGGAAGTCTCAGCGTGGACCACCCCCACAGCCTTGAGGCCGGGATATTGTTTGATCTCGTCCCTCAGCATCTGAGCGTCTACCGCTTTGCCCCAAGGCGTGTCCATCACGTGCACGGTGGCCCCGCAGCGCTCCGCGATATCGGCCAGGCGGATGCCGAAGTAGCCGTTCCGGCAGATCAGCACCTCGTCGCCCGGTTCGATGATGTTGGCGCAGGCTGTTTCCATGGCGCCGGTGCCGGTGGACGAGATTGGCAAGGTCATCGAGTTGGTAGTGTGGAAAACCTCGCGCAGCATCTCGCACACGTCATCCATCACCTGGAAGAACGCCGGATCCAAGTGTCCCATCACGGGATTGGCCAAGGCCTGGAGCACCCGCGGATGCACCGTGCTTGGGCCGGGTCCAAGCAGGACCTTTTGCGGCGCATGCAGTTCGTTCATGTAGGAGCTAGTCAAGGATGTCCTTCGGTCGGATGGACCATTTCAATGTCTGAWTATCAGAGCCGTTAACCGCAATGGCTAAAGGACTGCAGAAGCGCCGCCGTCTAGGTTCACCGCTATGCCTGTCAGGTAGCTGGCCCGCTCCGACGCCAGGAAGGCGATGACGTCACCGGCTTCCTCGGGTTCTGCCACACGGCCGATGGGCACCGACCGGGCCTGGGCCAACTCGTCGTAGAACGTGTCCAGGGACAGGTTGGGTTCCTTCTCAAGGCGGGCATCATACCGGCGCTGGTGCTGGCCGCTCTTGACCAGCCCGATGCAGACGGTGGTGACCAAGATGTTTTCCTTGGCCAGGTCCTTGGACAGGCCTTTCGTGATGGCGATGCCTGCGGCGCGGGAGATTGAAGTGGGCATGGAGGCGGGTCCAGGGGTCCGGCCACCCAGGTTGGTCACGTTGATGATCCGGCCGCCGCCGACCTTCCGCATCTCCGCGATGGACTCTTGCATCAGCCGGACCGCCGCCCAGACCTTCAACTCGAAGTCCGACTGCCAATCTTCGTGGCTAACGCTCTCGAAGGGTTTGGCCATCGAGGAGCCGGCGTTGTTGACGATGATATCCACGCGCCCGAAGTTATCCACGGCGGTCTTGATCATCTTCTGGGAAGCGCCCTCTGTGGTGATGTCCAAGGCCAGGGGGATTACAGAGCCCTCGGTTGCCGTTTTGATCTCTCGTACAGCCTGGTCCAAGACCTCTTGCCGCCGGGCCACGATAACTACGTTGGCCCCTTCCTTGGCCATGCTCAATGCGGCCGCTTTCCCGATCCCGTCACTCCCACCCGTGATGATTGCAACTTTGCCTTCGAGGCCCATGTCCATTGTGATCTCTCCTGTTTCTTAGCCGGTTATTCAACGGGAATCAAGTCTGAATCAGACCGGGNCACGCTCAGAAATGGCCCCRRCGAATCGGCAGCCATTATAGCACAGGGGCTAAGGCTGGATTACGTCTGCCGCAGCTTCGGATTGCCCCTAAATCTCCAACCCAGATGCCTGGGCGACGATGTCGATATCTTTGTCGCCGCGGCCGCTGAGGCAGACCAGGACTATCTTGTCGGGTGGCAGCGTCTTCGCCAACTCCACGGCTGCGTGTACCGCATGTGACGACTCCAACGCCGGGATGATACCCTCGGTGCGGCACAGGAGATGGAACGCCTCCAGGGCCTGGGAGTCGTTTACCTCCCGGTACTCAGCCCTTCCCGAGTCCTTCAGGTAACTGTGCTCCGGGCCTACGCCGGGGTAGTCCAGCCCCGCTGAGATGCTGTGGGTCTCCTGCACCTGCCCGTGCTCATCCTGCAGCAGGTAGGACATCGCGCCGTGCAGCACCCCCGGACGCCCCGCGCTGAGGGTGGCCGAGTGCTTCCCGGTCGCCACGCCTTCGCCTCCGGCTTCCAGGCCCATCAGCCGCACGTCTTCATCAGGCACGAAGGGATGGAAGATGCCGATGGAGTTACTGCCGCCGCCGACGCAGGCCAGCACGTAGTCTGGAAGCCGTCCTTCAGCCTCGAGCAACTGGGCCTTGGCCTCCCGGCCGATGACCGTCTGGAAGTCGCGCACCATCACCGGGTACGGGTGCGGACCGACCACGCTGCCGATCAGATAATGGGTGGTCTCAACGTTGGTCACCCAGTCGCGGATGGCCTCGTTGATGGCGTCCTTCAGGGTGCGGGTACCGGAGTCAACCGGTACGACTTCCGCCTCCAGCAGCTTCATGCGGAAGACGTTCAGCGACTGGCGTTGGATGTCCTCGCTGCCCATGTAGACGATACATTCCAATCCGAGCATGGCGCAGGCGGTGGCAGCGGCCACGCCGTGCTGCCCGGCGCCGGTCTCGGCGATGATTCGCTTCTTGCCCATGTGCTGGGCCAACAACGCCTGGCCAAGGGCGTTGTTGATCTTGTGGGCGCCGGTGTGCGCCAGGTCCTCGCGTTTGAGGTAGATCTTCGCCCCGCCGCAGACGCGGGTCAGGTTCTCGGCGAAATACAGGGCAGTCGGCCGTCCGGCGTAGGTGTGCAGCAGATGACCCAAACGCTCCTGGAACGCCGGGTCCGCCTTGGCCGCCAGATAGGCATCCTCCAACTCCGCGACAGCGGCCATCAGAGTCTCGGGGATGAATTTCCCCCCGAAATCCCCAAATCGGCCCCGGTCATCGGGGAAACGGAGGCTCGCCTCGTTTTGTTGGGCCATGCATTGTTCCTTCTATCCGCTACGCTACGTTGCGTTGGCGGCGGCTTTTGYCTTTTGCAGGAATTCCAAAATCTTGGCGTGGTCTTTCTTGCCGTCGGTTTCCACGCCACTGGAGACATCTACGCCCCAGGGTTTCACCATGGTGATCGCCTCAGAGACGTTTTCGGGGGTGAGCCCTCCCGCCAGCAAAAAGGGATGTCCAGACCGGGAGAGTGATGCTGCCACCTCCCAGTCGAATCCCTTTCCAGTGCCACCTTGGATGCCCTCAACGTATCTATCTAGCGTTACCAGATGCCCGACGCCACTGAATTCTTTGACCAGTGCGCCGGTACCGGCGTCATCTGACGCGGTAGCCGATTCAGCCACGTGCACCACTTTGATCACGTCGCAGCCAACTTGGCCGGCAAATTCGACCGTTTCCTGCCCGCAGAGTTGGGCCAGGTCCAGGCCGCARAATTCGACTACYCCGGCAACCTCTTCGATGGACTGGTCCGCAAAGAGACCCACGATCCGAGGAACAGGGCCGCCGGAGTTCCTGACACCATCAACGATGGCTTTGGCTTCTTTAGGAGTGATTCGCCGGCGCCGCTCGGGCACGAACACCATGCCGATGAGATCGGCTCCAGCTTCGGCGGCCGCCAGCGCGTCGTCCAAAGCGCGGATCCCGCAGATCTTGACCCTTATTTCTTGAGGATCCACTGTTACGCCGCCGGCGCTTTCTGGCCGGTCAACTCCCGGACCTTTTCGCCGATGTCGGGAGCGGTCACCAGGGCCTCGCCCACCAGCACCGCGTTAACCCTGGAACGATTCATCTGCGCGAGGTGCTCACGGGTGAAGATGCCGCTTTCGCTGACGATCTGCTTGCCTCTGGGCACCAGCGGCGCCAGGCGTTCGGTCACCGACAGGTCGGTGGTGAAGGTGCGCAGGTCCCGGTTGTTGATGCCGATGATCTCCGCTCCGGCRTCCACCGCGGTCTCCAGTTCAGCTTCGTCGTGGACTTCAACCAAGCATTGCATCCAATGTGACTGGGCAGCGGCCAGCARTTCCTTCAATTGGGTTAGCTCAAGAATCGCCACGATGAGCAGCATGGCGTCGGCCCCTGCCGCCCGGGTCTCAACGACCTGGTAAGGGTCGAAGATAAAGTCTTTGCGCATGACCGGAGCGCGTTGTGATGCCCCAGTCTCCTTGATCTGCCGCAGGTGGTCCAGTTCACCCTGGAACCTGGCGTCAGTGAGGCACGAGATGGCGGCGGCCCCGTTGCCAGCATAAGTCTCGGCCAGCTTCAGGTGGTCGAAGTCGGGCATCAGCAGCCCCCTGGAGGGCGAGGCCTTCTTGACCTCGGCGATCAGCCGCACCCCACCGCCCAACAACGCCCCAGACAGGTTCAGGGGTCGTGGTTGGCCAGCAGCGRCAATCTCCAAGTCGGCCAGCGATACCTGCGACTTGCTCTCGGCCAGTTCAATACGCTTGGCGGCGACTATTTCATCAAGGATGTTTGGCATTTTTCTTCTATAATCAGCTCGAAATCCAGACTCGCATTATACGTCGCGATTCATATGGGAGATTAGCTGCCCGCCTGGCTGACTTCAATCATGGACTCCATGCGGTCTTTGGCCGMKCCGCTATCGATGGCTTGGGCGGCCATCTGCACTCCGTCGCGGATATTGGATACCAGGTCCCCCACCAGCAACACTCCGGCGCTGTTCAGCAAGACGTAATCCCGCACTGGGCCGCCGGCGCCGTCCAACAGCTCCCGCATGGTCTTGGCGTTGGCCGCCCGGTCGCCGCCCCGGACCGCCGCGATCGGTGTGACCGGCAGGCCGGTGTCGGCCACCGACAGCGTCCAATTGCTCACTTTGCCACCGTCAACCTCCCACACCGACGTGTCTCCGGAAAGGGTCATCTCGTCTAGGCCGCCTTCGCCGTGGACGATGATCGAGTGGTGGGTGTCCAGCAGGTTTAAGACTGCGGCCATCTGCTCGCTCAATTCAGGGAAGGCAACTCCCACCAGCATCGACTGCGCTCCAGCCGGGTTGGTCAACGGCCCCAGGRTGTTGAACACGGTGCGGATGCCTATCTCCCGGCGCACCGGCCCGGCGTGGCGCATGGAGGGATGGAATGCCTGGGCGAACATGAACCCAATGCCGCTTTCATTGATGCAACGCTCCACGCCCTCGGGCGAAAGCTCGATCTTCACTCCCAGTTCTTCCAGCAGGTCTGCGCTGCCGCAGGTGCCCGACGCGGCCCGGTTGCCATGCTTGGCAACTTTTAGCCCGGCCCCCGCCGCAACGAATGCCGCCGCCGTCGAGATATTAAAAGTGTTCAAGCCGTCTCCGCCGGTGCCAACGGAGTCCACCAACATGCCGTCCACGTTAACCTTCAGCGCGAACTCACGCATGACTGTAGCCATGCCGGCGATCTCTTCGGTGCTCTCGCCCTTGAGCCGGAGCGCGGTCAAGAACGAGCCCAATTGCGCCTGRGTGGCCTCGCCCRACATGATCTGCCGCATCACCGACGCAGCGTCGYCCATAGACAGATCCTTGCCCGAGACGACTATGTCTATCGCTTCCCNG